>CALFER010000035.1 GCA_937951895.1 uncultured bacterium
GCTCGGGGCGCACGAAGCGCTGACCGGACATCCGTCGCATAGCCGATCCGGCGTGCCGGCTCCGGTTCGAGCAGATTCATGATCAGCGCATCGAGTTCGGAAGGGATCGACGGGTGCAGTCGAGAAGGCGGTGTGATGGACAGCGTCAGTTTCTGCTGCTGAATCGAGGCCGGATCCGCGCCGTCGATCGGGAGGCGGTCCGTGAGCAGCTCGTAGAGCATGCAGCCGATCGCATACAGATCCGAGCGGCAATCCGCTTTCTCTCCCTGGAAGAGTTCCGGTGCCATGTACAGCAGCGTTCCCATGCCGGGTTTCAGCAGATCCAGCACTTCGCGATTGGACCTGCCCATCCCGAATGCCGCCAGACCGAAATCCATCAGCACCGGGGTTCCATCGGGACGAATCAGAATGTTCTCCGGTTTCAGATCCCGATGAACAATGCCCTCGCCATGCATGAAGGACACGGCATCGCAAACATCATGCATGATGTTCAGAACCGGTTTCAGACTCTTCATCGGAGACACACCCCGATGCCGATCAGACGACGCGCGGGCTGAGCGCGCGATCGGCTTCCTGCGCGATCGGCCCAGCGAGTGCGTCCACCAGGATCCATCGAGGTCAGAAGTCGCGCTCAGACAATGATTGCGGAGAATCTCTCCCTCCAGAAATTCCATGGCATACCACGGGATCGAATCCTGGATGCCATGATCGTAAATTTTGACGATGGAGGGGTGGTCGAGATGCGACAGGGCCTGGATTTCGCGTCTGAGACAGGAGATGCGGTCGCCGGTGAAGGCCGTGAGTGTTTTCAGGGCGGCAATCCTGCCGGAATCCATGTGCTGCGCCCGATACACCACACCCATGCCTCCGCGTCCAAGTTCCGAGACAATCGAATAGCGGCCGATGAATTTCGTCTGAACAGGCATTTGCCGAAGCCTCCCGACTCCAGATGCATTTCTGCGGCGAAAACAGGCAAAGTCACTCGAATGTATGAAACCATGCTCTGAAGCATGTAAAAATCAACACCGGTTAAACGAACACACCAGACCTGTCCGTTTAAACGCCAGACCGATCGGGCATCAGCGGGATTTGAACTTGCGGAGAATCCGGAAATGCCTCAGAATCAAAAGATATTCCTCGGCGATGAACGGGCTGTCATCCGTGACCGGAAGCCGCTTGAGCCACTGAAGCTCCTCGAGCGATATCCGATCCTCGGACGGATGCAAAAACCGCTCCTCATGCAACATCAGATCCACCAGCCCGTCCGGCGGGATCATGTCATCATCCGTCTGCGAAACCGTGCTCGTCGGCGGCATCGTCAACTGATGAATCGATGTCTTCAGTACCCGCGATACCCGGTCCAGCAAATCCCATCCCGGGTTCGGATTCAGGCCGTTTTCGAGCATCGAAATCGTCGTGGGACGAGTGGATGCCTGTGTTGCGAGTGCGGTCTGGTTCATCCCCAGCGACTTCCGCAATCGTTTGATGTTCTTGCCTAGGTTTTTGAGTTCGACTTCGGTGATCTGGTTCATGAGCCGCATTATGGGCGGAATTATTCATAAAAGCAATAGTCTCTCACGGAAATTTCCTGAAAAATTCCACACTTTAACTCCATATGAAGAGAGATCGCCCTGTAACTGCTTGAAAATTAATGATTATCTAAATTCACTCATCAGCGATAGACCTGCCCGCGACATCCCACTTTTTTCCTCGCACTGGTTTCCTCCCGGTCGGCCTCCTTATTGCAGACAGGGAGGGGATTCCAGGATGCTCAGTCGAATCGCGCGCGCACTCACAATCCTCGTCATGAGCCTGCCCGGGCTCGTTCATGGCGACGCGTCCTCCGGTATTCTCATCAACGAGATCTGGACCGGAGCGCCCGACTGGGTCGAACTCGCCAATGTGTCATCCGTTCCGATCGACGTCTCAGGATGGTCGATCCGAACCTGGTCGAAAGGACTCGAGGAATCGGCCTGGGAGAATGATCCGCTCGTGATACCCCCGGCCAGCACGATTGCCCCCGGCGGTTTCCTGGTGATCTCGGATGCCGACGACACCTCCTCGGAATGCATCCTGACGGCAATGGAGGGGTTCACCTGTCTGCTCGAAGATTCCACCGGAGTTCCCATCGACTCGATCGTCGCTTCGGGGATGTTCGGGGAGCCGCTGACGGAGCTGTCCGCTCCCGCACTCTTCTTCCCCCCGTTGCCCCAGCGTTTCTGGAACGACGGGATTCACCGGAATTCCTGGACCGATTCGGATACGGGACTGGACTGGATCGTGTCGATGGCGGGCACTCCCGGACAGCCCAATCCCGGTCAGTCGAGTGCCGGGTGCAACAAGTCCGAAGTGAGTCCGGTGTTCCGAGACTGTCGGCGCAAGACGGAGACGGCAGCGTCAACCTCGGGTCGGCAATTTGCCACCCGTCATGTGATCGTTCTGGTTCTGGACGGGGTTCGAGTCTCGGATGGGTTCGATCCGGGAACAGTCGGGCGCGCGCCGAACATGACGGAGTTTCTGGCCGCCCGGGGCTGTCTCGACACGGACTGCATCAACACGGGGAATCCTGTCACGCTGCCGGCTCACATCGCGATGACCACGGGAAGCTGGATGATGCAGGGGAACAACAAATACCCCGTCTCGAACATTTTTCCTGAAAATCCGACAATCTTCGAATACTACCGCCGGCATCTCGAACTGCAGGGCATCCCGCTGTCCGAATCCGCGGACCGATGCGTGCAGCTTTACGGCAAATACGGCGAGTGCTCCACCATGGCCTCGAGCCACCACCCGCTCTATGGCCCGGCATATGGCTCGGTGATCCGATTCCCCGAGATGGAACTGAATTGGCCGGTCGAAGCCCCTCACAAGGATATGATCGTCTATCGGGCGGTGCTCGAAGAACTCCGTGGACGCCAGCCGGATCTCATGCTGATCAACCTGGCTCAGATCGATCAGCGCGGCCATCACGGAGGCTGGGACGGGTATGAATACTCGGTGCGCAAGGCGGATGAGTTCGTTGCCGGCATCTGGCGCGAGATTCAGGCGCAGCCGTATTATCGCGATTCGACGACGCTGATCGTCACGACCGATCACGGTCGACACGACGACGCTCATGGTGGGTATCACCATCACGGCTGCAATTGCCGCGGCTGCAGGCGCACATTCTGTCTCGTGCTCGGACCCGATACGCCGCAGGGCATCCGTGTCGATACCTCCTATGAAACCATCGACATCGCGGCGACCGCGGCGGCTCTGATGGGATTCGATGCACCGCTGTGCGACGGACGGTTCATGACCGACATGTTCGTGCCTGCGGATGATCCGGTCGACGCCTCGGCGGCTTGCCGGGCGAGAGATCTGTCGATCAGCGCGTCGTCGGATCGGGTCGCGCTGACATGGATGCAGCGGGAAAACACGGATTGGACGGGGATGCACAGTCTGGCGATGTGGGGCGGTCCGGTCTGGAGTTTCCCCGCGCCGCTTCCATATTCGCCTGAGGGGCATGCAACCCGATGGGCGAGTTGCTCATTGACTCCGGAAGGGGCGCTGGTTACGGCGATCGTGAGTCATCCGATGCCGTCGACCGGACTCGAGACCTTGAGCTGGTATCTGCGCGTCACGGATACCTCGACAGGGCGCCCGATTCTGCACGCGCGGACGGGCAAGATGGCGAATCGACCCGCGATATTCGAGTGGGAAGGCGCGATCACGACGCTCTGGAGCCGCTACTACGATCAACCCGAACCGTTCCCGCCGTTTCACAGTTCGATCGAGATGGCCATTGAGGATGAACCGGAATCGATTCCGCGCTTCTCCCGGGTCGATTCCGGCCTGTTCGCTCCCGGTCCGCCGGCATTCGCTCAGAACAGCGCCACGATTCATGCGGCATATCGCAATCACGAAGATCGATCATGGACGATCCGGTATTGCGGATCGCAGGATGCCGGACATGCCTGGAACGTCTCGGGTGCACTGCTTCCGGTCGATCGCAGTCGACTGGCCGGCGATCCCTCGATCGGAACTCTGGCGGGCACGGTCCACATTGCATGGGCTGAAAAAACACTTCCGGTGGGACACTGGAGGATTCAGTGCATGAGCAGCTTCGACGATGGAATCTCCTGGCGCGCGCCGATCACGCTGTCGGACGACAGCAGCGATGCGACGGAACCCCTCATGATAGCGGCCAACGGCAGGATAATCGTGGCCTGGATCAGCAGTCAGAACGCGCGGACGGGGATCACGGGTCGGGTCAGTATGGACGGCGGCGTCACGTTTTCAGCGCCGGTCGAGTGGGTTCCGCCGAGTGCCTCCATGATGGCCCGACCCGTCGCGACCCGCATCGGATCGGATCTCGTCATGGCCTGGATCGATCTGACCCCGCGGATCGATCGGCCGATCAAGGTAACGAAGATCGAGGGGATTTTTCCCTGAATCCGCGCTGCGATCGGAACCACATCGGATTACCGCGGCGGATCACGCAGACCGGACATCCCTTGCCTTCGAATCCCGCGAAAACGGAATGGCCTGCTCGCGAAATCAGATCTTCGTTCCGAATCGTGAAACACCCCTCCGGATCCCACAGAGCGATATCGGCATCCGACCCTTCGCGAATCGTGCCTTTGCGCGGATAAAGACCGAAGATCCTGGCGGCATTGGACGAGGTTACGCGCGCGAAACGGGAAGGCGAGATCCGGCCTTGAACGACTCCTTCCGAAAACAGCACCGGGAGCATCGTCTGGAGATTTTCCATGCCCGGGCGAAGATCGAAGATGGTCAAGGCGGGATTCATCTTCTGCTCCCGCGTCCAGGGTGCGTGATCCGATGCGATGACATCGATGGTTCCCCTTTCGAGATGCTTCCAGAGATAATCGATATCCGTTTGAGTTCTCAGGGGCGGTTGCCCGACGAAGAGCGGCCCGTCCGGGGTTCGGTAGCGGTCGTCCGTGAAATGCAGATAGATCGGTCTGGTTTCGATATGGACGGTCTGTCCCCGGTGTCGTGCGTCGATACAGGCGTCGAGCGCATGTCGGGAGGACAGATGAACGATGTAGATTTCCGTTTCAGCAGCATGCGCCAGGGCGATTGCCCGATGCACAGCCGCCGCTTCCGCCTCGACGGGACGGCTCCGTGCATAGTGCGCCAAGTTTGTTCTTTTCAAGGGTGCTGGAAACGGCATCCTTTTTACTTCGGACCAATTCTGTATATTTCTAACGTTATTGCTTTCCATTCACAGAACTCAGATAATCGCTTGCATGGCAAATGTTTTCTTTTCGAGCTGGTGACATGAAGATCGGTGCAAAGTTAAAATCGGTTTCAAATTTCGGTTTCTGAGCGAAGAGGAGATTTTCTCATGACAAGAAAGTCTTTAAGCTTCTGTCTTCTGGCGCTTTTCAGCGCTTCGATCATGTCGGCAGCCGTCATAACTGTTGGTTCCGGCACCCAAGATTATGACAACATCCATGACGCGTTACTCGCAGCCGTCGCAGGAGACACGGTGGTCGTGTACCAAGGAGTTTATTACGAAAACATCACTCTAAAAGTCGGAGTTATACTTAAAAGCTTCGATCAGGGAAGCGACGGGTTCAACGATTATTTTTATAAATCCGGCGTCACGACTATCAATGGAGGTGGCAGTTCCCCGGTTGTTGAATTAGTCTCGAATAGTCGAATCGAAGGATTCACGATTACCGGCGGCGGTGCTGATGGATTTGCCGTTCATGGTTATTTTGTCACGGCCGATGTTGTAGGGAATCGAATCATTAACAACGCCGGAGGAGGGCTTTATCTGCTCGGAGGAGGCAATGTCCATAAAAACCTGATCGCCGGGAATGCTGGAGTTGGGCTCGAACTGGCTTACTCTAATGCCTCAGTTCACTTCAATTCTATAGGCGACAATCAAGGTGATGGCCTCAAGGCTACCGAATCGGCTGCCGACATTCAAAACAACATCATCGCAAACAATGGAGACACAGGATCGGGAACCGCAGGAATTCGTTGTGTCGGCTCTACGTTGCCAACCATTGACTACAACGATGTCTGGAATAATGTGGACAACAACTACAGTAACTGCTCTGCCGGTGCTCACGATATCTCATCCGATCCCGGCTGGGATTCTTCTTATCGCATCACGCAGGCATCTCCCTGTTTTGATCAAGGAGTCAACCCGGGTGATGGCTACCCGATTTGGAGTAGCGCCCCTGATATGGGTTGGTATGAATATGCACCCCCGCCTTTGCCTGCCATAGGCTTGGGCGGCATTTTAATGTTGCTGGCTGTTTTCGGAGGTGCCATGATGAAAATAGGAAAAAAATCTATGTCTCTGCTGCTTTTTATAGCGGCATTCTCTACACAACCCACTGCTTTTGCAGTCTCTCGCGATCCAGATAACTCCCTGGTGCTCATTTCTGGAGCAGATCAACAAGGTGTCTTGGGTGAATACCTTAACGACCCTATCGTTATTAAGCTTGTTGGATCTGTGAAACTTTCCCCATCGGACGATACTTCGCTCTGGGCAGACCATGATGACTTCTTGGGTGGAAATTGTCCAAGGATGGCTGCTGGCTTCGAAAATTGCTCTCCTCCGCCAACTGAATTTCTCTCCCTTATCAAGTTTGATATTCCAGACTACGATGATATTACCCGAGCAGAATTGCACTTGAAACCGGCCGAGGTCGGTTCAAACTATCCATGTGGAACAATGGAAACCCTTCTTTGCAACGGTTCACTGCTTCAAAATGGCTTGCCCGTGAGAGAGGATCGGGCTACAATCGCTGATACGGCTTTTTATCTGATTGATGGCTCCGTCACTGGAGATTGGACTGAAAGTGGATTAACATGGAACACATATTCAGCTTGGCCATCTTCTACATTTTCACCTATTAGCCGCTATCAGGAAGTCTTTAATCAAATTTCTGTTCCATACCCTTTCACTATTCTTGATCTGACACCCGAGGTGATTGATTGGGAATCAAATCCAGCTTCTAATGGTGGACTTAGAATACTTAATGCGCGAGGTTCTGGTGGGACCATAGGACAATTTTTCTGGGTTAGCTATGATACCGATGAGGCTTCAAATCCTGCGCGGCGTCCTTATCTGAGCATTGCGAGATCAACGAGTTTGGGGGTAAATGGTGAAGCTCTCTCATTTTACGTGACAAACCCTGTGGGAAGTGCGGTTTTTAATGAATCACTCACCACCGCAAACGGTGGTTATGTAAGTTGGAACGACCAGTTTCCAACTTCTCCTCCTGGTCTATACCATTTTTATATTTTCTATACAGATGGAATTCCCGATACAAATCCCGACTCGATATTCGAGTTTGATATCCAACTTGGCAATCCAGTCATCGAGGGTCATGTCACATGCGGATTCCCACTGGGCATGCCTGTTCCAACCGGAACCGACGTGACCGTTTACAACACCGAAACCGGCAACTCATTTAATGTGCAGACGGATTCCACTGGTTTCTATACGACTTCGTCTCATTCTCTTCCTTTCGGTCCTTACGTTGTTTATGTGGCAATCGATAAGTGTCAGGAAGATTTCATCGCTATCGATGTCATGGAGCTTGGAACATACCAGGCAGACCTGACAACCTATTGTCCGCTCATCTATGGCAAGGTCTATTCACCCAGCGGTCCGCTGCCTAACGCCGTAGTCACTCTTTATCCGGATAACGTCACGCAACAGACAACAACAGAAGGTGATTATGTTTTTATTCTGAACACGGATACGATCACATACCCCGCTGAATACTCCCTGACCGCCGTTTATTCAACCTCTGCCTATCCTCCCGAAGCGTATGTCACGCTTACTGAAGATAATCCCATCGGCGAAGCCAATTTCTGCTACACCGGCCCCCTGAATCGAGGACAGCCTGGCGATGATTACGTGTTCTATCCGGAACATTTCTCAACTCCCGGATTTGATGCCAATCACGTCAACCTGGCTGGAATGCCGGAAGAGTCCATCGATTCATTCACGGGGAAAGTCAACCTGAAATATACCGACCTGCACCTGCCAGGAAAAGGCGGACTTGATCTGAATGTTGTTCGCACATACAGCAGTTGCATCAGGGAACGGGTTCCCTGGGCGGATCAAAGCATCTACCAACAGAAGTTCATTCCGGAAACCAGTTTGGGGCTTGGATGGGACATCCATTACGGCAGAATCCTGAATCGGACCTGCGATACGCCCACGATTGTTATGCCCGATGGATCAAGGCACGTGGCCTACAAGGTACCATACACCACCTCCGCGAACGGCTATCCCAAATTCACTGCCGAACTCTGGAGACTGGATCGAGTTGAGATAGGGGGCGGAATATTCGATCTTAAACTCACCTTGACGGACGGCACCCAGTATTATTTCAACCGATCTGATTTTTATACGGAAACCGATGTGGTGGAATGCTGGCAGAAGGAGTGCGCAGCCGCCACTCAGATTCGAAGCGCGGATTCGGATGGCACTTCCGGGATTCATATTGATATCTATTATACATCCGGACGTAAAGCAGTCGATTACGTTGTTGATACTTATGGCCGCACGATTGATTTCGAGTACGACGTATCCGGATACCTCTCCCAGGTCCGTGGCCCGAACAACAGCGTGTACCTGGATTACACTGTGTCTGCGATTGCTGCCGGGAAACATGCTCTTCAGATATTCATCGCCCGAGCTGCAGGCAGTGGCGGCAGCGCCGGGGACATGCAGACCATTTATGCTTACGAGAGCGATTACAATGAACCTACTTTCGGCGTTCTCACTCAGATCACTCTACCTACAGGTGGAATCATCACTTACGCTCACGAAGAACACGAATTTTACTTAAAAACCTTCGATGAGAGTAATGTTTACGATCGATCCTATTCCGATATTGCTATCGCTTCTCGGACCGCCAGTGGATCGGATGTGACAACCGGCACGACAACCTACCAAATTGGGAACTATGGTCCGGTCATGGAGGAGCAATATACAACGGTCACTGACCCGCTCGGAAATGATATTCAGTATCGCTACTGGAACTATTTCTCCTCGGATCTCGGAGAAACAGCAGAATGGAAAATTGGGTTGCCGGCAGAGATTGTTTATTTTGACGGATCGGCTTCCGGAGGAGTGGCGGTAAAAACCGAAACCAGAACCTATCAGTCGCGCCAGTTATCAATGGATCGGGAATTGAACGTGCGTCGCGATTACGTTTACATTCCGATCACGACTCAAACCGTGACAACTCTTCACGGGACGACGAAACAGCCGACAATCCTGCAAAATGCAGATCGACAGATTCTGGCTGAAAATCAGGCTCATCAGCAGAAAAGCATGTTGTCTCGTGCAAGCGTGACAGCCTCAATCTCCTACTTCTATCATGGCTCAGATGGCGCTCTGGCAGATCTGGAAGGATTCCAGAATCTGACCATGCCCTGGTATGTCACGGAATACAACTACGATTCCTCTGCTGAGCGGACATCTCGCTATACCTATGCCTGGGCGAGCACAAGTCCGGGATATGCTGCGTTCCGGACAGCCAACTTCCTTGACGGTGTTTATCTCCACGAGATCATCGATGGGAATGTTAGTGGGACCTTGGTCACATCGACCACGAACATCTACTATTCCACTCCAACAAGCCCGAGTTTCACGCGCTTAAATGAGGAAACAAAACTCAAGAATCCCGGAACGATCACAACTACCTATACTTATGATAGCGACGGCAATCTGGATACCGTTACAGATCCTGAAAACAATGAGACTGATTTTGATTGGATGTCCGGGGCGATTTCCCTGATTGTCACCCCGCAGCAGCTTCCGGATTCCACTTACATGACGTTTACGTTCGGCATCGATTCGGATTCTGGAAGAGTCACGTCGCACACCGATCCAAACGGAAACGAAACAGACTATGCCTACGACGATCTGGGAAGATTGATTTTAGCCACGCCTCTTCTAGACTCGCCGACGAGCTACACCTACAGTTCCGCTGGAAAGACCGTCTCTTCGCTTCAGGGATCGTTTGGGATTCAATATGGCTACGACGCGCTGGGAAGGCTGATCCAAACACGGAAGCCAGGAGACGGATCAGCTTCCTATTTCTATATCCACCAGGGATATGATGCCGCTGGAAACCAAACCTTTGTTTCCGAGGCTACAACAGAATCCAACCCGGATCACATCAGTTCAAACGGAACTGTTACTGCTTATGGGCCTATCGGACGGATTTCATCCGTCGCAGATCCTGACGGAACAACTGATTTTGATTACAACGGAAATCTAATCACGATTACTCGGGGATCGCAGGACACAGAGAAAACCTACGATGCTTTCGGCAGGTTGACCAGGGTTAACGATGCCAATGGGCAGAATTTTGACTACACGTACGACGTGCTCAATAACTTGACGGCGGTCGCACATCCAGGCGGTATTTCCAACCGGACATTCAGTTATAATAGTCTTGGTTGGCTTTTGAGCGAATACCATCCTGAAACGGGCGCGGTCAGTTACACCTATTATGATTCCGGCAAGGTGGAGTCGATCACGAAGGCATCCGGGAAGGCGCTCACTTTTGACTACGATGAGATTTACAGGCCGATTTCCCAGATATCTGGAACGAGTACGAATCGGATTGAAGTCGATTTCTACTATGACGGGCAAGCCATTCCTGGCCATTCTTATACCTATTCCAACCCAATCAATCACCGAACAGGAGCTTTGGTTCTGAAGGGTGATCCGGGTGTTGAAGAAAGCTGCCTTGCCTGGCCCGAATATGATACCCAGGGCCGGAATCTCAGAAAAGACAGCATTCTAGCTAGCTCGGCACTCACTAATGTGATGGAATTCAGTTACGATTCCCTGGGAAATCTGGCATCAATCGCGTATCCGGATGGGAGAGTGATGGCGAACTATACATATGGGGCGGCCACGAACTTGTTGACAGGAGTGTCAGTCACCGGGAGTTCGGGGACGATTAATTTAGCCGGGACTTTGACCCACAATCCCGCGGGCGGGCTGCAAGCGGCGACATTTGGTAACGGCGTTCTCACCAGCATCACACCGGATGAGCGGAACCGACCGGGAAACTGGACGACAGCTATCGGCGCAAACGATCTGATCAACAACGATTTCATATATGATGCCTTCGGCAACATCATAGACATCGGATCTGAGCACTTTGTCTACGACAACTTGAACCGACTTACCAACGCCAACGGCATTTCGGGGAGAAATTTCACCTATGGATACGATGCGAACGGGAACGTTCTGTCGGTCGCCAAGACCAGTCCGGCGGAATCGAGCAGTTTCACGTATGCCAACAACCGTCTGAACGGCGTGACCTACGATGCAGACGGCAACCTGACCGGAGACGGGGTTTACACCTATGGTTACGACCAGCTTGGGCAAATGGTTTCAAGCGGGACGGACAGCTATGCTTACGATGCGCTCGGGAAGAGGATTCTGAAGTCAGTTGGGATGGATAGCCTGATATATTCTTATCTTGGTGAGCAGCTCCTGGCTACCTATGATGATGATCTGCTCAATTATTATGATGAGATCTATTTGGAAGGGCAGTTGCTGGCGAGAATCGTGGATGATGGTTCGGCCACCGATGTGAGCTATGCGCACTTGAACCATTTGGGATCTCCCGTTGCTTTCACCGACAAGACCGGCGCAGTGGTCTGGCCGGAGCAGAGCGGTGGAACTCCGTGCGAGATCCACCACTACGAACCGTTCGGAGCGGATTTCAACGATATCGGTACGCCGATATTTTCCCCGCAAGATGCGCGTTATACAGGCAAGCTGTTTGACACGAGCACCGGCAAGCACTACTTCAATGCGAGGTATTACAACGGGATCACGGATGACGCATCATATGAGATGCCGTCGAGGTTTTTGTCGCCGGATATTTTGAAGGGGAATCCTGATGATCCACAGGGGTGGAACAGATACGGGTATTGTCGGAACAATCCATTTTCCCTCATAGATCCTTCAGGGTTGCGTGATGTTAAATTACAATTTTACTACAACCTCTCAGAAGGGCAAATGACAGCAGAAGCAAAACAAGAAACAGAAAGAATATACACAAATGCTTTTGAACGCTTTGGCAATACAAAAGAAAATACACTATCATTCGAATGGCAATATTCTGAAGATGTTCCAGACGAATTAGGTTTCAGTGGAGGAAATCTATTCGGATTTTATCCCACACAAGTCAGATTTTTCTTAAGAAGAGATGACTTCCTTAAGGCTACTGGACAAAACAAAGCACGTTGGGATCCGAAAATTAATCCGGGGTTTATCCTTAATACCGTTAAAAGACTGGGAACTGACTACAATATTGGGCTAGGTGTGACCATTTCTCACGAAACTGGATTTCATGGAATAGTGGATCCGTTTCTCGGTGACTACTTCAGTCTGGAAACAGGTTTTGTTGATGCAAAAAGTCCACCAAGCAGCGGGGTTCCGGTATTCAGTGAAGAGTTTGCAGAAGAATTGATTGATAAACTCGACTTGGATTAAGGAAACTAAAATGATAACCCCTTTTGATGCCTATCCGCAAATCGCGATTCGGGTGTTTCTAATCACAATCCAGTTGCTTCTATTTGCCAGTAACTATATATTCGCGCGCGGATCGGAATATGCATATTCCCTCCTCTACGGCCCAGATCCCGCTTTGACTAAATGCGCTGAATTCTCGCAATATGCGTTCTTATTCTTCGGCATCGCAGCCATTATCATTTGTATTTTTTTCCTTCTTCCTCGTGGTAGACAAATGACTATCCTGTGGAGTCATGTTGGGTTCATTTTGGGAGCCGAAATAACATTGCTTCAAATAATTACATGGGGATATCTATCACCTTTCGCTTATACATCAACACTAGGGCCATGAAGCCTTCCCGTTTTGGCACGTTCATTCAGGCTTCCTAATCGCGGAAGGATTAAACACTAATGAGTGAAACAGGGTGCTGTTTTAAAAAAGGTCATCCAAGGAGAAATGATGTTCAGTCTCTTGAAGAAACTGGTGAATAAATAGAGAATGCCCAATGAAAAAAACAACCCTCCCACACCTCCCTACCGTTTTCATCTTAGCGGCGGCATGGCCTGTTAGCGGATATATTCCATCGGGTATTGGAAAGGAGCATGGCGGAAGTCAAAAAACCCTGTACCCGCGAGAAATGTCTGACTGATCTTTAACAGTCGCGCAGCACATTCGGGCTGCGGAGCCTTGAAAATGCTGGGTTCAGTTTTCAAAACTTGAAAATCCTAGTGCTAAAAAATTAGAAATAGATTGACCTTTTAAATGACGTTGTGACATGGTTTCGGGTGGCAGACCGGAGGTGACCATGTTCTTCAGAAAGAAAAAAGTCGGCCCATACGAATATGTCGTCTTGGTCGAGAATAAATGGAGCGACGGGAAGGTCAGGCAAAGGACCCTACTGAATCTCGGACGGGTCGAGGAGGTGCTGGAAAAGGGCACGATCGATTCATTGCTTGTATCGGGAGCCAAGTTCTCACGTGAACTGGCAATTTTGAAAGCAGGCGAAGCGCTTCCGCTCGAAAACAAGAAGGTGATTGGTCCTGTAATGGTCTTCGAGAAGCTCTGGACAGAGACCGGCATCCGGAAATCCTTGGAGACGATACTCCGAGACAGACGATTTGAGTGTGATGTAGAACGCGCCGTATTCACGACGGTTCTCCACCGTCTGATGCGATCAGGCGCTGATCTGGCATGTGATGCCTGGCGCATGGATTACCGCATCGACGGCACGGATGATCTGAAACTGCATCATCTGTATCGAGCGATGGAATGGCTGGGTGAACCGGTATCCGAATGGAACGAAGAAGATCCGCTGGCAGAGCGTCGAATCCATCATCAATTGGAAGAGATGGTGTATATGACCCGAAGAGATTTATTTTCAGCCGTGCAGATGGTCTTTTTCGATACGACGTCGCTGTATGTCGAAGGGAAGGGTGGGGACGGATTGGGAGAGAGAGGTCATAGCAAGGATCACTGTCCGGAAAACAACCAGATGATTGTGGGGATTGTGCTGGACCAAGATGGCAATCCGATCTGCAGTGAGATGTGGCCGGGATCGACGGCGGATGTGACGGTGCTGATTCCGATCGCAGAAAGACTGAAGAACCGATTTCAGATCACGTCCATGTGCGTGGTCTGTGACCGGGGGATGATCAGTGAGTCCTCGATCCGTGAACTTGAATCCGCCGGGATCCATTACATTCTAGGGGCACGGATGAGGCAATGCAAAGAGGTCAAAGAGACGGTGCTGCGACGTGGCGGACGGTATGAAACGGTTCAGTCGGCACGCCAGACGAGCCATGATCCTGCACCGCTAAAGGTCAAGAACGTCCGTGTCGGTGATCGCCGATACATCATCTGTCTGAATCCTGAAGAAGCCGAGGCGGATGCCGCAAGTCGGCAAGAGATCATTCGGCAACTGGAACGGGCCTTGAGACGAGGTGACAAACAACTCGTTGGCAACAAGGGATATCGGAGATATCTTCGGACCCGTGGACCTCGGTTTGAGATTGACATGGAAAAAATCGCTGAAGAATCCCGGTTTGATGGCAAGTATGTCCTGCGTACCGATCTCGACCTGCCAGCCGATGTGATCGCTCTGGAATACAAACAACTCTGGATGGTGGAACGGGTCATCCGATCGATCAAATCCGTTCTTGAAACCCGGCCGGTGTATCATCGTATGAATGAAACCATTCGAGGACATGTGTTCTGCAGTTTTCTGGCGCTGTGTTTGCTGAAAGCACTCGAAAACCGGATGCTCTGCAATGGGTATTCGTTTCACTGGGACCGGATCCGTCAGGAATTGGACCGGGTCGACGAAGGGGACCTGACAGTACAGGACAAGACATTCAGGATACGATCGGAGATCCAGCCGGAAGCCTCCCGAGCGATGCTGTCAGTGGGTGTCAAATTCCCCCAATTCATTTCCCTTATTTCTCAATAGGTTGCACGTTTCAAATCTGTAACATATTGATTTTAAAGAACTTGAAAACCTAGTGCCAAGAACTTTTTGTGTGGCCTTAACCCATTGATTTTATTGGCTTCCAAAAATCAAAGTGTTAAAGATGATTTGACATCCGAATTTGCGGTGGTGAGCGTGCGAAGCAACATAGATTGATATCCTTAAAACAAGGAAAAAAGGATATCTGAGAATTTAGTAACGATGCGCACTTTTCAGCTTGTCTGCAACTCTCCGGTGGGGTCCAAAGTTTATCGGTGTTGGCACGCAATGCAGCATCACGACCAGCCCGTTGCGTCCCGCGCCGGATTGCTGAGGTAAACCTTTCGATTCCAGGGTCGAAATCGCGTGAGGACAGGAAGAAATCCAGCAGGATTCGGCGCGTTCCCGTTCCAGTGTCATCAGCGGTGTTTCTCCGGGGAGGGGGAAAGCGATGGAGCCGACGGAGGTGATGCCACCCGCGAGTGCCGCCCGGGTGCCGGATTCAAAGTCATCGACCCATATCTCCTCCGACGGATCCGATCTCGGACAGGACAGATGCGCGTGCGGATCGATCCCGCCGGGCAATAGCCAGAGGCCTCCGGCATCGATCACCTGCTCGGAAGCGCCCGGTCGGAGGTTCAACCGGACACGCGTGATCCGGTCGCCTTCTACCCGGACATCGGCTCGTCGGGCACCCGAATCGTTCACGACAGTGCCTCCCCAGATCAACCACGATGTCCTGACGAACGTCATGATGCGCTCAACGGATCACTCAACGGAGAACGACCAGGTGATCGTCTGGCCGTTGACCGTGATCGATGCCGAGTAGGTCGCGCCGCTCAGCAAAGGCGTTCTCGGGATCATCACGATCGCGTCGCGCGAATTGAGGACACTCCGGGCGAGACTCTGCTGGGAGCCGTCTGCATTCGTGTAACTCGTCTCGTCGAAGACGCAATGTTCGATCGGCACGGTTCCCCTCATCAGCCAGTGATCAGTGACAGTCGGAGTCTGGTTTCCCGGGCCGATCTGAACGATGAGGGGCAATCCGGCGGGGGAAGTGTAGCCGGGGCAGCTCGTGAGCGGGTCGGGATACTCGGAACTGTAGGATGTGAGGTGGATGGTCGAGCCGTCAGAGGGCCAGACGATGGGGTAGCGGACCGAGGCGGGGATGTCACCGAGACCTCGGAGGACATCGAGGCCCGCGCCCATCTGCCAGCCGCCGTCCGCCTCGCGGTAGCTGCCGAATCCGGTTGCGTGCAGTTCGGGGTCGAGAATTCCGACGGCGTGGAAGGGGGCGGTCATCCACAGATCCACGGCGTATTGATCGGTGGTGCTCACGAGACTGCTGACCATGACGTTGCTGTTGCGGGCGGCGGCGTCGCCTTCAGGGGTGTACCAGGGGTTGGCGGGATCTTCGGAGTGGCCGATCATGTCGTTTTTCACCATATAGGTTGCGTGCAGGACATTCCCGTGGCTCCAGTCCGCCTGCTCGAAGACGGAGGGGACATGCGCGATCCAGCGATGGATGTTGACCCAGTCGAGCCAATCGGGGTTCATGGAGTAACCCCAGGATGTGACTGCGAGATTGCTGATGAGTTCTGTGAGGTCGGGTGAGAGGATTGCGCCGTAAAAAGCGAGGCCGTAATGGGCATCGGTGCCGGTATCCGGCCAGATGAAGGGGTCGAGCAGGGGAATCACGGTCTGGCCGGTTTTGAGTGTGCGGATGGCGTAGTGAAAGGTGGATGGATCCGAGGGATTATAGTGGATCCAGTCGGGCCAGAAGAAGTATTCGCCGAAGGCTGAGAGCATGAAGACGACGGCGGCATCGGGCAGTTCAGCGCCGGTATTGTTGACGATGTAGCCGCGCACGGAGAATTCCTCGCCGGGATGGATCATCCGGGCGGGGGTGTCGATGTGAACGGTGAGATCCTGCGCGGTGCACAGGAGGGGGAACAGAATCAGGATCGGGAGTAATCCTGAAAGGCTGAAGATGGGTTGGGATCGGGATACTAGCAGCATGGTCACCTCCGAGTGTGTCTGAATGAATATTAAACAAGAGAGGGGGTGAAGTGCAACCGGGGGACGATTGCGGCATTCAGTTTCCGATATCCTGATATAAAGGGACACCTTACATAATTCGAATCGGACTCCTGCCAGCGATCAAGTAACCTTTAAATCCAAGCGTCTGAAAACCGAAAACCGAAAACTTCAAACCCAAAACCGAATTAAGGAAGGTGTCCCTTTATTTGTTTTTAACAGGAAAATCGGACAGAAGTAGTCACGACTTCGACCACGATTACGACCACGATAACGACCACGATAACGACCACGATAACGACCACGATAACGACCACGATTACGACCACGATAACGGCGACGATCCGGGATAGAATGGGATACAATATCTGGTTCGTCTCAGAGGACAGGCATCTGAAAACGAAAAGGGATTAATCGACGGAATCTTCTGTTATCCCTTTGTCTGTCTGCATGGGTGCTCTCATTCGGCTTGAATACCGGATACTCTTTCCGTATAGTCAGTTTCGCTCTGCGTCGACGCGGATGCGATTGAAAAAACTGGAGGCAGGTCGAGTGTCGATACCCCTGATTCGAATCCCGACGAAGGCTGTGGCGTTGTTCTGTGCCGTCGCATTCATTCTCGCCCTGTTCGCCCCCCTGTTGCATTCGCACGCGTGCGATCATCAGTTTCACCCGAATTGCTCGGCATGCGTCCAGTTGTTTCTGATTCAGACGATTGTGATGTCACTGGTGATTCTGGGAGTGATCATCTCCACCCTCGGAAACGTCGCATCACCTCTGCCCCGCGTCCTTCATTCGGTGCGAGTTGCCGACACCTTCATTCGTGCTCCTCCTGCGGCCTGATTTCATCTCACAGGTCTAAATCGATCGGATCGACACCTGCGTGTGTCTCGGTCCAGTAAACATCGTGAATTCAGTCCGAACAGGAGATTTTACCATGCGTAATCAGTGTTCTTTTCTATTGGTTTTCGTCCTTGCCATGCTGTTTGTTCCTGCGAATCTGTTCGCACAAAATCCAACGGAGCGATCTCCCCGAGCGCTTGAATTGCCTGATATCAGCATCATTGGCGATATCACAACATACTTCACGAGTCTCGAGGATCAGGAAGAGGACAATCACATTCGAGTCCGCGAAGTGGAACTGGCAATCGGTGGATTTCTGTATCCCGGGATTCGTGCGGATGTTTATGCCGCCTTGCATTACCATGAAGGTGCGTATGAAACTGAACTCGAAGAAGCCTATGTTAACTTTCTCCAGACACCCATCCGCGGCTTGAGTTTCAAAGTCGGAAAGCAGTATCTCAATATCGGCAAAATCAACTCCCTCCATCCTCATTCCTGGAATTATGTAACGCGTCCGATCGTTCACTCCGCGTTTCTGGGCGATCACGGGCTGGCCGCGACCGGTATCACGTCTGCTCTGTTGATCCCGGCCCCCTTTTTCCTTCAGATTGAACTGGGGGCCTGGCACACCGATGCGGCTCATGAACACGAAGAAGAAGCTGAGGAAGGTGATCATGATGAGGGGGAAGAAGACGAGCATCATCATGAGTTTGGCCTGGCGGGCGAGACATATTCCGGGCGTTTGTGGACATCATTTCCGATCGCAGGTTCGTCAGAACTGGAAATCGGCGCATCGGGCGTGAAAAGTCAGGGGCCTCATCACGAAGAAGAACAGGATGATGTTACGCTGACCAGCGCGGATTTGACATGGCGGTCGGTGTTGAGCGCATACCGGAAAGTGACCATTCAAGGTGAGTGGTATCATCTGGATCGTTCGATGGAAGAGGGCGATTTTCAGCGCACCGGTGGCTTTGTTTTTGCCGGTTTCCGCTTTGACCGCCGCTGGGATATCGGTGCCCGGTATGACTGGACTGAGATGCCGGTTCATGAATCGGAGGAACAATCCCGGGTGTCTTTGATTCTGACTCACAGTCTGAGCGAAATGACCCGAATAAGGGCACAATACGACTACGATATCGAGAATGAAGAACATGAGGGATTCATCCAGATACTCTTCGGTATCGGGCCGCATAGTCATGCACTTCAATAAGTTCGCTTCATTGTGAGCAAAGGAGCAGAAATGAAAATGCGTATTTGGATGTGTATGTGTACTCTCGTCGCGGGTGCTCTGACCGTATCGGCTCGATCTCCACTCGAAATTGTCACCACCACATCGGATCTCGCGTCGATCGCTTCATCGATTGGTGGAGATCGCGTTCATGTTCAGGCACTTTGTAATGGAACGCATGACCCTCATTTTGTCGAAATCCGACCGTCGCAGGTCGTAAGTCTTCGCACGGCCGATGTGTTGATCATCGTGGGCATGGGTCTGGACATCTGGATCGATCCGCTCGTTCAATCCAGCCGGAATCCCAAGATTCAGCCCAATCAGTCCGGATGGCTGGACGTATCGAATGTCATCGATAAAAAAGAGATTCCTCATGGGAAGGTCGATGGATCGATGGGTCACGTTCATCCCGAGGGAAATCCTCATTACTGGCTGGATCCGATGAATGCTCGACTTATTGCCTCGGAAATTGCTCGGATGCTGTCCCGGATCGACCCGGAATTTCAGGAAACATACAGGGCAAACGAAAAAGCGTTTCATGACATACTGGATCGGAAAATCGACGAATGGACCCGGAAACTTGCACCTCATCAGCCGATTTCAGTTCTGACGTATCATCGAAGCTGGATCTATTTTGCCGAGCGGTTTGGTATTCACCTGGCGGGCGAACTCGAACCCAAACCCGGTGTGTCCCCTTCACCGGCTCATCTTCGTGACACGATCGAGCGAATGAAATCTGAAAAGACAGACCTGATTCTGGTCGAAACTTTTTACAGCAGAAAGGCAGCCGATTTTGTTTCGGGTCAAACAGGTGCAACAGTTGTGGTTGTGCCGAATTCCGTTGGAGGATCGCCGGAAGCAACGGATTACATCGCTCTGATCGATTCGATCATCGATCGATTGGCGGGTGCTCTGAAATGAACTCACCGATGATCTCAATGCGAACGGTATCTGCAGGTTATTTAAGAAATTTGGTGTATCGAGCGCTGACATTCGATGTCGTTTCCGGGGATCATGTCGGGATTATCGGTCCAAACGGATCGGGCAAAACAACCCTGATCAGAAATCTCATGGGCGTGCAGCCGATTCAGGCAGGGGAAATCCAACGTGCGAAGGACGTGCGATTCGGTTTCTGCAGTCAGCGGCAACACCTCGAAATGACCGTGCCGTTTCGTGTGTATGAGATCATCATCATGGCGCGGACCCGGCTGATCGGCTGGGTCCGCTCACCCTCGGTGGCGGATCGGGAGGCTGTCGAGCGGGCGATGGAGATGACCGGGATTGCAGACTATTCGGAGCGTTACTTTCATACATTGTCCGGAGGTCTCAAACAGCGTGTCCTCCTGGCTCGGGCGCTCGCGACGGAACCCAGTGTTCTGGTGTTGGACGAACCGACTGCGGATCTGGATCTGCGTGCGCGTCGGGAGCTGCTCAAATTGATCCAGGGATTGCGAATCGAACATTCTCTGACATTGATCCATGTCACTCACGACCTGAATGATATTCTGGAATCCGCCAACCGATTTGTTTTCATGAATCCGGACTGGGAATCGCCACTGATTTTCAACGGGCGACCGACGGCTCAGGCATTGTCTTCGCTGTATGGGATCGATGTGCAGGTGTTCGAAAAAGACGGTCGGGTGCGTGTCGGTTGAGGGGTTAAAGATGCTTGATATATTGACTGATGTGTCATTGTTGCCCGGTTTGATCAGTGGTGGTATTGCCGCATGCCTGTGTGCGTTTCTCGGGATCTACATTCTGATCCGGCGGATGGTATTCGCTGCGATTGCGCTGTCATCCATGGCATCGCTTGGACTTGCAATGGGATTCATGCTCGATCTGGAGCCAATGATGTGCGCGATGCTGGCATCATGTGCTGCGATCCTTCTGTTGTGGATGAATACGTCACGTGGCCGGGCACTCGATGACGGAACGACGGGCCTGATCTACGCCGCATCCAGTTCCATTGCGGTCCTGATCGTTGCACGAAATCCATCCGCTGAGGCATCCGGGTTGAATCTGTTCTCGGGTAATCCGCTCTATTCCGCCTGGCAGGATGTTGTGTTTCTGGCGATCTGCGCTGTGGTCGTGTTCGGGATTCATGTGGCATTTCGCAAGGAATTCATTTTCATCGCGCTCGATCCCGAGATGGCTGCAACGACAGGACTCCGTGTTCGGCTACTTGATTTTCTTCTTTACCTGACGATCGGAATGGCAGCGAGTGTATCGATTCGAATCACGGGAACTTTATACGTTTTTGCATCCCTGGTGATTCCTCCGATGATTGGTCGAATGGTCGGGTGGAATCTGCGCTGGATCATCGTCGGATCGGTTTGTGTGGCCGCATTGTCCGCGTTTGCCGGATATCTGCTCTCGTTTGCGCTCGATCTGCCCTATTCGCACACGGTCGTTGTGCTGTATTCGATCATGTTTTTTGTGACGGCAGCGTTTCAATCCGTGAGCAACCTCACCAACACTGACTAAACTCAGACACTTCAAAAAGATTCGCTCAATCTCGAAATGAAGTCAGCTTATCATCATGAAAACAGGGGAGATGGAACCTTTGAGGGATCATCATCGGATCGGTCAAAGTGGATGAAAATGAGCATCATTATTGATAGAAGGTCTTTCCAATTCCTTACTTAACGGCTCAGGTAATCAGAATTCTGAATGCTGCCTCCCCGAGTCGCAACAAAAATAACTCCTGCACAAAACTTCCGGAATCGTCGCGTTACTCAATAGCGGATCAGAACAGATGAATCGTTCCGGACGCTGTTCAGTTTAACCTATGACGACTGGGAGACGATTGTATGAAACGAATTTGCGCAGTTTTAATTATCATGTTAACGGCCTGCATCGGCTGGTTAAATGCGGCAGAGGTTGACCGGGAGGTCGTGGACAGGATGACGACTGCCGGTGAGGCAGATTATTTCCTTGTATTCCATGAAAAAGCCGATCTCACCGGTGCGGATCTGCTCAGGTCGAAGATCGACAAGGGCCGCCATGTCGTCAATACCCTTAAACAGGTCAGTGAACGCTCCCAACGGGATGTCCGCTCATGGCTCGATGAGCAGCACATCGCGTATCGATCGTTCTGGATCGATAACATGATCCTGGTCCATTCCGGCCGCGAGATCCTCGATGCACTGGCCCGCAACCCCGACATCACCCGGATCGTCCCGGATCACAAACGCCGCATCATCCGCGATTCGCACCTCAATCCCAAACCCTCTCCCCTCTTCGCCTCGACTCCCCGCTCGATCCAACCCCTCCCTCCCGCCCCCAACCCCTCCCGTTCAGTCGAATGGAATATCTCGCATATCCAGGCCGATCGGGTCTGGGAAACCTTTAATGTCCGGGGTGAGGGGATCACGGTCTGCGATTTCGATACCGGAGTCGATTGGCAGCACTCGGCCCTGAAATCCCATTACCGCGGCTGGAACGGCTCCACCGCAGATCATAACTACAACTGGTTCGACGCGACCGGCACCTCCCCGACCGAACCGATCGACGATCATGGCCACGGAACACATACCACCGGGACGATGATCGGAGACGACGGTGCGGGCAATCAGATCGGTGTCGCTCCCGATGCGAACTGGATCGCGGTCAAATTCATCACGGCCAACGACGAAGCGCTCGATTCCTGGATCCTGGCGGGATTCCAGTGGGTGCTCGCACCGACGGATCTCAACGGCCAGAACCCGGATCCCGCGAAAGCCCCTCACATCGTGAACAATTCCTGGGGGATCGACTCCGGAACGACGCTTTACTACGACGCCGTGCAGGCACTCGTCGAGGCCGGTATTTTCATGGAGTTCTCCGCGGGTAACGCCGGCCCGGGCTGCGAAACGGTCGGCTCGCCCGGCGATTACGACACGGTCATCACCACCGGCGCTCTCATGCCGTTGGGTGTCGCCTCGGACTTTTCCGCCCGCGGCCCCTCCCGCCTCTCGCCCTCTCTGATCAAGCCGGATGTCTGTGCCCCGGGTGAACAGGTTCGCTCGTCGGTTCCCGGCGAAGAATCCTATGGTGAGGGGATGGGCACGAGCATGGCGGGTCCGCATGTCTGCGGCATGGCGGCGCTCATGTGGTCGGCAAACCCCGCGTTGCAGGGCCGGGTCGAGGACACGATCGAACTGATCCGCGAGACCTGCATCACCGCCCGGACGCCGGAATGCACGAGTCCCGACACGCTCCGAACCCCGAACAATGTCTACGGTTGGGGTGAGATCGACTGCTTCAGAGCCGTGGCGGTCTGCCGGACGCCTCAATCCGCGGCCTGGATCGGTCTGGGCAAGCCCACGGTCGGTTGCTCGGATTCAATCGAAATTCTGCTCGCCGATGCGGACCTGATCAGCGCCGGTGTCCTGTCCGTCGAGGCGTTCAGTTCGACCGAAACGCAGCCCGAAACGGTTCAATTGGACGAAATCATGCCGGGCGTCTTCTACGGCATCACCATGACGGGAGCCGGACAGCCTCTGCCGGACGGCAAGGTCCAGGTCAGTGAATCGGACCTGCTGACAGTTCGCTACGACGATCAGAATCACGGCGGCGCGCCCGAAACGCTGTCCGCCGGAGCCACAGTCGACTGCACGGGCCCCGAAATTGTCTCGGTCACGATTCTCGAACGCACATCCACTTCCGCGACCATTCTCTGGCAAACCTCGGAACCCGCTACGACCGAAATCGGATTCGGCGAAACGACGCCCGTGACGCCCTGTCTGAGCATCGCTCATTTTGAAACAATGCACTACGCACACATTCCGGATCTCGAAAGCTGCACCGACTATTTCTATTCCATCACAGCCCGAGATGCGGCGGGCAATGAGGCTCTCACGACGCTCGATGCATCCGGCTCAATCCGCACACTCGAACGCGTGTATCTCATGGACGCAACCATGGACACCGATCCGGGCTGGGACCGCGAGGGCGACTGGGAATGGGGCGTTCCGGCGGGGCTGGCCGGCGACCCCTCATCCGGCTTCACCGGAGCGAACGTGCTGGGATACAATCTGGACGGTGCTTACGAGAACAACATGCCGCGCTATTGCCTCACGACACCCCGGATCGATTGCGGCAAGATCGACAACATCTATGTCGAAATCGCGCTCTGGCTCAATGTGGGCGCATATCCGGACGATCAGGCCTCCTGGGAACTGTCGCTCGACGGTGGGGCGAGTTGGATGGAGGTGATGAGCAATGCGGAGTATCAGGGTCCGGTCGAGATGGACGGCTGGATGCATCTGATCGTGCCCGCCTCGGATTTCCTGGCCGGCCAGAGCAAGGTGAAATTCCGCTGGGTGATCGGTCCGACGGATTCCGATGAGGCGTATGGCGGCTGGAATCTCGACGATTTCCGCGTATATTTCGAGCGCGAATGCGAAACCGCTGCGACGCCGACGCCCGGCGTGACTCCGACGCCATCTGCCCCTCCGACGGCCGCTCCATCGTCCACCCCGACGTCCGCCCCGCACGGCGTCACGCTCACGATGCCATCCCACCGGTTTTCACCCGGCGACGCCTGCTCGCTGACCGCGACGATCTGCAATCGCACCGCAGCACCGCTTGACGGCATCCCGTTCTTCACGCTCCTGAGCTTCCAGGGTCAATACTGGTTTTATCCGTCCTGGACACAGTCGGCCGACTGGATCACTCTCGCTACCGTTCCGACCGGATCGATTCAGCGCACGATCATTCCCGAATTCACGTGGCCCGCGTCCGCCGGCGCGATTTCCGGGTTGAGCTTCATCGCGGCGATGACCGACCCCTCCATCAGCCGTCTCGAAGGCACCGCCGGGGTCTGGGAATTCGACGCGATCCCCTGAGCTGTAACCCCATTCGCCGCGCACCTCACAGTTAATTTTCACTGGCTGAAAACACACGGAACGCTCACATTCGAATCAGTCTCTCCTCCTCACCGGCTGTCCGATCGATGAAATCAGGCGATTTCGAAGTCGGATGGCCGGAGTTCTGTTCGGCCCTTTCGCCGTTGAGGGGCTGGTTGGTCAGGATTCGGTTAGCGCGTGAAAATCCGGCACGATCCCGCGTGACGGAAACGGTTGACGGAACGGGTCGGCAGGTCTAGCATCCGGCGCGGTGCGAGATCTCTGGTGAAGGAGGTGGCGATGAATCAGCATGTATGCCCCTGGTGGATGGGACGATTGCTCCTCAATCCGGTTCGCCGGCTGTTATCGGATCCGAACAAGCTGTTGACTCCGCTTGTCAGACCCGGCATGACCGTTCTTGAGCCGGGTCCGGGCCTCGGTTTCTATACCCTCGATCTCGCGCGTCTGGTGGGCGAGAACGGCCGGGTCGTGACGATCGATATTCAGCCGGAGATGGTCGCGGGGTTGAAGCGCCGTGTCGAGGCGAGTCCGTTCACCGATCGGATCGAGGTTCGTCTGGGGGAAGTGGATGAGGCGTTTTCCGAGGCATTCGCGGTGCGGTTCGATCTGATCTTCGCGTCTGCAGTGATCCATGAAATCCCGGATGCGCGCACCTTTTTGAAGTATGCTGTCCGGATTCTGAAGCCCGGAGCGGGTTTTGTCATGATCGAGCCGTCGATGCATGTATCCGAAAAAGCCTTCATGGATACGTTTCATGCTGCCACCGATGCCGGAATGGCGTTCAGGGAGATGTTGAAACTCAGGATGGCGCGCGGGATGGTGCTGACCAACGCTCCATGCCTGGAGCCAGCCGACAGCGGACGATAGGTATTGACCGGGAGGGGGAAGTGAGCGAGCAAGGGTGTCGCTTCAGACAGGATCTTCAGGACGCATTCCAGGCATTCGTCACATGTCAATCTCAACGATTTCCTTCCCATAGCACAGTCCGGATCGATCTGCATTGCCATGATTTCAACAGCAGCGTTCCCGATGAGCTGCTCGGACGGATTCTGCGCTGGCCTGAGACCTGGACACGGTCCGAGTCGCTCCTCGACACGCTGAAACGTAACGGCGCGCAGGCATTCACGATCACCAATCACAACAACGCGCGGTCGTGTTTCGATCTGCTCGATAAAGGTATCGATCTGCTGGTCGGTGCGGAGTTCACCTGTCTGATCCCGGCATTCGATGTATCGATCCATGTGCTGACCTATGGATTCGACCCGGGGCAAGAAGTCCAGTTGAATCGTCTCAGAGGGGACCTCCCGCGATTTCTGGACTATACGCTCGATCAGAATCTCGTGACGGTTCTCGCACACCCCCTCTTCGTCCACGGGAAGGCGCGCCATGATCCGGTCGAACTGATGCAGTATCTGACACTGATGTTTGACCGGTTCGAGGTCATCAACGGGCAACGGGATACCTGGCAGAATCTGGTTGCGGCGTCATGGCTCGAGCATCTCACGGAGGAGCGGATCGAATCGTTCGCCCGACGTTTCGGAATCCGCCCGGATCGATATTGCTCGCATGGCTGGGTGAAGACGATGACCGGCGGTTCGGATGATCACATGGCGCTCTTTGCCGGACAGACCGGCACGATTCTCCATCTTCCTGAAGGCATGCAGGCGTCCGTTCCCCCGGCCTCGAGCACGGTTCTGGAAGCGCTGAGATCCGGGCGATGCGCGCCTTATGGAACCTATGTGTCGGTGGATAAACTGGCTTCAGCCCTGCTGGATTACTTCTGTCAGATCGTCATGCATGCCGAAGATCCCGGATTGGTCCGGATGCTTCTCCACCAGGGGACGACCCGGCAGAAGATCTGGGCATTTCTGATCGCGAACGGCGCGTTTGAATTGAGAAGGCACCGGTTCACGCTGAATTTCATCCGTGCGGCGCATGAGGCTTTACAGGGAAAAAAACCCGGTTTCATTCAGCGACACATGGTATCCAGAACATTCCGCCCGCTCATCTCAGAACTCGATACGATCGCCCGGATTCGGACGGAGTATCCGGAACTCCTCGGCCTCCAGCTCAGACAGACACTTCCGGCCATCTTTCACACACTTTTGAAGATCCTGGCCGAGCGGATCGAGGAAAAAGTGACGCGTTCGAGGCAATCCGACGGGGCAGAAAAAGGAATCAATATCCGAAAACTCATTGCGAGTTTCGAGATTCCGGTGGATTTTCGGCGACTGGTCGGCGAGTCGACGGATCCGGTGGAAGACGATTCGATCCCATGCTTCGATCTGAAAGCGCTGTCCGACGGGTTGCCGTTTCCTGCTCTGGCGGCGCTGCTGATCGGTTCGAGCGCGTATGCGGGAGCGCGCGTCAATTTTTCGAATCGCTTCACGACCGAGGCGATCGCAGACCAGATCGGCATGCATCGTCATCCGAAGCGCGCGCTCTGGCTGACGGATACATTTTATGATCAAAACGGCGTCGGCACCACGCTCCAGCTCATCCATTCCGAGATCATCCGGGATGACCTGCCAATCGATTTCGTAATATGCCATCCGACAGCCTCGAATGATTCGCATCTCCATGTGCTTCGTCCTGTGTACGAATTCACGCCGCCGTTATACTCGCAACAGCCCGTTCGAGTGTTTGATCTGATTGAACTCCAGCGACTGTTCATCGAAGGCGGCTACGATCGGATCATCTGCTCGACGGAACTGCTCATGGGTGCCGCGGCCCTTTACCTCGGATCGGCTTTCTCCGTGCCGACATGGTTCTACGTCCACACGGATTGGCTCGATTTCGTTCGTAACAATATCGATCTCGATATCCATCAGATTGACCGTGTCAGACGCATTCTGAGGACCTTTTACAGTGCATTCGACGGATTGCTGATTCTCAATTCCGAGCAGATCGAGTGGTTTTCATCGGAAGCGATGAACATTCCTAGGTATCGACTGCATGCCACGTCGCACTGGGTCCACAGCTGTTTCGGGGTCAGGGAGGAATCGCGTGCTGATGTTCTACCCGGGATCGACTCGGGAGTGCCCTTGCTGATCTATGCAGGAAGGATCAGTGACGAAAAAGGTGTGTGGTTGCTCCCGGAGATTCTTGACGAGGTCCGGCAGCGGGTCGGGAATGCCACGCTGCTCATCGTCGGAGACGGGCCCGGTGCACAGGAACTGAAGCGGGCGATTCCGGACGCCCGATTCAAACCATGGTTGCCTCGCGAACAACTCGCGAGCCTGTTCAATGTCTGTGATCTTCTTCTGTTCCCGTCACGATTCGATACGTTCGGAAATGTCGTCCTCGAAGCGCTCTCATGCGGTCTTCCATCCGTCGCGTTCAACACGAAAGGACCGCGGGATATCATCCGGCACGGTGAATGCGGCTATCTCGTTGAAACGCCTCGGGAGATGATCGACACGATTATCCGGCATATTCTCGATCCAGAAGCCCGGAAACGATTTCGTGAGGGGGCGATTCAGCGTGCCAGGGATTTTTCGGCCCCATCGATCATGCGGGATCTTCTCGCCACATTTGCGCTGGATTCGCCCTGCCTCAGCTCAGCGCGACCGGCGTATCATCCCGCCGCCGATCAGCATCGACACGACCGTGATCAGGATCGCCACGCTCGACGGACTCTCTGCGGGAACCGGTGAGAGCCCCTCCCATCCCGCCAGCCGAGCCATCAACCACCAGGCGGCCCGGCCTTTCATCACGCAATTGAGATTTGCCTGAGCGGGGGATGAACTGTGCGCGCAGCCGGTGCAACCCGGATAACCCGGAATGCTGTCGGGGGTGGTGAGCTGTTCGAGTTCACTGCCGGGATTCGCCGCAATCCATTCGACGGCCCAGTTGTGCCCGGAGCCATAATTGAGATTGTCCGCCATGTTCTGATCCCAGAAGTAAGTCCCGTCCGGATCGTACGCCTCGATGTCTGCAAAATCGAACAGAATCCGGTCATGGTCGATGCAATGCTGACGGATGAGCTGGTTGTTGTAATGGACATGCCCCGTCCCATCCTCCCGCGGATCGTCATACAGGTTCTCACCCTGACTTTCCGCATGCCCGGTCATGAAGACGAACTGCACATCGGGATACTCGCTGACCAGAATTTCCATGTTGTCGACATAGCGCTGAGGATTGTGCAGATTGATGCTGCACCAGGACCACATGATGACATTGATGTGCGCATTGGCCGGGTTGTTGAGCAGATTCCGGGTGGCCGTCACCCAGGGCGTCACACCGAACGAATCGATGGTGTCTCCGGTGCTCAGATCCGTGCAGGCGCCGGGGATGCCGTAATCGTCCAGATCGAGTCCCGCCGAACCGTTATCGGTCCACATGTAGAATTCATCGAAAGGCGGAAATGCCTTCAACGCATTCATTCCCGTGATCAACTGGCTGCCGTGGGACGTGTGCTGATAGGCGGCATGCAGGTTGTTCTTCGCAGCTTCGATCCATGCATCCGGAATCAGCGACAGGTCCGTGCAGGTATGGTCGATCAGCGTGATCGCGCGCGTCTCGGTCGATTGAATCAGAAAAAACAGCATGAACAGACAGATCAACACACACGGATTCGACAGTTTCATACTTTCCTCCCGCAAAACGTTCGAGAACCACCACGAACGGAAAACGGATATCCCGGGTCGCCCCGGCTCAGGTGAACACCAATGCAATGAGGTCACTATACGGATTGACATCTCCGAGTGCAAACGGAATGACAGACGGCTCGACTGTACGGTTGAGGTGTTGGTTGTGCGTCTTCGCGAGATCCAATATAATCATGGGGCCGGTGAAGGGGAGGATTGACTGAGAGGGTTGGGATGACGGAGACACTGTTTCGAGCGAGATTCCTGCCGCGGGATGTGATTTTCCGGGAAGGTGAGGCCGGGAGCGCGGCCTACGTCATCGAAAGCGGTAAAGTCCAGATCTCGGCGCTGCGCCACGGCCGCGAAGTCGTCCTGGCGAAGCTCGGCACGGGCGAACTGCTCGGTGAACTCGGCCTCATCGAAGGCCAGTACCGGACCGCTACCGCCCGCGCCCTCACCGAAACGACGCTCATCGTCATCCACCGGAATCAACTCGGCCAGAAACTCTCCAGATCCGATCCGGTGCTCGATCTCCTCATCAAGGTCATGCTCGAGCGGATCCGCCACACGACACGCCAGATCAACACGCAGGAACCGGCGCTCGAAGGCGCGTTCAGCACGCAGATTCTGGACGACGCGGTGATCGGCAAGGTGCGTGAACAGGTGATTTCGTCGCTCCAGTTCACCCAGGATATCGAACAGGCGCTCCGGTGCGGCCAGTTCCAGCTCGTCTATCAACCGATCGTCTCGGCGAAAACCGCACGGGTGCACGGATTTGAGGCGTTGATCCGGTGGAACCATCCCGAGCGCGGGCCGATTTCGCCCGGGCTGTTCATCGGCCTGGCCGAAGAATTCGGATTGATCGTGCCGATCGGTCTGTGGGCCCTCGAGGAAGCCTGCAATGCGCTCAAGCGATTCAGCCTGCTGGTCCCCGGTTGCGTTCCATTCATGAGCATCAATCTGTCGGCCCGTCAGATGGCGGAACCGAACATGGTCGAGACCTTCCGGGATGTGATCGAACGAGTGAGGGTGGAGCCTGCCCATATCAAACTCGAAGTCACCGAATCGCTCCTGATGAGTGATCCCGAACGCGCGGCGGTGGTCTTGTACCTCCTCAGAGAACTCGGCGTGCAGCTCGCAATCGATGATTTCGGAACGGGGTACTCCAGTCTGAGCTATCTGAACCGGTTTCCGTTCGACGTGATCAAGATCGACCGGTCATTCGTCTCGACGATGTTCACCGACGGCAGCAACCAGAAGATCGTCAAGGCGATGACGACGCTGGCCAGGGAACTGAACAAGAAGAGCGTGGCCGAAGGGGTTGAAAAACGCAGGGAAGCCGAACTCCTGCGCGAATTCGGCTGCGATTACATACAGGGCTATTTTTTTTCAAAACCGCTGGTATCGGATGATGCCGAAAGATTTTACCTGAAGCATCATCCCTGACCGCTACCCATTGCCATGGTTCCGGCCGGTCGCGATCGCTACTCGCAACCGACCGTGACCGGTGTCATCCCCTCGGCAAACGAGTGTCCGGAGTAATTCTCGAACACCGGATCGAAACTCGGCGCAAAGTAATAATCGGTGCCGATGGCAGGAATCACGAAGAGGGGGTAGCCGCTCAGTACCTGTCCGTCGGCATTGCAGACCATGGCGGTGCATGACGCGGGATCGCCCGAATTCTCATGTTGATAGTATGCGTACTTGAGATCGGATGGGGAGTTGTCATGATATGAAACATGAGGGTTGTCGTCCGCATCCGGAGCCCGGCGAGCATGGTGATCTTGCGTCAAAAGATTCAAGCTGGTAAGAACGATCCATGGAAATGACGCCTGATCAAATCCGGGAAAAAATCTTTCGGACCCTGGATTACATACCGTCGGTATGGAGTCATTCTTGCCTTTCGCAAGGCAGGAGAACTCAAGAATTTTCAACCGGCTTGTTCTGGTAGGAGTGGTATCATGAAAAGATTGTGCGGTGCGGTTCACCCGTGTCTTCAAACCGGATCCGGAAGGGAGATGTGATGAAGCGGCGTGCAGATCGATTCCGAGGTTCTCTGCGGTGTCTGATGCTCATTCTCTGTTTCGCGGAATCGCACATGATCGGGATAACGGCATGCCATGCCACCGATTCGACGTCTCTCGGTCCAGACATGATAGCTGGATATGTTTACATCCCCCCCGGAACGTTCACGATGGGGTCTCCTTCGACGGAATCGGACCGTTTCGGTGACGAAACGCCGCACTTGGTCACACTCACCCGTGGCTTCCGGATGAAACAGACCGAGGTGACGCAGGCCGAGTGGCTCGCTGTCATGGGAAAGAACCCCTCGACATTCAAAGGCCCCTCGAGACCCGTGGAAGAGGTCTCCTGGATACAGTGTCTCGAGTTCTGCAACAAGCTGTCCGTCCGGCATGGATTGACGCCATGTTACGACGGCTCTGCCTGGAACCGTTCGGCGAACGGATATCGTCTGCCGACCGAAGCGGAATGGGAGTATGCCTGCCGGGCCGGCGGTTCAGGCCGTTTCTGCTCGGGCGATTCGGAGGCGGATCTGTCCCGGCACGGCTGGTATGCCGCCAATTCGAACGATCAGGCGCATGATGGGAAGCTCAAAGAGCCGAATGCCTGGGGATTGTACGACATGCACGGAAATGTCTGGGAATGGTGCTGGGATTTCTGGGGCGACTATCCTTCAGAAGGCGTGACGGATCCCGCGGGTCCGCAGTATGGTTCGGTTCGCGTCAACCGAGGCGGAGGCTGGCCGGATGCCGCGCGTCTCTGCCGGTCCGCGGACCGCGACAGTGCCTCTCCCCACTACCACAGCGGGAATCTCGGGTTCCGCATCGTCCGCAACGCCGACTGATCGGAAACGGATCCTGTGGAATGGGGGTAACGAGCCGTATTCCCGAGATGCTTACGGGGTGTCCGGCAGGTGAGAGCGCTTCATGTTTCCCCCGCGATGTGCGGCTGAGCGCGGTTTCTTTATCGGGATGCCCAGTTTTTTCATTCGGGATCGGAGCGTATTGGGGTGAATATCGAGAATTTCGGCTGCTCCACCTCTTCCCTGAATCCGGCCACCGGACATGTCGATGACATGAAGGATGTGGGCCTTTTCGTGCTGTTCGAGTGACGCCATGCCGGGATGCGAACCGGTGTTCGACAGCCAGTCGGGTGAACCGGTGTCAAATCCGAAATTGAAGTTCAACCGGTTGTTTTTTCTCAGGATCATGGCTCGCTCCACGACATTGCGCAACTCCCGGACGTTGCCGGGCCAGTGATAACGCATCAATCGTCTCATGTCGCATTCATCCACACTGGGAATTTCGCAGATGCTGAACTCGTTCTGGAGCAGCGCAATGAAATGGGATACCAGCGCAGGGATATCGCGAGGGCGTTCACGCAAGGGTGGAACATGAATCGGGAAGACATTCAGTCTGTAGTAGAGGTCCATGCGAAACAGACCCTGTTGCACGAGTTCTTCCAGGTTTTTGTTACTCGATGCAATCATGCGGAAATCAGGTGTCACGGGGATGCTCCCGCCGAGTCTGAAGAACGCTTTCTTTTCGATCACTCTGAGCAATTTCGTCTGGAGCTGCAAACTCAGTTCGCTGATCTCGTCAAGCAGGATCGATCCCCGGTGTGCCCGCTCGAAGTAACCCTGATGGCGTCTTTTTGCATCGGTGAACGCACCTTGTTCATGGCCGAAAAGCTCACTGTCGATCAATGTGTCCGCGATGGCGGCGCAGTTGACCTTGATAAAGGGTTCGTCTTTCCGATCCGAGGTTTCATGAATCAGCCGTGCGACCTCTTCCTTCCCCACACCGGTTTCTCCCGTTATGAGAACGATGGTGTTCAGTGATGATACCTGCCGGACGCTTTCGGCAACCCATTTCAATCCCAGATCCGCTCCGATCAAATGCTCTCTATGATAGGTTTTCAGCTCGGATTTCAGAGTCTGGTTTGAATCATCCGCAAGCAGTTTCTCGATGTGCAACTGGTTGTACCGACGCACATTGCTCAATGAAATCGCAAACAGATCCCGAACCGATAGAAGCCATTTCGCATGCTCGGAGTTGTAAATACAGTCGCCTTTTCTGGCGATCCATAAAGATCCGATGTTCTGACCCTCAATGCTCAACTCCATCAAAATACATGAAAAACCCTCAAACTCGGGAGCAAGTTCCTTCACCAGATCATGCAAAGCATCCTGCGAGGGACGATTGCTGATAAGAACCGGATCGGCGATCAGACATTTCAGTCGTTCAGCAATCGTATCGATCCATCCGACATCCGCAATGGCAACCGGTGCGGATGGATGATGGATGTAGTCCGGTGGATTTCCAAGACCTGCAACACGATAAATCCCCCGATTGGTCGGCTCGTAATAACTCAGCGTCATGATGTCGATCGGAATGAAGTCCTGAATGTATTCCGCGGTTCGCTCGACCGCTTTCTGGATGTCCAGGCTTCCGAGCAGTCGAATGGCGACGTTTCTGAAAAAGAGATTGTCGCGGGATGCCTGCATCGGTCCCTCCTTTCGAACATTCCTCATCGTGACCATTGTCTCACGAAATATCGTTGCAATCAACGCGAAATATCGTGTTTCGGGATGGGAAGTCTTTGTTTTGCAAGCGGTTTTTCACTGGCATGTTGCTTGCTCTCTCCCATTAATTCAGGTTTCTGAACCGTTGCTCGATTGGGAAAAAACAATGCTGGCTCTGATTTCCGTTCAAAACTCATTCATTGATCTCGGCATCCGTCAGATCTCGGCTGCCTGCCGATCCCAGGATATTCCGACGTTTGTTTTGTGGTTGAATCGGGAGCCTCACGAGCTGCTGACGGATCGAGATCTGGATCAGGTGGCGGCCTGGGTCAGACAAACCGGGGCGCTCGCGGTGGGCTTGAATGTCATGTCGGTGCACCTGTCTCTGGCCGGGCAGATCACGGCAACTATCCGAAACACGCTCGGTATCCCGGTAATCTGGGGAGGCGCTCATGCGATTCTTGAACCAAGACAGAGCGTTCAGGAAGCGGATTTTGTGTGTGTGGGCGAAGGGGAATGGACCATTGCGCCGTTGATGGAGGCGATCCGGCGACGACAGGTATCTCCCGATATCCGCAATTTCTGGTACCGGCACAACGAGACCCTGGTGATGAATGATCGGGAGATCGTGAAGGATCTCGATGCCCTGCCTCTGCCTGACCATTCCATTCGGGATCACTGGATCATGTCGAAGTCGGGACGGATCGACGCGGCCACCTGTTCGCTGTTTCGTGAGGGATTTCCCTGGAATGCAGGGCGCCATATCATCATGAGTTCCAGAGGATGCCCCAACCACTGCACGTATTGTTGCAGCACAGCGATGCGGAGACTGTTCGGTCCGAAATGGAACGCGCGATTCCGGTCTGTCGAGCATTTCATGGATGAAATCCGAACGATTCTTGACCATGTTCCATTCATCCGCACGTTCGCGATCATGGATGATTCCTTCTTTTGCAAGCCGTCCGGATGGATTGACGATTTCTGCAGGGAGTTCAAGAAAACGGGTGCATCGTTCGGAGTGCTGCTCCATCCCGGGAGCGTGACGCACGAACGCATCGCCATGCTGGTCGATTCCGGACTGATCGGCATTCAGATGGGGCTCCAATCGGGGTCGGAACGGATTTCCGGGGCCATCTTCAAACGGCCCGAGTCAGTTGCGGATTTTAAAAACGCAGCGGCGGTCCTGGATGACTTTTCCGATCGCCTGCACAGCAGAACGTATGATGTGATTGTGGACAATCCATATGAGACGGATCAGGACCGCGAGGCTACCTTGCGGGTGTTGCTGGATCTGAACAAGCCGTTCAACATCGATCTGTTTTCGCTGACATTATACCCCGGAACGCAGTTGTATGAAGAGTACCAGCAGGCCGGAACCGATATTCCCGAGGACCTGGCGTGTGAGAACAAGAATTTCATCGAGCATCATCAGACTCCGATGAATCGTCTGCTGCGTCTGGTGCATTCAAATCCTCGATTCATCATACGATTCCTGCTGAGCGCCTATCATGCTCCCCTCGGGAAATCTCTGATCATTTTGTTCGATTCGGTCTGGGAGCAGGGTATTCGGCGCCTGCTCCGAGCCATCAAGCACCTGAGCTTCAGGCTCATTTCTCATCCCGGCCACCCGGGCGATGATCCATTGACAGGGCGGGAGTAGATCGCCGGGGCGGGTGGCAGGAAACGCCGACTGATCGCATCGGGGCCCGTCGTCCCCGTTTCCCGAAACCGTCGTTTGTCTGTCTACTCGGTCCAGCCGAATGTCCAGATGTCCATCGAGCCGAAGAGTTCCGTGATCGCTGGATCCGTCAGAGCGGCGACAAAACGGATCCCCTCCACGTTTCCTGCGCCGGCCGGCCATTCAAACTCCGGCAGAACCGTAATGAGTGTCTCCCCTTCATCGAAGGATGGAAACATTTCGAGATAACTGTCGAAGTCTCCGAATGACGGTGCAAAGAAATAACTGCCGAAAACATCCAGAACCACGAAGAGCGGATAGCCGTCAAGCCGCTCACCGGAGGCATTGCAGACAGTGACGTGACATCCGCAAATATCTCCCGGGCGGAAGAATTTCGACGGCATCCCGATTGTCACTCCGGTGGCCGCGCAGGCGGTCGGAAGCGCTGTCGATGTCGCGGTCGGTTCCTGCGTGGAGGTCGGCTGCGGTGTATTCTCAGGGGTCCAAGTCGGAATCGCCGTCGCGGTCGTTGTCGGTGTCGTTGTCGTTGTCGCAGTCGGCGTCGCTGTCGCGGTTGCGGTCGCGGTCGGTGTTCGTGTGGGTGTCAGTGTTGCGGTGGGAGATGGTGTTCCCGGGGGTGTCTGGGTCACCGTCGGAGCCGGTGTGCGTGTCGGTGTCGGCGTGGCCGGTTCCTGTGTCGGCGTCGGGTCGATTCCGGGAGTACTGGTAGCGGTCGGTGTCGCCGTCGCGGTCAAAACAGGTGTATCCGTTGGCGGAACGGGTGTCTGTGTCGAGGTCGCTGACGGGGTTGCCGTTTGCGTCGGAGACGGAGTCCGGGTCGGTGTCCCAGTCGGCGCCGTGAAGGGGATCTCGAAAAAAGTCAGGATCTTCTGCATCAAGTCGCTCCGCGTCCCCGTACCCTGCTCGATCAGGCCTCCGAATTTCGTGCTGCTTCCGACCGTTTTGTAGGTTCTGCCGTCATATCCCACGCACGTGTAGTAGCTGTTGTTCCCGTCGATGAACAGATTGACGGCTCCGGTGCCGGCGGTGATCTGATCGATGTAGTTATTGTATGTCGAGCCGGTCTGGTAGCCGAACGCCATGCCTTCCGTGAACGTTCCGGTCCGCCCGTTGAGAGGCCCCGCATTGTTCGTGCCGTCCGACACGCCGGTGATGTGAAAGTACGGATGGACAGCAGTCGGATTGTCGTATGCGAACGTGTCGCCGCCTTCCATGTAGAGCCTGCCGCCTGAATCAAGAAAATCCTTGAGCGCGGTGCCTTCGGCTGCACTGAGTGCGTGCGCGCCTCCACCGTATACTCCCAGACATACGAAGAGACTCCGGTAGTTGCCCGGGGTGAGGGGCATCGTGGTGCTGTAAACGGGATTTCCGACGAGCGGCGTCAGTGTATCCCTGAGCACCGTTCCGGAGTTGTGCGCGGTATCCAGATCCAGAACTGCCGCGGCGAACGGTTCGATGATCTCGATCTGCTGGTATCCGGATGCCGGATAATATGAGGTGCTGTGAGCAATCGCCGAATCGACGGCGATGATGCGATACTCGACGGTGTCCCCCTCCGAGACTGTTCCGGCGAAGGTGGCGGAATAGAGGGACTCGCTGCCCGTCATCGGTGTGTTCTGATAAGAACCCGTATTGATCCGGTATTCCAGCGTGACGGATTGAATCCCGATGTTGTCCGTGACGGTTGCGGTCACCTCCACGGGCCATGCCGGTTCGGCGACCTCGGAGAAGGGTGTGTGCGTAATCGTTGGTGCTGTCGTATCGACGATGATGTTGAAACTGTAGAGACTTGTCGGGGCATTGAACGGATCGAGCCGATTGCAGCCGGCCTGATTCTGGACCTCGAAATAGTAGCTGATGGCCGTGCCTTCGGATTGCGGAGGGATTTCCGCCGAATAGATCTGCCAGCGGGACGGTGACATGATGATGGACTGAAAGGATCCGGTTCCGGCCCGCCAGTTCAGGACGGGATATCCCGTGGTAAAGGGTGAATTGACGATAAACGGGATCTCGATCGGGATCGGGTTGACGGTGTCCTCGGTGTCCATGCGAGGACTGTACTGATCCGCTCCGATATCGGGCAGTTCGGCTGTAACCGTCTGAAGGATGGCGGATTCCGTATATCCGTAGTTCGTGTATCGGACGACCCGATTACAGTCCAGAACGGCATTATGAGGGACGTAGCCCATTGAAAATGGATTGAAAGCCACACGGGATGGGTCAGCCAGCACCGGATGCGTGATCCCGTGTGCCGCAACCCAGGCGGCGGCTTTCGTCTGGTTCATTCCGGCGCCGATGCCGAGAACGATCACGCCCTGATCGCGATAGTCTTCCCACAGTTCCTGGAGTTGCGGAGCCTCCGCAATGCAGGTGCCTCAGGTGTCCTGCCAGAAATTGATGATCACGACGGATCCGGCAAAATCCGTCAGGGAAACCGCTCTTCCGAGATGATCGTTGAGTGTCCAGTTGGTGACCGTATCGCCGACCCGGTATGCGGCGTGCGCGACTCCGGTAAAAAGACAAAACACGACGATCAGATTCCACAATCCGTGACGATAGCGCTTCATATTCCCTCATGGTTTCCGGGTTATCCGGCGGCTTGAACGATTGTCTCTCTCGCGCAGCGACCCCCTCCGATGCGCCGGAGAGAACGATATCAGGCTTTTATCGCAGCGGCAACCTCAACAACCATACCGGGACTGATCGGATCTCATAGTCTGTAAAGGATGTCAGCCGATACTCGATGGATCCGTCATCCGGAACGCTCCGGACCCGGGAGGCAACGTCTTCCTGGTCTGATGGATCCAGGCCGCGGCCGATTCAAACTCCGAAAAGACAGCGAATAATCCGGTCGTTTCACCGGAGGATGTCTGATACCGGCGCACCAGACCGGCGTCCTCCGTCGAACCGACCACAATGGCGACGGGGCTGTCGCCGATCATCGGCATGTAGGTGTGTCTCTGTCGGGTCAGATCGAGTATTTCCGGGGAAGAGATCCGTGAAAAGGAGATGGCTCGGAAATCGCAGACAACCGGGGTTCCGGGTTTCCAGTTGCGGTGCCTCGCCACCGATCGGGCCATTCTGGAAAGGGATTCGGGAGTGGCAATTCCTGATGCCGTGATGACGACAAAGACATGGCCAGGCCCGAACGTGATGTCCCAGGTCAGATCCGAGGTATTCATTCCCCTGTCTCCGGAGATAGAGCATGTCATGCTGCACGTTTAACTTGTAATCGAAGCCGCCCCTGCGGAAATTATACCTCAATTCGTTTTCGATTCAAGACCGATGAAGCCGGATCATGCGATCCCTTTCCGGACCGATACACGCCGTGCCAGAAAGTAAACACCCGCCAGGGTCCATAACATCCCCCATTCCAGCGCAACATCATGCAGATCGGCCCCCATCCGACTCATCCGGATAAATCCCGAAATCCCGGAGGTGCTCGGGATAAGCATTGAGAGCATTCGAATCCAGGCGGGAATGGATTCGAGCGGCCAGGCGAAACCGGATGCGAACAATATCGGCATGGATGTGAACAACACGAGCTGCAGGGCTGTTTCGCGACGTCGTATCCATCGGCTCATAAAACAGGCAAGTTGATACACGCTCAGAAAATACGGCAGTAAAAACACCCAGATAGTCAGAAAATGCGTTTCAAGCGGAATCCCGTTCAATCGAAATATCACGAGGCAATAGATCGCGGCATGGATGCTGTACAGGACCAGATAAAAAACGAATCTGCCGGCACTCGACAGTGCATGTTCGCCGGATTCGAGTCTGCCCGGACGCGATCGCATTTTCAGCGTCGCCATCATGACGCCGATCAGCAGGGTCTGTTGAAGGATCAGGATCAGAACGCCGGGAACGATGTACACTCCGTATCCCATCGCCGGATTGAACAGCGAACGGCGTGACCATTGCACGGGGTCACTCAGCGCCTCCGCCATCACGGACGGTTTCCCGCGAGCGGCGTAACTGCGGAGTTCGATCCCGGCCGAAAGTGTTCCCGCCGCCTCACTCATCGCGGTCAACACGTTGCGATACAGCAGGAAATAGGAGGCATCCGCCCAGGCCGCCACGGTTGCTCCCCGGCCCCGCCGGATGCCCCGCTCGAATCCCTCGGGAATGACCAGAACCGCGGCTGCCGAACCATCGGCGATCATCCTTTTCGCCTCATCCGGATCGGCCGCTTCGCCTTCCCACCGGGCCGAATCATGCGCATCCGCCATGTGGATCAGCTTCCTGCTCAACTCGGTCCGGTCCTGGTCGACCGTGATGAACGGAATGTCTCTGACGACTTCCTCGCGATACGGCAACGGGTAGAAAAGAGCATAGATCAGCACTCCGCCGATCACGACCAGAGCAATCCCCGGATCCTGTCCCACACACTGCATCTCAGCCCGAAACGCCTGAAAGAACAGTGCGAATCCTTTCATTCACGCCCCCGGACGTCCGGGTTTTTCATGATTTGAATCATCCGGGGAATCGAACAGATGGACAGGATGGCGATGAATCCGAGCAGTGTGGCGAGACGTTGTGCCAGATACCCGTCGCTTGCATTCCGGATGGTCAATCCATTGAACAACTCGATATAGTGCGTGAGCGGCAGCAACAGGCTCCAGATCCGGGCCGGGGCATCCATCGCCATGACAGGGAATGTCACGCCGCAGAACGCGAATGCGGGGCCCGAGTAAAACGCAGCGAAACTGGTCGCCAGACGCATGTTCGCGGTCCACGCCGCGAGTGCCAGACCGGCGCTCAGATAGGCGGCGACGAATAGCATTCCGCCCGCGAGGAAGGCAGGAAGATATCCTTGAAACGGCAGCCCGGTTGCGAAAAAAAGAAGCTCATGGCAGACGGTCATGACGCCGCCGAAGAGAATCCAGTAAATTATGAACTTGGCAATGATAGCATGAATCGGTCGGCCGCCGGCCGCCGCCAGCCACTGTGGAACGGTCCCGTCGCGCAACTCGGATGCAAACGCATGCACCGAAACGACCAGGATGAAGATCTGCATCATGGCGGGGAACAAGGCGGGAACGAGATACATCGCATAATTCAGGCCGGGGTTGTTCAGGGCTTTCCGGTCGACCCGGATCGGGGACAGTGTCTGCCTGCTCCACGCATCCGGCTCACCGCTCATCCGCCGGATCCGATATTCGATTCCTGCCGAGAACGTCCGGATAACCGTCTGGAGATCCCGACTCAGGAGACTGGCGGGAAGAAGGAACTGGCTGTTGAGGAACCCCGTGACGACCGGTTTTCCATTTGAGCGGATGTCTGATTCAAAGTTATCCGGTACAACGATATACGCATCGATTTCTCCTTTTTTCAACAATTCGACGCACAGGTCGCTCGAAGAGCCGATGTGCGTTACCTGGACTCCGCTTGAGGCGTCGATCATGTGAATCAGCTTTCGCGACAGATCCGAACAGTCCGCATCGACAATCGCGACAGGCAGATCTCGCGGGATACCGTCACCGAACAGTGCCACGAAGAAGAGCAGACTGGTGACCGGACCGACGAAAATGAGACATATCAGCTTTGGCGACCGAACGATCCGACGCAATTCGCGAAGAAAGACCCCTCTCATGATTCGCTCGGATGAATCAGCACGCTCATTCCGGGGCGAAGACCCCGCGGGATGGATTCCGGCCGTGCGCGGACCTCGAACGATTTCAGGTCGTATCCTCCGGAAGCGCCCGTCGATCGCCATGTGGCGAAATCCGCCTGAGCCGCCAGATGGAAAACGGTGAACGTGAGGGGCAGATTCCCGAGTGCAGGGATCGTCCCCTGGATGGGGTCTCCGATCGTCATCCCCATGAGCTGATCTTCGCGAAGATACAATGTCACCCATTGATCCGTCAGATCGACGATCGCGGCGACCGGGTATCCCGCAGGTGCGATTTCTCCGGGATCGATGTATCGCTGCGAGATTTCTCCATTCGAGGGCGCTTCCAGAGTCGCTTCTCTTGCTGCCGCTTCGACTTCGTCGACCAATCCGTTTGCCTGATCCGCCTGGGCCGCGGCTGCGTCTTTATCTTCCGGGCGCGCTCCGCTGAGAGTCATCTCGTGCAAGGCCTTCGCCGCTTCCGCCGTGTCTTCCGCAATCCGCCATTGCGCCAGCGCTTCGTCTCGTCGCTGCTCAGGCAGGACGCCATCGGAATAGAGCGATTCGATCCTGGAACAGGTCTTTTTCGCCAGATCGGCAGCAGCCACTGCGCGATCCATGTTCGTCTTCGCCTGCGCGATTTCCTCGGCTCTGGCACCGGTTTGCGCCTTCCGGTTCTGAGCCTGTGCCGCAGTCCGAATCGCCTCCGCCTGCGCCATTTTCGAATCGACTTCCGGGGTTTCCAGACGGGCGATCACCTGCCCTTTCGTCACCGTGTCGCCTTCCCGAACGGCGACTTCGGCGATGCGGCCGCCGACCTTCGATGCGACATCGATCTGATTCGCCTCGATCCAACCCTGGATGACCGGACCGATGGCCTCGTGAGACCGCCGTCCGGCGGTTGCCATCACCACGATCCCGAAGCCGATAAACAGAAATCCGAGCAGGCTTTTCCTGAAAATTGTCATCAGAGTGCCTCCACTGCAGCGTGTTGTCGATAGTCATCGTATCGATCGATCATCCCCGATTCGGACAGCAGCCCGGCGAGAGCCGTCACGTGCTGGTACGCGGCCAGATAGCGTTCAAGCTCGGCGGCGGACAGCAGGTTCTGTGCATCGACGACTTCCAGAGACGTGCCCATCCCGGCAGCGAACGCGCGTTCCCGAACCCGGAGATTTTCCCGTGCCGTCTCGATTGACGAGCTCAATGCATCAAATTGCTCGGCCGCCTTTGCCGCCTCCGTATAATGCTTTTCGACCAATGCCCGGATGTCCCGATCGGATTGCTCCCGGATGTGTTCGATCCGGTTGAGTTGATGTCCGGCAGCAGCGACACGATGATTCCGCTCGAACCCGTCGAAGATGTTCCAGGTCAGACCGATTCCCGCCGACCAGTCCGGATCAAGCATGGTCAGGTCGTCGACGAACAGTTCGCGGTTCCCGAACAGGTAGACAGTCGGCAGCCATTGCCCGATCTCGGCTCGTCGCGCACATCGCGCCAGGTCTACGGTCTCCTCAAGCTGTTTCAGGGCGGAGTTTCCTGCAAGAGCGCTCCGGGTATAGGTTTCGAGCGGATCAAGTGCGGCGACGAAGAGTGGGGATGAGACATCCGTCGCGTCGCTTCCGATCAGGCTCGAGAGTGCTGTTGTCGCCAGGAGCACATCGCGTCTTGCCGCTTTCACCTCACGATCCGCTTCCGATGCCGCCATCTCGGCATGCAGGCGCTCGACTTTTGCAATCATTCCGGCGGTTTCGAGTTTTCGGGCCTGATCGAAGCGCCGCCGCGAGCCATCGGCAACATCCGTGTAAACATCGAGTGCTTTCCGGGCCAGAGCTAATGCGTAGTATCGCCGGACGAGTTCATTCTGGAGGTTTTCTTCTACCTGCTGCCGGTGCGTCCGCGATATTTCCGCGCGAACATCCGCCGCCCGGATCGCTTCATGGATTCGGCCGCCGGCAAACAGCGGCCATTCGACGTTGAGTGAACCGCGGTTGAACGACGCCTTCTGCACATCCATCTCGAACGAGGGAACGGCCGAATCCGGGATCTGGGGATGAAGCGCGAGCATCACGGAGCGGATCGGATTCAGATCGATTTGCACATCATCATTCATCCGGATATGCATAGCGTTCAATTGAACGGAGGGGTAGCGAAGCGATTTCGTTGCGTTGGCGTCTTCGGTTGCCTGCAACACGCTGTCCCTCGCAGCCGCGAGAGTTCCGTTATGCTGCAGCATCAGAGACCGTGCGAGTTCGAGGCTCAGTGTATCGGCGAAAGCGGGGAAGGTCAGGAGCAGCATGATCGGCGTGATCTTGAGGTGTTTCATTCCGACCTCCCGGGGTTCAGCGTCAATCCATCGAACAGAAGGTTGATCAGGTTGGCGAGTGACTCGTCCTGATCGATTCCGGTGCCGGGGATGAAGGTGATGGCGACATGCTGAAGAGCACCCTGGATGGCGGATGCCGCGAGGTCGACGTGAACCGGTCTGATTTCACGACGTTCGATGCCGGTTTTCAGAATGTCGGCGATCAGGTCGGATTCGCGCTTCAGGTAGAGTCGTCGACGCATCACGAAGAACCCCTGGAGTTCGTCGGCGATTTCCTCCCGGACGCGATACAGGCGTGCCAGGGTCACGAGTTGGCCGATTTTGGTCTGGGCCAGGCGGATCAGCTTCATGCGCGTGGATGGTTCGGAATCGGTGGCGTGGTTCAGCGCGTCGATGATTCTGGTTTCCTCGCGCTCGAAAACCGCATGAATCAGTTGGTTTTTGCCTTTGGGGAAGTGGTGGTAGAAGGCGCTTTTGACGACGCCGAGTTGATCGGCGAGAGCGGACAGGGAGAAACGGCGGATGCCGGAGTGGATGATGAGGGGGAGTGCGGCATCGAGAATATGGTTTATGGACAAGGTGGTCATGAGCGTCTCCTGGTGACCGGGTTGAGTTCAAGTCGTCCATTTTGAACGCTTGAACGTTTCGTTCAATTATTTAGTTCCGGATGAATGACTTGTCAAGGGGAATATGCGGTGCGGCCGCGATGCCGGGATGAATCCCGAGATCACGAACCTGCATGGCAACTGGGACACGATGATGTTCGGCTGGCATGACGGATCGTGGCGTACGGAGAGTCCCGGCGATTGACATGTAATCGATAACCTTATATAAGTAAAGAGATTGGTGTGCAGATGAAATCACGAGCGAAGGAGGGTCTATGAACGGATATCCGAATTCGAGGATGGGTGTCATTCTGTGTTGCCTCTGTATCGGATGCCTGAATGCACATGCAGGAATTCTGACTGTGGATATCGCGGATCCCTCGTGTGTTGCGATTTCCGGCCAACCCGATCCGTATGCCGTCGTCTACTGCAACATCGAATCGGCGGTAACCGATTCCGTTTCAGGGGACGTCATTCAGGTGTACGCCGGAACGTATACGCCGACGGGCGGCCGCATCATTCTCGACAAGTCGATTACCCTGCAGGCCCACCCCAGCCTCGGTGTATCCGGTCCGCATCCTCAGGTGCGTCCCAAAATCATGGCGACGTACACCAGTTATACGAATTGCGCGATTCAGATCGCGGCGAATGACTGTGTGGTGGACGGATTTGAAATCGAAGGTGTATACGGCGGCGGGCATTACATCCTGGGAGATTACGGCGCTGCCATGAACGGGTGGACCGTTCGCAATTGCGATATTCACCATGCCCGGAACTGTATCCGCCCGGTTGGCAACACCATCACGATCGAATGCAACGATCTGCATGAAACCGAATCGGATCTGATCAATGCCGAATACGGTGCATGCTACGGTTTAACCGTGACCCACAACTGGCTGCACTCGCATCACACGAATTCCGGCGCCAAACCGGCCGGAATTACCTACAATTGCAGTTCGACCACGCCCGGAGCCTGGGCGGACGTGGACTTTTCCTATAACTACTGCTGGGCAAGTCGCACCTTTGTGGACTTTCAGAACAATGGAGGGTTGTCGCCGGCCAACACCGTATCGATCAGTCACAACACGGTCGACTGGTGGATCGGAGCGTTGCCTGACCCGGTCCAGGCATCCGATCTGGCTCAGCAGATGTCTCTCGCTTGGTGGACCGGATCGGGGAACTGGAATGGTCCGAATTTCAGCATTCGGGACAATCTCATGACGCGTCAGAAATGGTACATGGTCGTGGATACGGATCTGCTGCTGCAAGGTCCGATTACACTCGTAAACTGCCTGTTCTGGCAGTGGTATCTGGTCGATGCGTACTATCCGTCGTCCGCGTCCGATCACGAGTATCCGGGACCTCGCGGGGCGGTCGGATGGGACGAGATGGGTGCGGGGAACGAGTTCGTCATGACGGGATGCATTACCTCGGATCCGGCATATGCATCGACAGGTGTGAGACCCGATGAATACTACGCGTTGGCCGGGCCGGATTCGCCGGCGTATCAGGCTGCGACGGACGGCACGAACATCGGTGCATGGCAGGGCATCTTCGCGCCGACAGAAACACCCACCGAGATTCCCAGCGACACTCCGACGATCACTCCGACCGACACAGAGACCCCGACTCCGACGGAAACCCCGCCTCCGACGGATACCCCCACGGTCACTCCGACGGACACGCCCTCACCGACTCCCACGAGCGGAACACCGACAGCCACTCCGACTGCTCTTCCGGTGCCCGCGACCGGTTCGGGGGGAGTTGCTGTCCTGCTGTTGGCACTGACTGCATGGATCGGACTGGCGTCGCGAAAGCGGTGAGCCGCAGAGTCGGCAGTCGTATGGTTGATCGACGGAGATCCGGGGAGCGGCAGTACCGGATTATCGAAAACTGAACGAGACGCAGTCGAAACTGCCCACCATTTCGGAAGTTTCCGGCCTGAGCATCGCGCCCCAGAACCGGATATCATCGCCCTGTCCCGCACCGTCCGGCCAGACAAAGTCGAGGATGAAAAAGTAACTCATCTGCTGGTCGAGGAGCGTGATGGATTTGCAGCATGGCGTCCGGGTCCAGTCCGGATAGAACCAGTAAGTCCCCTCGATATCCAGAATTGTATACAAATCGAGATTTTCGCCGGTGGGGCCTGAACACAGCGCGCGGAGTTTGAAGGGATCCCCGGCGTGAAACTCCGAATTGTTCAAAATCAAATCAACACCGGGGTTTGTCGGTGTGGGTGTCGGTGCGGGAGGGTTTGAAGGATAGTGATAGCCCATGTCGACTGTTCCGTCATCGGATACCGCGGTCGTGTTCGTGGTCAGTTGACTCATGCACAGGGGATCGGCCTGCCACGGATCACATGTTGATTCGGCGGTATCGTTGCCGGCATTGATACAGGGACTGTCCTCGATCTGACCTCCGGCGAGACTGCTCAGATACAACCCGCCGAGCGGTCCGGTGACGAATTTCGGATCCTGGCAGATATTGCCTTCTCCCGACCAGCCGCACTGAGTGTTCGAGTATTGGATGCTGAACGCGGTGTCTTCGGCTCCTCCGATATCACCCGGCCAGAGAATGCAGTTTCGCATGTAGATGTAGCTGTCGACATATCCTCCGACCGATCCCTGGATCGTGCAGTTGGTGAATTTCACATCACCTGCGAAATACACGAAAACGGAGCCGGAGACGATGCAGTTGAAGCCGGCGATACTTCCGTACACATCGGAGTAAATCGCGGTGTCCGGGTTGGTGATCCTGCAATCAAGAGCTTGAATGGATGCTGAATTGGCATAGATCCCGGTCATGACATCGTCCCGGATGACGCAATTCTTGACAAGACATGCATTCTGTTTGTTGTAAGCATACACACCGATCCAGTTGTTCTCGAGGAGGCACCCGTCGATGGTCCCTCCGCCACCTCCCATCACGGCGGCGTACCCCCATTCTTCCTGCGAATGTGTGATGGTGAATCCCCGGAATACCGATTCGGGTGGACCGGCGAAGAGTCCGCTTCCCGACAACTGGCAGTCGATGATACAGGATTCATAACCGTTTTCGGACTGAACGATCAGCTGTTTGTTTCCCATCGTGATATTCCGGTTCCCCTCACCCGAGAACGTACCGTCTGCGACGAGAACGGTGTCTCCGTCGACCGCGGCGTCGATGCCGGCTTGAATCGTCGGATAATCGAGAGGGACTGAGATGGTGGCGGCATGCAACCCGCAGGGGATGCATCCGACGAGTGTCAGGGCGATCAGGATCAGGATGGATTGTTTCATCGTATAGCCTCCGGCGCGGAATGAGAAGGGTTGATGCGTGGTCCTTCGATAGATAATGAGTGCGCAGGGCGGTGTTTTCGTGCAATCAGAGGGGGGATCGCATGGGTTCGCATTTCCGATGCGAACAGGGCGAACTCGCAGGAATCGCCATTGCCGAACGCGGCATTGGAATCGAATGCAATAAATTCGTTTGCTCTTCACTCATGTTAATTGAAGTATGTGAATCGGAAAAGGATCATGATCGTTGAATCGGAGAGGAGGGTTCCCGGGATGTTGATGCGAATGGGAATCGTCCTGGCCGTTATCGGTTTGATCGGTTGCGGATCGGTTTCGGCTGCTTTTGAATACTGTGTCGACACATCCGGTCCGTGGCACTGGATGTATCCGTTTCCCTTGAGACACTCGCTGCATGATGTCTGGGCTGCTCCGGTGACCCGCGGCGGCGACGCTGGAGTCGGAGGTAAATATGAAAAGGTTTTCGAGGTATTGAAGGGTTATCGAGGGCTGATGACGGCCATCGGCCGCGTGACACCTGCACGGATCTGAGTACGGCCGCGCAGACTGGCGATCCGACCTTCCATTTCTTTTAAAAAACGGAAGTCGCTTTCAAGCATGTCGACTGTGCCGAAGCCTTCAGTCAGGATCACGGTCAGAGGAATGTCCTCGTCTCCTGTCAGGGCCACGCTGATTTCCCGGCCACTGAAGGCCACCCATTCGGCATTTCGGATCGACGGTATGATCACCCCCCGGACTCCGGCGCTTGCACAGTCCGACAGAAACCGTGCATCAACCGGTTGGGGATAGATCACTATCCGGTTCTGCAGCTCGGCGTTCAGATGGTCCGAATCGTGTAGTACATGCAGCGTTCCGCTCGTATCCTTGCCGAAACCGATGATCCCGTGCAAAACGACGCCCTGTCCTTCGACCAGCGCAGACCAGTTTTCTTTTACGTGCGTAATCGTTCCCGACACAAACGATTCCATTCGAACGGGTTCGAGATCGTATTGGATCACAATTGTCCCATCGGTAGTGTTGATTGTCTGAAGAGTGCCTGTTTTCGGTGATGTAATCAGCGGTTTCCCTGGAGCCAGTTTCACGAGCGATTGCCCGGCCTGGATGAAATCCCCCTGTTTGAACTTGAGGTAACCCCGAATATGGGCGGGTTTAATTCCCATCTGCCGGGCGATGTCGATTATCGTGGGCTGAAGGCTGTAATCCTGTATTTCCCTCAATATGATCATGCCATTGGCTTCGATGTGCACGATCCGTCCCCTCACCGGTGAGTAGAAATGGGTTTCTGCGGCGAGTGTGCCCCGTTTCGTTTTGAAAATCAGGTCTCCGGTGTTGATCGAATCGCCTGTCTTGACCAGAAGACCGGTTTCGATCGCTTTATGCGAGAGCGGGTAGTCGTAACCGACCAGGTGCTGCAGGTCGATGATGAATATCAACGGCGGCGTGAAGCGGTTCTGGCCAATGAGCGTCTCAGGTGAAACCCTGTCTCCCTCCCGGACAAAAATCTCGCCCTCATACGGAAGCGCTCGAAGGAAAGCATACGAGCCGACCTGCGGTTCGCTCGCGGGCCGCCGGATCCCCGTCCGGAATTCACCCCCGGGAATCGAAAAACCGGGGACAGTATAAGCTGCCAGGGGTCTGCCGATAAAGTGTTCCTTGCGACCCCGGCAATCGAGAAGAATCGGCAGTGTGGAGCAAATACTCACAGGGCCTTCATGGGGATGGATCCGGGTTCTTTTGCCGGGAATCACTTCAAGGTCACCACCACCCGGCAGATACCTGATTTCGCCACCGTAAACCGGCATTTCCTCCTGCGTCTTCCGGTCGACGACGGTCAGCGCCGCTTTCCCGGGACGAATCTCGCCGGTCGGAGCGATGACTGTTCCGATTTCCTTGAAACACTCGGAAGAGAACAATTCGAGAGCCAGGTCGGGATTCTGTGTCGACAAAATGCCCATATGCGGGCTTTTAAAATGGACATCGATACCCAGGCGCGTCACGCCGACGGGTAAAAAACCATCCACGAGAATCCGGATCGCTTCTTCGTGCGATTTGGTAAACGAGATCACTCCGCCGGCTCCGATCAGCAGTTCGATGTCTGATGCCTGAAACAAGAGCATCCGGTCTTTGCTGCTCAGCAGTTCCTGGAAAGGATCCAGCCTGTCCCGAATCCGCAATCTGTCCATGATCCCGGTTTTCACAACGGAGAAATTCATCTCGAGATGTTGCCGCCATGCCAGCCTTATTCCTTCGACGGCTGCCGCCTGCTCTACCTGGATTTCCGTTCCGGAACCGGGCACATAGGTCGGATTCAGCATTTTATTCGAAATGTAATCCCGGACATCGTCCACGTCATAGCTTTTCGGGAGATGCGCCATCAATGCATCGATCCCCGCTTCTGCCATGATGTTAGAAATGGAGTAACTCATCCCGATGTTGGCTGCGACTGTCCGTGAGTAACTCCCCTTGATGTTCGAGAAGATATCTGTGGTGGCTCCGCCCATGTCAACCATGACGACATTGTATCCGGTTTTTTCACTGTACAACCGGAGAATCTTCTCGACACCACTGGGTGTGGGCAGGATACCGGCAGCCATCCAGGGTTTCAGGTCTGTGTAACCGGGAGCACGTTCCATGACATTATCCATGAAGAGACGGTGGATTTTTTCCTTTGCCGGTGCCGTATTCAATTCCTGGCCCGCAGGTCTGATGTTATCGACATGATGCACTTCGAAATTGCCGGCCAGCACACTGGTGATGAAGTCGCGGGCTTTGATGTTGCCGCAGAACACGAGTGGGATCTTTTCGTTCTGGACAAACTTCGGCGTGGGATCAGCCAGACTCAGTATTTCTGCCAGCCGGACGACGCTGGCAATGTTGCCACCATCCATGCCTCCCGCCATCAGGATCATATCGGGATGGAGTTCCCGGATGAGACGCATTTTCTGTATCGCGGGGACACGATCATCGACGGTGAATGTCCGCAGGATCACGCCTCCCGATCCGTTTGCCGTCAATTCCGCAGCCTTGCCGGTGTCCAGAGAGGACAGGCCGAACACCATGATCTGCAATCCGCCGCCTGCAGAACTCGTTGCCAGACAGGGGACAGATGGTACACCATCCTCTCCGGTCAGCTCTGCATGCAGGCCGTTCTGCAGCCGGTCGATCGCTCTCCGGACACCTATCTTGACATCTTCACACGGCTTTTCGACCGTTGTCGGCACATCCGCCTGTGTCTTGAAATGCCATCTTCCGTTCAATTTTTCGAGCAGAAGCCCTTTGGTCGTGGTGCTGCCGATATCGATGATGATGATGTGGTCTGAATCGGAAAAAGACATTGGTGCCTCCTGAAGCATCAATGATACTCATCTTCCACACCCATGTTCAACTGGAGGAGAAAAAACCTGGTTTGCATGATTGCCGAATGGGATCTGATCCGGCAAGAGTTACCTGCATGGTATCTGCCTTGTTGCATACTGACTGGCATCCGTCCGTCAGAACAGTGTGCGCTGACGATGGGCGGTTATTCAACACCCAACACGGCGGCACCGGGAAACTCACCGACACCTTCAGAATTGCAGGTGTGAGCAGGTCACGGAGTAAACGATAGTGCACCTCCTTTCAGCCCGGATACTTCCTAAAAAACGTATTATACAGCTTCAATTACAAATCATTGTGATGACGGGGAGTGGGGTTGTCGGATAGCGGAACGTTCTTGCGAAAAGGGACTCGTGAATGACCGGGAGGATAAGGTAATTCCAGCGAAAAGTTCAAACCTTTATTGCACAAGACCGCCATCCGAGTGTCTCGAGCAGATGTACCTCCGATTCGAGAAAAAGCGTCTGCTGGAAACGGGTTCTGAGTTTCTACGGTTCATAACCTGGATTACTCGTGAGGTTCCCGGGCGGAGTCAACTGATTCAGCATTCTTCGATTTCCTGTCCAGGTATCGCCACTCTTCGAGCATGTTTTCCGTTGCCGTGACAGCCATCGCACAGAATTGCTCGACCCGATGAAGTGCCTCCTTGGAGTTCTTGTATCGATCCGGAAGTTTGTGTCGTGTATCCACCGCGATTTGGCGCAGAGCACGCTGATCGGTGAGGTGACGTTCCAGAAACCGCTCGGGGAAATCAGGATCGAGTTCGAAGAAATCCTTGCGTTTGCCTATCCGTGAAACGCGACGAATCACGCGCCGTGCTTCAAGAAGCTGGGTGTTGGCGGACACGCTGCCGCGGCTGATCTGCAGGTCGGAAGCGAGGTCATCGAACGACAGCGGTTTCTGTTCGATGACAAGCAATCCGATGATGCGCCCGCTTATGCGTGAGAATCCGGCTGATTCAGCCTGGAGTGAAATTTGTTCGATGAATTCTATTGCAGCTTTATGAAGCGCTCTCATGGCTCAGAAAAATACTTGCTTTCTCATATAATGTCCAGTACTAAATGATGTGTTCAGTCATGACTGAACAATTTGTTCGGCCGGACTGAGATGCTGCTTGTTCCGGTCGATCTTTTTAATCCGAAACCCTGCGATCTTTCGACGCTCGTGACAATAAGGAGTCGAGATGAACAACATCCCTTATCCGATTCGATCAATGGTGTTAGTCCTGATAGTTGCAATGATGCACCTGTCGGCCTGCGGTCCTGGTGCGGCTCCCCCCCCGCCCCCGCCACCGGAAGTCAGGATCATGACCGTTAAAACCGAACCCCTTGAACTGAAGACGGAACTGCCGGGTCGGACATCCGCTTCGACGGTTGCGGAGATCCGGCCTCAGGTCAATGGCCTCATCATCGACCGCAAATTCACTGAAGGAAGCGATGTCAAAGCTGGGGATCTGCTGTATGAGATCGATCCGGCGCCTTACAAAAGCGTTTACGAGCAGGCTGCTGCAGTGCTGAAGAATACGGAGGCGAACATTCCGTCACTTCGTTCACGCGCCCAACGTTTGAAGGAGCTTGCCAAAATTCGTGCAGCCGGTCAGCAGGATGCGGAAGATGCAGAAGCAGCTCTGCTCAAAGGTGAAGCTGCAGTCGCTGCTGCGAAAGCCGCTCTGGAGAGTGCGAGAATAAATCTATCGTATACGCCGATCCGGGCACCCATCTCCGGACGGATCGGACGTTCGAACGTGACAATAGGCGCAATGGTCACCGCCTATCAGCCTGTTCCTCTGGCAGTCATCCAGCAACTCGATCCGATATATGTTGACGTGACGCAATCCTCCGCCGATCTGCTCAGGTTGAGGAAGTTATTCGAAACCGGGACGGTCAGGGTTGATGAAAGTAAAAAGCAGAATGTGAAGCTGATTTTGGAGGACGGAACTCCCTATCCTTTGGATGGTACGTTCCAGTTTCGAGATGTCACGGTTGATCCATCCACCGGATCGGTTGCGATTCGGATGGTCTTTCCCAACGCCGACCAGCTTCTGCTGCCGGGCATGTTTGTCCGGGCGATTGTGACCGAGGGAGTCGATGATACCGCGATACTGGTTCCTCAACAGGGAGTCACACGAAACACACAAGGACAGGCTCTGGCATGGATTGTCAACGCCGAGAACAAGGTGGAAGAACGTCTTCTTGAGACCGGTCGGACCGTTGAGAACCGATGGATCGTGACGAGCGGGCTGGCCCCGGGTGACCGTGTGATTGTGGAAGGGTTGCATCTGGTGCGACCCGGAGTTCCCGTCAGATCCACTGAGTTCCAGGTCATACCTGAGTCTCAACCCGGATCCGTGGGAAGGTAGGACTCGGCCATGGCAAAGTTTTTCCTGGACAGGCCGGTTTTCGCCTGGGTCATTGCGATCTCCATGATGCTCGCGGGCGGTCTTGCCATCGTCAACCTCCCTATTTCACAGTATCCGCCGATAGCTCCGCCGTCTATTTCAATTCGGGCGATGTATCCGGGAGCTTCCGCTGAAACCGTTCAGGATTCCGTCGTCCAGATGATTGAAACTAAAATGACCGGTCTGGATTCGATGTTATACATGTATTCGACCTCCGATTCATCCGGCATGGCGATGATTACTCTCACCTTTGCTCCGGGAACGGACCCCGATCTTGCCTGGGCAAAAGTACAGAATAAGCTTCAACTCGCTCTCCCGTCGCTGCCGGAAGTCGTGCAATCGCGTGGCGTTCAGGTGAGTAAAACAACGCGGAATTATCTTCTCATCGTGGGCCTGATCAGCGAAGACGGGAGCATGACTAATTCTGACTTGTCCGATTACATGACCTCGCAAGTGGAATCGGTCATTGCCCGCGTGCCCGGAGTTGGTGAAGTGGAGTCGTTCGGCACCGGTTATTCGATGCGGATCTGGCTGGATCTTGACAAACTGACGAAATACGGCATGACGGCAAACGATGTCGTTGCTGCGGTTCGAATGTACAATGTTGAAGTATCTGCAGGCCAGCTTGGCGGGGCTCCCGCGGTTCCCGGTCAACGCCTGAATGCGTCCATCCTCGTGCAAACCCTGTTAAAAACACCGGAAGAATTCGCTGCGGTACCGTTGCGCACCAATCCCGACGGATCCATCGTTCGTGTCAGTGATGTGGCACGGGTTGAACTCGGGACTGAGATACCGGACATCAACATCCGTTTCAACGGCAAACCTGCGAGCATGGCGGCCATACGTCAGGCTGCCGGTGCGAATGCGCTGGACGCTGCCGATGGCGTCAAGGCAAAGATGACCGAACTGTCAAAGTATTTCCCGACCGGAATGAAGGTCGTCTATCCGTACGACACAACCCCGTTCGTGAAAGTCGCCATTGGTGAAGTATTCAAGACGCTGATCGAAGCCATCATTCTCGTATTCCTGGTCATGTTCCTCTTTCTTGGCAACTTCCGGGCAACGCTTATCCCAACCATCGCCGTTCCTGTCGTGATCCTGGGAACGTTTGGGGTTCTGAGTCTCCTCGGATACTCGATCAACATGCTGACCATGTTCGCCATGGTGCTGGCCATCGGGCTTCTGGTTGATGATGCCATCGTCGTCGTCGAAAACGTGGAGCGGATCATGAGTGAAAGAGGTGTCAAGCCGAAAGAAGCGACCCGCCAGTCGATGGATGAGATCACCAGCGCACTCATCGGTATCGGCCTGGTACTCGCTGCAGTGTTTGGCCCCATGATGTTCTTTCCCGGTTCGACAGGCGTCATCTACCGGCAATTTTCAGTCACGCTGATCGTATCGATGCTTTTATCGGTTGTCGTCGCGCTCGTGCTGTCACCGGTCCTCTGTGCATCACTGCTCAAGCCTGTTGAAAAAGGCCATGAAACTGCCGAAACCGGATTCAAACTCATCCGACCGTTTTTCCTCGGATTTGACCGCCTCTTCAACCGGATTCGCAATTTCTATGTCAGGGGTGTGAAGCATGTATTGCGCCGTAAAATACGTTTCGTTGTCCTGTTCCTCGCAATCCTTGCGGCCATGGGATGGATGTACCAGCGTATGCCGACAGGTTACCTGCCGGACGAAGATCAGGGGATTCTGATGGCGATGGTGCAACTACCGGTGGGATCAACCATTGAGCAGACTAATTTGTTTCTGGATAAAGTCCAGCATCATTTTCTGACGGAGCAGAAAGAAGCTGTAAAATCCATTATGGCAGGAGCTGGAATCGGTTTTGCCGGGCGAGCGCAGAATCAGGGAATGATTTTCGTCATGCTGAAAGACTGGAAAGAGCGCCGGAAACCGGGACTCTCGGCTAACGATGTCTCAGGAATGGCCATGAAAAGGTTCTGGGGAAACCCTGAGGCGGTCTGTTATGCCTTCCCGCCTCCCCCGGTTACCGAACTGGGGAACGCAACCGGATTTGATCTCATGCTTCAGGATCGAAGCGGTATTGGACACGAAAAATTAAGCGAAGTGCGAGACATGCTGCTGGGTCTTGCTGCACAGGACCCGCGTCTGGCTCGAGTCCGGCCGAACGGCATGCCCGATGTCTCTCAATACAAAGTTGACATCGACTGGGAGAAAGCCGGAGCGCTCGGAGTGCCGGTTACGATGGTTCAGAGTTATCTCGCCGCCGCGTTCGGAAGCGCTTATATCGGAAATTTTGTGCAGGGAGGCAAGGTCAAAGGAGTCTATGCTCAGGCTGATGCTCCATTTAGAATGTCCCCTGCAGGTATCGATAAAATGTTCGTGCACAGCGCTTCCGGACGGCAGGTCCCGATCTCGGCTATCGCCAGCGGACGATGGACGTATGGTTCCCCGCGTCTCGAACGATATAACAATTTCGAAGCCATGAATATCCAGGGTGAACCAGCGCCGGGGCATAGCACCGGAGAAGCCATGCTCGCCATGGAAGAACTCGTCCGGAAGCTGCCTCCGGGAGTCGGATATGAGTGGACCGGATTGTCCTATCAGCAACGCATGACCGAATCTCAGACCGGGCTTCTCTACACCTTCTCCGTTCTTGTCATCTTCCTTGTTCTCGCAGCTTTATATGAAAGTTGGACAGTGCCGATATCCATTGTACTCGCGTTACCTCTCGGAGTCATCGGGTCCGTGATCGGATCGTCAGGTTTCAGCATGGACAACGATGTTTACTTCCAGATCGCACTACTCACGGTTCTCGGTCTCACCACAAAGAACGCGATTCTGATCGTGCAGTTTGCCAAAAAGAACATGGAATGGGGCATGCCGCTCTATGAAGCAACCATCCAGGCATCCAGAGTGCGGTTGCGGCCGATTGTAATGACGTCATTCGCGTTCGGGGTCGGCGTTCTGCCGTTGGCCATGGCGCAAGGTGCAGGCGGAGGCGCTCAACGCGCGATCGGTATCGGTGTTCTCGGCGGTATGATTTCAGCCACGTTTTTCGCGGTGCTGTTCATCCCGTTGTTCTACGTGCTCATTGTCAGATTATTTACCGGAAAACGCCTCAACAATGATGGGAATTCGCATGCCGGGAAGCTGCCAGCCTCCGCGTCCACGAAAGAAGAGGTGATGCCATGAAATCCCATTCCGTCTTCCTGGTACTGGTCCTGCTGAGCGGCTGCACGCTGGCGCCCCGATATACGCGCCCGGCCATGCCTGTACCTCAGAACTGGGCGGCGACGGTACCGAATGACACGCAAGTCGCCGGAGTGTTTCCATGTCTGACCGAATGGCGAAACATTTTCACGGATCCCGGAATGCAGTTCGTAATCGAAGAAGCACTTTCAGGGAATCGTGATCTGCGTGCTGCAGCTTTGAATGTTGAGCGAGCAGCAGCGATGTATCGCATCCAGCGATCCGACCTGTCACCTGCTGTCGGCGTCCTGGCAACGGGCAACAGGTACCGGATACCCGAGAAAATGTCCGACTCAGGTAAAGCTGTGACTGCCAGTGAATACTCGGTCAATCTCGGAATCCTGGATTGGGAAATCGATCTGTTCGGTCGTATCCGTTCTCTGACCGACATCGCTCTGCATCAGTATCTAGCTACAGACAGCACGCGTACGGCTGCGGAACTCTCCCTCATCTCAGCCGTAGCATCCAGTTATCTCATGCTTGCAGCGGATCGGGAGCTTCTCGCTCTTGCGCAATCGACGCTCACAGCCAACCAGTCATTCTACGACCTCATCCTCAAAAGCAGCGACCTCGGCGTAGCAACGGATCTCGAAGTCAATCAGGCGCTGAGTCAGGTTGAATCTTCTCGCGCGGATGTCGCTCGCATCGAAGGAAACCTGCGGATCGATGAAAACCGGTTATCTCTGCTCGCCGGTGAACCGATCGAGTCCGGTTCCCTGCCTGAAGGATTGAAGGGGATACAACCGATCAGGGAGCTGAATCCCGGATTGTCTTCGGACGTGCTCCTGAACCGCCCGGATATCATGGCTGCCGAACACATGCTCATCGCGGCGAATGCAAACATCGGAGTTGCCAGGGCTGCGTTTTTCCCCCGGGTATCGCTTACTGCCGCTGTCGGAACTCTCAGCCCGGAGATCTCATCCCTGTTCAAATCGGGAACGAAAACATTTACGGTTGCGCCGGAGATCATCACACCCATCTTCGCCGGCGGCGCACTCCGCTCCAATCTCGATGCTTCACGCCTCTCCCGGGAAATGGCGGTTGCGGAATATGAGGGAGCGATCCAGAAAGCGTTTACTGAAGTGAGTAATGCTTTGATCGAATATTCAACTCTCTCAAACGAACGGGATGCGGTGGAAAGCCTTGTTTCAACGCTGGATAAATCCTATCACCTGGCCACGGCACGCTACGAAGGCGGCATCGACAGCTATCTCCAGGTTCTCGTCGTCGAACGGTCGCTTTATGCGGCACGCCAGCGTCTGGTCGGCCTTCGCCTGGCTGAACAGAGCAACCGGGTCACACTTTTCAAGGTTCTTGGAGGAGAACGAAACGCGGAAGAGACAAACTTGACTCCAAACAACGAATCTGAGACATCCGGTCAGCAATGATGAACTCCGGTTGAGCCCATTGGGAAGAATCCTCGTTTGTTTTTTCTCCGGGTTTGCCAACAGATCTCAAGCGGACCGACCGCTTCAGACAATAATCTTCAAACGCATCCATCCGTTCTGACAGAGGGTGGCAGAATCAAGTCAGGAGTATTGAATGGTCTGCTCCCCGGATCTCGGGTCGTTCTGGTGAGAGAAATCGATCCGGTTCAATCAATTAAAAGAGTATGGAACAGCACAAAAAGAGATGCAGGAGATACTGCGAATCGTGTTCAATGAAAAGACAGTGAACAGCTCTGATATGAGCACACTGATTGCCGCTCCGGGACACTGTTTCGGGGATGATGCCGTTGCGATAAGGGCAGACTTGGATCGATACAACATCAGAATCATTTCCGCGCGGTGTCTGAATGTGCAAATCGAGTCGAAGAATGAATGGTCCGACATTCGAGAAGACGAGGTTACGGGAAAAACTCGGTTTGAAAAGTGTTGTTCGTGAAGATATCCGGGAAAGGAATCGAAGACTGGAAGCAGACAATAAAGCTCACTCCATTCCGGAAGTTATGAAGCATATACACCGAACGCCGACGCCTCCATAACAATCGGTTACCCCATCCCCCTCAACGTTCGTTCCTCGGAAAAGAAACGCCATCGAGACCGAGTGAGCGGATCGCCAGTCCATGGGGAAACACAGGGCGGATCACGACGATCCTTGGAGCACGGTCCTCTTGAAAGCACCTTGTGTTTCGGATCGACCGGTTCTGTCTGGCGTGATAGACTTGTCGATGATGAGCGGAGTGAACCAGAACAGCCAGAAAAGGGTTGGTAAAGTTTGACGCGTTCGATACGGAGTCTGCCGGATAACAGAGCGAACGGATGAAGGGGGGATCCCATGAAAATTTTCAGAACGGTCTCGATCGGCTTTGTCTTGCTCAGTGCGATGACTCTTCCGAACCGATTGTATGCCACGACGATTCGGGTTCCCGGGGATCAGCCCACGATCCGGGCAGCCGTAACGATTGCGGTGAACGGCGACACGATTCTGCTCGCGGACGGCGTCTACTCGGGTGAAGGGAATCGTGATATCGCGATCAACGGTAAATCAATCGTGATCCAATCCGAAAATGGACCCAATCTCTGCAGCATTGACATCGATGGAATGCATGCAGTTCCGCGTCGTGCATTTATACTCAGCAATGGAGAATCGCGAGACACCGAGATCAGAGGGATTATGTTGCGAGGTGGTTGCAGCGACGATGGTGGAGCAATTCTATGTTCCGGCAGTTCACCCACCATCGTGGATTGCATATTTTTGGAGAATGAAGGTTGGGGGGACAATCCCTGGGGAGGGGCGATCAGTTGTCGGGGGGGCTCGCCACTCATCGATGATTGCGGATTTTTCAGTAATTTTGTCTGGGGTCGAACCTGTTTCGGCGGGGCTATCTCTCTGGAATCCACTTCGAATGCAGTTATCCGGAACTGCATCTTTCAGAACAACTGGACAGAGAATTTTGGAGGAGCGATCTACAGCAAAGAATCATCCGCCACAATTTTGAATAGCATATTCGAAGGCAATCTTTGTCGCAATGGCGGCTACGAGGGAGTCGGAGGAGGGATATGCGCCCTTTATAGTAATATGTCAATCGGCAACTGTTTGTTTGCAAATAACGAAGCAGCCAACAATGGAGCAGGAGCTTTTTTCTACAGTGGAGTGATAGAAATCGCAAACTGCAGTTTCGCTGGTAATTCCAGCGATCATGCAGGAGGAGCGATATATGTAGACAATCTGGTCGATCTGATAGTCCGGAATTGCATTCTTTGGAACAACGCGCCTGATTCGATCGCGATCTGGTCGAAGTCGGTTGTCGATGTATCGTTTTCGGATGTGGAACATGGATATGAAGGCATTGGAAACATCGACGCGGATCCCCTGTTCCAGAGCGGCATCAACGGTCATTACTATCTCGGTCAGACATCCTCCGGGCAGCCCGTGACGAGTCCTTGCATCAATACCGGATTTGGGGTTGCCTCTGAGACTTGTTACTCGGATGGAGATTTCAGCTTTTGCCTGAATCAACTCACAACCCGAACCGACGGCATGGCAGATGATGGATTATCCGACATGGGTTTCCATTATCCCCTCCACTTCTCAGCGCCGACGCAGACACCGACGCCGGTTCCCTCGACTCCAACCCCGACAGTGACCCCCGCATTATCACTTGGAGTCCGTATCGACATGCCGATCTGGGTGAGTCCTGGCGATCGATTCGAGGTATTGGGCGTCACAGTCAATACGCTGGAGCCCATGACGGATCTGCCATTGTTCTTCATACTCCAGTTCCTGGATGAATACTGGTTCTGGCCGAGTTGGTCGCACTCGGAACCGGATTTTCGAATCGTGGATGTGCCGGCCGGTGAGACACGATACCAAGTTGTTCCGGCGTGCATCTGGCCGGAAACAGCGAGTGATACGGTTACGGACATTTGGTTCTACGGAGCATTGTTGAATTCCGAGATGACCGCGATCATCGGGACATCTGCTGAGGTGCAATGGGGATTTGGACCGGCGGAGTAACTGTAGATGACCCGTTCGTCGAAGACGGCTGAGGTGTTTGAGCCTGCAGCTTCGCCCCTTCTTTCGAAATCGTGTATCTGGCGGCCCTGCCGCGGCCGATCCGTTTGAGCCATCCGTCTGCCGTCAAGCGCGCCAGGAGCCGCTGCATCGTGGCGCGCGGAACGCCCGACTCCTCCACGGCGATATGGGTCGTGATGACGCGGCCGGCCCTCGCCAGATCCAGGATCCGCGACGCCACGTCCTGTGTCCGCCGGTTGAGTCCCGGAATGGGGTTGCCGGGGTCCGGCGATTCGTTGGAGCCCGCCAGTGCGTAGTGCACCGAGCGACCGGCCGAGATCCGCTCCAGGACCTTCATGTCGGTCAGCTTGGCCAGTATCCGCCTCGCGGTGGCTTCGCTGACGCCCAGGTGTGACTCGAGCTGCCGACGGGTGAGGAGATGTTCCTCCAACACGATTTCCAGCGCGGCCTTCGCATGTTTGTCGAGATCCCCGTCCAGGCGGATGGAGCGAAGTGCCGGAGTGGTTTTCCGGATCCGCATCAGTTCGTCGATCGTCCGCTGTTTGTCGAGCTGCCGGCCGAGCGAGCAGGCACGGAGCCAGACCACCTTGAGGCGTTCGATCTCGCCCGTCCGCGCGTAGAACTGGACGAGCCGGAACAGGCTGGCCAGTTCCTCCTTTGCCCAGTCGAGCTCGCGGCTCAGAGTCAGGCGTTCCTCCATGAGCGATACGGCGCGGGCCTGGTCGCCGCGTTCCATGGCCGCCGTGGCCAGGACTCCGAGCGCAATGACGACGCCGTGCAGCATCCGGAATTCCCGGAACTGGTCGCACGCCTTTGCCGCATACTGCTCCGCCATCCTGAACTGCCTGAGGTTGGAGTAGATGATGGCGATGTCGTTGTAACTGTCGGCGATGTGGTAGGGATCATCGATCTGTTCCCAGAGCAGCAGGGCTTCCTGGGCACGGTTCAGAGCGGTCTCGTAACGGCCGTCGATCCGGAACGTGATCGCCTCGCATGACAGAGCCTGGGCCCGGATCACGGGCTCCGTTTCGGGCGCCTGGTCAAGCACCGTCTGGAGCAGACTCCGGATTTCGTCCGTGGAGACGGGATCCCGATCAAAGAGAAACAGCGCCTTGGAAAGGAGAACCTGGAGCCGTTTCGGGTTGCCCGGAGGCATCAGGTCGAGCGATTCCTTCAGACACTGCATCGCCATGCTCAGGTCGATGAACCGGTAGAGGTTGCCCACCCAGACCAGCGTTTCCGCTTTCCGGTCGGGCCGGGAGATCGACCGGAGCACCCGCCGGAATACCGTCAGAGCCTTCGCATGATTGCCCTGCAGGTAGAGTTGGTAGGCCAGCGTCTCCTGGACATCAATCGCCAGTGTCTCGGGCAGTTGCCCCGGCTTGAAACACTCGAGCAACTCGGTCAGGAGAGGGTTGTTTGCCTCCCGGTTGAGCAACGAGAGCACGTCGGCGCATACAATCCCGGCAGCTCCAGCCGAATCCCCGGCATGGTACAGGTGCCACGCCTCCTCCACAGGATTGTCTGCCGCGTGGTAATGGCGGACCGCCGCCCGATGCCAGCGCGCCCGGGACACCGGGGTGGCACGTTCGCATACCGCCCGCCGCAGCTTCTCCGGAACCTCGATCAGTTCCGGATCGGCGCACTGCTGGACGATGCCGCTGCCCAGGAGATCCCGAAGGACCGACCGGGCGTTCGCGACGGCTTCGCCGGCAGCCGTTTCGAGCAGCAGGCGGGAGGGGAAGGCGGTCCGGAAGATGCCGGCGATCTCGAGCATGCGTCTCTGATCCGGCCGATTCTGGACGCTGTCGATGATCGATTCGACCAGGAGCGACTGGAGCATGTGACGCGACCGGGCAGCTGAAAGTTCCTGCTTCAGGATCCGCCCGGCCTCATGGACAGCCCGGGTCAACTCGCGGGTATACGTACGGCGGTTCGCGATGCCCAGTTCGATACACAGTTGATCCACGGAAGGCCGGGACTGGAACGTGTCCGGTTTCGCGAGCGAATGGAGGAAGCGGCGCATGAGCAGATGCGCGGACCTCCAGGCCGGGTCGACTGGCCAGTCCGTCTCTGGAGCGTTCCGGTCGTGCCTGATCATCGGCCCGGGAGCCAGCCTGCGAATGCAGCTCTCCAGAACGATCCGCACGATTCCCGCCAGTTCCGCGGCACCGGGATCGCGCGGGTTCAGCACCGCCAGACCGCGGATCTCGTGGATCGTCGCCAGTGCCGAACGAGCCAGGGCGGAGGTGTCCCCGAAATCAGCCAGTGCGGCCTGGACCATCCGGTCAAGATCGGCATCCGGCAGATCGGTCAGGGCCACGTCTGAGACCATTCCTGCCAAAGTTCTTCCTGCCTTTTCCCCGCGGGCACACGCGAATGTTCGGAGTATACATGATACCGGCTTTTTGATCAAGATCGGAAAATGAGGCGATTCCGACTTCGCCGGTCCCCCTGGCTTCCGGACGGGACATTATATTAGTGGCATGATGCTCGCGAAGGCTCACACTCGGACATGCCCGGATTCGGCAGCAGGCTGGCTGGAGAACCCAGCCAGCCCGGAAAACCGTTCAGTCACTGGAGCGGAACCCGGCGCTCCGGCAGGTTCGATCGAGTCTCCATCCGGACTGCAACGGTGCATCGTCCGGAACACATGGACAATCCAGCCAGGAGGTCTGCCATGCAGAATGCGTCTCGTTTCTCTGTTTCTCTGATCGCGGCGTCCATCGCCTTTCTCGTATCGGCCGTGACCGTCCACGCGACCGTCGGGTCGCCGGTCAACATCCGGCTGAGTGCTTCCGGCGACCTCCGCGTGGGTGAACGGGGGACGATTCACGCCGAAGTATGGGCAGGATTCGATCTCCCCGACGTCGAGATCCGGATCCGGTGCCCGATCGGGATCCAGTTGGTCGGCAACGCGGGCGTGCTGACGTGCAGCCTTCCGAAAATGCAGAAGCGGTCCTTCGACTTCGGCATCCACGTTCTCAAGGATGGCGATTTCGAGATCACCGTTTCCGGACGTGCGATCGACCCTCCGGGATACTGGACGGAAGAACTCCTCACCACCCAGTCCATTTACATCATCAGCTCCCGTGATTCGGGCAGGATCGACTATTATCCGCCGGACCAACGGCATCTCGAATCGATCGTGAACGGGCAGGCCGTCCAGCCGTATGCTCCCGTTCGCATCGACTTGCCCGGCAGACCTGCCCCCCAGCCCCGGCCACAGTCTCTGCCCGGCAGTCCGGCTCCTCAAGCGGGAGTTGTGCTTCCGGCCGACGAAGCGCCGCCGGCTGACGAAGACGATTCGAAGGGCAGTCGTGAGTGGCAGACCGTCAAGACGGAGGGATTCGAAGGGGCTTGGCCGAACGACTGGTATTTCTACACCGGAGGTTCCCAGTGTTACTGGGGCGATGTGAGCTGCAAGGCGCGCACGGGGATTTGGTCGGGGTGGATGGCTGACGACGGCTCCGGCGCCATGCCGACGGACTGCGAGCTCTATTGCAACGACATGAACTCCTGGATGATCTATGGCCCGTTCGATCTCGGCAACGCGACTGCGGCAACCGTCGAATTCTACTACTGGAACGACAGCGAATCCTGCTGCGACTCCTTCCAGTGGCTGGCCTCGCCGGACGGCAGCACGTTCAACGGGTATCAGGTTTCCGGTAACTCGAGCGGCTGGCAGTTCGTCTCATTCGACCTCGGTGCCGTGCCGAACACCGGCAGCCTTTGCGGAGACAGCTCGGCCTGGATCGCCTTCCGGTTCTCCAGCGATGGATCGGTTGGAGGCGAAGGTGCTTACATCGACGACATCACGATTCGGAAAAACGCATCCTCGCAGCACTGCTACAGCTGCCCGCAGTTCGACGTCGGCACGTTCGGCCCGAACGGATCGTGGCAGACAATCACCGATGCATTCGCAGCCGGCGAATGTCGCATCTACGAATTCTGGTTGTGGGGAGGCGGCAACTACCGGTTTACGTGCTGCGAGAACGGCGGGAGCGCGTCCGGAGATTCGACCCTGACGCTCTGGAACAGTTCCTGTTCGCAGGTGGGCTACGACGACGATTCGTGCGGGGTCGCCTCCGAGCTGGACGTGTGCGCGCCGGCGGACGGTTACTACTATCTGCGTGTCGGCGAATACAACAACGATGCCGCGCTGAGCTACACCGTGGCATACTCGGTCTACACGCCGTACATCACGGTGACCGGCAGCGTGGTCGCCAACGGCCAGCCGGTCCGGTGGGCCGTCTGCGAACTGTGGGACAAGGACACCTCCTCCGGCGACGAGATCCTTCTGGGCGGTTGGACGGACGAGAACGGCAATTTCGAACTTGGCCCGGTGACCAGTTACGATGAGGAAGGCTGCTATGCCGACGTCTACGTCAAGGTGAGTGCGATTTCGTACCTGCCCGGTCTGTCCATGACCTATACGGCGGAGGTGATCGACCTGGGCGGCAACGAGTATACGTTTTCGACATCGGTCGTCCAGGAAGCCTCCGGCACCGTCAGCTTCGGCACCATGCAGGCGCCCTCCGCCCAGGATGGAGCCTGGAGCATTCATGACAGCATCGTCAGCGCGTATCAATGGTTGATGGCGCGGCCAGTCAACCGCTGGCCGAATTTCGTCCAGTTGTTCTGGATCCCCGGCAACACCAACGGCACGCATTACCATCCCGGCGGAACGATCGACATTCTGGGGAATGCCAGTGAGGATCACTGGGACAGAGGCATTATCATGCACGAATACGGCCATTTCATCGCGCACGATTTCGAGTTCCTGGCGGCGGCAGGCGGCGCGCATTCCATCTGTAACAATTACACGGAGGGGCTCGCATGGAACGAGGGCTGGGCGCATTTCTTCGCATGCTCCTGCATGGGCCAGCCGTTCTACACGGACGCTCACGAGGGTGCGTCGAACACCGATACGAACACGTATAATTTCGAGACCTGCACCGTGACCGTCAATGGAAACTTCGCCTGCCAGCCCAACGACAGCGGCGCCACGAATGAGGGGGCGGTGGGTGGACTGCTGTGGGACATCAGCGACGGGATCAACGACAACCAGAACGGCAACGCGTGCGGCGACGGTTTCAGCAACGGCTCCGGCAACATGTGGGACGCCAACGAACTGACGACGCCGCTTTCGATCCTCGAGTTCTGGGACGGCTGGTTCGCCCAGGGGTATGGAAACCAGAGTGAGATGTGCCAGGTATACTGCGAGCACGGGATCACGCAGAGTGCGTGCGCGACGGCGACTCCGACCTGGACACCGACACCGTCGCCCACCCGCACCCCGACACCTTCTGCGACACCGACCCGGACTTCGACGCCAGCGCTTCCGACGGCCACCCCGAGTGCGACGGCGACGCGCACATCGACGCCGACGTCTCCGCCGCCGTCGTTCACGCCCACGCGGACGCCCACGGTCACGCCGACCTCCACGGCGGTTCCATCGACACGGACGCCGACCGCCGTGCCGCCAACGGCGACCGCGACCGGCAGCCCGTCTCCTTCCACGGAAACGCCCGTAGCGGTTCCCGCGATGTCTGCTGGTGGCACGACAATTTCGGCGGTGATCCTGGGCATTTTGCTGCTCTGCGGATCGGTTCGAAGACAGTGGAGGCAGCATCCTGGCAGGTAGACCGGTCTTGAGTTCAAGCAGGCGGGACACCCGGGTTCGGGCGACTCCCGCCTGTTCCATTTGATCGGATGGTGAGGCGAATCCGAATCGATGTTCCGGCCGAATGAGACATCGCCCAGGGTGGTGAACCATCCCCAGGCAGGCAAACTCGGAAAACTCGAAGAATGCAGTTGACCGATGGTTGTGCTGCTATCGAGATCGGTCCGGGAAAGGTCACGGAGCGGGTCGATTGGAACACCGGAACGCGGACATCACGGTATCGGACACCAAGCCTGAAGAAACCGGAGCAGACACCCCGGCGAGTTTGGTGATGCTTCTGATTCATTCGCTGACCGGACTGGCGGGGAGGATCGTGCCATGAAGCGGTTCTTCAGACTGTCACCGTTGGCCTCCATGGTCGATTCGAGTTCGAGCAGGCACATTCTGAATCGCGTGAATCTGCTGGGTATGATAGGATTGTCGATGATGAGCGGCATGAATCAGAACAGCCAGGCGGACCATGGTGGCGTGAATCCAGCAAGGACTGTCGATCTCGCTGAGCGAAAAACAATGATTCTCAGTGAATACCGCACCCGGCTGATCGCAGATGTGGTAACCGGCAATCTCGATGTGTACGAAGCGGCAGCAACCCTTCCGGATGAACCTTATGAAGCGGAGCTGCTTGATGATACGGAACCGCTGTCCAATTCTATCGATGATGCAGAGGATGGTACCGAAGACGACCATGACCCGGAAGAATAACCGACCCGATCCAGTCAGCCACACTCCAGGTGGCGAAGTTCCTTCCCCAAGAGGAGGGGAGATCGTCCTGTATCAGGCGCTGGACAGCTCCATCAGTCTCGATGTGCGCCTGCAACGGGAAACAATCTGGCTGAATCAGAAAAAGATGGCGCTGCTGTTCGAGAAGGATTCCGACACTATCGGCCTGCATATTCGCAATGCATGTAGAGAAGGTGAACTGGAGGAACAGTCAACTACCGAGGATTTCTCGGTAGTTCAGACAGAAGGCGGTCGTGATGTTCGGCGCAGGGTCAGGTTCTATAACCTGGATGTCAGTAATTGCAGAAATCCGATGATCATGTTTCTGGATCCGAAAAATCAAAACGCAGACATTGAAATAGAGGACTATGCAACTTTGGCACAGGGTTATGGGTTTCCAATGGGATTAGTTGGATATATATATCAGATCTATAACGAGAAATAGGAGATTGTTATGAGAATATCATCTAAAGCATCATTAGTTCTCGCGATGACAATTCACCTGCTGCTCTCCGTGACTGTTGGTGCCATAGAGACTTTTAACGAAAAACAACTACAAGAGGTCCATGACGCAGTAACAGAACGATTTAAGAGTGAACTCTTCTGGAAACTTGTACCCGAATGGTGCTGTCCGGACTGTTGTTTTACGATAGGCCCAGTAATCCCAGAGTATATCATTGATGAGGATAAGCTGGCTTTCAGCGAAGATCCTGTGAAAATCGCTCCATACATTTATCCCAATGGACGATACATTGCCGCGGTGATGGTGGAAAGCCGAGGTTGCTTTATAAAAAAGCTTAAGATATCAGATGGTAAATTCGATGGCATCGGGGAATGGTATTGCCCGGATTGTGCCGATCGGATGGTGGAAGTATTCAAAAGAATCAAAGGAAAGGAAGACCGCATTGACAGAATCGTTTACCTGAAGGCTCGCATCATCCATAAGTATCTCATTTTGTACAAGGATGGGACGGAAGAATTTATCGGGATATCCTCCAAAAACGATTCGACACCGAATTCAGTAAAAGACATACGTGACTATCTTCGCATGCTCATTGAAAGCTATCGGAAGGTGCCGCCATATAAGGAATCTTGAGATATCGAGAGCCAGGAAGCTTGTGTCATATGCCTGAAAATCGAAACTTGGAATTCAACATTAAACGCAATCTATTCGGTCATCATTACCCGACGAAGAGACCACAACAACCGTGATTTCTTTAATCCCTTCAGAAACCTTCGCACCAGCATCTATAGATCTCGAAGGGATGCGTCATGACTCGTGGATTCCGTATACACAATATGCTGGTCAACCGGAAAACAACAAGCTCTTTGCGAGCAACTGGTATCGGTTGTTCGAAGGATAACCAACTGATGCGCGGAGGAAGGTGACCTGGCGAAACCGATTCCAAACGGAACTACTTGCCGCTCTCGATCCGCTCCAAGATCTCTCTTTCATCTTCTTCCGGAATCTGTGCGTATCGCACTACCAGGTCAGACCGTTTATGTCCAAGTCTCTTCTGGACATACGCCACACTGCATCGTTTTAAGACGTTGTAGGCATGGGTGTGCCGGAACACATGGTGTGCCACCAACCAGATCATGAGACCATGGAAATGAGAGAAAGGGGTAACACTTCCGAGCGTGGGTTAGCCACGAAGAAGGAAGGGAGTGTTACGTATGGGAAAGAAGCAGAAGCGGAGTAGTCAGCCGAAGGCTGGTCGCGCCCCGAGGGGGGCGACGTTGCGCCACCCGGGATGTCACCCGGCGGAAATCAGACTCAAGGCGGTGAAACTGTATCTAGAGGAGGGGCATCGGGCGTCTCTGATCGGGGAGGAGCTTGGGATATCCCCGGAAAGCGTGAAGGAGTGGGTGAGGAGGTATCGTACCGAGGGGGAAGCCGGTCTTCTTCCCCGGTATCGGAACCGGGGCCGGCCGCAGGTGCCTGTCCAGGTAAAGGACAAGGCGGTGGTGGTCAAGTAGGCATTTCCGGGGTACGGCAGCCGCCGGATCTCCCAGATTCTGAGACGACTATTCTTTCTGAGGGCCAGTACCGAGACTGTACGGAAATCCCTGCACGACAAGGGTCTCGTGGAGCCGCCGAAGAAGAAACCGGAACGGAGCGTCAAGACGCCCCGGTTTTTCGAGCGGTCGCGACCGAACCAGATGTGGCAGAGTGACATATTCACGTTTCGGCTGGGCGGGCATGCGGCGTATCCGATCGGGTTTATCGACGATTACTCGCGGTACATCACGGGACTGGGTCTGTATCGGAGCCAGACGGCGGAGAACGTGCTGGAGGTGTATCGGCGTGGAATTGGGGAGTATGGGGTGCCCAAGGAGATGCTGACGGACAACGGGCGTCAGTATGTGAACTGGAGGGGTACGACGCGATTCGAGAGCGAGCTGAAGAAGGACCGGGTATCCCACATTCGGTCCCGCCCGCATCATCCGATGACCCTGGGGAAGATCGAGCGGTTCTGGAAGTCGATCTATGTGGAGATGCTCTGCCGGGTACAGTTTGACAGTTTCGAGGAGGCGGAGTCACGGATTGCGATTTGGGTGAAGTATTACAACCACCGGCGGCCGCACCAGGGGATCGGCGGGCTGTGTCCGGCGGACCGGTTCTATGAGATCCAGACGGAACTGCGGAAGGTGATGGAGCGGGGTATTGCGGAGAATGCGTTGGAGATGGCGTTACGGGGCCGTCCGCGGCAGCCGTTTTACATGGTGGGTCGGATGGGCGATCAGTCGGTGGTGATCCGTGCGGAGAAGGGGAAGGTCCGGATGCTGGTAGACGGGGCAGAGGGGAGCGGCCGCGAAATGGTGTATGATATAAAGGAGGCTGACAATGGCGGAGAAGACGGTCCGGGAGAGAACGAAGGTCAATCGGAGGGTGTTTACAGCCCGGGAGAAATGTCAGGCGGTCTTGTCGGTATGGTCGGAGCGGAGGAAGCCGCAGGAGATCTGCCGGGAGCTAGGGATCAACTGGGTGGTACTGGACCAGTGGCAGAAGCGGGCGATTGTGGGGATGATGGAGATTCTGGAACCGCGGAAGAACGCGGTTGGGGAAAAAGCGTCGTGGCTGGGTCCGAAACTGGAGAAGATGCTCGAGCAGGTGGTGCGGCAGAAGAGCAGGGCAACGAAGCTGGCGAAGCGTCTGGAGACGATACAGGCGGTGACCCCGGTCAAGACGGAATAAAGAAAGGAGGCAGGATTGGCGGGATCGGACAGGCAGGCCCGGCGACGAGCGGCGATCATTATCAAGGTACAGAGCGGGCAGATGACGGCAACGGAAGCGGCAAACGAACTCGGGATTTCTCGCAAATCGTATTACAAGTGGGAGAAGCGGGGGCTGGAAGCACTGCTGGGTGCCATGTCGGACCGGTCACCCGGCCGACCTGCGGTTCCTGTGGATTCCGAGAAGGAGGCCATGGCACAGAGTCTGGCGGAGGCGGAGCGTCAGCTTCTCCTGGCCGAGCAGCGTGCGGAGATCCGGGACTATTTCCTCTCGGAGGACGATCTGGCATTGATGAAGCGGGTGAGCCGGGTACTCCGGGAAAAAAAACGGCTCACGGGAACGGATCGTGACCCGGATGGAGCACCTGAAAGCTGACAAGGCCATTTCCTACCGGGATCAGTGTCAGGCAGTGGGCGTTTCGTATTCCAGTGTCATGCGGTGGCGGTCACGGATCCGTTCCGGGAAACCGTCGTCCGAAAAGGCCGGTCCCAAGCCGGTCAAACCATTGGACCTGATCGATCTGAATCGCCAGATTCGAAACCTGGATCATGGGCCCCGTCGGACTGCCGGGACAGGGGGATTGTATCGCTCGGTTTCGGATCAGATATCCCGTCGGGATTTCCAGGATATGGTCCATGAGATTCGGAAGGAAGAAGCCCGGCTGCGCAAACTGGCTTTGTGCCGGATTGACTGGCAGATGCCGGGAATGGCGTGGGCCATGGACGATCTGGAGTATCTGGATCCCGGATACCAGCGGAAGATATATCTGAACACGACGCGGGATCTGGCCTCCCGGTACATCTTTCCGCCGCTCACGGGCATGGGTCATCCGGACGGTCATCGGATCGCCGCGCACCTGAAATCCCTGTTTGAGCGGTATGGCCCGCCGTTGTTTTTGAAACGGGACAACGGAAGCAATCTGAATCATCACGCGGTCAACCGGGTGCTGGCCGACTGGCTGGTCATTCCGGTGAACAGTCCGCCGTATTATCCCCCGTACAACGGCGGCATCGAACGGACGCAGAGAGATCTGAAAACGGAAATGAAACGCTGGATCTGCAGCTCATTCGGCGAACTGTCGCTGCTGGCACGGATGGCCGCAGATGCGCTGAACCATCGTCCCAGGCCGTGCCTGGATGGAACAGTGTCCTGCCGGGTGTTTGAAGACGGCAGGCATGGAATGAAAACGTTCCACCGCCGGAAACGAAAGGAGGTTTTCGAGACGATCCATCACGATACCATGATCCTTGTCAATGACGACTCCTTGGATCTCCGGTTTGACTCGGCAAGGCGAATCGCAGTACAAAGATGGTTATGGGAGAACGGTCATGTGTCCATCAAAAACCTCAACGAGTGTTACCCCATTTTCTCTTCCATTTTGTCTCAGAATTAGGTGGGCGGTACACTAATAAAACATACTCTGACAACATAGGGTCAATGAGCTATTTAGGTACATTTCTAACGCGGAACAGAGCATCACAATATCGAGAAACCCAAGAGTGAAGAAAAGGGGGGGAAAATGTGGTTTATTAATAGCAACATGTTTAAAAAACTCAAGACAAGATTCTATTTTTTGACGTTATCTTGGACGCTTCTGATATTCTCGATTAGTTCTGCAAGACAACCTGAAATCCTTAACCATCTTCCACCAGTGACTAATGAACAAGAGGCTTACTTAAACGAAGGTCTTATGTTGATCGAAAAGTTTTACGGTTACATGTTTTCTAAAGATGAATTGAGGGACTGCCCTGATATCTTTGATGAGATAACCGGTACGACCTCGACACTTGAAAGAGAAAAAGAAGTAATTCAAATGTGGAAATATGTGCGGGAAAACACTGGACTGTTTACTGGGGGTTTACGAATGTCTGGATCTCAAGAGGAGTTCTATGCTAAAGCCGGCAAGTACATGAAAATGGGTTTTTCTCGATGGGGGTCTCCTGATGGCGAATTGGTTGTTGCTGGAATTGATATCGTCCTGTTTAGTCAGTTAGGTGTAAAGTCTGGAATCAGAAAGGAAATATCGTTTCCAATTAATTTTTGTAAAAAAAGAAACCGCCATGTAATTGATGCAGTTACAATTACCGTTAATGGAGTAACCTTAGATTGGACGACGTTATCCTGTATCGAAGGCATAAGAAAATGGGAACGGGATTTCGATTGGCTTGAGCAGCTTGGATTTCCAAAGAAGCAGAGATGAAGGTAAGCGTTCGACAAACCGCATCTTGAGGTCTGCGGCGGACTCCTGTCAGGATAGCGGGCAGGAGAAAGACGAACGTCACGCGTCGTAAAAAAAGATGAGATTCTGTTCTGGTAGGATGTAATATGCATCATGAGTTGAAGAGGCCCAAAGGGAAGGATGAAGTAGATTCAAGTTTGCAATTTGGAAGAAAGGGAAAGTCATCGTAAACTCCAAAAGTTCGATCAAAACTTCAAAAAGGAGAAAACGATGGCCAAGAAAAATGATACGGGATATTTGAGGGAATTGCTACTGGGATTCGTGCTGGAAGAAGATCCGATGTTTAGCATGTTGAGTTGGATGGTACAGCAGTTGATGCAAGTAGAGGCAGAGAACAAAGTTGGCGTTGTTGATTCGCGAGATAAATGGCAGGAAATTTCCTGATTATTTTGACATTTCTC
>CALFER010000036.1 GCA_937951895.1 uncultured bacterium
GATGTGGCCGGGATCGAGGCGACCACCGCGCACCGGCTGCTCCGCTACAACCCTCGCGACAACCGCTTCCGGCACGATCTTTCCACGCCGCTGCCCGTGGACTATGTGATTGTCGATGAAGTGTCGATGCTCGATGTGCTGATCGCCGCTCAACTCGTCGAAGCCATTCCGCCCGGCGCGGGACTGCTCATGCTGGGCGATCCGGACCAGTTGCCCAGTGTCGAGGCGGGGGCGGTTCTGTCGAACCTGTTGCCGGATGAGCAGGAACAGACGGCGGGACCGGTCATTCGTCTCCGGAGGAGTTATCGGGCGGGGCGGGGGCTGATGGAGGCGGCGATGGCGGTCAACCGGGGAGATCTCGGTGCACTCGATGACGCCGGTCTTTTCAGGCCGATCGATGGAGGCCGGCGCGTGCGGGGTGCGGCGATCGACTCACCGATCGGGGAGGCGATGGCTGAGACCTCGGGCTGTCATGTCCTGTTCGTGCCGCGTGAGGATATGTCGCGGGTCGTCCATGAGACGGGGCTGGCCTGGATCGAGCGGATGCTGATCGGGACCGGACATCAGGCTGAATGGCCGGGTCTCGTTGAAAAACTCTCCCGGCACGATCTGGGCGCCGGAAGCATCGATCCGGAGGGGCAGGATCTCCTCGACAGCCTGTTCGGCCGGATGGAAGCGACGCGGATTCTGACCGTGCACCGTCGCGGCAGAACGGGATGCAACGCGTTGAATGGCGTGATCATGCGCCGGTTTCACTCGGTCATCGACCCCGGTTCACCTCCGGAGCTGTTTTCGGGAATGCCCATCATTGTGACGCGCAACGCGCCGAAGCTGTCCGTTTTTAACGGGGATGTCGGCGTGTGTCTGCGGGATGCCGGCGGCACGTTCCATGTTGTGTTCAGGCGCATGCGAGGCTACATCCGGTACCATGCCGACCGGATACGCGACTGGGCGCCGGCGTTCGCGATGACTGTTCACAAGAGCCAGGGATCGGAATACGACCGGGTGCTGGTGGTGTTGCCCGAGGATGAAACCAGTCGGATTCTGACGCGTGAGATTGTGTATACGGGGTTGACGAGAGCCCGGCGGGCGGCCGTGATTCTGGGGCCTCGCGATGCCCTGATCCGGGCGGTGTCGCGGCGGATTGAGCGCGAGACGGGTACCGGATTTTACGGGGGATTTCCGGAGGATGCGCGATGAGTGTGGAGCATCGTGTCTGTGTGACGCCGGATCAGGCCGGGAAAAGACTGGACAGGGTTCTGTCCGAGGCGATAGAGGGGCTGTCCCGCGCTCGGATTCAATCGCTGATCGATGAGGAGCGGGTGACCGTGAACGGAAGGCTCGCCAAGGCGTCCTGCATGGTTCGCGAGGGTGATGTCGCCGTCGTCAGCGTTCCGGAAGTCCGGCCGGTGGATCTGGTCCCCGAGAATCTCGGAGTGCCTGTTCTGTATGAGGATGACGACCTGGTGGTGGTGGACAAGCCGAGAGGCATGGCCGTGCATCCCGGCGCGGGGGTCGATCACGGCACGCTCGTGCACGCGCTCATGTATCAGTGCCGGGATCTGTCCGGAATCGGCGGGCAATTGCGCCCGGGCATCGTCCATCGACTCGATCGCGGCACCTCGGGAATCATGCTCGCAGCCAAGAACGACGCTGCGCACGAGCGACTCGCGAGGCAGTTTGCGGAGCGTCGCATCCGGAAGGAATACCGGGCGATTGTGGCGGGTGAGCCGTCGTGGGTTGAAACCGAGGTCGACGGGCCGATCGCGCGACATCCCTCCGAACGGAAAAAAATGGCGATCGTTGCCGCCGGCCGGAACGCGCGAACCCGATTTCGCGTGATGGCCTCCGGAGACCGGATCGCACTGGTTTCGGCGTGCCCGTTGACCGGCAGAACCCACCAGATCCGCGTGCACCTGATGGCTCTGGGATTCCCGGTCCTGGGCGATACCGTTTACGGTAAAAACGCCGCGGATCGGTTTCGCGGCACCGAGATCGGACTCCGGCTGAAGGGAATCGATGGGTTCTGTCTCCATGCCCGATCGCTCGAATTCCGGCATCCCGTCGGATTGCACGAGATGCGCTTCGAAGCGCGTATGCCGGACGACATGAAGGGGATTCTGATGTGCGGAGGAATCAACATGAAGGAGCGGGAGACATGAATGGGACGGACGCGCCGGTCGATCTGCGAGCATTCGAGCGGATTGTTTTCTTCTGCGGTGCGGGATTGTCCGCCGAGTCCGGTATCCCGACATATCGCGGTGCAGGCGGTATCTGGGGGAGATATCGGTATGAGGAATATGCGTGTCAGCGGGCATTCGATCGGGATCCCGGAAAAGTCTGGGATTTTCACGACGAGCGCCGCCGGTTCGTGGCGGGCTGCGAACCGAATCCGGGACACCATGTGATCACCCGTGTGCAGGCGCGGAAACCCGACACTCGGATCATCACCCAGAACATCGACGGGATGCTGCAGCGCGCGGGCGCCCGCGAAGTTATCGAACTGCATGGGAGTCTCTGGCGGGTCCGGTGCGATCGGGAGGGGACGATCATGAACGATGACACCGTGCCGATTCGATCCCGGATGTGCACGTGCGGGGCGTATCTGAGGCCGGACATCGTCTGGTTCGAGGACAGTCTGGATCCGCGGGTGATCCGTGCTGCGATCGAGGCGATGAGCGCCGCGGATCTGCTCGTGACCGTCGGCACCTCCGCGGAAGTCTTCCCGGCCGCCCAACTTCCGTTTATCGCCATGGAGAGGGGGATTCCGTCGATCGAGATCAACACCGAGTACACTCCGGTGTCCCGGTTGTATCGGTATGTCATGCGAGGTCCTGCGTCGCGTATGCTGGAACGGCTGGATTATACGGGGTAGAGCACCGCCCGGACGGCATCGAGCAGACGGATAGCCCGATACGGTTTCTGGATAAATCCGAAAACACCTCCCGGTTGATAGCGTTTCAGAACGTCCTCGCGCATATAGCCGCTCGACATGACAATCGGAACATCGGGTTGGAGCCCGTAGATCAGGTCGAAAAGGGAGTTTCCGGAGCGATCGAGGATCGAGACATCGAGGACGATGGCGCGGATGGACGGGCCGGAGGCGGACAACTGCCGGAGGAGGCTGGTGCCGTCATGGGCGCAGATGGTCTGGAAGCCGGCGGATTCGAGAATTTGCGCGGTGACCACGGACACCGTGGTTTCTTCGTCCGCGACAAGGATCGTGCCGGATTCCATCGGCGCGTCATCCTGACGGGCGTCCGGATCGGATGGCTCCGGAGCGCCGATAGCGATCGGCAGGAAGACGCGGAAATGCGATCCGTTCCCGGGGTGCGATTCGACCGTGAGTGTGCCGCGGTGGGCGCGGATGATGCCGAGCACGACCGAGAGACCGAGGCCGCGGCCGAGGAATTTGGTCGAGAAGAACGGGTCGAAGATGCGGCCGATCGTTTCGGGCGTCATGCCGCAGCCCGTGTCGATGATCTCGAGGCACACATAGGAACCTTCGGGCAGGTTGTCGTCGATGTAGGCCGATCGCAGATCGTCACGGGAGCAATGCGTCAGTCCCGTGCGCACCGTGACAGTGCCGTGTGTTTCCTGGCAGGCTTCGGCGGCATTTGTCACGAGATTCAGGATGACCTGACGGATCTGGGTGCCATCGGCCCGGATTGCCGGGATGGCAGGGTCGAGTTCGAGATGGATATGGGCTTTTGACGACAGGGAGACATCGAGCAGGGCATGCATGTCTTCGATGATCTCGTTCAGATCCAACGAATGAATATCCACATAGGCTTTGCCGGCGTACGCGAGAATCTGGTTGCACAGATCGGCGGCACGTTCGGCGGCTTTCACGATCTGATCGACCGCCCGCTGTGTCTTGGGGGAATTCGCCGAATCGGCGCTGAGCAGGCTGGAGTAGCCCAGGATTCCGGTGAGCAGATTGTTGAAATCGTGTGCGATGCCGCCGGCGACCACGCCCAGGCTTTCGAGTTTCTGGGTGTGGCGGATCTGCAGTTCCATCTGGCGCACTTCCTGCTCGGCCCGCTTCTGGTCCGTCAGATCGTCGATGATCGACAAGAGGCATCTCAACCCGCCGTCCGGATCCGGAATCGGGATTTCCTTGAATCGCAGAATGCGTTCACCGAGACCGTCGAGGGTGACGCAGACTTCCGGCAGTTCCTGGGTGTGGAAGGATCGGACCGCGGCTTCATCGGCCATCCGGATCGAGCGTGCGATTTCCGGAGGGAACAGGTCGAAATCGGAGCGGTTTTCGGCGAGGTAGGGTGAGGCGGTCAGCAGGGAGAGGGCGGCGCGGTTCATCGTCATGACGGTGAACGATTCGATGTGTTTGATGACGATGGCACTGGGGATGTTTTCGAGAATCGAGGTGAGTTCTTCGCGGGTGGTGAGCAAGGAGTTTTGGGTTTGCTTCAGTTGTGTGATGTCGGTCAGGCAGGACCGCATGCCGACCACCTGGCCATCGCGGATGATCGGAACCGAATGCGTCAGGGCCCAGAATTCGGTACCGTCGAGACGTCTGACGCGGTATTCGTTGGGATTCCGGCCCGTGCCGCGCAGAATGTCGCGGCATGTCGCAATGGCGCGATCCCGATCGTTCGGGTGAATCAGATCGATGATGCGGATGCCCTGATCGAGATTCTTCTGGGAGCCGCAGAACATGTCCAGTCCCGGTTGGTTGACATAGAGTGCTTTGAGATCGAGATCGACTTCGCAGAGCGCGATGGGCAGGAGGTCGGCCATCTCGTGGAATCGGGTGAGTGTTTCCTGGAGAGCCGTTTCGATGCGGCGTTCGTAGGTGATGTCGCGCTGGATGGAAATCCAGTGGGTGACGGCGCCGGAGGGGTCGGTGATGGGTGAGATATCGAGGTCGAAGATGAGGAGGGAGCCGTCTTTTCTGTAGTTGCGAACTTCCGTACGGATGGGTTTATGATCGCTCAGTGCCCGGGAGATTGCCTGCGTGACGTCGGGAGATGTATCGGCGCCGTGGAGGAAGGTGGGGGGGTGACCGATGACTTCGGTGCGATCGTACCCGGTGATACGGCAGAAGGCGTCATTGACATAGATGATCCGGGGCATGGTGCCGGGAGTGAAAAGAGCTTCGGTGATGACGATCGCATCGGGGAGTTTGCGGAGGACGGATTCGAGTTGGAGGAGGCGGGCAGTGGCGGCTTCGGGTGCGGGTGCAGAAAGGGGGGTGCAGCCGGGATCGGTGGAATCGGGATGCGTCATGGTATCAACCTCCGGAAATCAGTTTAACGGTGAGGGGGGTAAAAATCTATAGGGATGGGAGAAAAGGTGTGCGAGGGTGAGGGGTGCGCGGCCGCGTCAACAAAACCTGTTGACAGGGCGCCCGGGATCATGTAATTACCGATCGGTAGATTACCGACCGGTAAATATGGGTCGGTTGCGAGGACGGGAGAAGGAGAATAGCATGGCTGGGATCATTGCAGCGCATTTCAACGAGGCGACGGCCCGGGAGCGCTTACTGAGCGCCGCCGTCGGTCTGTTTACGCAAAAAGGCTACTCGGCAACGACCGTCCGTGAAATCGTCGAGGCTGCGGGGGTCACCAAGCCGATCCTCTACTACTACTTCGGCAACAAGGAAGGCATCTATCAGCATCTCATCGAGGAAGGCCACGCCGCCTTCCTCAAACTCGTCGACAGCTTCCAATCCCTCACCGGCAACTCCATCGAACGCCTCTATAAAGCCGCCGAATCCTTCTATACGCTCGGTATCCAGAATCTCGATATCGTCCGTCTCATCCATGTCATCTTCTACGGCCCCCCCCCAAGGCGCTCCCTTCGTCGATATTCTCTCGTTCCAGACCCGTCTGTATGAGGCATATCTGCGGATCGTCATGTCTGGTATCGCCGCCGGAGAAATCCGTCCGATTCCCGATTCCATCACGCTGTCGATCATGGCCGTCACCAGTTTCGCTGTCGATACCCAGCTTGCGCATCCCGAAACCGCCATCGGTCTCGACGGCCTTCGCAAAATGCTCGATGTCATCTTCCAGGGCATCGCCAACCCCCGCATTTCTCCCCAGGAGGCATCATGAATCCACGTATCGTCTTTCTGTTCTTCGCACTCGCACTCAGCGCCTCCCTCTCCGGTTGCTCCAACGACACCGAAGGAAAATCGACCCCGGGAAACGGATCGCAGCCGGCCGTCGCGGTTGAAATTGCCGATGTGACCCACGGCGTCATCCGCGAAGATCTCGATGTCGTCGGCACGCTCGAACCGAAATTCTCCGTCGATGTGCGATCCGAATTCGCCGGTCCGGTATCCGATATCTTTGTGACGGAATGGGTGTCGGTCAAAAAAGGCGACCGGCTGGCCCGGATCGATACGCAGGAAGCGGACATGATCCTGCAGAAATCGCGGGCGGCGGTCGAGGCGGCCCGGGCGGCGGTGCTGCAGGCGGAAGTCAGTGCCGGCCGAGCGCGGCAGGATTACGATCGCGCGGTACAGCTCAAGGAGTCCGGACTGATCACCCAGCAGAACATGGATGATGCCGATGCGGGGCTGAAGGCCGCCGATGCCTCGGTGACCGCCGCCTCGGCGCAACTCGATGTCGCCCGCGAGGATCTCCGGTACGCCGAAATGCGCCTGCGCAAATCCACGATCTCCGCGCCGATCGACGGCCGCGTGTCGCTGCGCGCGGTCAATGTCGGCGATATGGTTTCGATGGGTGGAGACCCCATGTTCAAGATCGTCGACAACACGCTCCTCAATCTCACGATCACCATCCCCTCCTCCCGTCTCGAACTCCTCGCCATCGGCCAGACGGTCGAATTCACCACCGACGCGATTCCCGGAAAAACGTTTTCCGGGCAGATCCAGCACATCAATCCGGCGGTCGATTCCGCGAGTCGCACGGTGAAGGCGATCGCCGAGGTTCCGAATCCGGGTGAGGAACTGCGTGCGGGATTGTTCGTCAAAGGCCGGATCGTCTCGACATCGTCGGAATCCTCTCTGATCGTGCCCCGCCTCGCGCTGGCCGATTGGAATGTCGCCGAACGTTCCGGGACGGTCTTCATCGCATCATCCGATACCGCACGGCTCGCACAGGTCAGAATCGGCCGGGTGTCGGCGGATGCCGTCGAAATTCTCAGCGGGGTGTCGGAAACCGATCAGGTCGTGGTCCGCGGCGCGTTCAATCTCAAGGACGGCGCTCCGGTCCGAATCGTCGTATCCGCCGGCGCCACTCCGGGAGAGTAACCATGTTTTTGTCCAACCTGTCGATCCGCCGACCGGTGTTCGCGTCGGTCATGATGCTGACGCTCGTGACACTCGGTCTGTTCTCCTATAAACGTCTCGCCATCGAACTCATGCCCAATGTCGAATTTCCCGTCGTCGCGGTCATCACGGCCTACGAAGGCGCATCGCCGGAAACGGTGGAACGGGAAGTCACGAAACGCATGGAAGAAGCGCTCAACCCGCTGGCCGGCGTCAAGCACATCATCTCCTACTCCCGTGAGGGGGTTTCGACGGTCATCGCCATTTTCGAACTCAATATCGTCATCAACGATGCCTCCCAGGAAGCTCGCGCCCGTATCAACGCGATCCGGGGCGAACTGCCGCTCGACATCGAAGATCCCATCATCCAGAAAATGGATATCAACTCCTCCCCGATCATCGCGCTCGCTGTCAGGAGCGACACCTTGCCGCCGCAGGAGCTGTCGAAACTGGTCGATAAGAAGATCAAACGGCGGATCGAAAACATCCAGGGAGTCGGCAAGATCGACCTGGTCGGCGACCGGGCCCGCGAAGTCCGCGTCAATCTCGATCCGGCCCGTCTCGAAGCGATCGGGATGGGAGTGGACGAGGTTATCTACGGGTTGCGATCCGAAAACGTGAATCAGCCACTGGGCCGCTTGAATCACGGCGATTCCGAGATCACGATCCGGATTGCGGGAAAGCCGAAGCAGGTTGAGGATTTCGAGCATATGGTGATCGCTCAGCGCAACGGGCATCCTGTCATGCTGGCGGATGTGGCGCAGATCGAGGACGATATCGAGGAGCAGCGGTCGATGGCGCTGGTCAACGGCGTCCCGGCGGTGGCGGTCAATATCATGAAGCAGTCCGGTGCGAATACGGTCGACGTGATCACGAAGATCAACCGTGAGATCACCGCGTTGCAGACCGAACTGCCCGAGGGTGTCACGATCGAAATCGTTCAGGATACCTCAAAATGGATTCTCGATTCCGTCAAAGACGTCATCGAAACCATTATCATCGGCGGTTTTCTGACGGTCACGATCGTCTTTCTGTTCCTGAACTCATGGCGTTCGACGGTCATCACGGGTCTCACCCTGCCGATCTCGGTCATCTCGGCATTCATCATCATGAACTTTATGGGCATGACGCTCAATGTCCTGACCCTGATGGCCCTGTCGCTGGCGATCGGTCTGCTGATCGACGACGCGATTGTCGTTCGAGAAAACATCGTCCGGCATCTCGAACACGGCGAAGACCATCTCACGGCCGCCCGCAACGGCACCTCCGAAATCGGTCTCGCGGTGCTCGCCACCAGCATGTCGATCATCGCCGTCTTTATCCCCGTCGCCTTCATGAAAGGCATTGTCGGCAAGTTTTTCTATCATTTCGGCATCACGGTCGCCTTCGCCGTGCTGGTCTCGCTGTTCGTCTCCTTCACGCTCGATCCGATGCTGTCATCCCGATGGGTTGATCCGGATATCGAACGAGCAGGCAAGCGGAACCGGCTGTCCCGAGCGCTGGATCGATTCAATGCCTGGTTCGATCGGACGGCGGACCGCTACAAGACGCTGATTGCCTGGGCGCTGGATCACCGGAAGACTACCATGCTGGCGGCCCTGGGTGCTTTCGTGCTCGGTCTGATGGTGTTTTCGGTTCTCCCGAGTTCCTTCATGACGGAATTCGACCAGGAGGAGTTCATCCTGCGGTTCCGGACGGCACCGGGAGCGTCGCTCGACGAGACCCGCGGCCGGATGGCGGAAGTGGACCGGATTTTGAAGGACTTTCCCGAGGTGCACCATACCTATGCGACGCTGGGGGCAGGCGACAGCGGAACGGTCCGGGACGGCTGGGTGTATGTGAAGCTGACCGGGAAAGACGAACGGGATCGGGATCAGTGGCAGGTGATGCATGATCTGAGACAGAAGCTTGCGGGCATCCCCGGCATCATTTCCTCCGTCGAACTTCCCTCGGAAGCCGGCAGCGCCAAACCGGTCCAGATCAATATCCGCGGGGAAGACATCGAACTCCTCAAGCAATACGCACAGGAGTTCCGCGACGAACTCTGGAAGCATCCCGGCATTGTCGATATCGACGTCACGATGCTGGAGGACATGCCGGAGTATCGATTGCGTGTGGACCGGGAGCGGGCGGTCAGCTCCGGTGTGATGACATCGAACATCACGACCACCCTGGGCGCGCTGGTGGGCGGCCAGGCCGTCACGACATTCGAAGATGAGGAGGGGGACGCGGTCGACGTGCGGGTACGGTTGCCCGAGGCGCTTCGCAGGGATATCGCGCAGGTCCAATCGCTCAGAATGTCCGTTCCGACCGAAGACGGTCCGGTTCTGGTGCCGTTGGGAGACATCGTGTCGTATGAACGCGGCGTGACGCCGTCCGAGATCAACCGGCAGGCCATGACCCGTCAGATCACGATCAGCGCGAACCTCGAAGGGGTTGCACTCGGCGATGCCATGAAGATCGCCGACTCGGTGCAGAAGAAGTTGCAGATGGCGCCGGGGTATCGGGTCGTGTATTCCGGTGAGAGCGAGGACATGGTGGAATCGTTCGGGTATATGGCCGAGTCGCTTCTGCTGGCCATCATCTTTGTGTATCTGATTCTGGCGGCGCAGTTCGAATCGTTCGTGGATCCGTTCGCGATCATGCTCTCACTGCCCCTGTCGATCGTCGGTATGTCCGGGATGCTCTTTCTGACCGGCGATACGGTCAACATCATGTCGCTCATCGGACTGATCATGCTCATGGGCCTCGTGACGAAGAACGCGATTCTGCTGATCGATTACGCGAAAGTTCTTCGCGAGCGCGGGTTTGAGCGGCGCGAGGCGATGATCGAGGCCGGCCGGACGAGGCTTCGTCCGATCATCATGACGACGCTCGCGATGATCTTCGGCATGCTCCCTGTCGCCCTCGCGCTGGGGTCGGGTGCCGAGATGCGTGCGCCGATGGGCCGTGCGGTCATCGGCGGCCTGATCACCTCCACCATCCTGACACTGATTGTCGTCCCCGTCGTCTATGTGATTCTCGACGACTTCACCCTCTGGCTCAAGCGCAAATGGTCCGGTCCTTCATCCGCCGTTCGAGGAGTCTGATCGATGAAATATACGCTTATCCATATTGTTGTTTTGATTCTGATGTGTGTCCCCCAGGCATTTCTCCAGGAGATCGACTCGGGGATTGACCCGCCACTGTCCGCTTCATCCCAAACGCCACACGACCTGACGATTCCCGAAGCCGTCAACATGGCACTCGATCGGAACTGGGATATTCAGAAAGCCGAGGAGTATGTGCGGCAGGTCGAGGGTCGGTACATCGAGGAACGGGCGGCGGCGTTGCCGCAGTTGAGTCTTTCCGGGTATCTGACCCGTGATTTCGACCGACTCAGTCCCGAGAACGATGAAACGACCGAGGTATTCCGGACGATCGGCGGGGGCGAAGTCACGCTGCGTCAGGCGCTGTACACCTGGGGGCAGGTGGCGGCGGGTATCCGCGCGGCGAAGGCAGGGATTGCCACGGCGCAGGATCAGCTCCTCATGTTCAAACAGACCGTGATCCGCGATGTGGTGACCACCTCCTACGACATCCTGCTCGCGCAATACATGCACGCCATCGCGGTCGAAAATCTGGATCAGAAACTCCGGCATCTCGATGAAGCCGAACGCCGGCATGCCGCCGGGGTGGCGACGGATTACGATGTGCTGGCGGCGGATGTGGCCGTGCGCAATGCCCGCCCCGATACGCTCAAGTCCGAAAACGCCCTCCGGATTCTCAATGACCGCCTCCGGTTCCTGATCGGCGCGGAGTATCCGGTCCGGATTACCGGTGAGCTGTTCACGCCGGATACCGTTGCAGCGGACTATGCGCAGTGTCTGGAGACCGCGACGGACAAACGCCCCGAGCTGGCGAACATCCGTCATACCGTTCAGATCGGCGAGGAACTGGTGAAGATTTACAATGCGCTGGACAGGCCGAGACTCGATCTGCAGGCGGGGTACGGTGTTCGGCAGATCGAGATCGACCGGGAAACGACGGACGACCGGTTATGGAATGTGGGTGTGTATCTGAGCTGGTCGTTTTTCGACGGATTCCGGACCCGCGGGAAGGTCGCGCAGGCACGGAATGAACTGAGGGGGTACCGGATCGAGGAATCCAAGCTGAAGGACTCGATTGCCCTGCAGGTGCGCGATGCCGTGAACACCCTGTATGAAACCGAAGAGTTGCTGCGGGGGATGGAGGGAACGGTGGAACAGGCCGAGCGGCTGCTGTCGATGGCTGAACGCGGGTATGAACTCGGAGTCAAAACGCATCTCGATGTCGAAGACGCTCAGCTCAACGCGAATCTCGCCAAATCGAATCTCGCCAGAGCCCAGCGCGATGCACTCGCCGCCCGTCTCGATATGGAATGGGTCAAAGGCACGCTCACCCGTGACGGAATCCCCGTGAACACACGGGCGGGGGAAGCGGGAGAGCCGGCCGGGACAGCCGGGTCAGTCGACGAGACGATTGGGGGCGACTGATCGGCAGGCGGCCCGGCTTCTGACTTTCGATGGCTGTGAGTCCGCCAGGCTGACACCCGTGTGAATCCGGTTGGGGCTCTGTGGCCGGAACGCTTTGTGTGGGGGTGTGTAACCGTGCGGGTTGTTGGTATCGACGATCGTGTAACCCGGCGTCATCATGCCGCTGCCAAATGAGTCTGTCTGGTAATACGCGTACGAGCAGACACAGGCCCAGACGTAGACACAGTCGTATTCCGGTGTGTTGTGCGGAGTGAGGATCTCGTAGGTGCCATATCCGAGGCGGTCGTCATACTGATAGGGATACATATCCGCATTCGTTGCGGGTTGCCAACAGGCATTGGGACCGATCGATGCGCCTTTGTACAGGATTTGAGTGCCATCAAGATCCCGGAGTTCAAACAGACAAAGAACGCTGTCCGTGGGATGCATGTTGGTGATGGACCAGAATGTGAAGCAGTCCCACCCGTGCTGCCAGAACGGGAACGGCCAGCGTTCGGAAGCGAAGATCGAGATTGACACAAAGGTCAGAACAAGAAAAACAACCGATTTGAAGAACAGTTTCATCGTGACATCCTCCCCGAAATCATCTTATGCAGCATATTACTTGTTGAGTAAAGAAACGTCAAGGAGGAAGCGAACGAGTCCTGAAAACGCACGGTTGTGCTCCGAACACGATCCGCTACAATGCCTGAGATGACCGGAAATCTCCGGTTGTCGGAAGGAGGCTCCCGTGAGTGGTCAGTCGACGAGACGATTGGGGGCGACTGATCGGCGGGCGGCCCGGCTTCTGACTTTCGATGGCTGTGAGTCCGCCAGGCTGACACCCGTGTGAATCCGGTTGGGGCTCTGTGGCCGGAACGCTTTGTGTGGGGGTGTGTAACCGTGCGGGTTGTTGGTATCGACGATCGTGTAACCCGGCGTCATCATGCCGCTGCCAAATGAGTCTGTCTGGTAATACGCGTACGAGCAGACACAGGCCCAGACGTAGACACAGTCGTATTCCGGTGTGTTGTGCGGAGTGAGGATCTCGTAGGTGCCATATCCGAGGCGGTCGTCATACTGATAGGGATACATATCCGCATTCGTTGCGGGTTGCCAACAGGCATTGGGACCGATCGATGCGCCTTTGTACAGGATTTGAGTGCCATCAAGATCCCGGAGTTCAAACAGACAAAGAACGCTGTCCGTGGGATGCATGTTGGTGATGGACCAGAATGTGAAGCAGTCCCACCCGTGCTGCCAGAACGGGAACGGCCAGCGTTCGGAAGCGAAGATCGAGATTGACACAAAGGTCAGAACAAGAAAAACAACCGATTTGAAGAACAGTTTCATCGTGACATCCTCCCCGAAATCATCTTATGCAGCATATTACTTGTTGAGTAAAGAAACGTCAAGGAGGAAGCGAACGAGTCCTGAAAACGCACGGTTGTGCTCCGAACACGATCCGCTACAATGCCTGAGATGACCGGAAATCTCCGGTTGTCGGAAGGAGGCTCCCATGCGTGCTTCGGTTTTCCCCCTCATATCGCGCCCCGCCTGGATGCGTCTCACGGACCATGCCCGGACACTCGGTTCGCGGCACCTCCGCGAGATATTCGCCGGGGACCCCTCACGCGGGACACGGTTTTGTGCGACCGGAGCCGGGATTTACCTGGATTACTCCAAGAACCGGGTCACCTCCGAGACACTGGATCTGCTGATGGCGCTGGCGCGAGAGTCCGGGTTGAAGGAGCGCATCGAGCGGATGTTTCGAGGGGAGATCATCAATGTGACCGAGAATCGTGCGGCGCTGCATGTTGCCCTGAGAACGCCTCGGGGTGAATCGATTTGTGTGCGCGGCATCGATGTCGTGCCGGAGGTGCATGCCGTGCTGGACCGGATGACGGATTTTGCCCGGGGCGTCCGGTCGGGGGACTGGCTCGGGTATACCGGGAAACCGATCCGGAACGTCGTCAACATCGGCATTGGCGGGTCGGATCTCGGGCCGGTGATGGCCTATCAGGCGTTGCGGAGTTATTCCCGTCGCGACATGACGTTTCGTTTTGTGTCGAATGTCGATGCGACGGATTTCGTCGAGGCCGTCGAAGGAATCGATCCTGCGGAAACGCTGTTTATCGTGTCGTCGAAAACGTTCACGACCCGTGAGACCATTACGAATGCCCAGACCGCACGGGCATGGATCGTCGATGCGCTGGGCGATCCGGCCGCTGTCGCACGGCATTTTGTGGCCGTTTCGACGAATGCGGACAAGGTGGCGGCGTTCGGGATCGACACGGCCAACATGTTCGGGTTCTGGGATTGGGTTGGGGGACGGTATTCGCTCGATTCCGCCATCGGGCTGTCGCTCATGGTCGCGATCGGGCCGGAGCGTTTCAGTGAGTTGCTGGGCGGGTTTCGCCGGATGGACGAGCATTTCCGGGAGTCTCCGTTTGAAGAAAACCTGCCGGTACTGATGGGGTTGATCGGGATCTGGAACACTCAGTTCTCAGGGATTTCGTCGGTTGCCATTTTGCCGTACGAACAGTATCTGAGCCGGTTTCCGGCGTATCTGCAGCAGTTGCTGATGGAGAGCAACGGCAAGGGAGTGACCGCGGGAGGGCAGCCCGTTACATATCGGACGAGTCCCGTGATCTGGGGGGAGCCGGGGACCAACGGGCAGCATTCGTTTTATCAGCTCATTCATCAGGGCACCGAGCGTGTTGCGTGTGATTTTCTGGCGTGCATCGAGCCTCTCCACCGGGTCGGCCGGCATCATGAGTTGCTCGTGGCGAATGCATTGGCGCAGGCCGAGGCGTTGGCGTTCGGGAAGACCGAGGAAGAGGTGCGGGGCGAGGGGACAAAGGAGGCTCTGGTGCCGCATCGGGTGTTTCCGGGCAATCGGCCCTCGAACATGATATTGCTCGAACGGTTGACCCCGGAGAGCCTTGGCGCACTGATCGCATTGTATGAACATATCGTATATGTGCAGGGTTCGATCTGGGATATCGATTCGTTCGACCAGTGGGGGGTCGAGTTGGGGAAGGTGCTGGCGGAGCGGATTGCGGGGGAGTTGGAGTGCGATGACGCGGTGCATCATGACAGTTCGACGAACGAGTTGATACGGAGGATGCGCGCGGGGGCACGGCGATCGAATTAAGGTGATCATTCCCCGGTCATCTGTCCGGAGCTTGTGATGATTTTGTCGTGTTCCCGTTGGTGCTTATCCGGAAAACTGAACCTGGAACAGTGGTCCTGGATTCCCGTCTTCGCGGGAATGACGTTTCGACTCAATTCCTCTCTACCGCCGTTCGATCCGCCCGTCCGCTTGTATCTCGATCATACCCCTTAGCTCAAACCCCTCGTTCCGTTCATCCTGAGCCTGTCGAAGGATGGAACGGGTCATGAACCGTCCCGGGTTCGGCCGATGGTATCTTCGCCGACAGGATTCGATGCTGATACCGATACCGACGCCGATTCCGATTGGATTTGCGAGTGATGACGGTTTGCTGCATCCGGCAAGTCGTGGTAAACTCGGAGCATGGACATGTTGGATCCGGAAAGAACTTGATGGATTGGAATGAAGGGAAAGACCGACGAGTCAATGAACATGACGGCGGTGTTGGATTCGAGCGCACAGATTGTGAATGATTACGAGTATGCGGCATTCGGGCAGCGGATCGACGGCAGTGATAGTGTTGAGAACCGGTTCATGTACACCAACCAGGAGCATGTGGAATCCGGGCCGAACGATTCGGAGTTGTATGATTACCGGGCGTGGTATTATCGACCGGATCTCGGGCGTTTCATCAGCATGGATCCGCTCGGAATGGTCGATGGGGCGAATCAGTTTGGGTATGTGGGAAATAGTCCGGTGAGTTGGACGGATCGTTAGTGTCAAGAGATGTTTGCAATTTGATTAGAGAACCCATGTAAACTGTTCTGAAATCTCGATCTACGACTTTTCAGGAATGTGTTTATAGCAGGCGATTCGGATGATGTGCAGCAACCCATTTGATCAGTTCCTCTTTGAAAACTCGAACCTCTGAAACAAGCTCTTCCGCTTCACGTTTCGATATCTCACCTGCACGATCATAATCCGTAATATTCCTCTTGCTCCGACAACTTTCGAAGTAGTCCACAAGACCATGAACGTGATCTCCCATTATCTCTGGAAGTACACAAAATGGTGAGCATACCCGGCCGTTCTATATCGAGCACAATGCAGCGCAATCGTTGCCAACTGAAGCGCTGCATTGTACGCCGTTGCGAAACGCCGGTCAGCCGACAGTTGCTCGATTGAGGCATCCTCCAGATCGCGATCGACAACGCGAATCAAATCGCTGATTTCCACTTGTGATGTCGTGTGTCGACGTAAACGTCCATTATCTAAAAAGCTGCTCAAACTCATCTTCATCCCCTATAAGGAAAAGTTTCTTTCTATCGAGCAACGCCATGATGAAATGCCGTTTCTCCTCAACGGCTTCTTTCATTTCAACCGGTGAAAAGATGACCGGATTGATGACTCGTCCGAGATCACTGCTGACTGATACTAAAAATGGAGCCGTATCCCGAAGAGTGATCTCTCCGATCATGAAAAGATCGATATCGCTTTCTGATGTCTCGGTGCCTTCCGCAATTGAACCAAAGATGAACGCGATTCGAAGACGTCCTACAATCGGCAATAATGCTTTTTTCACCATATCTGCAATGCCTGAAGTCTTCAGAACCAACCCTTTGAGCTCCTCATAAACAGGACATCGTTTGTTTGCTTGAAAGTACTTCTGACGTCCCTCTATATGACAAATCAGTATTCCCATACGGGTCAATCGAGCGAGTTCGCGGCTGAGATTTGTGGAATCTTCGCCGATCAATAAATTCAATTGCCGCACGAAAAAACGATCGTCAGCATGAGTCATCAAGAAGGTAATCGTCTTGGCTCTGAGTCTTGAATTGAAAAGCGTCTCCAGCATAAAAAGTGCTCTCAAGGTAAAAACTACCGCATACGCAGTAGTTAATACTGCAAAGAGACTCCAATGTCAAGGTTCGCGATCATGCAGATGGGGAAACCGGAATCACCAGGGGAATCGTAAAAGGGAACGACGACATTCGGAGAAGAGTTACGTAAGCACAAACCGGGAATGCCTATCCACGGCGCCATAATACTTTGTGAACCCTTATGCAATTGCACCGCCGTGTGCCTGACTCGGCGAAGGAAGTGTAGAATGATCCATGCGCAAAGATACATGTCGCCGAGTGTAGTAATACTCCACATGGAAAAATGATCGCTACTCGTACATGGTCTGAACCACGGATTAGGCGGATTAACGGATTACACGGAAGGATCTGGTGTTGCGCTCATCTGCGGAATCCGTTGAATTCGCGGTTCAACCTTCATATATGGAACAATCCCCCATCCCTACTCCCTGTTTCCCTACCTCCCAACCTCCCTATTCACTACTCCCTCCACTTGCACCACATCCCATCGCAGGTTATGATCTGCAACGATGACTTGCAGTAACGATCAAAATTGCATCGGGTTGAAGAATCCCGCATCGTATTCGATTCAATTCGGGTATGATCCACAGGGAAATCGGTGGAAGCAGGCGACGACGGAATCCGGCACGACGGAAACTCGAACATTTCTGTACGATCGGGAAGACATTCTGGCGGAGTACACGGATGAACTGTTGACAGTGCGAAAGGCGATGTACATACACGGTCCGGGAATCGATGAAACGCTCGCGCTGGTATCACCCAATGGTGAGGTATTCGTCGTTCTGCATGACGGGTTGGGAAGCGTGACCGGACTGGTAGACCAGCGAGGTGGGTTTGTGAACGATTACGATTATGCGGCATTCGGGCAGCGGAGTGTCAACAGCGGCCGGGACACAATCGAGAATCGGTTCATGTACACCAACCGGGAGCATGTGGAATCGGGGCCGAACGACTCGGAGTTGTATGATTACCGGGCGCGGTATTACCGGCCGGATCTCGGGAGGTTCATCAGCATGGATCCGCTCGGAATGGTCGATGGGACGAATCAGTTTGGGTATGTGAGAAATAGTCCGGTGGAATTCACGGATCCATTTGGTTACAAAGTGTTTAGGTGTTGCAGAAATGTTCAAGTGAACAGAATTATCGACGGGGTTAGTCGGATATTGGACTTAAAGCATTGTTGGATAAAAACTGATTCTAGGAGTGGTGGCATGGGACCCGCTAACGGAGGTCCTTTACCTGCCTGTCCCTTGGAGTAGAAACAAAAATTGTCGACCATTCTTCCGAGTCGTGTGAAAACTGCACTGAAATACCTGATGTTGATGAGGCATGTGTAAATCGAATTCTTGCATCTTGTCATGATACAGGGCGATGGTCATTTGGAAATAACTGCAATACGATTGCAGATAATATTTTAGAGGAATGCGGATGGTGTAAGCTTGGGCCCCCCGCAGGTCCACCGCCAAATCCACCGCCAAATCCTAATTCACCATCCCCACCTCCAGCCATATAGTGAGATCTGGAGCAGATGAAAACATCCCACATTGTTTCTATTAGATGGACAATTGCAGTGATACTGTTGTTTCTCAGTTTCGGTTACTTTATAAGTGCGATTTCTTGTTGGTGGGCGGCTGGAGGTCCACCTAATCCGGATCCTGAGAAATATTTGCATTGGGGTAATTTTACCTTTGCATTATCATGTTTGTTATTTGTTGGGTTTGTCGTTTTGACAATCCTAAACATAAAATATATGAGAAAATTCTGGCATTGTCGATGACGTACAGATAAGTTTGCAATTTGGATTAAACGGAGAGTCAGCGTAAACTCCATAGATTCGACCAAAAACTTTAAAATAGAAAGCAGATTCACTGTATTATCGTTTTGACGCTGACAAGGAAACTTGCTGAACACCTACTCGCCCCAAACGATATTATCGACTATTTCACTGATGCATTCTTTTATCGGCATCGGGGTCGTTCTGGGCTGGACAGAGACGCAATAATCATCTTACCTCCGATCGCGTTTATCCCAAGTTTCATTGATCTGGATTCCCGCCTTCGCGGGAATGACGTCCTGAGTCAGAACTCGATTCCGAGTCTCGCCTGATGACAGCCCTCTTCGGTCGCTTGATTCCTCTCTACCGCCGATCGATCCGCCCGTTCGCTTGTATCTCGATCATACCCCTTAGCTCAAACCCCTCGTTCCGTTCATCCTGAGCCTGTCGAAGGATGAAACGGGTCATTGATGTGCTTTGGGAGGCGATCGATCATTACTCGCCGCTCGGTTTCGATCCCGATTCCGATAGCGACCCCGACTCCGAATCATTCATTATTAGGTAGCTCTTTCTCATGTTGTGGATGGAATGTAAACAGCCGGAGAACAGCACATTATTCAGTCTCTGTCGTACTGCCCGGCAAAAATCCTGTCTCGTGATTCGTTCCGAGTGTTGCTTGATGTGGAGTGTCATGTGCGCAATGGGAACAGATTGAATTCCGGAATGCACGACGGTCTTGGATCGATCCCGAACCCTGTGGTATGATCACGTCAAGAGGTGCTGATGGAAATCGGGAACAGTTCACTTGAGAATTTAATCAGGCAAATCGTCTCGGAAGCTAAACCGCTGAGAATCGTTCTGTTTGGCTCAGCAGTGAAAAAGGGTATTACCGACGCAGGTGATCTGGATTTGATGGTGGTGGTGCCTGATGGTACGCATTGTCGTAAAACGGCTCAGCAGCTATATGTGAACATTCGAAACATCGGGAAACCGTTCGATCTCATCGTGACTACACCGGAGATTCTTGAACGTCACAAGGATAACATCGGACTGATCTACCGGACAATTCTGTCGGAAGGCGTGGAATTGTATGTTGCATGATCCTGTCGCTCCGGGGAGTGCCGGAGATTGGCTGCGGCATGCAAAAAGCGATCTTGACCTCGCTGGAATCGAAAAACCGCAGGATGTCCTCTGGGAAAGCCTCTGTTTTCATGCACAGCAAGCAGTAGAAAAGGCTCTGAAGGCTCTTCTCGTGTATTACAGGATTGAGATATCCAGAACCCACAACATTCGAGTTCTGATCGATATGATCCCACGCGAAATACAGATTCCGGAGTTTGTGGAATCCGCGGCGATGTTGACTGATTATTCCGTCACCAGCCGATATCCCGGTGACTACCAGTTCGTCACCGAAACCGAGTATGAAGAATCTGTTAAACTGGCCCGCATGGTCTATGAATGGGCATACCGTTTGATTTCAGAGTAAACCAAAATCATGCCGGATGTTGTGGCTGCAGATAAATGATACGGTGCTATCGGAGACGTTCCGGGCCGGATATAGACGCAAAAATCATCTTGTTTCCGATCGCGTTTTTCCCAAATTTCATTGATCTGGATTCCCGCCTTCGCGGGAATGACACCTTGACAAGTGACCGACCCTGGATTCCCGCCTTCGCGGGAATGACGTCCTGACTCGATTCCTCTCTACCGCCGTTCGATTCGCCCATCCGTTCGCACCTCGATCGTCCCCCTCATCCAGACCGTATCCACAATCAATTCCCGTAACGGCAACCCCGTTCGATAGGCCTCCAGCCCCACGAGCATATCGTAGCCGTCTCCCCCCTCAGCCATGAAATCCGTGATCGCCAGCCGATACGTCGCCCCCGGATCCAACGGTTTCCCGCCGACCTCGATTGCCTCGGGCACACCATCGCCGATCCGGAACCGCAGTCCCGAAACATGCAGAAACCCGCCGTCCTCATCCGCCCGTGTCCCCCTCACCGATCGCCTCAGCATGGCCTCGATCACGCTCCCCGTCACCTCCACGGTCAGCATTTCGTTCGCGTAAGGCATGGCCTGGAACACCTCCTCAACGGTGATCGGGCCCTCGTCGATGCTCGCACGCAGGCTCCCGCTGTTGAGGAGCGCGACGTCCGCCCCGGTGTGTTCCCGCATGATATCGGTGACCCAGTCTCCGAGATTCGTTTCTTCGTAGCGAATGACGCCGCGATCGCCATCGAGATACACCGCGTTGGTCCCGATGACGGCCTTGAACGAATCATCGAGTTTGGCCTGAAACCCGGCCAGATACTCCTCGATGCCCCGATCGCCCTCGATCGTCGCATCGATGGGCAGATACGTCCATGCGGCCACATCCGCCCTGCGCGTCTTCGGGTCGATCGAAAGGTCCAGCCGTCCGAGATACCGCCCTTTTTCGAACGCCTGAAAAACCGGCACGTCCCCCACGAGCTTCCTCGGGTTCAGCAGTATCTGATCGTGCCCGCCGATGATCGCTGTCAACCCCGGCAACGCCTGCGCAATCGCCTCGTCGGTTCGCGCTTCACTGTGCGACAGCAGAATCACCGGTCCGAGTCCTCTCGCGCGTTCATATTCCCTCCGCACGGCCTCGATCGGATCCAACACCTGGAGGTCCTTCACATTCGATGGTTTCGTCGTCTGCATGAGTTGCTGCGTGGTCACACCGATGACGGTCAGCGTCAGTCCCCGGCCGATATCGATCGCCACGGACGGCGCGCACAGCAGCTCACCTGTCCCTGCCAGCGCAATATTCGAACTGATGATCGGAAACGTCGCCGCGCCCTTCAGTTTCAGGAAATTGTCAAACCCGAAATCGAATTCATGATTCCCCACGGTCATCGCATCGACGCCGATCCGATTGAGTATCTCGATGTCCGGCGCGCCCTTGAACTCGGTCGACATGGGTGTGCCCTGCAGGATATCCCCGGCCACCAGCACCCGCGTCGCGATCCCTTTCGCTGCATTCTCCGCTTCAATCGACCGGATCAATCCGCCCAGCCGCGCCACGCCGCCCACTTCAACTTTCCGATCGTCCTGTTTCACCGTAAACGGCATCAGATAGCCATGCAGATCGTTGAAAAACAGAATCGTCAGGTTGAGGGGCTCTCCGGCGTCCCGATGGGAGGGGGTTGCGGCCGTTTGTGTGTGAATCCCCGGAGAATGAGGTGTACAGGACACCACACCGCATAAAATGATCATGACAGGGGCGATGCTTGTCATCGCCCTTCGAGGTGTTGCCCATATGCGGTGGGCGATGACAAGCATCGCCCTTACGTGTGCAGGGAGGGCGATGACAAGCATCGCCCTTACATGTGCAGCGATTTGATTCATGGGGGGAGGGCCTTTCCTGGATAGGGGTTGGGTTCCGGGACAGGATAACGGATACAGCCTAATAGAAGGGAGGGGATTTTTCCAGTATGGGGATGGGGAGCGGGGGCAGTGGGTGTGGGGGATCCCGATATTCCAAAGAGCTGGACTTATCGGACGGACATCTCTATATGTCATATAGGTCTTTCCCGTGCTGAAAGAACGGCACGTGAACAACCCCTGATACACGTGATCAACCCCCCGGAGGCCCCTGCAATATGAACAAGTTCCGCCCGATGGTTCTCGCCACCCTGACACTGTGGATCCTGACGCCCTGCCTGGGATCCGATCCGATTCCGGACCCCGCCGCCTGGGTTGATCAGACCCGCGACATGGCCGCTCGAAAAATGGAAGCGCTCGCCCGGTCTTCGGCATTCTCATACCGCTCCGACCGCGGCTACGACGTCACCCGCTATGCGCTTTTCCTGACGCCCGATTTCACAACGCGGTCCCTGACGGCCCGCACGGTCGTCTCGGCGGAAAGCACCATCGATGCCCTTTCCGTTGCCCAATTCGATCTGGGAGACCGCATGACGGTGCTGTCCATCCAGTCGAACGGACAGGATCTGCCATTCACCCGCACCGGCAGCCTGCTCGATATCACCCTCGATCACCCATATTCGACGGGCGAAATATTCTCCATCGACATCGTCTATACCGGCACGCCCAGATTCTGGACCTTCGTTTTCACCGATCACCAGGGTCTCCCGATGTTTTCGACGATGGCCGAACCGAATGGCGCCCGTGAATGGTGGCCGTGCAACGATCAGCCGACCGACAAGGCCACCGTCGAGGTTCACGCGACGGTCCCGGACTGGATGGAGATCGCCTCGAACGGTCTCCAGACGGGCGATGTCGATCACGGTGACGGCACGCACACGGTGAGCTGGTCCACGGATTACGTCCTCGCCACGTATCTCGTGTCCTGCGCCGGCGCCGATTATGCCCGGATCGACGACACATACGTCTCCCAGGACGGCCAGACCGAGCTTCCGGTGCCGGTCTTCATCCCGCCGGATCTCGAAGCGCCGGCCCGGATCGATTTCGCCGACACGGTCGACATGATAGGATTTTTCGCCCGGTCGTTCGGCGAATACCCCTTCATGCTCGAAAAATACGGCCAGGTCGCGGTCAACACCGGCGGAGGCATGGAGCATCAGACGATCACGCACATCAATAAGGAATACATCAGCGGTCACGGCCTGATGAATCTCGTTTCCCACGAACTCGCACACATGTGGTGGGGCGACTGCATCACCATGGAAACCTGGCCCGATATCTGGCTCAACGAGGGTTTCGCCACCTACTCGGCCGCGCTCTACACGGAATACCGCTTCGGCCCGGCCGCACTCGACGCCATCATGACAGGCTACGCGAGCGAACCGTTTGCCGGCACGGTCTACGATCCGGTCCAACTCTTCGGCGATACGGTCTATCTCAAAGGCGCCTGGGTGCTCCACATGCTCCGAGACATGCTCGGGGACGACCTTTTCTTCGACATCCTCCGGACCTACTTCGCGGATGACCGGTTCCGCTTCGGCAATGCCTCGACCGACGACTTCATCTCGCTCTGCGAAACGGTCTCGGCACGCGATCTCTCCTGGTTCTTCGACCAGTGGCTCCATCGCGTGGACCGCCCCTCGCTCGATGTGTCCTGGGACTACGCTCCCGCAGGTGAGGGGTTCTCGGTCGCCATCTCGATCGATCAGGTCCAGGACGACGGGCTGTTCTACACACTCCCGATGATCCTGCGCGTCGTGACCGACTCCGGGGTGTTCGACTCGCCGATCACGCTCGATGCCCTGCACAGCACATTCGATATTTCTGTTGAGGGGATCCCCCGCGCAATCACGCTCGATCCGGACAACCACGTGCTCAAATGGGTGAACCCCGGCCCGTCGCAGTTCCGGATCACCAACGAACGCCGCCTCGCGTCGGCTGCGTACGGCGCGATCTACTCCGAACAGATCGACACGGCAAACGGCACGCCCCCCATCACGATGTCGCTCGTTCAGGGCACGCTGCCCCCCGGTATCACGCTCTCCGCTGATGGAGCGATGTCGGGTTTCCCGATCCAATCCGGCACCTACTCCTTCACGCTTCAGGCGGTGGACAGCCGCGGATACCCCATGACGGCGCGCAGCGAACATCTCATCAAGGTCGGCGTGCAGAAATTCACAGCAGCGCTCGCGTGCAACCAGACGGAGTACGCGTCCGGAGACCGGTTTACGGTCCGATTGTCGCTCGAAAACCGCACCGGGGAACCGCTCGATCTGATTCTGTATATGATTCTGGATGTTGCTGACGAATTTCTTTTTATTTCGCCCATCCCTGCGTTTCCCTCGTTTTCTTCTGAACCATTTGGATATGCATTTATATCAGATGCCAACTTCACGGCTTCCGCGGACATTTTCGACTTCATCGTCCCGGACTCGGCGGCCGGGATCGACGGCGCATTCCACTGCGGATCGCTCAATCCGGCCAACGGATCACTCTGGGGCGCGCTCGTCACCGAACCGTTCTCGATCCGGTAGCACTCCATTTCCGGTGTGGAAATTCCGGAAGCAGATCCGTATAAATGAGAGCATGGACCGGCTCGACATGAACTCGAACAACCGCCTCCCTGGAATGGGCGCTCAAGATGAATCACGCTGAACTGACTCTGATGATCCGGCATCTGCTCGACAGCCAGCGATTGGCGGTTGTGGCAACCTCGATGGATGTGTCTCCCTACGCGAGTCTTGTGGGATTTCTTCATTCGGAGGATCTCCGGTCGATCGTCTTCGCCACGCTGCGTGACACCCGGAAATTCCGGAATCTGGTGTCGGACTGCCACGTGTCGCTCCTGATCGACAACCGGAGGAACGATGCGTCGGACCTGTATGAGGCTTCGGCGGTGACGATCATGGGGACGGCCTCCGAGATCACCGATTCCGTTGCGCTCGCCGACATCTCCGCCCGGTTTCTCGCCAAACATCCCTGTCTGTCCGAGTTCATCCGGTCGCCGAATTGCGCGTTGATCTCCGTCGACATTCTTCAGTATCACTATGTGAACCGGTTTCAGAACGTCGTGATGATGGAGTTTTCACGATGAAGATCACCATGCGGATCGATGCGGAACACGACTATGACCGTGAATTGATCGGGCGGAAGGGCCAGGCCTTCACCGATCTCGTGCAACGTGGAATCCCGGTCCCGGAGACCTGGTGTGTGAGCAGCCGTGTCTACGCGTATTATCTCGAAAAGACCGGTCTCAAACCGCGCCTCCCCGTCATCCTGAACCGGAAACGCTTCGAGGACATGCGCTGGGAGGAGGTCTGGGACCTGTCGCTCCAGATCCGCAACCTGTTTCTCAGAACCCCGCTGCCCCCGGAAATCGCCTCACCCCTCACCCAGGAGATAGCCGAGTTGTTCGGTGAGCGGCTGGTTGCCATCCGTTCATCGGTCGTGACGGATCCCGGGATCGCGCATGAATTTTCGGATCTGCACGATTCCTATCTCGCGATTCAGGGCGCGGAAGCGATCATCCGGCACATTCGGCTCGTCTGGTCGTCGCTCTGGTCCTACGACGCCATCCTGCTCAATCAGGAACTCGGGCTGAGCAGCGACCGGTCGCGCATGGCGGTGCTTCTGCAGCCCACGATCGAGGCTGACGCGTCGGGCTTTGCGTTCACGCGTGTGTCGCAGGGTGAAGATGTTCTGCAGATCGAGGCTGTTCATGGCCATAACCGGTTGCTCGCGCGGGATCCGATTGCTCCCGACATCTGGACGCTCCGGCGGCACGACACCCGGATTCTCGGACACGAACCCGGCGACCGCCGGCAGGTCGTCACGATCACACGGTCGGGTGTGCGGATCGATCCGGCGAACGGGGAAACCTCGGGAGAAGCCCCGCTGGCCTCGGACGATCTGCGCCGGATCACCGAAATGAGTCTCAGGATCGAAGCGGCCGCCGGAAAACCGCAATGTATCGAGTGGACGATCCGCAATCATGTCCCGGTGACGCTCAATGTCAGGCCCTGTTCGGACTGCGGGCAGAACGGCGTGTCGGCGGGCATCTTCGAACAGCGTTCGTGGCAGCAGGATCTCTCACGCAACCATTCCGAACTCAAACTGCTTCGTGAAACGCTCGAAACGGTCAATTACCCCCGCATCCAGGCCGAAATCGACCAGTTCCGCGATGAGACGCTCGCGGACCTTTCGGATGCGGAACTGCTGAGCGAGGTGCTGCGCCGGAGACGGTTCTATGAGACCTGGCGGACGCATTACTGGAGTCATTTCATTCCGCTGGTTCACGGCATCCGCCTGTTCGGCCGGGAATACAACGACCGCATGGAACCGGCGGACCCCTTCGAGTTTCTCACGCTGCTGACCGGCACCCCCATGATCAGTGTCCGGCGCAACGATACGCTCCGTGCGATCGCCCGGTCGATTCCATCCGGACCGGGGCTCGCCGATGCAATCCGGAACGGCGATTTCGAGAATCCGCGGATTCTCGAACTGATCCGGACGATTGAAACCTCCGCCGCGCATCTCTCGGCTATTCTGGCTTCCCGCGATAACCAGCGCTCCCTGCTGCGCCTCCTGTTGCAGTTGACCAACGGGTGCGAACCGGAGACGATACCGGCACTCCTGCCCGATCGGGAAGCACTCGAGACGCGGTTTATCGGGAGTTTCGATGAGGAAGACCGGCAGAAGGCGCGCGAACTGCTCGAGTTTGCCCGGACGAGTTACCGGTTGCGCGATGACGATAACATTCTGCTGGGAAAGATCGAGTCGATCTACCGGGTCGCGTTGCGGGAGGCCACTGACCGGCTGTCTCGCAGGGGAATTCTCGATCCGGCCCGTGTGACCGACACGGATGTGCTCGATATCCTCCCCGGGTCACTGCTGCACGACGGTCTGTCCAGGACCCCTTCCGGGCGGACCCCTGCGGTGCGGATCCGCCAGGCGTACGGCCAGCCCGCCGTGGCCGGGATTGCCCGAGGCCGGGCGCGGGTCATCCGCAACGACCGCGATCTGTTTTCGTTTCAGCAGGGCGAGATCATGATCTGTGATTCGATCGATCCGAACATGACCTTCGTTGCACCGCTGTGCAGCGGGATCGTCGAGCGCCGCGGAGGCATGCTCGTGCATGGCGCCATCATCGCCCGCGAATACGGCATCCCGTGCATTACCGGGATTCCCGACGCCACCACACAGATCTCCACGGGTGATGCACTCACCATCGACGGCTATCTCGGACTCGTGATTGTCGGTTGAGCGGTCTGGCAGAGCGCGCCTGTGCGGAGGCAGACGCCACCCATCCATCCTCTTTTGCTTTCTATCGCTATGCTGATATAAGGGGACACCTTACTTAATTCGGTTTTGGTATGAAGTTTTCGGTTTTAATGTTCAGATGGTCATGTTTAAAGGGGTAACAGCTTGATGCCGGAGTTGGAGCTGAATTAAGTATGGTGTCCCTTTATTTCTGTATGCAGATAATGTCGGCACAGGGGCAGGCGGCACCCGCGCCACCCGGACCAGGTTACGGACTGTACCCGAATTCGGCGACAGCCAGCTCACCCATGATCGCCGCCATGTCCGGCGTCAGCATCGCGCCCAGAAAACGCAGATTGGTGACCGTCGCGGAGCCCGTGTCCGGCCAGACGAATTCCGGAATCACGATCTCGGGCGTCGAACCGGTCGGCAGATCCCGGAACGCGAAATCGATTGTCGGCGTGCCCGGCACATAATGCACCCAGGACGGCCAGAACCAGTAGTCGCCAAAAACATCCAGCACGAAGAAGACCGGCACGTCTTCTCGAAGGGCATCGGGATTGTCCAGATAACCCGTCACACTGAACGGTTCGCCGGGATGCGCCATCGCGGGTACTTCGAGCCGGACGCCCAGTTCATGTGCGGGGGTCGGCGTCGGCGGGACGTAGTCGCAATCCGCGTCGAACTCGATCCGGAAATCGTCGATGTTCCAACCGCCCATCGCCACCGTCGAGTCCGTCGGACCCATCGTCCAGCGGAACTTCACCTGGCTTTCGCCATCGAGCAATCCTCCGACGGGTGCTTCGACATCGAACCAGAAATCCATGACCATCGGATAATTTTCGTTCTGCCAGAGGGTCATCCAGGTGGCTCCGGCGTCCGTCGAGACATCCCAGGCGGCATGGTCACGCACCGCGCTGTCCACGTTCAGCCAGAGACTCAGGTAGAGCGTCGTGCCGATCCCCGCCGAGCAATCGATGACGGGGGATTCGAGCGCGTAGACCGGCATGTCGTTTTCGTAGGCCCCATTGAGATTGTATCCGTAGACCGAGTTGCCGGTCCGGCCTTTCGTCGGATCGCCGGCCTGTCCCGACGGTGTTCCCCATGCCCACGCACCTCCCGTGATCGCCCATCCCGGATCGCTGTCCATGGTCTCGTTCAACACCACGAATCGCTTGAACGTTTTCACGCTGTAGTTCGATCCGCCGTTGTCGTCCGTCGTCAGGTTGAGAGCCTCGTCGGCCGATCCGATCCAGTACTGATAGGTCGTGCATTCCGACAAGCCTGTCAGCGTGACGGAATGGGAGGTGGCCAGGCGGGTCTGCTCGAACACTCCGGACAGCGGCATGGCGTCCCCGTACCGCACGATCGTCGTGGCCGGTTCATCCGTCGTCCATGAAACGGTGACTGACGTCGAGGTGACGGACTGGACCGTGAGACTCGTGATGGCCGGCGGGATGCAGTCGACCGTCGCGGTTTCCGTCACGTCTCCGGGGCTGCCCCCATGATCGGCGTCGTGATAGGTCACCGTGATCGTGTCGCCATGATGCACCTGGAGACTTCCGTCGGCCGCCGCCGTTCCCTCGACGATCGCCATGACTCCGGCAAACACGCCCGCGACGGTTTCAGTCAGCGTGACGGATTCGGAAGTGGTCTCGGTCGTGCTCCGGATCCCGACGCTGAGCGTTCCTGTGCCGGTCAGATCCGAGTCGGCGACCTGAATTCCGATGAAACTCTCACACGCGAACGCGGTCCGATTCAGGAACATGCGGCCCTGTGAGACCGGTTCGAGCACATCGCGGACCGCGAGATAGCAATCGATTTCGCCCGATCCGTATGCGTTGTTCGGGATGCTGCGGTCCTCCGACGGGCCGCATTCGTTCGTATCCGTGGCCCAGGCCGATTCCCGGATGACTGCAACGGTCGAGGGGATATCGCCTTCGAGCGCGGGATTGGCGGACCACAGGAGCGCGATCATGCCGGTCACATGCGGTCCGGCCATCGAGGTCCCGCTGCCCGCTCCGTAGGTGCCTCCCGGGACCGCCGAGCGCACATTGCTTCCCGGTGCGACCACATCGGGTTTGGCGACCAGTGTCAGGACCGACGGCCCCCGGCTCGAAAACGCGGATAACAGTCCGCCGCGATTCGTGGATCCGGTGGTGAAGACATTTTCGTAATCACCGGGCGAGCGCAGCGTATAGCACGCCGTGCCTTCGTTTCCGGCCGAAACCTCGACGAATATCCCCGCCGCGATCAGCGCATCGATATCGTCCTGGAACTCGTCATCCCCGCCGGGAAAACCCCAGGAATTGTTGATGGCGTGCGGTGCTTTCGCCGGATCGGGATTCGCCCCCGTCAGATCCGTCGGCGCCAGGATCCACTGAAATCCCGCGTGAAACCAAGCCGCCTCGCCGCTGCCCTCCGCGTCCATGCACTTCACGGCAATCCATTTCGCTCCCGGTGCAACCCCGATCTGATTGCTCCCTCCGTCATCGCCGACCATCGTGCCGGTCGTGTGCGTGCCATGCCCGTTGTCGTCCAGCGGGACGGTCGCCGAGGTGCCGGTCGCGTCGAACCAGTTGTAATTGTGATCCGCGGTCGACCCGTTCCAGCCGCGATACGACGGCTGCAGCGCGGGATGCTCCCAGTCGACGCCCGTATCGTGATCGCACAGCACGATCCCCTCACCCCTGACGCCGAATTCCGCCCAGACATCGGATGCGCGGATCTGCGAGATGTTCCACTCGACCGCGCGCTCCTCCCGCTGCCCCGCCGGATCCGGAGTGATCGGGGTCGGATCGATCGCACGGATGCGCCGGTTGAGGAGGATGTCGCGCACATCGTCACGGGAGGCGATCCGTTCGAGCGTGTCGGAATCGAGCCGGGCCTGGAGCATGTTCCGGATCCAGAAGGAGCGATACGGCACGTCCGTCTGATCCAGCAGGGCTTGCAGGGCGCGTTGGCTGGTGTCCGCGGTGTTCCGGAGTGTGTCGAACACCCAGCGCGCTTTTGCTTCCCGCGTCGCGATACGATTCGCGGGGGAGAGGTCGGCCCGGTCGGTCAGAACGATCAGGCAATCCGCCGACCCGTCGCGCTGGATTGTCAGGCGGACGTCGTCCGGCACGGTTGCGGAACGGGCGTCGGACGGGAATGCGCAGAACAGAAAGGCAGTAAACCAGACCGTCAGTGCGGCGCACAGCAGCTTTTTCATCGTGTGATCAACTCCTCATACATGCGATACGGGGTTTCTTCCATTCCCAGCTCGGAATAGGTTTTCCGCGCGGGAAGGTTGTCCTTCTCGACATACAGACGGAAGCCGCAGACACTTGGTTCGGCACCCGCCATGGTTTTCAGTTCCTGAACCATTCTCCGGTAGATGCCCTGCCGGCGGAAATCGGGCTGCACATAGACGCTCTGGATCCACCAGAACAATCCGTTTCGCCAGTCACTCCATTCATAGGTGATGAGCAGGCAGGCCGCCGGGCGAGTGTCGGATTCCGCCACGAGATAGAATCCGTATTCCGGATGCGCGATCAGGTTGCGGACCCCGTCGAGCACCGTCTGGCCGGGCAGCGTGCGCTGTTCGGTCTCCTGCGCCATCGCGACATTGAATGCCGCGATCGTCCAGGCATCGCCCATGTCCGCTCGTCGTATCACCATCGCGTCGCTCATCCGGCACCTCCTCATCGTAACGCGTTGATCATCATAACATCCTGCAAATGACACCTTTCAGATAGGCCGACTCGGGGAAGGACAGACGGATCGGGTGGTCGGGCCCGTGCCCCAGCGTCTGCAGAATCTGCGCATCCCGACCGGCATCCTTCGCCGCCCACCGAAGCGCTTCCTGGAACGACTGCATGTCGATTGCCCCCGAGCATGAAAACGTCGCCAGAATGCCATCCGGTCCCAGGCATTTCATCGCGTGCAGATTCAGATCCTTGTAGGCGCGCATCGCGTGATCGACGTGGTTCTGGAGCGGCGCGAGTTTGGGCGGGTCGAGCACGATCAGGTCAAACTGCCGGCTCTCACCCGCGAACCGTCTGAGCGCTTCGAACACGTCGTCCCGCACGGCGTCGCTCCGCGCACTGTCCAGCCCGTTGAGTTCCAGATTACCTCGCCCCGCCTCGAGTGCCGGCGCGGAATTGTCCATCCGGAGTGCCGACCGGGCGCCTGCCGCCAGCGCATGCACCGCGAACGATCCGGTGTATGAAAACGCGTCGAGCACCTCCCGCCCCGCGCAATACTCGGCCACCCGGAGCTTGTTGGTGCGCTGATCCAGATAAAAACCGGTTTTCTGGCCGTGCAGCAGATTCACCGCATACCGGAACCCGTTCTCCCGGATCGTCATCATCCCGGACGGCAACGCTCCCGCCAGCAGGCCCTCGCGATCCGTCAGCCCTTCCTGCCGCCGCGCCGCCACCGCGTTCTTCTCGATGATGCCCTCGGGCCGCAATCGCTCCATCAACCATTGCGTGATGAGGGGTTTGAGGCGATCCATTCCGGCCGTCAGGGTCTGGACAACGAGATGCTCCGCGTAGCGGTCGACGATCAGCCCCGGCAATCCGTCGGCTTCCGAGTAGACCAGGCGGTATGAATCGGTGACCGCCGGATCGAACAGCCCCTCGCGCCGCGCGATCGTCCCCCTGAGCATCCCGTCGAGCCATATTGGTTCATCGAACCCGGACTCGTCGAACGTCAGCATGCGGAGGCGGATCTGGGAGGCGGGATTCAGGTGCGCCCAGCCGATCGGCTCCCCGGCTTCGCTCACCACGCGTACCACGCCGCCCGGCCCGACGCTGCCCCGGATCTCGCGGATCGACCCGGACATGACCCACGGATGCTGCCGGAGGAGGGGTTTCACACGCGCTTGCCGGACGACCGCTGCCGCCTGCCCCCGGCCGGTCATGCGGAGTCTCCCGGTTCGAGCAGTCGCTTGCGGGTCTCGTCGAACGCGTCCTTGCCGCACGCAAACAGAAGACTCAGCGGCATGATGTCGCGCGCCGCTTCGATCATCCGTCCCGTGATGCCGCGAATATCCCATTGCGCGTGCTGGTCCTGACGCAGTCTCGCGAGATGATTCAGTTCGCGCGCGTTCATCTGCACCCTCAGGCAGCGGCGGTGCGCATTGAGCAGCGGGTAGGGCGCCGCATCGGGATTCCGGGCATGGATCATCTCGAACATCGCCTCGGCATCCCGTACGCCGTCTGAAAACACCTCCACCGCGTCCGTTCCGTGGAACAGCGGCGGCATCGTCACGCCGTCGGACGGGTCATAGGGTGCCGTCGTCAGGGTGGCCATCCGGTGGCGCTTGAGCTGACCGAAGGCGGCGGCGCTGATCCGGATCTCGAAACAGGCCTCGGCGTATTCGAATTCGCGCGGCATCGGATCCCACGCCTCGATGTTCCCGTAAAGCGCGGTAAAGAAGCCGCGGCAGTCGTCGGGTGCCAGTGAGGCGTCGTGCGGGATACCGGCGCGCATGAACAGCGCATCGAGCACTTTCCGGTCGGCGTCGGGCGTGCCCCACAACAGCGTCACGTCACGAACCGGATTTCCCGGCGGATCGGCTGAAGGGGAGGGGGAAAAGTCGGAGCTCCGGGAGCGGAGCGTCGCGACCCGGGAGCGGAGCGTCGCGACCCGGGCGCGGAGCGTTGCTGCCAGTTCGCTCAGGGCGGCGGTCGAATCGGTATATTTGATCAGGGAGGGGGCCACTCCGTCGACCACGCGGAAGGCTGCGCGACCGAATTCGCGGATTTCGCTCAGGGGTGAGGAGGCCGTGCAGCGGAGGAGGTATTCGAGATTTCTCGCGTTGAGCGTCAGGCCCATCTGGGAGGTGACGCAGAGCGGGAGCACGTACCGGGCGTCTTCGCCGGTGTCGGACGGGTCCTTCCCGAGCGCATCCGCGAGAATCGCGCTGATCCGTTCGTAGCGTGCAAACTGCCGTTCGACATATTCCTGAAATGCGGCGCTCAGGCCCATCGTGTGAATTTCGTCCGGAACGATGAAATCCTGTCCCAGCCGGATGTAGCGCTGCGATTTTTCGGTGTAGGAACAGAGCCGGTGCATCTGGAGCGATTCCATGGCGAGGCGCGACAGGCCGATCACGTCGAGATTGAATGTGGCGTGTTCCGCGACGGAGTTGTGGCCCAGGCCGAAGACGATCGAGCGGTTCGAGCGGCGGGCTTTGCTGACCCATTGCCGTGATTCCGCGCGGAGCTGGTCGACCGGGCGCGGGTCGCGGCTGATCCGGGCGTAGGCTGCGCTGAGCGTTTCGGGGGTCATGTTGTCCGCCTGGAGCCACTCGCGGATTTTCGCCCGCAGTTCGAGTTCGGTGGGCCGCGGGATATCGGGGCTCCGATCGGGATTCAAGTAGTCCAGCATGAGTTCCAGAAAGCGATGCCACTCGACGAGCAGCTCGCGATCCACGTTATGTCCGGCCAGTAAAACCTTCATAGAGCGTCCTGAGTCGATTGGAGTGTTTCCGGAAGAATCACGGGTGGCAGCACCCGCAAACCCTCGCGTCCCCCCTTGACGGCCCGCGTCATGACGAACAGCGCCCGGCCGTCCCGGTGATGCAGCAGTTGCAGTTCCTTCGCGCGGAATTCCGTCCGGGCCAGTTCGCAGAACAGATGATCCAGCCGGGAGGGATGATAGAGTATCACGAGATCGCCGTCGTGTGCGAGCAGATATCGGGCTGCCTGGAGAAAAGCCGGGAGTCCTCCGTTGAGTTCCTGCCGGCTCCGGCGTTCCGAGGCGCTTCCGCCGGGGAAGTCCCGTCCCGGAGCGAAGAACGGCGGGTTCATGATTGCCAGTTGAAAGGAGCTCTTTGCCACCAGTCCCTGCAGTTTCCGGATGTCTTGGTTGAACACGCGGATCCGTCCTGTCAGGTGATTCGACGCGACGTTCCGCTCCGCCCGCCCGCAAGTCTCGGCGTCCAGTTCGAACGCCCAGATCTCGCCGATGCCCGCGCGCCGCGCCAGCAGCACCGACAGTGTCCCGTCGCCGCCGCCCAGATCCGCGACCCGCGCGTAGGTCTTCTCCGGAACGAATCTCGCCAGTTCCAGCGCTTCGCGTCCGGAGTGGAACCCCTCGCCATCGGTTTCGATCCGGAGATCGGGATCGGGAACCCGACGGGGGTTTGGGGAGTTGTTCATGGCGTCGCCTTTCGTCTGAGAGCCCCTCCCAGCGCGAATCCGCCGAGCAGACCGGCCAGGCACAGGCCGAACAGTCCCAGCAGGGCGGTGAGGGGGCGGTAGCGGAGACGGACGTGATTGGCGCCGGGTTCGAGTCGCAGGGCGCGGAACAGGCCGTCCGCCGTGAACAATCCGGCAGGTTCACCGTCGATGTCCGCTTCCCAGCCCGGATACATCTGGTCGTTCATCACGAGGATCGCCGGGGTGTCCAGCGTCACGAGAATCTCGCGGAGGTGGCGCGTCCGGGTCAGAAACCGCATGGAGTGATTGTTGAGTTTGTCCGGCAGGCCTGCCGTGAGCGATTCCGGGTCATCCAGATAGACCGTGGTGGCGAGATCCACTTTGCCCGAAACGACTTCGCGCACCATCTGATCGATCGATTCCATCCGGCGCGCCGACACGACCAGCCAGGCGTCGCGGAAGGCTGTTTCCGAGCGATACAGCGTGCAGCCGTCGAGATCCACGCGGGAAAAATCGTCCAGATTCCGGGGCTGCTGATCCGTCAGTCGATAACGGACGCCGAACGCATCGAGCCAGGGCGAGCGGATCGTGTTCCAGCGCCGATCGAAATAGGTGTGCGGTTCGATCGCGTTGATCACCTGTTTCACCACGCGCGGCGGGGACGACACATAGCCCCGGAAATCGCTCAACCCGTACAGCAGGGCCGTATTCGGGGGCAGCACCGAACCGTTCCATGTCGAGGCATTCAGCGAATCGACGCCGATCATTCGCGTGCCCGGACGGATCGCCTCCGACAGACGGGCCGGCACGTCGAGCGTTGTGCGGGATGTGAACGGGACATACCGCGCCGCGAACGGGATCAGATCCAACAAGGTCAAGGCCATTAACAAAATAGGGATTGTCCGGGGCCAACCTCCTTGTCTGCCTCCCCCGTCACCCGTCATCGCGATGCCGGGAGTACGGGAAAGGTTCGCGATGACGGGAACCAGCAAGATCGCGCATGCCATCGCGATCGTCCGGAGCGTATGCAGCAGTAAATCCCCTTTTGCGCGATGGATCGTGAGGAAGTACAGCAGATATGAGTTGTCGCCGGCCATTGCCGCGAGATTGTCCTGAAAGAGTCTCAGGGTGAGGCACGCGCATGTGAAGAACGCGATCACGCCTGCCGGCCAGAGCATCAGCAGCCGGCGGCGGCGTTTCGACGAGGATTCCCACAGTGTGATGCCGTGAGCTGTCAGAATGATCGCCAGGGGTGACAGAAGGTGGCCGAGGCGTGCCGGATCGATGGCGAAGACGTTCGGCCAGGCGGCGTGAATGGCGCGACGGACCGGGGGGATCGCGAGCACGGACAGGGAGAGGGGAATCAGGATGGCGATGATGGTGAGCGGATGGCGGCGGATGCGGCGGTCCGGGAGGGCGAACAGGGCGAAGGCGGCCGGCAGCATCCCGACATACATCATGGGTGTGTTCATGTAGGATCGGCGGTGGATGAAGATGCCGTGATAGTCCTCCGAGGCGGGGTGGCCGAAGAAGAAGGGGTCGATCAGCGACATCCAGGCACCCGGGCCGAATGTGAAGATCTGGTGGTAGCGTCCCGGGTCGCCCCGGAAGGTGTTCTGCATCAGGAGTCCCGTATCGAGAATCATGGGTGCGCCGATCAGGACGCCTGTCACGATGGCGAGCGTTGCGTTGGAGGCTGCCAGGGAGAACGGGAGGCGATCGGAATCCGCGGGAAAGAACCAGCGGGTGATCAGGGTGACGCCGACCAGCAGCCAGCCGTAGAGGAGAAACTGCGTGTGGCCTCCCAGGAGCATGAACCCGAGACAGACGCCGGTGAGCAGGGCGTGCGTCGAATGGCGGGAGGTGCGGAAGCGTTCGATCATCCAGAGCGCCGCGAACAGCCACAGCAGAACCGCGGTGAATCGGCGGAGCTGCCACCAGACGGTGACCGGCCCCGAGAACACCAGGGCGGTGACGGCGATCCGGGTCGCGAGACGTGAACACCTCACCGAGAGAAGATAGCCGGTCGAAAAGAACGCCAGGAGAAGCAGGTGCAGGATCAGCATGACCGACCAGGCCGTCGCGTCGTTCGGGATAGTCAGGTAACACAGCAGGAAGAGGGGGTCGAGCGGGAGCGAGTGGGTGTCGCCGAGTTGTGGCATGCCGCAGAAGATGTCGGGGTTCCACAGCGGGAGAATGCCGGCGCGCAGGGCCGCGGCTGCGTGGGCGGCGAATGGATAGTACTGCAGAATCGGGTCGTCCATTTCGGGATTCTGGAGAATCGGGTTCGGGTTGGATGCGAGCCAGGGGTGGGTGGTGAGCAGCAGGTCGGCGTTGAGGGGGATTTTCCCGAGGAACACCGGGTAACAGAACAGCAGAATGATCAGCCAGACCGGCAGTACGGTGGCCAGGACGGAGCGGGGGTGCGGGGCAGCGTTCGTCATCCGGTCGATCATACCCCCAACAGACCTGTAACGACAACAGCAGCGGCAGGCCTCCGCGCCTGCCGGCAAGGTAGCGGCAGGCCTCCGTGCCTGCCGGCAGGGAAGCGGGTCTGTATTCATATTAACCCTCAAAAAGAAGATTCGCCGAACACGAGGTTCGGCGCACCATATATTTCCTGATAAGCGGAGGAAGCGGTAGGACTGGGAGGAGGGCGGGAAGAGGGTTTTATCTTCGCGAGAAACCGATATAATGAAAATCGTGATCGACGTGACACACCCCGGAGGACACATGATGCGATGGTTGATGGTTCTGATCCTGGTTCTGTGGATGTTGCCGTCTGCGCTGGCTGGAACGGGAAACCTTGAATTCGTCGAAACCGACGTGATTTTGTATCAGGACGGCCGGGCCAGCATCGAGTATGTCGTGCGGTACCGCGTGAAATCCGGCGAATTTCACGGGTTTTACTTCCAGGGGTTCGACCGGTTGATCCCCATTTTCGATCTCGATAATGCCTCGGCCATCGACACCGCCGGCAACACTTATCGGCTCGAGATCAAGAATCTGGGGGATAAATTCGACATCATTCTGGCGGATGGGCAGGGCGTCCGGACCGGCAGCGTGACCTATCGATTCCGGTTCGCCGCGGACATGCGTCAGGCGGGGTATCTCGCGCGCACCACCAAAGACGACGGCACCGAACTGATCGTGTTCAACTGGTCGCCCATGCAGTGGGACGAGCCCATGTCGCATTACACCGTGAAGGTGACCTATCCCGTCGAGTTCGCCGGAGGCACCGCCAACTGGGACACCGTGCATCAGCAGTTCGAGTCCCTGCATTTCATGACCGAAAAGTTCATGAATTCGGAATACAAGATCGATTACCGTGTCCATGCGCTCGACAATGCCGCGTGGATCCAGGTTCTTCTGCACAAGGAATCCGTGGGGTCGCGGTATCATTTCCGGATCCAGCAGTACATCGATGCCTCCGTTTTCGGGAACATTGCCGTGGGTGAGTTTCCGTCCGAACCGTCGGCGCTCGGGGTGTTGCGTTCCGCGGTGCAGAATCAGTCCGGTGCCGGCGATCGCGATCCGAAAAAGTCGCGCGGATTTCTGATTTTCGGCATCGGCATGCTGGCTGTTCTCGGACTGGCCATCATCGGAGGCAAGCACCGGTCGATGGTGGCTGCGCATGACGGGCTGGACGACGTGTCGTGGGCGCGTGCCGACTGGGTGCCGCCGAAAATCGAGATGGCCTCGTTCCGCATCCCCGGCAAGATCGCGAAGGATCTCGATCCCGTGGAAGCCGCGATCTTTCTCGGGGTGCCGTACAAACGCGTCCTGTCGACCCTGCTCAGTCAGCTCGTGGACTGGAACTTCCTGGCCGTTTCGAGCCGCGATCCCCTCATCGTGACTATCGGAGCGGCACCTGATGCTCAGGAAAGCAGTCTCGCGAAGTATGAACAGCTCCTGTTGCAGGCTGCGAAGGACGACGGGCAGTTCAGCGAATCCGAGCTCACGCAGTTGCTCAACAGTGTTGTCGAAGGCGTCCAGCAGAAGACGTGGGATTGCGACATCGATGCCACGAAGGCGCATTATGCCGCGCAGATCGGAGCGAGTTTCGAGGGCAAGCCGGCCGATGGTGCCGCGGTGCCGGACGGGTATTCCGACGATCCGCGCGACAGTTGGTGGTACTGGTATCATCGGAATCATCACAGTCATCACCGGTATGACCGGTATCGGCATGCCTATGCGTATGAGGCGTCCCTGCCGGTGAATCCGGACAAGATGACCTATCAGGATGTGCTCAGGTCCGCGCCCGCCGGGATCAACGCCTGTCATGCCGCCTGTCATGATGCGTGCCACAGCGCCTGTCATTCCGCGTGTCACTCGGCGTGCCATTCCGCCTGTCACAGCGCCTGTCACAGCGCGTGTGTCAGTGGAGGCGGGCATTAGGCATGTGGAGGCGTGTTCCGGAAAAACTCCGGTGGGTGGACGGGTTCGTGCGGCGGATCCGGCCGCATGTCGCCGTGCGGATTCTCGACAACGTCGTGATCCGGATGCCCAATCAGGCGTTTCGCGTCAACCCGACCGGCGCGCGTGTCCTGGATCGGCTGCTCGGCGGGGCGGGCATGCGGAGGTTGCTTGGCGAAATGCGTGCGGGTGATGGGGATCCGCGCATCGAGGAACTCAATCGCTTCCTGGAGGATCTCGCGGTGGTGCTTGGGGATCGGTATTGTGAAAACTACCGGTCCGAGGCCATCGAGCGTGTCGGGTTCAGGCTCGGGTACATCGAGCTGCCTGTCTTGTCCGAGATCGCTCTGACCGGCCGGTGCAATCTGAGGTGTCGGTTCTGTTATGGCGCGTGTGCGCATACTTCCGAGCGTGCCGGTCCTGAAGAGAGACTTTCGACCGTCGATATCGAGCGTGTGTTGAGAAAAGTGCGGGGTGATGCAGGAGTGCCCAGTGTATCGTTTACCGGCGGCGAGCCTGTTCTCCGGGAGGATCTCGTTGAATTGATCGCTTATGCGCATAAAACACTCAAAATGCGCGTCAATCTCATTACAAACGGCACCTTGATCGACCGGGCGCTTGCGAGGCGCATGAAGCGTGTGGGGCTTGCGTCCGCGCAGGTCAGTATAGAGGGGCCGGATGCGGCATTGCATGATGTGATAACCGGAGTCGCGGGATCGTTTGAAGCCTCGTGCCGCGGCCTGAGGAATCTCGTGGAGGCCGGCATCTGGGCGCATCCGCACACCACCATTTGCGGGATGAACGCCGGTCGGGTGGATGAGATGGCGGGGTTTGCGAAGGGGTTGGGCATCGAGCGATTCTCGGCGAATCTCGTGATCCCTGCCGGTCGGGGAGTCGATCCGGAGCTGGATGTTTTGTATACCGGGATCGGCGGGATACTGGGCCGGGTGCGGGAGGCAGCGGTGGCGGAGCGGGTGCGGTTCATGTGGTATTCGCCCACGCCTGTCTGTTTATATAATCCGGTGGCGCATGGGATGGGGAATCGGGGGTGCAGTGCGTGTGAGGGGTTGCTCAGCATCGATCCCATGGGGAATGTCTTGCCGTGTTCGAGTTGGCCGGAGCCATTGGGGAATCTGCTCACGGGGGAGTTTCGGGAGATCTGGTACAGTGAGCGGAGCCGGGTGATACGGGGCAAGGGTTTGGCGTGGGTTGGGTGTCGGGAGTGTGAGTCACTGGCGGTGTGTCATGGGGCGTGTCCGTTGTATTTTGGGGTGCATGGGCATCATGAGATTGACGGTGGGGTGGGTGTGGTATCCGGATCGGGGGATATCGGGACGCGTGAGGAGGCAGGATGAACAAGGAGGAACTATGCCTGACATGTTGAGATTTTTCGGGTTTCCGCCGGAGACGCGGCAGGATGCCGTGCGGTTTCATTTTGGGAAGAGCCTGTCGTATCGGGACCGGATCAATCTCATATTGTTGCTTGTGTTGATCGGATTTGTGTTGCAGATCTGGCTGTTGATGGCGTGGCCTGGAGTGCCGTTCATGGTGGTGGCGGCGGCGTTGGGGTTGGTGAAGGGGTATGACAGTCGGGTGCGGACCAAGGCGTTTGTGCCGGACACCGAGTGGACCGGGACGACTCTTGAGAAGCTGGCGGGGATTGAGGAGTTGCGGAAGAAGAGTGCCCGGTGGGATCGCAACGCGGTGGATATCACGAATGCGTGGGGATGTTTTTTATTTCTGGTGGTGATGGGGATCGGGTTATTCGGGGCGTTGCTGGTGAGTGCCATTGCCGATGATGTGAGTGTGATGACCATATTGATGACGGATCTGATTATATTTGTTGTGCCGTTTTGGTTTTCGGGGTTCCGGTTGACGCTCAAGCAGCATGTCTTGGAGATCAAGGCCGGGTTGGTGAAGGAGTTGGCGGCGTATTACGAGACCATACGCGGGGAGGGGGAGGAGTTCAAGGTATCGATGCGGTTGGCGCGGGAGGCGGGGAGTGAGGCCATGCCGGTGGATGTGCGGTTCGGGATTGTGACGAATCCGCCCAGGTCCGGGTTGTACGGGTTACAGGCGCAGATCAACATCAATATGGTACAGGGGAACAAGTATCCATATTTTTACTGTGTGCTGGTGGGGAAGAAGGGGTATGGAATGCAACGGTATATCGATAAAATCGAGTTACCGAAGAAGGTGATATTGGAATACTCGGAGGATAGTGATGCCGAGGTATTGGTGATTCGTCAGGAGACCACGAAGACCAGTGGATATCATACGGATTTGAAGGCCTGCCAGCGGATATTGCAGGCGTCCGTGCAGGGTTTGAGGGTTGTGGCGGCGGGGTAGGTTGTCCGGTTCGGGGGAAACACACCGGGAAACGCATTGAGTGTATCACGAGGAGGATAACGTGAAGGAGAAGAAGCAGATAGTGAAGAAGGAGGCGGACGTTGAGGTATTGACGGCGGCTGAGGTGAAGAAGATTGAGGAAGCCGTGATGTATATCAACGACAGGGCCAATGCGCAGGTCAGGTCACTCGTTGAGATTGGCCGGTATCTGTTGAAGAATTTCTTTGAGGATGATCCGAAGAAAGCGGAGGAGCGAGGGCCGAGGAAGGGGATATCGTTGCGGAAGATATCGGAGCACACGGACATCGTGCTCACGTTCAAGACCCTGTCGAATGCCGTGAGGTTGGCCGGGCAGGACAATCTGTTTCGGGATGTGAAGTATCAGGCATTGAGTGAGACGCATCGGTTGGGGCTTTTGAGTGTAGCGGATCCGAAGAAGAAGCTCCGGTATGCTGACAAGGTGGTAGCGGGGAACTTGTCCGTGCGGGCGTTGAGGGACGAGTTGGAGAAGGCGGGGTACATCGAGCCGCGGGGCCGGCCTGTGCTGGGGGAGGGGAAACCTCCGAAGACTCAGGATCCGTATGAGACATTTTTCCGGCCATTGGAGAAGCTCCTGCGGGTTGACGTATCGATACAGGATCTGGACGTGGCGAAGCTGTCCGAAGAGCAGCTCGATGCGATCGAATCGCTCAGGAAGAGGCTGGACGAACTCCTGAAGAAGGCCCGTCCAAATCCTTGATATTCGGGGCTTTAGAAGTGTGAAATCGATTTCACACTTGGTCGGAAATCGCACATGGGACGCGGATAGTAAACACCGAATAGAACGGGCATCATTACGCGTTGCGTCTGTCGAGCTAAGATTAAATTGGGGATACATATAAGATTGGATTTGGGTAGTGTCACAAATAATCTACATTTCGTATTTTTAGAGATTGTGCTACACTAAGTTTCGGCTTTTTGTCGAGAGGCAGGGAGACCATATTGCATAGGAAAATCAGCTTTGTATTGGGTATTCAATAGTAACGTGAAGATTGTCGGAAGGCGTGAGATTTCCTGGCATTTGGGAGGTAGCAATGAATTCAGATATAGCCAAACTAAAGGAAACAATAAATAGTTATGATATATCACCGAGTGATTTTGCTTGCTACGCTGCTGCTATTGCGCGAAGAACAGCGGCGGCTTGCGATGTTTGGGTTGCTATGCGTTAGGAGATTGTTCAATGAAAATGGCATTTCACAGAAGGTTTATCGATCACGCGCTTGCCATCGATCCCCGATACTATGATTCGATTCAAAGCACTCTGGAAGATATTGCCAAGCTTGACTTCAGGAAGTCAGGCTCTAGACTGAAAAAGCTAAAGAACCGAGGGCAAATCTGGAGTGCACGGGTTTCGAATGCTGGACGAATTCTTTGGTCATTCTATCCTACGGCTGATGGAAAGCTTTCGATAGTTGTATGGGATATCGGATTGGATCATGATAAAATCTATTCACGAATTCAGACCCCAGTTGATCCTAGTGAGGTAAGGGCTGCACGGATATCCGATCTGCTTAATCCAAACAGCGATGATGAGCAGATCATTTCGATTGAAAAAGGACGAATCCCCCTCTTCGCTGCTTTGGATTTAACCGATTTCTTGCGATGCGGTTTGCCAGAAAGTTTATACTATGAGACGTTCGAGTACTCGCAAGATGAGTTGAACCGATTTGCAATGAAGCATGAAAATGAATGCTATATTTTGATGGAATTACAGGAAGAAAAGCTGCAACTTATCGGAGAAAGGCTGTATCGAGCTGTCGAAAACAGGTTGAATCCGCTGTTCTGGAAAAACTATCACCCTCGTTTATGTTTAGATTCCAAACAAGAAATGTATGTTGATCCATTCAAAACACATGGCCCCATGCTGATCACTGGTCCAGCTGGAACTGGGAAAACCACGATAGCATTTCATCGGTTTCTGCATCATGCAATGTATTTGAAACAAAATAGAATCATGTACATAACATGGAGTAAGGATTTGGCCAATAGAATTAAATCTGAGTTTTTAAAAGTAGTCGGTGAGGAAAAGCTAAAACCTAACTGGGCGATAACAGATATTCAATCATTTTTGGAATCACGGATGAAGAAGACCGATCAACACCGCAATCTCACGGATCGAGACATACTTCTACTGCGTTTGAAGCAAGCAGCAGAGGAATTGGGTTTGCCTTCCGAGAGCAGGTTCGACGAACGCAAGGTGTCAAGCGAAAAAGCTGTCTATGAGATCATAACAAGGATGAAAGGCATCTCGGTGAGACCAGCGAAGTGGATGGAAGGAAACGTGAATGATGAATGGGCAGGAATTCTCAGTACCCGACGGAATCAATTATATGCTATCGACGATAAGCAAATTGAGATAATATTAAGGGTATTCAAGCACTACCAAACAAACATATATAGGAACTTTCCGAATCATTTAGATTATTATGACGCAATTTACTTGGACCTTCAAATGTTGAAGGAGCCCGAGTACGATGCAATTATCGTTGATGAGGTTCAGGATTTTACCGAGCTTGAACTAGTCTACATAAGCAAACTTGTCGTCAACAACAGGTTTTTACTCATGTGTGGTGATCCGTGCCAAAAGCGACTAATGACGAACTTTGCGGAACGAGGGATCGAGTATTATTTGAGGCTTGTCTTTAAAGACAATAAGGTCAATCTTGTAGTTCATGATCTGACTCAAAACTATCGCAATACAGCTCAAATCTTCAAGATATCTCAATTATACTTTAGTTATATTCGAGAAAACTATAACATACGATTGGAAAACGACGGTAATTGCAGATTTTCGAATCGAATCGGGAAAAAGCCTTTGATTCTATCTATGGAAAATGAAAGTTTAGCTAATCGCTTTTCGAAAGCACGTTTGATTGCGACAGCTCTAGCTGCTGAGGGACTGGCAACTGCAGTTTTAGTTCCAGATCCGGGAGATTTGAGTGGCAGGAGCAAGATGGAGTTTAAAAACAACTGCTTAAAACTGGAATCCGACTTTTTACGATTCAAAGAGGAAAATATTGCAAACAACAAGATTTCAATTCCCTGCATTTACAACTTGAAAGACGTAGCTGGGCTAGAATTCGATGCGGTGATAATGTTGAACTGCATTCAGTACAGTACGATTCCCATGACGGACGAGGTAAAACGAGATTACTTCAGGAAAATCTACGTTGGACTTACGAGACCACGAGATGAAATTGTTATCATTGGTGCACCCCAAGTTGCTGTTAATGTTTTCTTCGACAATGAATACTGTACACAAGATACCTCCCGATACAAGGAAGTATTACTCGAAAAGATATTCACTGACAACTCAAGAAACTCGAATGTATCTTCTATAGAAGCCCTTCAGAATGAGATGCCGGATACCGAAAGAAAGGAAATGCTTATTAATATATTGAATGATATGAGGTTGAATGTCGATACTTTAAAGTTCGCATTGCGCTCGTATGTCAACTTAAAAATCATATCAAAAGGTGAGAGACACACGATTCTGAGTAGATTTGTTTCTCCCAGATTCGATTTCAAATCCGAACTGAGGCGTGAAGCATGGATTCTGTTTTTTGACAAGTTTCCTAAGAGTGCCCAGGATCAAGCACTTATGCAACTGAAGGAGTCATTCTCAAAACTCCGAAGAGAACTGATACCGTTTATTTGCGATAAATTGCTGACACATTCACCATCGCACGTTGAATTCGTATGGCAAACCGTTGAAATGGAGTTTCAAAAAACCCCGTTTGATTCCTTCCATTTTGAGATGATTCAAGTCCTAGTAAAAAATGATAGCTCAGACTTGATTGACTTCCTTGAAACGCGATTGCCTCCACTTCCTGTGGGACAACCTAGGCTTGTGAATGCTCTAGTTGAATTGATTATTACGAAAAATCTCAAACGCTATTTATCAGATACTGTCTCGCGTTTAATTCATTCATTTGTTCCATCCGAGTTATCTGCGATTCTCAGGATGAGACTCGTACGGAACTCCAGAGAGTTTTACGAAGAATGCATGAAACAACTTGTAAAACTCGGGAAGAAACATACCAATAAAGCAATCCTAGATTATGTGTTCAACAATGTAAGCGATACCACACTTGATCAGTGCTTTGAACTCTGGTCAAGAATTCGCCAAAGCATGCCGAAAGAAGACAATGACCGAACATTAAACGAACTCAGAGATGTTTTCTTTAAAAAAGCAGGATCGCTAAGTCGGTGGAAGTCTAAGTTTCATTATTATGAGTTTTTAATTCAAAATATAAACAAATACTGGGGTGTATATCATTATCTCGTTAAGGAGTTTGAATTTATTAATAAACAGGAACATGGCTGGGAAGTAGAGTATCCGGACCAGGACTTTCTGAGGCGGACACTCTTTACTTGGGTCCCTCGCATTGAGCGTGCCGAACATCAAGAAAACCTTGCTCGACACCTAGTTCGTATGATGCTAAGAATGGGTCCAATTCTTTCTGTCGACGAATTTCTTGATTTGGGAGCATACTATCGATCGGAAAACTCTGTTGAATTCATGGATTACGCTTCACGGTACTCAGTTGCCCAGTTTAGAAAATCAAAATGTTATTCCTTGGATTGGATTGGTCGAAATGTAAAATCCCGCCATTTTATTACTCGAATGTTCCAACTATTCGAGCAGGATCGTACCGAATGGAATTCGCTAGATTTCAAGCGCGAGTACCAATCGGAGAGAGAGGCAGAAGCAATTATGAAACGCTTTATAGATCTCGTTAAAGTTCCGCATTTATTGCAGTTGTTTATGATGTTGATTGAAAGGAGGCAGATCGTTTCGAAGGAAAACTCATGATTTGTGCGAAGTATCAGGCAGATCAGCAATCGGTGAAAACTGGTTCCTGAACTGAGCGTTAAGTGAAAAAATACGCACAAGTGGTTATCGACTTCGCCCCGAAGGTTTCGACCTCAAATTCCCAGGTGGCGCAGCGTTCTATAGAACGATGATAGAGTCAGAGTCAGGGCTGTGCTTTCGGAAGTTGTTCTGGACTGCTTTTATCGACGCATTTGCATAGCAGTATGTACATAGATGATGGCAGGTATTATACATGCCGATGTCTTTGCTCACAATGCATCCGCATTCTTTACGCTGTCCTTCATCTTTCAGATATGGCCGAGGGGTGCCTCCAAACAACCCTGGTTCGTATCCAAGGAATTTCATTAAATTCCTATCTTCCTTGAATACATCAATCATAAGGTTGTCGTCGATACATCGGCTTTTCCTAAAGCCGTATTTATTCAGATCCAGCGACTCAGCGCAAGTGGAGATCTCCAACCCCCATTCCTTGTTTAGGGCCGCGAGGCCTTCAGCAAATGTTACCATTAGTTCGTTTGTGAACTCACAATACTCGTGTGGTTGCCGTGCTAGGTTGTTCCGGACTTTCTTGTAAATGTTGATGTCAGCGAAGCTAATTACGAGCCTCTTTGTATAGGTGTGAAGCATGGCCGCAAGACGCGAAATCCGGCATAGCAGCTCATCAACCGTCAAAGTATCAGACAGAATCAGTGGGTCGTAGCGCCAGATCACTCTTTTGGATCCGATCTTATCCGACAGGCGTTTGAACGTTTCGATACGCCTTGTCAATGGTGGAACATTCGGCTCCAGGTCTTCGATCTCATAATCGTTTAGGGTGAATTGGAAATAGTAGTTGATGTTGAATTCGTCGATCTCTGGGAGATATTGAATGATGGGACTGGGGTTTTTGGACCAGAATACGATGACACGTGTACGTTTGAATGAAACGTATTGTACTTGATTCGCGTTGAAAGGATTCGTCCAGCGCACGTAGCCTGCAAGAAGACGTTTCAAAAACCATTCCGAGAAGAACGCAGGGATATCAGTCGCCCGACTCGCCGAAACAATCACTGGGCAAAAGGCATCAACTTTACGCCCGTCTGATAATGCTAGCTTATCTTTCTCCCATCCTCTAAACGACATAAATCCTTTCTTAGTTAGGATACCTAGTCAATAGCAGGGACCTAACATTATCGAGCGGCCCGTTACAGAGATCACCATTACGGTTCAACACCCCACAGAATGCTTCTATTGCATCATAGTTGGTTCTTTCTTCAAGAGGCTTCTTTCTGATTGTGCCCATCGCTTCTTCGTTTAGCCATCCATAATACTTTGAATTCGGATCTTTCCACTCACGTTGGAACCATTTAAGAGTTTCCATGAATCGTCTCTGATCCTTATAAGGGACGGCTTGTTGAATGAATTCCCAAGCTTGGGGATCGTCCCAGAATTTAATCGTTTGCGGCGACTCCGCCGGGAATAGAAATTTTAGAGAAGCAGATTGCTGCGAATTAAAAGCATCCATGAAAAAACCAACAACTGCTTTCTTGTTTGTTCCTTTTCCAGGTTTCGGGCCCAGGTAATTGACCTTCATACCTCTCAGTTTTTTTATAAACTCTGTAGTAAGGCCGTGACATGCGTCCAGAAGTTCATAGAGTTTCTTACGCCAAGGCATGGAGCCTGGCAGTTGCTTATGAAGCTGGTCGAGCAGCGCCTCGGATGACTTTTTATTGGAAGCTACGGTGTCTCCCAATAGATTCTCCTTATCTAAAATGGTTGGCTTCTCAAGTTCTATTAACGGGAGGCCATGAACTATGCTATGAATGTAAGCGAAAATCTTTGAAGCGTATGCTGTATCACCATGCTGAAAAGGAATGTTGTAGAAAGTCTTCGGAATTTTTGAAAACCCGAACATCGCCCCCCACAACGAAAAGGCCATTCGAAAATCGCCGATACCATGGGCGGTTAGGAAAGCTTCTAATTTTTCAAGATCGTCGCCCTTCATAACAAAGGCGGCAAAGGATTGCATTGCATGGCTTTTAGAATCGTCAAAGTCAAAAGCGCTTCCACTTTTTATATTGTTCAGCAGTGCGTTGATGTACTGCTTATGGGGACAACTATCCCACTGAGTCCCGATTAAGCTCCGGATGATCTTAGCTCCTGCAATTGCCACGTCCAAACGCTCTTCATCGAGTTGGCCGCGAAACTCACTAATCAAGCAGTAGTCGTTGATGAGATCTACTAGTGACAGAGTGGCGCGAGAGATGGTCTGATAGCGATCTCGAATATCTGTAATCTTGCCATTTGCAATTCCTATTTCATCACCTTGATCCGGCGAGAAGCGCTGACCGCCAACGTCGACTTTCGAGAAGAACTGCTCCAGCGTCTTACACGAGAACTCGATGTCCCTGTGCAGGGTCTCCGAGTGTTTTCTCGAAGGATCGTTTAGTAGAGCAGAGATCTCGTTACGGAGAACCCGGAAATTAGAACGCAGGCGTGAAATATTAGCGTCAACTGAGTTGTACGCTCCGATTATGTACCCACAGGCGAAACCCTTGAGTCTGTTGATTCTGTCGTCAACATCGCATGACCTGAGGGTTTCTTCCCTATCGCCGTCCAAGATGCCTTCAAGAATCTTGTCTGACCACTCGAAGGCATCTACTTCCCCTGGCTGAGGAACCCGTATCAGCGGCTGGTATAACTCAACCAGCTTAGTTGTGAGACTAGGTTCTGACTTCGCAAGAGCAGTCTGTCGTGCGCTCGGAGATGAGAAGAAGATATCGACCGACGCAGGGGCGAAGTAGATTGTTTGGTCACACGAATATATGGTCACATCTGCCTTGTGACAGAAGTGCTTTTTCAAAGTTCTTGGGAGATGATTGTAAGGTATACGCAGTACTAGCGGGTGGCTGTCTCTGTCAGCATCTTCGATAGTGAATTCGGGATAACGGCTGTACAGAAGAAGAACATTTTTGAACGGATTTGGCTCAACGACCTCGAACTGCTTGTATCCAAACTTCCTAGCGGCATAGACAGTAACAGGAGAGATAGAGCCAGTTGAAAGTATGTTGTTGAAGTTTAGCGTTGTTGTTGGGATGTAGAGATAGTCCATCATGGAGTCCTTTTAAATCTCTATCTTGTCTTCTTCAATTGTGGTCGTATAGAGATTCTTTGGAACAGCATCGAAGAAGCGTGATAGCTCGGTTGAATACATGATAAATAAATATTGATAACTACGTGTTACAGCAACATATAGAGGAGTGCTATCTCGGTTATCAGAGTCATTGCATTCTGGGAGAAAGACGCCCTCGAACTGAAGTCCTTTTGCGCTGTGGTAAGTCATTAGTTTGGGATTATCGCTGTTAAAGTTTAGATCAAGTCTCGAGTTATGATAGTCTGTTTTGTCTTCATACTTCGCTTCGATGGAGTGGCCGCGGCTACGAAGGTAACTGTATGCGCGTTGCACTAGAATGTTTGTGGGAAACAAGATCGCAGCATCTGTAATCTGCCTGTTTTTGATCTGCTCCATCGCCATGTCAAGCTGTTGTTCAGGTGTTTCGTAGTGCAGAATGCGTGGCATTTCCGCCCCTTCCTTACGGCAGCGTTGAACAAGATCATCGTCGTCGATTAAACATGCGGCTAAACGCGCAATCTTGCGTGGAAGCCGATGATTGAAGACCAGTTGCTCAGGCTGGATGCCGGATTCAGTGGCTATAGCCAAGATGTCTTGGGTTTCTTTGATGCCACGGTAAATCGACTGTGCGCTGTCACCCCACAAGAAAAAAGCCCGACGTGCAGAAGCTTTGAATTGCATGATCTCTTCGCTCGTGAAGTCCTGGATCTCATCAACGATGATGAAATCAGCAGGCGGACAGCTCTGATCTATCCATTGGCGGTGATACATAAAGTTTTTATCATCCAGACCAATAACCCGTATACCATCAGACATGTAACTGTTTAGTGCCTTGGTAAAGACGATGAACTTGTATGTCCATCCATTCTGGAGGTCTTGGATATGCTTGGCCTTCCACAGAGCCAAGATGGATTTACCGCTACCTGCACAACCCGAAACAACCATAGATCGATCGATACGTTTCCGAAGGAGCTGGACTTGATAATCGTCAAGTTCATCCTCGTTTACAAAAAATGTCTGTTTCGGCATTTTGGATTACCTCCTCAGGTGATCGTTGTTAGTCATGTATTCGTCTTGTATCCATCCAGTAGCATACCACGATCGGACGAATGAACGCAAACATTGGATTTATTGTTTGCTGTTCTTCTGCAGATTATGTATTTGGCATCAACCTCAGTAGTGTTATGGAATTTTTGGGCACAGGCCTTCCGTGCGAGTACACGATATGCGACCCGACTCAGGTCGTTACGGAAGGCACTGTGACTGACACTAAATTCATTTTGAGTGAAGCAAAATTCTAAACACCTAGTCTCATAGAGATAGCACGGAACTGGAACGAGTGTGGCAAACTCTGGTTGAGCCCGAACAAATCGCGACACTTGATCGTTGAGAAGCTGCGGATAGAAGTTGGCTTGCTTTGACTTTGTGGTGACATCGAGAAGGATGAGCAAGCCGATGTCAGACAAGTAGTCTATATAGCGGGACAGAAAGCGGTGATAGAATCCCTCGGATGAGCAGTCCGTAGTGGAAATAATCTCGTTACCCATCTTTGATGAAGAGATAAAGTCGTATGAGTCGTTGGCTGGCTGTGGCAAATCATCGATACCGTTCATTCGTGTGACTGTGAACGTAAAGTCTACAGCAAAATGCGTTTGGAAAACAAAAGAGTCTAGGATAATTTTGGCAAAATCGAGCGCTAAAGCATTTCCATCGAATCCATGAACGTGAACAGTGTCAAGATGCGGACAATGCTTTGCCAGCGCAGTCAACAGACCAATGAGGTTGCCACCACTTCCACAGCCAATATCCAATAGCCAGGCTTCGGTTCTGTTGCGCCATAACGTGCTATATTGTTTGCATTCGAATAGGGCGTCATGAATGCAGAAAGCTTCGGCATAACTACGCGGGAAATACGTTCCAAGGTAAACTTTGATGTCGTTAGCATCAAGTTCAAGATTTTGCTCGAATTTTTTCCAATCGGGCTCATGCCTGGCACCTAACGACTCAAACAGGAGACGGTCGAGCCAATTAGGCAGTATTGTGTCAGTTTTGAGCCACGCTTTAGCTCTGGCTTTATCCAGCACTGGGGTTTCTTCCGAAACATCTTGATTGAACATCCAGGCTGGATTATTTTGGGTTTCAACAAAGTTCAATGATTCGCCTTCTCCCCAGTAAAGCCAATGAGAGTTGTCGATCACGTGGGTGAAAAGGTCTTTACCAAGAAATGACATAAAGTCTTTATGCGCCTTGGATAAAAGCTGCGGAATAACAGAGAAATTGATGAAGATCATGTATTCGTGAGTAGCGGGGAGATGCGCGGGTAGTTCTTCGTCCCGCGCAATGAAGACAGAGATAGACACGCGAGCTGAGGCATCTGTACCGAGAACCGCCATACAGACTTGCTGTGCATGCTTCAAGAGTTTGGTTTTTATTGATTCTTTCATCTTTCACCAAGACTCCGATAGCTTCTTAATAACATACCTCCAGCAATGATGCTATCTTGTTGAGCTAAACGAACTGTTTTTTCGCTACTTGAACAACGTGCAACCATTTCGCTTGAGATCATCGATTTTCTCAATGAGCTCCTCTTCCGTCACCTCGAAGTGCGCTGCCATACAAGCCAGACACATCATTCTTTCGATTTTACGGTTTATGAGTCTCTTGTTGAGCCCGATTTCATCCTTTGAGAGACTCTCTTTGACGCAATAGGCGCAACCGATCTTTTCAGTAGTACTCATCGCCTTATCTCATGTAGTGTATATTCAGCAACATTTTTCCCACCGTATTCAAGAGGGTCTATCGTCTGAAGCTGCTGTCGGATCACGGTACGCATTTGCACAGCGGGTCGCAGACAGTATCGTTTGAAGTCCGCTCTGTCGATACTATCCGGCTCTATTACATGTGGAAAAATCAATTTAAGGTAAGCCGTGCATAACCGCAATACAGCTTCCGTGTCGCGGGTGTCGGCCGCAGGTGGATAGTCCACCAGGTTTTCTACGACATGTCGGTAAATCAAGGTTTCTGCCGGTTGTCGCAGCAGATGCATGATCTCGGAGAAATACTCCGTGTTCAGCGCCCAGCCGTTGATTTTCAAGTTTTCGCTCATGCGCGGTATATCGCGCCCCCGAATAAAGCCATGGAACCGATCCAATAATGCAGATTCGTGGAACACATCTGGTAACCTACGGAACATGTCTTTGGTTTCGTCCATCTCGGTTTGCGGTATGTTCCCCAGCAGGATGATGCCGGCTCCGCCAATAATGCGATTCTTGCCGACTGTGATCTCTCCGCTTTCCATGTAGGCTTTTAACCCTCCCTGTATCTCGTTTGGATCGTGAAAGTTGATCGACTGGATTTCATCCAGTGCTACGAAATCGTTCGTGGCGATCAGGCCAGGGCTTTTCCCATTAATGTCACCGAACATCTTCGCTCGTGTGAGTGTTCCGCCGCTGACTAGCCAGCCGTATTTCCCGACCCGGCCGAACTGATATGACTTCCCTGTTCCCTTAGGTGCCAGTTCCACCAGATTAAGACGAGGCTCGATAAAGGGCAGGAGACGTGTAAGCACCGTGTGTTTTTGTACCCAATCTTCGTACCCCTCCGGGTTGTAGTCAATCGCTCCCAACACGATGTCGATCCATTCCGCGGGAGTGAACTGTTCTCGTGCTGCTCGAAAGGCGTCAAGGTCGATAATATAGGGGCAGAAGTTCTTGTACTCTAAAAGCGTGAAGCATCCTCGCGGATTCTCCCCACCTGGGCTGCAGTATCCCAGTTGCACTAAGCCCCAGCCACCGGACGTTTTAACGACATCATCTTTGATCCGATTCCATACATAATCCTCGATCAACGTTTCTGTGTGTCCCAACCCCAAATCCGGAATAGCAAAGGTATACTCATTGGATCGTACGCTGAATTGGATTTCTATCTTGGCAAGAAACTTTTTCGTACACCCTTCACTTCGAGCTGCGTCCTTCAGTTCCAATAAGTTCTCTCGACGCGGTATAACATCGTAGATGTATCTTCTTAATGCCTCGGCATCGTGTATTCTACCATCCGATTCCGCCTTTCGTTTCAAAATCCAGTCCCGCAGAAATGACGGGATCGATGCAGCTTTGAAGATCGCCACGATGTTCGGATCCTTGAAGACCGTCGTGTCCGGGAATGCCGCCCGCAATTTCTCAGTGTCGACCATTGTTGATAATCCTTGTTGAAGTTATAAATCAAAATCGTCTTTCTCAATTATTTGCGTACGAACGTCCTTGGTCTGGACCGGATGCGTGTACCGCCCTGTCAATGAGAACACCACTACAGGCACTAATCTCTCCTCCAGCGTCGCACCGCCATGCAACTCAAAGCCAAGTCCTCCCTTCTTTGGAAGACGATCATATCCGCGCATTACCCAATACCTGCCATCCAACGTTTCCTCAAGCCCCGGTGGACATTTTCCTTGTGGGGTTTGCTCAAGGTAGCGCCAATCGGTTACATCCACCCCATCCTCACAGGCCAGCGTTTGCGCAAGTCTCGGTTCTGTTTGCCATGCTAGTACAGCTAGTCGTGAACTACCATGGTCTGCTGTGACAATCACCCGCTGAAACCGCGAGAGGCCTTCTGCGACACGCGGCAACACCTCTCCCCCAATCACATCCAACATCGCAGCCAGATTCTCCTCCGCGCACCGCGATTCGTGCGACTCTGCGCCATTATGTGCGATGTTGTCAAATCGTTTGATGTCCGGTAGGTGCCGTTCGGCGTCCGGCCAATAGATGTTGTTGAATTTTGTCGATGTCGGCAAATGCGCCTCGCCGACCGCAATCGATTCCACACCAATATTCCGTTGCCGCGCCAATGCTATCAACATCGGCATCCACTCCGCGCCCATTGCGTCCACTACAAGTAACGCGCATCCTTTGTCCGATGCAACCCGTTGCACCAACGAATCTCGCGATTGCACAGAACTTGGAGGAAACTTCAAACGTGTCATTTCGTAAAATCTTGGCGTGACTCGTCCAGTTATTTTCAATTCACGGTATTCTCTGAAATACTCATCTAAAACACTGTTGTCAAAAACAAGATCGTTGCTTAAATAAGCTGTCAATTCTGGATAAACGTCTTTTATAGCGCTAGACACGATCCCGTCAACCGCGCAGCGACGCAGCAATTCTGTCCGTTCTGCTCCGGTCCCACAATTCAACCAAGGTGCAACTCGCGAGGTGGATTCGCGCTTACAAAGTGCAATGAACTGAATTATGTCTGCGCTGGAGTTAACAACACCCGATTTCTGTATAGCATTCCTTCGTTCTTCAGCGTAATCTTTAGCTTTATCTAGGCAGTTAGCCGCGCCAGAAATGTATGCAGATCGGAAGTTGCCGACTTCGACCCCTTTTTGATTTATTATAAAATCCAGATAACTTCCCTGAGATGCACTGTGTTTAACCAACCAGATTAATGCCTCACGTTCCGCACCTTTGCACCCATCAAACTCTCGCAATACTTGTTTTGTTACTCCTCCTTCAGGGAAAAACAACATCTTTAGCGTTTCCGCCAATGTCTTTTCCTCCCCTTCCTTCCCCCGCCCACACATCCACCGTAAACAATCTTCGGACAATCCTGCATCTTGCACACCGTAAAACACACGGGCGAAATCATGCATGCGCACGATTTGTCGCACCTCGATGTTTAGCCCTGCAAGTTCCCGCCCTTTCGAGGCAACCACAATGCGCCTAACAGAGTTGTCGTCTGGATGTTCTTCCATGTATCTCAGATACTTTTGAAATGTTTCGCATTCCTCCGGGATGAGGGAAACCAGATCATCCCCCACAAGCATTACTTCCGGACGTTCATAGATTCTCTCCGCTTCTCCGGAGGGGTCGGCTAACAGCGTTGATTGGCCGGATGTAAACTTCGGCACAATATCCTCAGAAACAATCTCAATCAGCTGCTTCGCTTGTCGATAGCGTGGATTTGTGAACACACTCTTGAGTATTTTTTGTGTGCAGTCATCATTGACCAACAAGCAAACCGCATTCCGTCCAGATGAGCCATCCACCCACTCGCGTAAGGCAGCAATGGCAGCTCGTTTGTTTTCGTCGGTTAACAATGCGAGATAACCGGGTAACCCCAGTAAAACCACTGACTTGCCATCAGCGGTCAGTTCCGTCATTGCATCACGCACTCGCACGAAAACTTCGTCTGGCATCGGTAGCCACGCACTTTCGCTAACCAGGTTGCTCAAACGCAACTCAATACAACCGCGCTTCTGGCAAAATCGGCGCAATACAGTCCATCCCTCTCCAGGATGCATTGTTACCACCCTTGCTTTTGCCTCTGTGAGGGGATTCATGATGTATTCACAATAATCGTCCAGAGTCATGATCTCATTCCATTACCGAAAGGCCTGCAGCGGGAATTTGATCGACTAGTTTCAGGAGAAGCAGCTTGGCCTCAGCATCGGAAAGTCCATTTACCTTTTCCGCGGCTTTCTTCCTCACATGAGTATTATACCCCTGTTTAACGAATTCTTCGACCTCTTCGTGAAGTCTTTCGTCCATCAGCCATCGGTCGGGGGTGTTGCCCAATTTGCGGTACAACCAATCAGTCAGTTCACTGACACTGAAACCGATTCTTTGATACCGCGTGGGCAGCACCCGTATGAGGAATTTCCTACCAGCTGAAGCAGCATCTAAAAACACGCCCTCTTTTTGTAATTGGTCACAAACGGACTGCAATCGTTCTGTGGAAACCCCTCCTGGATTCGCGATCGCATCGACAATGCTCTTGGCATCATCTACGGATAAAACGAATTCAGCAGGAAGCATGTAGCTGCAGCTCCATTCTGCGGGCGAAACCGTATCCGTTCGTTCGCGCCAAAGCGATAAAACCAAATTGGAAAGAAGCGTCTGGTTGTACTTATCAATCCTACTGCACCCTTTCGATTTAAAACTCTGTTCGTCTGCCTGTGCCGAGTCAGTCGGGAATCTATCGTAAAGCGTTTGACTTTCAGCCACCCTCTTGGGCCAGAGATCTCCAAAAATCTCCCCCATCGCACCCAGTTGTTGCTTATTAGCTCCATCGAAGAACAGCTCGCGGATAATCCCAAACTGCTGCTCCAGAATCTCTTCAAAAGCTTTCACATCGTCTCCACACAGTGACTGCATATTGAGAAGCTCAAAGAATCGTTGTAACGATGGATGCTTCTTCGACCAGTAATCGGTCGGGACTTTGTTATCGATCAGCACCGCTTTGCGTATGCGGTTCAGGGCGTCCTCGAAGTTCAGATATCCAACCGACGCAGTCAGCTCACGAATGTGTTTTGCGCAAAGCGTCTGTCGGTATACCGCTTCCAGTTCGGACTCTGCGTCATCGCGTTTCCAAAGCCACCCACTCGCCGCAGCGAAACGTTTCTTGATCGCCCCGCAATAGGTATGTGCAGGCCCCCCCATGAACTCTACCACTGCTTTCAATTCTGGCTTGGTGCAATCGATATATCGCTGGAATGCCTCCTCAAAGACTACTGGTGCCATGTAATTAGACATCGCTTCTGCTAACCCCGGCTTCGAGAGCAGAATCTCGCCAATCTCCTTGATTTTGTTTCCGCGAGTCTCAATGTCACCTTTAGAACTGATGCTGTTGGCAGCGCACAATGCGTCGATGACTCGACCCATTTCTTCCGCGAACGGATCAGCTTGTGCGTGGATATGCGCAGGCAGCACCCACAGCGGCACACGTTGAGAAATCTGTTCTAGCCGTGCTCCAATCGCGTTCAATGTTGCCTCTACCGTTCTGTCGGCAAGCGGAATGCTACCGAAAATCAAGCTGCTCTGTTCGATGAATGCTTTTTCCTCTTTCGACAAACGGCAGATCAATTTCTCGTTTTTTATCTCGTTGTTGCCGTCGTTTTTCACAACGGCTTCGATGATCTCTGCCAGAGTTGCCGCGTCCAACGCTTTACTCGTCACACCATCGGTCCATTGAAGTTTGCGCTGTCCGGTCAGCCATGTTTTCAGCACGAAGCCTAGAACGAACGCTGAATGCGGTACTCCAAGCAAGCCAAATGGTGGACGTTGCAAGTCGATGTAAAGTTTTCGTATGGAGCAATTGTTTCCTGCTCCCACCGTGTTGTCCTGCCAAGCCTTGCATTTGTCCCGCAGCTGCGTCAGCGGATGATTCGGATTCTCGCAGAACCAATCTTCTTCCCCTGCGACGCCATTTTTCTGCCAGTTTACGACCACGGTCTTCCAGGCACCGGGTTTCGCGAATTTGTTGAATTCCATCCCCGCCAATGCCCAGCTCTGCAAGGCATTGGGTGCAGCGAACGCGCTGATGTTGAATCCGCACAGATCGTCCGTATATGCAAGGAATGACTGCTTTGCATAACTGGTAAGCCAGTCCTTCTTCAGTTGCCCCCAAGACACTTCTTCTGCGTATGGTTCGCCGTTTTTATTGGGCTTGTATACAATGAGTTTTGCTGTACCGGTCACTTTGGAATGCCACGTCGCCATTGCGTTGTTAACCTGCGTTTCAAACACCCTCTTACTCGCAGAGTCGCTTGCTAGTGCGAGGCGAGCGCTGTTTTCCACGAATTCGTTCCATGCTTTCGCGTTATCTCGGCAGAAACTGACTTCTGGCAGAGTAACAAAGAGCATCCGGTGGTCCTTGAATTGTTTCGACAGCTCCTTTGCTTTATCGGGGATACGTAGTTGCTCCTGTTCGTCCCGAGCCAAAATGAATTGAACGAGCACTCGGTTCCCATTATCATTAAAAGATTCGCGTTTCGCGATGCTTGATACAGAAAGACTGCCAATGCTTGTCGCGCGAACATCAAAACGCAAACCGTAGTTGACTCCTTTCAAATGTTTGGCCAGTTCAGATTCAGTATCCTTCAGCACGAGATCGCTGAACTTGCCTTCAAGCGCTTCTTTCTTTGCTTCAATATCTTTGGAGTCAGAGCGGTCGCGGAAACGTTCGCAACGTCCGTTCACAATTGTGAAGCAGTGTTTCTGTTCCAGATTGCGCAGAATTGAATTCACGCCCGTTAGCGCACCGTCGCCCTCGAAACTTCGTTTTATGTTCTCCTCCGAGGTGTTCAGGAGCGGATGCGTCGTCCCCTGTAACAGCTCAATTAGTCCGAACAGCAACACTGCTTTGAATACACGCTGTTCATCTGGTTGTAACTCCTTTTCTCGTCGATTGAATTCTGCCCGTGCTTCCTGAACGACTTGTTTCGTTCCCAGCTCATCTCTTTCTATAAAGTAACGCCACAGATGATCCACCGTCAGGAGCTGATGTCCTGAAACATCTAGCCCTCCTATCTCAATAAACGCCTTGAACTCTTCTCCGTTCAGGAACTCAAACATACTTCTCTGGTTCGAACCAATTGCAACCGACAGATGTTTCAGTAAGAACGCCGCCATCGGATGTATAGGTAGTACACCTTTGAAGTCCGCTGTTTCAATGTTCGCCTTGTTGATGAGCATATAGTTTTCAACGACGCCTTTCACACTATGCCAGAGTACGTCGCGCTCTTGAATCCACTCCGCTGACTTCTCCGATTTAACAACAAAAGCGTCTGCTGCCAGTTTCAACGCTGTTTCGTTAGGGAGATCAAGCTGTTTGAACGTAAACCGATTGTTCGCTTTCTTTGCGCTCTCTGAACCTGTCGAAACATAGGATGAGATCTCCGTGTGTGTCACCGGCACGAAATAGAACCGACCCTGTTGCGCGGCCTCCGCCAATTGCTCCAAGGTCTTTAACTCCGAGCGGTTGCGTTCCATGAACGCTGAGAATTCGTCCCATATATAGACCAGCTTGGAAATTCCGTTCGCTCTTAATGCTTCGTCCACCCAATCGAGGAAATCCTCAGCATTAAAACCCAGATAGATACATCGCGCTTCCATTACTCTCATCGCGTCGCTGACCAACCCCGCCTCGAGATTCGCATCCCGTAGTTTCTTCTCCAGCGCGTCCGCTGTTTTAATACCCGAGTTCAGGTGTGCGAGATACGACTGCATCGAGTCACGCTTTGCAAAGAAATACGGTTCATCCTGTCGGATTCGCTCGATGAATTCATCTAGCTTGCCTTGCAGTGGAATCATATGTCCCCCGGATTCCAGTGCTTTTGTAATTCCACGTTGCAAGCGCATCAGGAATTGATTTTTAGCATCCACACCGTCCGAGTTCACATCATAGACGATGAGTGTTTTTTCTCGGCGTCGTGACAGCAACCCTTTACGCACGGGTTCTGGTATCTGCGTCGAGCGTAAATCAAGCCATTTCAGGACGCGCATCTCATCGTCCATGAATAGTTTTTGCAGCACCAGGGATGCAAAGCTTTTTCCCGTGCCATACGCACCTGTGATCCACAGCGTTTTGTTCCCGCCTTCAACACTTTTAAACAGCTCTCGTAAAATCTCCACGAACGATTCATGCGGATAGAATCCCAGCCATGTCTCTGGCGCTTTGTTTATATCCGCCAAAGTCATGCACGGCACGTAATCCGGTCTGATCCCGAAATAGTCTTTGTATAGTGCCATATCTCCAAATCCCCTCAGCGTATACTACATTTGTAAAATCAATCCAACAACATCGTCCCGATTCCTCGTTTCCGGGAACACCCGTACCTCATCAAGTCCCAGAGTGAAACTGCATGCGATGAAATCAGGATACATCGTCGACAACCCCAGGCACTGCTTTTGAAACTCGTCTGGTGGGATACCAAATGCTGCCAGCGGCGACACAAACTCCCCTTCAAACTCTGCTTCCATCATCTGCCGCACCGTGAACGCGCCGCGTTTTGATTTCTCCGCCATCACATAGAGCCCGTAAAGCACTACCAATGGATCCACCAAGCGCGAACGGCGCTTCAAACCCACGGTGATCTTACCCTTCTTAAGTAATTCGCACACGTTGTTTTCTCCCATGCCAAACGGAGTTGAGACCATCATATTCTTCAGGGCTTGTAGGCCACCTTTCTTGGTCACGTCTCTTAAATCATTTCCCAGCATGTCGAACAAATCCGAATCCGAATAGGACACATCCATTTTTAATGTACAAACCATCCATTTAACTACCGGTGCATAATTGCACAATCCAATCCAAACACAATCCCATGCCAATGGATTATCCACACCCTTTTTCTCAAACACATCGAGCAACTTCGTGTGCGACGAGGTTTTCGCATCCATCAACAATCCTTGGCGAAACCACGCTTTTGCAGCTGGTACCTGCTTGGCGCGGTTGAGTTTCGCTGTATGGTCGAACGATTCGCGCTCAGCAAGATAGACAGAGACAAATTCAGATCGAAGTCCAAAGTTGTTATAGGCATTTATTCCTTTTAATCTAGATTGCAGACTATCTGCAGCGTACATCGATTTGAACCTCCAGCATCCATAACTGAGGTTGTGACACCTCCGACAGTGGATGCATTTTGTTTCATCAACTATTATCCCACTGTTACTCGTTTGTAGCGCACCTGTTGGGCATTCCGCTTCACACGCCTGGCAACCTCCAATACATGCCACGGCCTTCTGCAAGACCGTTCGTAAAACAGGCAACAGACGTTTACGTTCCGTATCGTCCCGAAATGAAACCCTGATACCCTCAACACTGTTCGAGGATTCGTAGGCCTTGAAAGAAAGGCCTTCACTAAGTCCGTTTCTCAGCACCAGTCGGAATCGATCGGCGGATTCATCATTGAAGACAGTTCCCACTGTTTTTAACCATTCAAAAAACGATAGGACATTCAATCTTTCGCCATGCCATTCGACATCCAACCCAGTTGTTTTTTCAGCGGGACGTGCAAGATTCTTCTTCAAAGTTACACCGCTTTTTCGCGCTTGCCAGTTTGAACTTCCCAAGAACTCTAGTGCCTCCTCATTTGAGACAAACTCTTTAGCGCTAGTTTCAATAATTGCGTCGCTGTACGGTTTGATCGCTTGCGGATAGACCGCATCCACGAACCAAGCATATCTTTCGGAAGATTCCGGGCACATCACGCACCCAACGCGGGACAGTCCGTATCGGTAGGCGCGGTTAACCATCAAATCGTTTTCAAGAAGATACAGCCATAACTCATGTGCTCCCCAATCAAGAATTGGCATTAAGTTTGCCTGAGAGGATATCTTTACGCCTTCGCCGACGTCTTCATAGGCGGAACGGCTCAAACTCTCTTCGCTGCGGACACCCAGAAACGCTGCTGCCTTGATCGATATCACACCGAGTCTATGTTTGAATTCGATCAAGGCGGGCGCACTTTTGTGGATGGTGCAACACCATCGGATAGAGCGTGAAGGCGGACCGAAGAGTCGCCAGTTCTCCAGTGCTGGGGTCTTGGCAGAGACCTTTAAAAATGGGCGGCCAAAATAGTGGCTTTGAATTTCATTCCAGACTTGATAGGTATCCGGTAGTTCCATGTCTGTATCGCTGAACACTACTGGCACGTCCAGAGGTAGAACCTTGTGGCAAAGGTCTAATAGAACTACTGAATCCTTGCCACCGCTGAAGCCGATATATATCACGTCGCATTTTTCCGCAAAGACATCATACATTTCCTTTATGCGCTTGAGTGTGTCTGCCACCAGAGCGTTCATGATGCTACGATTCTTCGCAAGCATTGTACCGACATCAACAGGAACCAGTTTCAGTGTCCTTCGTACCTTCGAACCGTCGCGCAAATCATCGTTCCCGCTCAACGCACCTTTCCATTCGATATCCAACGGTTTACCATAACGCGTCTTATTGAGTTTTGCGATTTCTTCGCCGCGATACAGATACAAGTTCTGCTTTGCCCAAAGAAGCGGACACCGCGCTGCAGGATTAAATGCCAACTGCGCCGCTAATCCAGTGAGTATTAGTTCCTCCGCAAATACCGGGCGGATTTCGTTCGCCACAAATTTCCCTGTCTGCGTTGTCAGTTGGTACCCGCCCGTACGTTTATCCCACTTGTAACTATACATCCGCACTGGCCTCTGGCTGGATTCCGTTCTTTTCACAAACAGCAAGATAACGATGACGATTTTTGATGTATTCCTTCACGGTTAGAACAGTTAAGCCGCTCTCGCGTGCAATCTTCGATAACCTTTCTCCTTTTTCGACACGCAATTCCCACCCCGCGACACGCGGATCTGTGCCGGCTCTTTTGAACACTCGCCAAGTCGATTTCGCTAACGGTCGGCCCTCCAATCCTAAAATGCTTTTTTTCACCCTCTTGAACTCTTCTGCCGGCGTATCGACTGTCTCAACCTTATCCTCGAGCTGTTTTCCTTCCCTTTCTCGCCGCAAACGCCGTTCCCATAAAGTTTCCCCCTCATAGCTGAAATGGCAAAAACCATTTGCGACAGGTACGTCCAACAAGTGAATCGCCAATGCTGAGATCGCCCATGATTTTCCGTCGAATCCCACGTGATTGGAGTCGTCCAGTACGATACAAGTGATATGATTGCGACCGGTGAAGACCAGTTCTGCGCCGATTGGTACATCAAGGTTTCTGAATCGTGTGTTTGGGCTACGAACACGCTTGACAGGGATTGGACGTTCGTTGCTATTTGTACGAAACTGTTTTGTCTTCGGAAAAACACTGTTTCTGCCCTGATAATGTTTCGCGCATATGCGCATGAAGGAGTCATTATCCTTCAGGATGAATTCATCACGGAACCGGCTACGGTAGAATAGATTCAAGGCAAACTCGAGTTTCGCAGCGGACACTTTCTCATTCAATGCAACCAATGTATCGACAATGGTCGTCAATTTCTCTGAGAAATCTTCTGGCAGTGGTATCGCGTCTGAACAGCGCCAACAGGGTACACCACCAACTTCAACCTCATGGACTTCCGGAAGAAAGTGTATGCGAATCTCTTTTAGTGCATTTGCTGTCAGGTGGGGCATCGCCAATTCAATTTCATGCAAGCTCAGCATGCCTTCTGTCTCTTTCAACCATGCGCCAATATTCTCCGATATTGAAGACAAAATGACGTCCAGGCTATTTGAGGGCAGAAAACAGAAGTGATCACAATTCCCCCAGACTGTGATCGTAAAACCCAAGTGTGTCAGAAGCCTTGCGCAATCACTCGTAGAAGCAATATGGCGAATAACACCTGCAAAGTTGACAAACAGACGCTCGATCGAAAAACAACCGAATGTCTCCAACCATTTAGTTGCCTGTTCGTAGAACTCAAAGAGGGATTCATCATCCGAGATCATATCACAGGAAAACCATAAACCATTTTCAAGCTGGATCATCTCTGCTTTCAGATAATCTATCTGGCTGTCATTAAGCGGGACTTTCTGGCGCAACAGACGAACAGCCATCGGATCGAATGAAACACCATTGGGGCATTCCCGAACAAATACCGCTAAGATCTCAGCATTCGTCATGCTGCTCCCTTTCTTGCGGAACTGTTCCTTAGAGAGTAAGAGAATTTAAAGTAACCGTAAATCTGCGATAAGTTGCTGCTCTCAATCATTGCACCATTCAAGTGTGGTCGTTTCCTAATGCAGAACATACTGACGCTAAGAGGTTGACTCACAAAGTAAGGCAAAATAGAAAAAAGCGTGATGACGGAACTTGTGATGATGTCAAAATGCCCCCATTCCTTACAACACAATCGTCAAGGTGCTCCAAGCTTACTCTCCGCCGGAAATGTTGTGTTCGCCCATAACGACCAACACAAACAACTCCGCAGAACGAAGATAGCATAAACAAATCGATGATCTTTAGTCAATCATTGAGTGCGATGAGGATTTTGAGATGTAACCCTTTCCATGAGGGGGTTCCTGAAAAATTCCGAGAAAAACAGTCGAGCAAGAAGCTGTTTCATGCCGAATCGCTCGTTTTTAGACTTTTGTTTCCGGTCAGTAGGGGTGTTCTTCCGGTCTCGTGGCGGTCTTCCTCCTAACTGACGCTCAGGAGTCCTTTTCTTTTCAAGTCAAACCGTTTTCCGCTGAGGGGGGTGTGCTTGACCAAGCCTTGCATCATGTCCGCTCGCTTTGCCTTGACATAGCCCAATTCCATCGACAGCATTGCGATCATCGCCAAGGCGAATCTTGTTCTCATCTTCTTCATCCCTTGGATCGTGTACTCCTCAAATCTATATCTCCAATCAAATCGACTTTTCTGTCACCGCCGACGCAGAGCGGACCCATCCATCACCGATAAACAGCCCCACCTGATCGGTGCATCAAATTGGTGTCCTACGCCCGGGATGGTCCCCCGGGTCATCGCAAGCTGAAAGACTGCGCATCGTTTCTCAGAAGTCTGGAGATGGAAAGAACAATGCGGAATACAAATCCGAGCCGAAAGCGACCAGCCTGTGAATGCGGGAAATGAATCCAGGAACAGGAGACCGTCTGAAGACTTGTGCCTCGATCGAATACAAGCGAAGGTTGCACGCAAGATCCTCCGTTGGATTGTTCAAGATGTGATCGGTGTGCAACCTCTTGTAATCACTGAATTAATAACCCGACTTCTCCAACGATCATTTCAAGACGGGATCAGGGCACAAGTATTTAGACTGCATGGAAAACTCGGGCGAATACCCCTGTTTTCAGTTCAAGACCTGATAGCAAAAGCATTTCAATGTCGATCATCGTGAAATCTGTCTGTCGCAGGTAAAACTCTCGATGGGTCAAGCACTGTTTTTCAAATCGATTTGCCTCGCGTCGCCTCAGGATGCGCGCCTAAACCTCTTGAGGCAGCTAGATTTCAGATTTTTAAATAAGAAATCTCGAGTTTGTTCCGGGTAAAATGGACACACTGCCGAGTCCAGAGTGTGTTTGGCATCTACCTCCTAGGGGACGTGTGCCAAGCAGCATAATTAATCCATATTACTCTCACTTTCACACCTAAATAGATCGGAAATTGCAGGGAGCATCGGAGAATGCCGATTTCGTCGGATTCCGATTCTCGGATTCCTTGACAAGATCGAGCATCTCAGGTTTAAAGCGGAACAAGGCTAAGCACCGATTCTTCAAGACCAACGCTCGCAACAATACTTTTGAAGAATCGGCTACCTCGAAAGATGGCTTGATGCTATTATTTCTTCCGGTCAATCTCAAAGAGGTTCGCAAAGTTGCACGTTTCCCTGGCAGAAGCCATCTTTGTGTTTATCCTGCGGGAGTTGCCGTGCCTGGGGTTACGGGTTCGTGCGGGTGAACCGTTGTCACCGGCTGTTTCAATGTCGGGAAACCTGTCGTCTCCGCGCCCATGGAGAGTCCTATTTCCTTGGGATTGTTTGATGCGTCGAAAGTAGGAAGCTTGCTATTAAAAGATCAAGATCGTCTATGAACGAACAGCTGTAGGTGTCACTGCAAAAGATCCTGAAAACGGATTCGAAGTAAAGCTCTCCCGAATGGTTTAATCTCAAGATACTTCCCTGCTTCGAATCTTCCACTCCCAACAGGACGGATCAATTGGCAATCTCGCAGACGCCTCAAGCTTTCATGCTCCGGTGTGTCTCTCCTGAATCCAGGTAGCACTTGTTCTATAAGCACTGCCCCACCCTGATCGATGATCTTTGCTAGTAGCGCTTTATCATCATCTGTCAATCGACGGATGAGTCGGTCTACTTCATCAAGAAGTGTACCCGCCGCGTCTTTTGATTCAGCTGCTGTCAGAACAATCTCCTGTCCGGATGAGAGTCTAATTTTTACCTTGTTCATGCGATCGATGAATCGTCCGATCTGACGCCAGAACAAGCACACAAAACCGATGACACAGAGAAAATACCAGCTTATTTTCATGGTTTCAGGGGACATGGTTGTAATTCTCTCCGATTTTCACATTGGAAACAACTTTCTATTTTTTTAAACCCTTTACAGATACTCGTCATATATAAGAATAGCGCGCCAACCATTGCAGAGTCAAAATGAAGACCGAATTCTGCGGCCAGAGCCGACAGCCCAGAAAAATTCGTTCGAATGGGTTAATCACCATCGGATCTGAATTCCAAAAGTTCCCCAACCTCGAACGGTTGCACACCCGATAAAATGAAATTTAGCAGGAACTCAGAGCGTCTCAATCACCTTCTTCAGTTTCGCCTGAACCTGCATGGCGATACCCCCCAGCGCTTCGTTCCTTATCGCCATCATCGACGCCACGGGATCCACCGCCGAAACCTCGATGCGGCCGTCCGCCGTTTCCTGAACGATCACATTGCACGGCAACATGGTCCCGATCTTGTCCTCATGCTGCAACGCCTGATACGCCATCGGCGGATTGCAGGCCCCCAGTATCCGGTAATTCCGGAACTCAACCCCCAACTTCTCCCGCATCTTCGCCCGCACATCGATCTCGGTCAGTATCCCGAAACCCTCCGCCTTCAGAACCTCGACAACACGCACCAACGCCTCCTCAAAGGTCATCTCGACGCACTTCGTGAAATGATAACTCATGGATAATCCTCCTGTGACAACCCCATCATGAACCAAGATACGGTCCGGATCAAAAGAAATCGAATCGGTCGGTGCAAACGGATCGTTGCCTCCGAAATCGATGCTCGCCTCTCCCCGTTCATCCTGAGCCTGTCGAAGGATCGAACGGGTCTGTAACCGTGGGGGGCTTCGACAGGTCGGGCCGAACCCTAACTTGATTGGATAATCTCATCTATACGTTGCGGCCCTCCCGGTACTCGACGGGTCGGGCCGAACCTTACCCTATCTTGATCAACTAATTCGTACTAAGCGGCCCTCCCGGTCAGCCCGAACGGGATAAGATAACGGCGCGATATTGACCCGGTACCTGATCGGAAGAGGTGAAAAAATCGGTGGAATCGGCGTAATCGGTGGACGGGTGGAGTTCTTGCACGTGTATGTGCCGATGGGCACGGAGGCCCGCAAAGTTCTTGCACTGTATGTGCCGATGGGCACGGAGGCCCATCGATATCGGGTTAAAAACGTGTATGTGATGGGCACGGAGGCCCATCGCTAGAGTATCAGCGTTCCAATCATCGAAAGCGGCAGGGCTGTCGTCTTTTCATTGATCCGGTATCGTTTCGTCCCGGGATGGATCATCCAGACATGTTCGAGATTCAACGATTCAATCGCACTATACACCGAACGGGTCGAAGTGGGATGCTCGGAAAACTTCGCTTCGAAACCAAACGATCGACCGTGTATGTTCAATACCAGATCAATCTCGGCACCGGATTGTGTGCCCCAGAAATACATGTCACCCCCCGGGATCAGCTTCACCAGTTGCTCGATCACAAACCCCTCCCACGATGCCCCGGCCACCGGATGCGACAACAAATCCTTCCGGTCCGTGATCGTCAGCAGTCGATGCAGAATCCCGCTGTCCCGGATGTACACTTTCGGTGACTTCACCTGCCGCTTGCCAACATTCGTATACCACGGCTGCAACTGACGGACCATGAACGCTCCTGTCAGAAGATCCAGATAATGACGAACGGTCTTGTCAGATACTCCAATGGATCGGCCGATCCGGGAGCAGTTCAATACCTGCCCGTGCTGATGCGCCAACATCACCCATGCACGCCGAATCGCCGGAGCCGGGAATCGCAAACCAAGCAAAGGGATGTCTCGTTCCAGAAACGTCCGTATGAAATCCTCCCGCCACGCCTGACTGTCATCGAGAGACTCCGCTAGATAGGATCGGGGCAATCCCCCTCTCAACCATAATTCTTCCCAGGAATCCGCACCGGTTTCCGAAATGTCGAAACCACCCAGTTCGATATACTCAACACGCCCCGCAAGTGTCTCCGAGGCTCCCCTGACAATGTCCGGCGATGCACTCCCCAGAATCAGCCACCGGGCCTTCATGTCCGGTCGATCGGCCAATACCCTCAATACATTGAACAATTCCGGCATCCGCTGGATTTCATCGATAATGATCAACCCATCCAATTGTTCCATCGCGAGATAGGGATTCAAGAGCGCCTGACGATCCGGTTCAAACTCCAGATCAAAAAAAGTTGATGCGGTTGTCCCGGCAATCACACGCGCCAACGTCGTTTTCCCGCTCTGGCGGGGTCCGAGCAGGGCGGTGATCCGAGATCTTCGCAGCGCGTTCTGAATACGTGTGAGATAACCCGTTCGTTCAATCATAGGAGCATTTTATGCCTGTAAATTCGGAGTGTCAATCCGAATTATCAAGTATAGTGGCTAAAAACTGACTCATTTCGCATCAATCCCGCAAAGGCCATCATCCCGTTCATCCTGAGCCTGTCGAAGGATCGAACGGGTCTGCGGCCCAGGCTTTCCTGTCAGGAAAAAAATCGGTGAAATCGGCGTAATCGGTGGATGAGTGGAGTTCCTGCGCGTGTATGGGCCGATGGGCACGGAGGCCGCAAAGTTCCTGCGCGTGTATGTGCCGATGGGCACGGAGGCCTATCGATTGCATCCGGATGCCGATTCATGACCGCTCTTCACCGCCGGAACTGCCGCAAACGCTTCACAGTCTGCGCCGGCACCTGCGGGGTCTTCGTATTCGCCAACTCCGCATGTATCTCGTCAATCGGCTGATCGATCGAAATCACTACCTCCAACGGCAGATCAAACAACGCGAGATGCACGGTCGAAACTGCACACTCGAAATGACCACTCTCATCCACATCCGTCCGTACCTGCATGGATATCGGATAGTCGATATCCTGCCCGCTCCAACGTACCCTCAGATCAACCCGCTTCCGTCGAGACTCGGACGAAAGCTTCCCGGATACACACACATACCGATACGCATCGAGCCAGTCGATCGGCACAACCAGCGTCGCCGGATCCGCCCCGGCCTGGCTCAGTTGCCTCGGCACCGCCCCAGGATCAAATCGCTTCTCGGTATACGCCTTCAGACGATCAGCAGCCAGATCCACCTCCACCACCCCATCCGAATCCACACAATAAACACTCACCGGATCACCCGCCCCAATCTCCTCCAGCGAATCAACCCACTCGATGGTCGGATTCCCGGTGTAGTATCTCAACGCGTGCGACGATTTCCCGAGTCTCGAAGGCTCGCCATCCAGCCTGCCCGCCCCGCCGACTCCATACACAAACACCTTCTCACCCTGCTGCCACCGATCCTTCGTTCCGGCAATCCATTGCGCAAGCACGGTTTCACCCCTCGCCATCCGACTCACTCGATCGACGGATGTCACCGTCAGCGGCGCCCAGATCACCACCATGAGCACCACGGCGACACAGGTCCCGCCCCGGACAATGATCCCGGAAATGCTCAAAACCCCGGTCACACGCGCCAGATCGCTCGCCAGCGTGAACATCAATCCGATCACCCCCGCGATCGGGATGTACAGATACCAGATGGAGGTCTGTGCGGTGACGACCAGAGTCAGCGAACCGAGCACCAGAACTGCGCCGATGCGATACGAACGATGCCACAATGCCGTCAGCAGCAGAAACAACGCAAGACCAGCAGCAAGAGGCCTCGCGGAAGCCTCCAGAACCGCTCCGGACTCGAACCCGCTGTGCTCCAGCCAGACCAGCGTCCGCGACAGAAAGAATATTAACCGGCGAATGATCTGATCAGGCGATACCTCCTCCCATAAACCCAACCCGGGACCCGCAAACCGCACCGGCGACAGCACAACCGCACGGATCAGAAGCGTCATCGATGCGACTACGACAAACAGCGCTTCCGCGATTCGCCTGTTCCGCTTCGGCCAGACTCCCGATTCGACCGCCACCACCCCAAGCGGCACGCCAATGTAAGCGGTCTCCTTGCTGAAAAACGCAAGAAACAGCCACAGCGTGGAGCAAAGATACACCCGCATCGATGGCGCACGAGCCAATTCGATCAGGAACAGTAACAAAAACATCAACGCAAACAGATCACACCGCCCGGCAATCCACGCCGAAGGAATCACCCCGGCAGGATGAACCAAAAACACCAGACCGGCAGCGGAAGCGAGCCCGGAGTGCATCTCGAAGCGCCGCATCAGCCAGAGCGACAGCAGAAACGAATTGAAAATATGAATCATCAGATTGGTCAGGTTGAACAGCACGGGCGAGGCTGGAGCAACCTTTGACGTCAACCAGCCCGACAAGGTGACAACGGGCCGGTAGTACGAATCCGTGAAGAACGGTTTGCCCAGATCCGAAAAGGTCGATTCAATCACAATGTAGGCATCTTGGACCGGAGGAATCGTGATGCAGGGCATGTAGATCAGCAGACCAATCGACGCAAACGTCGCGAACGTTCTGATCCTGAAGAAGGTCATGGCCGTCCCTCCCGAACGCCGAATCGAACCGGTCTCTGATGGAAAGGGGAAACATGAGGGGGCCTTTCGCGCAGTAGAGTTCCTGCGCGTGTATGGGCCGATGGGCGCGGAGGCCCGCAAAGTTCCTGCGCGTGTATGGGCCGATGGGCGCGGAGGCCCGCAAAGTTCCTGCGCGTGTATGTGCCGATGGGCGCGGAGGCCCATCGCTATATGTGCCATTATTCCGTTCATCCTGAGCCTGTCGAAGGATCGAACGGGTCTGCGGCCCAGGCTATCCTGTCAGGAAAAAAATTGGTGAAATCGGCGTAATCGGTGGATGGGTGGAGTTCCTGCGCGTGTATATGCCGATGGGCGCGGAGGCCCATCGCTATCGGGTTACAGACGTGTATGTGATGGGCGCGGAGGCCCATCGCTAGTTATTCCCATTTTCTCGGACAAGTGATGATCTTCCCGGATTTCAAGGTAATCTCCCGAGGGAACAAACTCTGCCTGATCATCTTGGATTTTAACTGGATTGCAAAGTCAGCCGAATCGACCAAACCTCTGGGATAATCAAAACCAATCCGGTTGACTCGATCAGGCGGAATGGCAACCCCAAACTGCTTGTCCGGAAACCTTCTCCGGGCTGCCGATAAAGCAGGTATCAAATCTCCATCGGCGGTGACGAGGATCGCGACATCGAAATGGTTGCTGACGGCTCCATCGAACAACTCGACCGCAATATTCACATCTGTCTTCTTCTCCGTCCACCGCTGATATTCGCTTCCACACACAGGGCATGTAATCGTTCGCAGTTTATGCACACCATATACGATTCTGACCAATCCGGTGTTGAGAAGTGCACGAATGTACAGGCGTTGCCTCGGCTGTTTCTCCACAACAGGGGTGATCGTCGTGCAATACACAATCTCCATGAGTTCCTGATCCGCCTTGATGTATCTCTTGAAAAGTTTAGCAAGATCCAGCCACTTGCAGTCGCTCAGCCCTGCCCGCTTTAAAGAAAAGTAAAAATTGTATCCATCGATGATGAAAATGATTTTTTCCATAAAAAACTCAAGCGTCCCGAAAGACGCTTGCGACAGGGGCGAAACCCTGTGGATGTTGATTCATATATACATTCAAAATGCGATTTCGTCAAGGGAATTGTGCTCGTTCACGAATCAGATTTCCCGCGCTATCATGGCCACAGCATCCGGTCAGAAGTTCCCCCGAACACAAAAGGACCTCCTGCGAATTGATTGTGGGTCGTCTCTGTGCCCCGTTCATCCTGAGTCTGTCGAAGGATCGAACGGGTCTGCGGCCCAGGCTTTCCTGTCAGGATAAAAATCGGTGAAATCGGCGTAATCGGTGGATGGATGGAGTTCTTGCGCGTGTATGAGCCGATGGGTGCGGAGGCCCATCGCTACTGGCCCATCGCCATTAATGGGGACTTGACAAGTGCACGGCGTTCAATATTATGAACACATGAACGAAAAATCGAACACTCGCACAATCAAACACATCATATTCCCGACCAATGAACTCAAAATCCTCTCTTTCTTCACCCTGCACCCGGATGAATCCTTTCATGTTCGAGAACTTTCCAGGAGAACAAAACTAAGCCTCGGCGGAACTAACAAGGCGTTATCCTCCCTCTACATGCAAGGTTTGCTCCATCGCAAACGAATCGGATCGAGTCTCCTATACACTTTAAATCGGGATGACCTGATCGTCCGTAGAATCGGTATCATGAGCATTCTGACCGAATTGATGCCTCTCAAAGTCGAACTGGCAGAATTTTCCAGCTTGATCATCCTCTTCGGTAGTTATGCTCGTGGAGACCATACCATCGGAAGTGATCTCGATCTCCTTATAGTCGGAATTCAAACAGAGAAGATTCTGGAGAAAATTGATCAGTTTTCAAAAGAAAGAGGAGAGGATTTCCCGGATATTCAAGCCATTATCCGCACTCCTGCAGAATGGATGGCCCTGGAAGATCTGGACCCGGTCTTTTTCTCCGAAGTTTCCAAAGGGATCTCTCTTTGGGATAAGCAAAAAACATGAAAGATGACTTTCAGAACTGCCTCGACAAGAAGAAGATCATTCCATCGCCTTCTATGGTCAATTTTGTGGAAAAAGAACTGAAAATAGCGTTCAGTGATTTAGCCGAAGCGGAAGATCGATTTGAGCATCACAGTTTCAAGTGGTGCACAGTTACAGCTTATTATGCAATGTTCCATGCCGCTCGATCTCTATTGTATTCAAAGGGTTACAAGGAAAGAAGCCATTATTGCCTGTCCGCTGCTCTTCATGATCTTTTTGTGAATTCCGGTACAATGGAAGCGCGACTCATCAGGGCCTTTTCAAATGCCATGCGACTCCGGGAAGACGCGGACTATGCGGACGAATACTCTGAAGACGGAGCCAGGCAAGCACTTGAAAAAGCGAAAGAGTTTCTTGGGGTTGCGCGAGGCATTCTGGAGGTCTAGATCGCTGAGACCATTCGTTCTTGAGTGTAAAACCTGTTAAATCTGAGAAAATGCGAGAAACTAGCGTATGGTATTGATTGATCGAGGATCGATGCGGCCCTCCCGGTACACAACAGGTCGGGCCGAACTTCAACTTGATTGGATTAACTCATCCATACGTTGCGGCCCTCCCGGGTCTTCGACAGGTCGGGCCGAAC
>CALFER010000037.1 GCA_937951895.1 uncultured bacterium
GTCGGCGTACTGGTCGGCACCGGCGTGAAGGTCGGTGTATTCGTCGGTACCGGCGTGAATGTCGGCGTATTGGTCGGGATTGGTGTGAACGTCGGAGTGGGAGTCCGCGTCGGCGTATTGGTGGGAGGCGGTGGTGTATTCGTAGGAGTGGATGTCGGGGTCGGAGTCCGTGTCGGCGTGAATGTTGGAGTATTGGTTGGCGGGGGCGGCGTGTTGGTCGGTGTGAATGTGGGAGTCGGCGTTCGCGTCGGTGTGTTGGTGGGACCGGACGGCGTGTTCGTGGCGGTAGGCGTCGGAGTCGCCATCCAGCAGGCATTCACGATGACATTATCGATCTGCAGATACTCTGTATTCAGATTGGCCTGACAACGGAATCGGAAACGCAGATTCGGATTGTTGTTCGCCAATCCGCCGCTGAGCGTCGACAGGTTGTATGGACCCCGCTGAGTCCACCCGTGATTGGATGTAAACGATGCGATCGCGGTCGCCGCCCATGTTGTCCCGCCGTTATACGACATGTAAACGTCGACCGATTCTCCGATATCCAATCCGGCGGCGGAGCTCTGGAAACTCAGAGTAACCGTATCTCTTCCAGATGTGGATACTCCGATCTGAGCATCCGCAGTGTTCTGAATACGACCTTCTCGGGTACTCGTCAAGTCGACCGTGTTGGAGTAATCGGCAACGAGGCACCGTGCATCGGTGTTTTGTGTCCAGACCGGGCCTGCGGTTTCACCCCAGTCATCGCCATCTTCAAAATTCTCGTTCAGAAGATCCGCACACGGTGCGCAGGCTGGCCCGCATGTCAGACACACATTGTCGACTCCGACCGCATAGGCATCGTTCGCATAGTACCCGAATGCGATGGTCACCAGGCCTTCTGATGAGCAGGGCGGGCAGCCGCCGAGATAACTGGAGAGGTAGATCGTATCCGTCCCTGAAACCGTTGCGGCGGTCGAATTTGCATGATACGCAATCTGGACATACTCGGTCTCGTCGCATCCGTTGGTCGGTTCTCCGCACATGGCATAAGCGGCCACAATACTGGGATTGCCGGAATATGCCTGACCTGCGGCCCAACAGAAGCTGAGCGTCAGATCGCTGGAGCAGCCCGACACATCGAAGGTCTTGAAGACGAGGAACCAGTCGTTTTCGGTGCTGTAATCATGTCCGAGCCAGTATGTGCCGTTGCATGGAAGCGATCCATAAGCACCGCTGTAGATACCCCATCCATCGCCTCCGCCGCACTGCGTCCATCCATCCCCACTCGCTTCGAAAGAATCACATCCGCCGGGTGTCGGCATCGATGTCGGGGTAAAGGTGGGTGTCGGTGTACGGCTGGGAGTCGGTGTCATCGTGGGGCCTGTCGGCGTCGGAGAAGGGGTATGAGTACCCGCTCCGCATGGTTCACCGAGGATTCTGAGATCATCGATGGCAACCGAATCTCCGTCGTATCCGTAGTATCGAACCGCGACAACCAGGCTGGTGCATTGGTCATAGCTGGCTGGCAACGGGTAACAGGCATTTGTGCAGGCCCCGGAGGCGATCGTCAGCACATTTGTTTCCTGATAGATCCGTTCCCATGGTGCGCTGAGATCGGCGCAATCGAGCGTCGTGAAGTCCGCGCAGGCGACCCAGACCTCCATCGTTTCACCGTATGTCGCCGAGTTGTAGAACCAATCCAGACAGACACTGAGATTGCAGTACCCGCTCATGTTGTGATTCGGATTGGTATTGCCGTCCATGATCAGGAGATGATCCGGGCCGTTGGGTGAATTGCAGGCCTCGTAATTGTGCCATGCGATGTATGTTCCGTCGCAGGCGGGAGTCGGAGTCGAGAGCTGGGTCATCGGATCGAGTCGGCCCCAGTCGGCAGAGCAGCCGGATGCTCCGAGTGGCCCTGTGCAACTATAAACACCTGATTCGAATGAATCCTGATAAACGGGGGCCGGAAGCGGAGTCGGGGTGCTGGTCGGTGTCCAGGTCGGGCCGACCGGGATCACATTGTACAGAACCAGCGCGAAGTCCTGGTCGGTCGTATCGGCGTTCCCGGGGACACCATCGCCATTGAGTGCGTTGGCGGTGACCCGGAACGTGTAGGTCCCCGATGGACTCTGAATGTAGACGCATTCGACGTTGTTGACAGTGTCGGCCGAACCGCCTGTCGTCGACCAGCCGCCGCTGAAGACGTTTCCGAGATACGTGCTGCCGCCGGTTACGGTCAGATTCAGATCATTCTTCAGAATCGTGCCGCCCGGCGTTCCCGGAGCATCCGTCCAGACGAGCGTCGCTTTGACGGGCAGGGAACCGTTGGCCACCATATAGGTCACTTCATAATAGGTTCCGTTCGTGCCCAGTGTCGTCGACTGATCATAATAAATCATGTTGACGCCGTTGTTGACCGTCTTGGACAAATTGATCCGGCCCCAGCCCTGATAGCGGTTCGGGATCGCCGGCAATGTGCTGGGTGAGGAGTGTCCGGACTGTCCGCCCGACATATCGTCCGCGCCGTTGATGAGCGCGGCTTTGATCAGGGCGGGACTGGGAGGCGTGCTGTAGGTTGCGTTGTACCATTGATGGAACAGCGCTCCGGCTCCCGCGGCATGCGGGCATGCCTGGCTGGTTCCGGAACACCAGTTGTAATTCGTCTGGGCCGACGGCCAGTACTGATCGCAGACCCCGGCTCCCGTATACCCGCTGTACTGCGATGCCATCGAATTGATGTGCGTTCCCGGCGCCATGACATCCGGCTTGATCCGACCGTCGGATGTGTTGCCGACGCTCGAGAAACTGATCTTGTCATTTCCGTTGTCTGCTTGCGCATTGGCTACACCGCACCCGTCGGTTCCTTCCATGCGGTAATTCTCGGATGCGCCTACCGTCACGAGATTTTTGGCGATGGCCGGATCTCCGCAGTTGCCGGGTGACGATGTGCTGCTGTAACAATCGCCGTCGTTACCGGCAGAATTGAAGATACAGAATTGCTGATTCCCGGATGTTCCGGATGCCGCATCACGGACAAATGTATCGTAATCCACGCACTGCGAACTGTAGGTCATCGGGTATCCGGAACATGTATAGGGAGAGGATCCCCAACTCTGGCTGCTCAGGCGCGCCCCGTTATTGTACGCATTCTGCGTCGTCGCGTACAAATCCGAAGCCGTAAATGAACCGCTATCGTTGAAAATACGGGTCATGCCGACCTGCGCGGATGGCGCGACACCCAGCCCCAGTCGGTATCCCGAAGCATCCGTCGTGCCGATCGTGGCATTTCCGGCAATGATGCCCGTGCAATTCGTCCCGTGCCCGATGACATCCCGCCATCCCTGCCCGGTCGTGTCGTACGTGAAAGCCACCCGACCACGCAGATCCTGATGCAGGGTCGACTGATTCCCTGTACACAACCCGGAATCGGCAACTTCGATGATGACGCCGCTGCCGTTGACGCCGCGACTGGTCAACCAGGTCTGGTACGTCGCGCCGGTCGGCTGATACGATGCGTTGTAGTTACCGGCCAGGATCTGATCCGAACGCTCGTCGTTCAGTCTTGGTTCATAGTACGGACCGACCCATAACACCCCTTCGATCTTCAGGACGTCGTCGATCAATCCCTGATCCAGCCGATAGCTGCAGTTCATGATGGGTTGGATCGTGTTGGGAATCAGATCGCGAACCGGGTCGGCACCCAGATCCAGCAAGGCTTCATGAGCCCGCTTGCCATCCGGAGCGGCCATGCAGACCTGAATCTGTTCGTATTCCTTCTTCCCGTATTCTTCCGCGAGTTTCTCCTTCAGGTTGGCCGTCGCGCGATAGGCGGGATGAAACGGCCCGGACCAACGGATTCTGGAATCCAGCTTCACGGTCCCAAGCCGGGCGGCATCACATTTGACGAGATACGCTGTGCCGCTCTGATGCCAGATCCGTTTCTGAACCTGGGCGTCGAGCCACGCGAGATCCGCGTCATCGGGATACTCGGAGAACTGCACCAGGAAGTATCCGGACGCCTGAGCAGAGTACTGCGCCTGCAGATTCTCGGGTATCGTCGGCGCATTACTCAGCGGGTCAAACGTATACCCTCCGGCGACAATCTGATACCGTGAATCGGCCGCATGCGCGATTGGCATCAAACATGCAGCAACAAGCATTACAAATAAACAGGTGTATTTTTGCATATTCCCCCTCCAAAAAAAGAGACCCCAATTTGCCAGTGTAGTGGAATCGACCTTTTAAAGCAACTCAATTTCTTGACTTGATTCCCGAGCCCGATTTCATTATCGTTCTGCCGATTTACCTCCGGGGATCTCCCCGCATCGCTTTCAACCCTATTCATCCGAGGCGCTCGCAATGACACAATCCAGCGATACACGACGCGAACAGATCGACCGCACCTTCATCGATCTGCAGGAAAACATCGATCTCGACAATTTTCTGGGACCCGTCAACCGCGCGTCCGAACTGGCCCGCTTCAAGGAAGAAGTCGATTCCGGCCGGATCTGCAACCCCCGGTTCGAATACGATCCGCTTCCCGATGTCCATGAATCCGAACTGGTCTCATTCATGGAATCACTCGATCCCTCCGACCCGATCGAATCGCTGTACCGCGAGGCCGTCGCGACACGCCTGGGCGAAATCCGATGCGCACTCACCCATTCCGCATCGGTCATCTCGGCCCACACCTCCTCATGCTACGGTGTCCCCGATCAGAGTATCCTCGATGTCGCCAGGAAAAACCTCACGGATATCCGTCCCGATCAGCGCGCCTATACCGGAGCAATCGAAGGCCGCATCTACAACGCCGAAGAACTGGCCGATATCTGTCGCACAGCCATGACAAACTACGGATTCGACTGGAAGGTCGTGGTCAAAGCCGAAATGGGCGCGAAAGCCGCGGTCGACAATCTGATCCGGGAGTTCTGGATCCGTGCCGATGTCAAATTCCACGAATCGCTCGTCAAGATGATGGTTGTGCATGAGATCGGCACGCATATTCTTCGGAGCGAAAACGGGTATGCCCAGCCGTTGAAACTGTTCGGTCGAGGACTCGCGGCGTATCAATTCACGGAAGAGGGCCTGGCGGAGTACGCCGAGGAACGCACCGGCGCGCTGCTCGAAGACACGATCTACCGCATCTCGGGACGCGTGATCGGAGTCCACGTTGCGCTGGCAGGATCATTCTGGGACGTCTATTGCGCATTGAAGGACCATTTCGACACCGAGATGGCCTTCGATATCGCTCAGCGGGCAAAACTGGGCATCCGCGACACGTCACAACCCGGATCCTACACCAAAGATTATACGTATCTCGCAGGTCTGCTGGCCGTGCGGTCGTTCTTCGCAACCGCGGATACCGAGTCCATCGATGCGTTGCTCGCCGGAAAGGTCGGGTTCCATCATCTCGACACGGTCAGGCATCTCCAGAAGGAAGGCTATCTGGTGCGCCCGCGTGTTTATCCCGAATGGATGTGACGGACAGACTGGTCGCTACTCCCGATCCAGCCCGTTGAAAAATTCGAAGACCGCCGAGTAATACCGGAGATTCTCGGCAAGACCTCGCCAACCATGCCCCTGCCCCGGCAATTCCACGTAACTGAACGGTTTCCCGGCATCGGCCAGGGCACGCGCCATCTGACGACTCTGATCAACCGGCACACGATTGTCGTTCTCACCATGCACCAGCAGAATCGGACCTGTCGCCTTGTCCGCATGCATGACAGGAGACCGATCCATCAGCCGCTCCCGTTCGGTATCGGGGTTCCCCGCTTTCTGCAGTACCCAATCCGGAATATTGCATGTCCGATAATAATCGACGATGTTGCTGATCCCATAAGCGGAAATGGCGAATCCCCACCCGAATGTCTCGGTGCGCCCATTGACACCGGAAGGATACGTCGCGGCGCGAAGCGCACAATATCCGCCATGACTTCCACCCTGCAACCCGATCTGATGCTCTTCGATCCCGAATCGTTCAGTGAGAAATCGGGCTGCATATATGAGATCGATGATTTCGTTGCCGCCGAGATCCCGATCGTTCAACGCGTAGAAGTCCGCGCCGAACCCCCACGATCCCCTCACCGCGGGACTCATCACAATGAATCCGGCCTGCAGCAGAATCTGATAATCCGGCCGGTACCGGTTTTCGCCACCGTAAAACGCGGTGATGATCGCCCGCCACCTCGATCGATCCGCGGGCAACCCATGCGGCACCAGAAGGAAACTGTGGATCCGGCGGCGCGATTGCGTCTTCGGATCCGTATCGAATGTCTCATACTCGATCGCTTCCGCTGTTCCTTGAACGACCTGTTCGAGCAAATCTTCCGGATATCGCAGGAAACTGCTCCGGGCCACGATCACCCTGCCGTCGGACAATCGGGGGACCAGTTCGAATATCTGAAACGGTTCGGAACATGACGTGTATCCGGCGAACAACCGTTTCTGCTCGTGACTGAACACACTGAACGACCCGTCAATCACCTCCTCATAAAGGGTTTCGGAGGTCGATGGATCGATGACCATCAACGTATTCCGAACCGGATTCTGACGCACGGCCCACAGCAGAGCACGGCCGTCGACGGGGAACGTCAGCGCCGACCCCGTTTCCTCGGTCCAGGCCGTCACCGCCCGCACCGTGCGGCTCGGCAGATGATACGCATATACGTTGATGAAGCCGGACTCGTCCGAAATATACAGAAAGGTATCGTCATCGAGCCAGTGATGCAGCAGACCGAACGATGTGCGTTTGACATCGGGCGGCAGCAGACGCTCCATCAGACCGGTAGCGGGATCATACACCACGATGTTGCTCCGGTTCCGATCGTATTCCTGCATCACACGGAAGATCAGACGGCCATCGCGTCGGTGCTGCAGAATCGACGTCCACGAAAACGTCCAGACGGCGTCGTCCGAAACGAGCGACGTCACGGATCCCGTTTCGACATCGAGCTTTTTCAGTGTCGATACCATCCGCCCGGCTGTCTCGTCCTTCCGCCTCGCGATGAACATAATCGAACGACCGTCATCGACCGCATCCGCTCCATAGACATATTCCTCATCGGTCATCTTGGTCCGCCGCCCGTTTTCAATCGACAGGAAGTAGACGTTCAGGATCTCATCGTTGCGCTCATCGCCGATGTACCAGAGGCAATTTCGACCAGGCAGATACTCGATTGACCATGCATTGAACGCGCCGAAGTCCAGGTCGGATATCGTTCGGCCTTTTTCCAGATCCGGTTGAGGGGTCAGCGGGAGCGCTTTGAGGGTGATTCGCTCGGTTCGGTGCATGTAATAGAGCGTATTGTCGAGTTCACTGAAGATGAATCCGAAATACGGGAATCCCTCGAAATACGGTTTCAGGTCGATCATTTTGTCCCGATATTGAATGATGGTCTGCATGGTGTTCTTTCCTGTCATCCCTGACTGGTTCTACGGCACCGTGAATCGCAGTGCCGCCCCGCTTCTGATTTCCAATCTGTCGGCTTCCCCCGCTCCAATCTCAAGAACATACATCCCCCGTCCGTTCCGCACCGGCACGTCCGCATCCGGCACGCGGTCGCGACACGCCGGCACGCGCGACGCCACGGACGTCACTTTCCCGTTGCGGTCGATCCAGATGATGTCCAGCGAGATCCAAGTGTTGCGCATCCAGATCTGCTGGTCTCCCTCGTTCGAATAGACAAACAGCATCCCGGTGTTCTCCGGAACGGATTCACGGAACATCATCCCGATCATCTTTTCACGGGGTGTCCGGGCCACTTCCGCGCGGATCGTTCGCCCGGACGGCAGTTCGATGGAGATGACGGGCAGGCCCCGTTGAGCACGGTCATCGCCGACCGGAATCGTCCCTCCGGTACTCCGTTCCCGCATGGTCCAGATGCCGGCAGCGATGATCACCGCCATCGAGACTCCATACACCAGCCGGCGTACCGCCATCGCTCTCATGGATCTCTCCTCCGGTCACCGGGGAACACGTCCGTCATTCCGGTCGCTCCCCCTTCAACCTAATCACTCCAGCCGAATTCAAACCGATCGTACTGTCCGATAATCCGGGTCATGCCGGAATCGGTCATGCCCGCATAGAACTGAACTCCAGACGCGGTGCCGGCTCCGGACGGCCACGTGAAAGAGGGGATCACGTCCTGGTTCGTCACGCCGGGCTGCAGATCGAGTGTATAGTGATCGAAGGACGTGAAGGACGGTGCGAAGTAATAGGAACCATATACATCGAGCAGCACGAATACGGGCACATCATCGAGCGCCGCAACGGATGGATTGCACAACTCGATGCGGCAGTAGCAGGGATCTCCCGGTCGATACCATCCCGACGGCATCAGAATCGATACGCCCAACTCCTGACACAAGGGCGTGGCCGTCGGCGTCACGGTGGGTTGTTCGGTCGGTGAAGCGGAGGGGATCTCGGTCGGCGTCGATGAGGGTGCCTGTGTCGGCGATGGAGACGGTGTTTCGGATGGCAGAGACGTCGGCGTCGGGGATGGAACCGGAGTCGCTGTCCCGGTCGGAGTCGAAGTGCGGGTCGGAGTCGCTGTGCGCGTCGGAGTGGCCGTGGCGGACACCGTGGGGGTGCGCGTCGGAGTAAGAGACGGCGTGCGCGTCGGGGTCGGGGACGCTGTCGGTGTCTGTGTCGGCGGATTCGGTGTGCCTGTGGCTGTCGGCGGAGGTGTCG
>CALFER010000038.1 GCA_937951895.1 uncultured bacterium
GCCCGACGGCACATACATAGCTGGATCTCATACGGCCTCCGTGCCCGACGGCACATACATAGCTGGATCTCATACGGCCTCCGTGCCCGACGGCACAATGGATTCCCGCCTTCGCGGGACTGACAGGGTGGGCAACACCCGCTGGCAGGGACGCCTAAGGGGTACTAATTCGCATTGCCCGCTGGCAGGGACGCCAGCGGCTACTGCCCGCTGGCAGACAGGCGTTTCCGCAATACCTCGTATTCGGCCTCGGTTATCCCCGCAACTCCCAGCGGTCGCCCGGCGCGATCATGACAATCCGATCCACCGGTCACCACCCGGAGCCCTTTTTCCGTCATGATTTGTCTGAGGCGCTCCTGCAGCTCGATCGTGTGACCCGGATAGGGGATCTCGAGGCCTTCGATGCCGATCGCGAGAAACTCGGGAAGGAGCTTCTCCACGACTTCGATCGGCGGAAGTACTTCCTTGTAATGCGATTCGCCCGGAAACGACCCCGCGGCGGGATGTGCCAGCACGGCCACGACAGGCCACCTCTTCAGAAACGGGCCGATTGGCTCGATCGGAATGCCCGAGGGAATATAGGCCGGCGAATCGTTGCCGAGTATCGTCGAGACCTGCGCGGTGTCCGTGATGCCGAGATCATTAAGGGCGAGGGCGAAGTGGCGGCGTGAGATCCGGTGGCCGTGCCGGTAGACGTCGGCTTCCGTGAGCGGGCGTGCGAGCATCGGATTGACACCACATGGGCCGAATTCGCGATTGATCGCCTCGATCCGCGCCGTCGTCAGCGCCTCGCCGCGACCCATCGCCAGCAGATCCGTGATGCCGCGCACAAACGCCTCATCCTGAAGAAGTGGCTCGGGGAAATAGATCAAAAGGTGCAGGGACCCGCGGAACAGAACCGTCACGAACCGCACCGTGGCCTCGACGCCGCACACGACGGTGACCCCGAGTTCCTTTCCGGCAGCAACGGCTTCGGCAACGCCTTCGATCGTGTCGTGATCCGTCACGGCGATGACGGGAATGCCGCGATCGCGAGCGGCGGCCACCAGTTCACGGGGAGACAGTTCGCCGTCGGAACAGGTGGTATGGTTATGGAGGTCCGCATGGATAGCGGGAGGCGTCGGTGGGGTCATGGCGAGTCCTTTCGGTGTCAGACGGCAGGGGTTCGCGCGGGATTGCGCAAAACGAATTGCCAGTTTAATATATCGACCGGCTTTTGAACAAGCGGAGGAATCTCATGACGGTCGTCCATTCCCAATTCAAACTCGCGTTCGATCGCGCCGATGCGTTGCGGCGAGCGAGTCGCGCTGCACTCGAAACGGCGCTCAACGTCCAGCCCGACGAGCGCGTCCTGATCATGTCGAATCCCGACGGCGATCTGCCGCTCATCGCCACGGCGCTCTACAATGCCGCGCTGGATCTGCTCGCACACCCCGTCGTGCTGTTTCAGCCCGCACGCTCGCGCGTCGATCTGTCGGATCCCGCGACCATCGCCGCCATCGCGTCGGAACCGGAGGTGCTCTTCACGGTCACCCGCGAAAGTCTCGGGAACGACCCGATCGGCCTGAAAACCCCGTATCGCCTCGGCAGCCAGTCGCTCAACCACATCTTCTACTACCTGATCGCCTCGAAAAAAGCCCGCGGTGCCTGGTCCCCGAGCGCCGACATCGACACGTTCTGCCGGACGGTCCCGATCGATTACCCCCTCATGTGGCAGCGCGCGAAACGCCTCAAAGCCTTGTTCGACGCGGCTGTTTCGGCTCACATCACCACACCGGCCGGCACGGACCTGCATGTCGACCTGTTCGAGCGCCCCGGAATGCTCGACGACGGCGATTACCGGTTCGCGGGCACGGGCGGCAATATTCCGGCGGGTGAGGTGTTCACGGTCCCGAATCGCGACAGCCACGGGATCGCGGTGATCGACGGCTCCGCGGCACTGCTCGGAGGCACCCTGCGCGTGAGCGAACCGATCCGGCTGACCTTCTCCGAGGGGAAACTGACTCGGATCGAAGGGGGCACCGACGCTGAGGCGTTCCGGGAGACGATGGCCGAGATGCGCTCGGCGACCGAATTGCAGATCGAAAAAGGGATCATTTCGCCCAAACAGGCGCACGATTACATGGACAATGCGATGAACCTGGCGGAACTCGGCATCGGACTGAACCCCGCCGCCATGATCGTCGGGAACATGACGGAAGACGAGAAAGTGCTCGACACCTGCCACATCGCCGTCGGCGACGACTGTTACGGCTATGCTCCCGCCGTCGCGCATCTCGATCTGATCATGAAATCTCCGTCGTATGAGTTCAAACTGCGAGACGGACGATGTCTGACCGTGAATCCGCTCGATCCTCCCGAGGTCGGCTCATCGGATTGATCCGGAAACTCCTCCGCGCCACGGTTGTGCTCGGCGCTCTCGCCGCCGGACTCCTGCTCGGCGTCGCCATCGGGTTGTCCGGCATCGATACGCCCGGGCACTCCTTCTATGTGACGGATCGGATGGGGCGGTTTCTGGGCGAGATCGGCGATGCCGACCGGGATAAACTCGGATACTGGCCGCTCGAGCGCGTGCCGGACCGCGTTGCCGCCGCCACGATCGCACTCGAAGACCGCCGATTCCATTCGCATCCCGGTGTGGATCCCCTGGCCATCTTGCGCGCGGCACGCCAGAACGGCCGTTCCGGGCGGCGGATTTCCGGCGCGAGCACGCTCGCGATGCAGGTCGTAAGAATGCAGCATCCCGGCCCGCGCTCGTATCCGCGCAAGACCGTCGAGTCACTCGCCGCTGTCGCCATGACGCTCCGCCACGGCCGCGACGCGGTGCTCCGCCAGTACCTGACGCTCGCCCCGTACGGCAACGGCGTTCACGGCATCGCCCACGCGGCACGCTGCTATTTCGACAAACCCGTCGAGGATCTGAGTTGGGCCGAAATCGTGTTCCTCAGCGCCGTCCCCCAGGCGCCGGGCCGGATGAATCTCCTCACACGCAAAGGCCGTGAGGATGCGATCGCCCGCGGCATGCGGAGTCTCGATCGGCTGCGTGCGCTCGGAGTCATCGCCGACGACGAGTTTGCGATGGCCGCACGGCAACTCGGTGAGATGCGTGTCGCCGCCCGGCGCATGCGGCCCGATTCGACAATTCATGCGCTGGAGGCGATCGAAGCGGATCTCGCGCACATCCCCGACACGACACCCGTCGATCCGATGATCCGCACCGCAATCGATCTCGATGTCCAGTCCGACCTGGCCGATCTGTGCTATGAAACCGTTCGGGACAGCGAATCCCTGGGCGTCGGGAACACCGCGGCGATTGTGCTGGAGCGCGACACGGCGCGGATTGTCGCCTACATCGGATCGGCGGGATATTTCGACCATCGGCGCAGCGGTGCGATCGACTATGCGCGGGTGCGCCGTTCCAGCGGAAGCACACTCAAACCGTTCCTGTATGCGCTCGCTTACGAACTCGACACGATCAATCCCGGCACAATTCTGGACGACATCGTCCGAGGCCCCGGGGGGATCTCGAATTCCGACGAAGCCTATCTCGGACCCCTGCTCCCCCGCACCGCCCTGGCAAACTCGCGCAACGTCCCTGCCGCCGAACTGCTCGGACGCGTCGGCCTTCACCGCACCATGGGTTTCCTCCGCGAACTGTCGCTCAACGACCCGCGGCACACCGCCGAGTATTACGGCATGGGGCTCGCGATCGGAGGCCTCCCGGTCACCCTGTCGAATCTCGTCCGCGCCTGCACCGTCATCGCCTGCGACGGCATTTTGAAGGACCCTTCCTTTCGCGCCGCCGATCTCCCCTCAACCGGCAAACGGATCGTCTCATCGCAAACCGCCCGACTCCTCACCCAGCATCTCGCGGACGCCCAGGCTCGTTTGCCGACCTTTCCGCTTATGGGCACACTCGATTATCCATTTCCGGTGGCCGTCAAGACCGGCACGTCCTCCGCCTATCGCGATTCCTGGACCGTGGCATGGTCGCCGGACTACATTGTCGGCGTCTGGATGGGGCGTCCGGACGGCAAACCGATGCAACGGGTCAGCGGCGCACTCGGAGCCGCGAAACTCGTTCGCTCCATCGTCCTGCGCCTGCAGGATCCCGACCGGGCGCGGCGCGGCTTCGATCTCCCCGACGGATGCGTGAAGGTCCCGATCTGCCGGATATCGGGCAAACGCGCGACGGATTGCTGCACGAGCGTGATCGATGAGTGGTTTCGCGAAGGACAGGCGCCGGTCGACGAATGCCGCATCCACACGCGGATCGCGATCGATGTGCGCAACGGCCGGCGCGCGACCGCACAGACGCCTGCGCGAGCGATCGAGTTGCGCACGTACGCCGATCTGCCCGGCCGGTATGCACACTGGGCAAAAAGTGTCGGCATTCCCGCGGTTCCCGACGAATTCAGCATTCTGGGTGAGGGGATCTCTACCGCTCTTCCCCAAATGGCGCCTGCCGAAACCCTTGATTCCGGGCCGATGGACCGGGAAATCCGCATTCAGATTCAATCGCCTGCGGACGGGATGCGGGTGGTTTCGGATCCCGAGACCCCGGGTGCGATGGCGACGATCGGGCTGATCGCGGTGGTCGAACCGAGGGTTCCGGAGATCGTGTGGCGGGTGGACGGCGTCGAGGCCGCGCGATGCCGATACCCGTATTCCGCGCGCTGGCGCATCACTCCGGGCGAACACCGGATCGAAGCGGGACTGCCGGATCGACGTATCGTCTCGAACACTGTAAAAATTGAAGTGCGCTGATCCCCCTCCCCGTTCGCCCTGAGCCTGTCGAAGGGCCACTCACCCGTTCGCCCTGAGCCTGTCGAAGGGCCACTCACCCGTTCGCCCTGAGCCTGTCGAAGGGCCGAACGGATCACCATGTGAGAACGCCGGCACGGAGGCCGGCGCCACCCATGTCATCAAGGCGTCTGAGAAGCGGCAGGCACGGAGGCCTGCCTTCATTTCCAGTAAATCTGTAAGTTGTTGATATATTTGCCGTTCCATTGACCGCTCGATCGAATACGAGTATACTTGAGGCATAACTTGATCACCGGGAGGTGAAAATGAACTCGAGAAAGTCTCGTGAGATGATCCGATTCGTGATGTTCCTGTGCCTGCTCTCAATCACAGTTTTCTCTCGGATTCCGCTGGCGGTGGCAGCCGATTTTTTCGTTGCCCCGGACGGACTGGACGATAACCCCGGGACCCAGGCGCTCCCCTGGCGGACGATTCAACATGCCGCGGAATCACTGATGCCGGGTGACTCGGTCAGCGTTCGCGCCGGCACGTATGCGGAGCACGTGATCCCCCAACGCTCCGGGACGGCTTCGGCCCCGATCCACTACCGCGCGTTTCCCGGTGAATCTCCGGTCATTGACGGCGCTTCGATTGAATTGCCCGAGTGGACGGGACTGGTCGATCTGACGGGTCTGAGCCACATCCGCGTATCCGGATTCCGGATCCAGAACGCCGGCCCGACACTCCACAACTCGGGTATTCTCGCGGATACAGCCGACTCAATCGTCATCGAACACAACACGACGGTGAACACGACCGAATCCGGAATTCTGGTATGGAACGCCTCCCGTATTCTGATCGACGGGAACACGGTCGAATCGGCCTGCACCTATATGTACAACGAGTGCATCACGGTGGGCGCATCGACACGTTGCGACATCTGCAACAATTTGGTTTTCAACAGCCCGAAGGAAGGAATCTGTGTGAAAGACGGGTCGTCCTACTGCCGCGTTTTCGGCAACACGGTTCATCATACCGAAGCGACCGGGTTCTATGTGGATGCCCAGGCTGAACACACCCATTCGATCGAGGTGTTCAACAACGTGTCCTATGATGGCGTCGAGGACGGGTTTACGGTTGCGAGCGAAGTCGGAGGGTTGCTCGAACACGTGCTTCTTTACAACAACATCGCTTACAACAACGGTTGGGTCGGATTCGATATCTCGGAGTGCTGCATCGAAACGCATCCGATTCATGATGTCGTGATCATCAACAATACCAGTGTGGGGAACGGCATCGAATGGGGCGGCGGGATCGTCGTTCAGAATCCGCAGGTCGAGGGAATCGTGATCCGGAACAACATCACCAGCGACAACCTGTCGTTTCAGATCGCTGCGACCACGCTGGCCCCGTCGGGCGCGATCGTCGTCGATCACAATCTCATTGACGGCTTCCGCGAGGGTGAAGACGAGACACGGGGAACGGATTTCGTCGAGGGATCCCCGGAGTTTGTCTCGGCTTCCACCCACGACTATCACCTGCTCACGTCATCCCCCGCGATCGGCCGGGCAGCGCTTACGGGAGTGCCTGGTTTCGACATGGATCTGGGGGCCCGATGGAGTGCCTCGCCCGACATTGGCGCAGACGAATATTCCGACATGATCCCGGCCTTTTCCACGGCTCTTTGGATGCCCTCAGAGATGTTCCGGCCTGCTGACCGATGCGCGCTGGATGCGGTGGTCCGGAGCGCGTCGGAGCCGATCGACTCGACGCCGATCGTCTGCGTCCTGGATGTGCTCGGGGAATACTGGTTCTGGCCGGATTGGGGTCATGCATTTGCCTTTGGCCGGGTCTCCGCATCACCGGGTTATCATGTTGTCTCGCTGCTGCAGGAATTCGCCTGGCCCGACACCGGGTCGGATGCGTTTACGGGAATTGTGTTCTGGGCGGCGATGACGAATGAGGAATTTACGGAGATTCTGGGGGGTGAGCAGGGACTCGGACGCTGGGAATTCGGGTTCGGAGGGTAGAGGAAGAGCGCCGAACACGAGGTTCGGCGGTAGATGTATTTCACGTGAATAAGAGAGCGCCGAACACGAGGTTCGGCGCTACAATTATTTCCTCTGGAACGAGAAAGTAATTGTACTCTCTTTCGATGTTGAAGCAATTTGGTTAACAGGTGAATCTGGTAAATTGCGAATCGATGTACGGGAGGAGGGTGTTTCCCTACCCGCCAAGTTGTACCTGTGGCAGGCGGGTTCTCGGAGGTCGCGTCTGTCTCTCGACGTCGGGGCGATGATTATTCTTTTTATCAGTTGAGAGCCATAGCTCTCAGCCGGCATAATCTGTCACACCTTCCACGAACGCAGAGGAATGCGTTGGAAGGTGCTGGAGAGACGAGTTTGAGGTCGTCCTGGTTCGATTCCGGTCAGTGAATCCGGATCAAAGGAAACGGAGCGCTGACATTGCCGAACTTGTCCACCGCTCTGCCATTCAATTCGACTCTGCATGGATTTGATGGCATACAGTCAACCGATTCCACAAACAAACCACTTCCAGGTAGTGCATCGTCCCGAATGGAATAGTTCAATGAAATGTCCCCATCATACAAATCGATCCGGGTCGGCGCATCGTTCAAATCAGGATCTGCTGCGAAAAACGCGATCGACATTCGACTCTCTTCACCGGCTTTCAGATTGCTGTCACAGAATCCCCCCATCTGTATAACCGGTGATGTCGATTCGATTCGCATGATCTCAAGCGTGTCGCGCTTGTAGATCACATTCGGTCTTGAGGGCGAGATGAGAAGCCGTATTGGAAATGTTGAATCGCTCCAGTTCTGTCGGCAATCCACAGTCCTGTTGGCGAAATCGAGAGATCCACCAGTTGGGGCATACATCTCGCATGAATTGTGTGGAGATATAAGAATGTCACCCTTAGAGTGTGTGTATTTAAACTCTAAGGTTCGATTCCAAGACTTACCAGCATCTTCGCTTATATACAGCGCAACAAAATCTAATATATAGATTCGGTTTTCTTGTTGTTTGTCTATGAGTATATCGTCCCAGTGCTGGCAATTTAGTCCAAATGATAACTTTGCTTTTAGTCCATTCGAGAAACCGATCTCCTCCCACTCGACTCCGCTATCAGTGCTGCGATACAAAAGGGCTTGTCTGTTGTCAGTATCCTGACATCCTAATACTAACCACATAGAAGGATCCATAAATGAATCTTCGATATCCTTTATCCTTTTCATCCCCGGGATTTCATACTTCCTCCAAGTCAATCCCTCATCATCCGATACGCACATCCAATTCACCATCTCCGCTTCTGTTGCTGGCCGATTGTCCGCCACAGCGAACAATCGGTTCGGGTGTGTCTTTGAGGGTGTGATCTGCCGAATCCTTTCGCCGAGATCAGATTGACGCAATTCCCATGTGGTTCCTCTGTCCGTGCTTCGGAATACACGTCCTTCCCAGTTGCTGTATCCGGAACACTCAAGGAAATCCTCGGTAAACAGAAAGACATCGGGATTCCCGCGAATCTCGAGTATCTCGGTTGATTGGAGTTGAAGATTAGAAAAAAAACATGGCAAGGATTCCCAGGTCAAACCCCCGTCCTGAGAGCGGAATCGTCCGGCTCCCTGATCACCTATCAGCATCAGATTCGGATCATTCCAACTCACAAATCCAACAGAATTGAATGTCGAAGGTGCTTGCGCCTGCCAGGACACACCGAAATCCCGCGAACAGATGATGGTATCGGAGACCTGGTACACACAGTTGAGTTCCCAAGGCGAGAGCTCAAACTCTGATCGTCGATCGTCGAGGTAAGAGGGTATTGCCCAAGCAATCGTCTGCCAGGACATCCCTGCATCGGTGGTTTTAATAATTCCTTTACATGTCCTATCGCAAGCAAGCATACAATCCGGATTTTCGGGAAAAACAATCAAATCATCGGTGGCATCCGAATTCAGCCAACTCCAATTGACTCCTTGATCGTAGGAGACTCGAATCGAGGATGCCACAGTGAAAATACAATCTGGCTTAGTAGGATGGAATCGAAAACCCATCCCCCGAATACCGCCTCCCCACTGATCGCGTGTCGCTACGGTAGTCCATGTTCTCCCCGAATCCGTGCTTCTCATGATCGCTCGATCCTCGAATGTCGTGCCGAGTAGTACTGTCTCAAAATTATGTGGCGAGAAGCTGACCGACGTGACAGATCCTCCGTTTGGGTAATCGAGAGTCAGTCCGGTCGTCCAGGTGACACCATCATCCTCACTCCAAAATGCTACATACTTGTGACCTTCCGGATTCTGCAAGCCGACGATCAAATTTCGAAACGGTGAGGGTGAAACCAATACGGTACTCGGAGGAAGCGTCATTTGCCGCCAGGTGATCCCCTCATCATCACTTATGAAAACGATGCAAACATTGGAATCTCGATCGAAGGAAACAACGTAAATCCTTATTCCCGAACCTATGCGGGATGCGACAATTTTAGCAATTTCTGCATATTTCAGATCGAAAGGGAATGAGGTGACTTCCTTCCATATTTTCGCATAGTCGCTGCTTTTGACAAGCCGAAATGAATTGGTTTCCCGATAGTAACTGACCCCGAAGAACAAACCGGGAACCCCCGGATAGCATGTCAGAGCTCGAATTGACGGAGCGCACGGGATCGTCTCATACCACTTGTTCGGCTCCATGTCCTCGGGCCGGATGGCGAAGCAAGTCGAGCACCACAGGATCAGTCCGAGCAAAACGGGCAGAAGGATCTTCATGCGGAAAACTTTCGGGAAATCCCGGTCTGTTGTCAAGGATACGTGACGCGCCATCTGACTGCCGGACCCGACCCGCAAACCGGTGTCCCGGGGATGCCTCCTGAGAATCCCCCCGCTCCCCGGTTGTATATGGAAGAACGGAAGCTCAGCGTGATAATCCCACAACCCGGAACTGGTAATAACTTTTATACGTCGTCACATACAGGATATCATCGCGAATCTCGAGATAATCATGTGCGCTGTCGACGGGCGTCCGGCTGAGGGTTTCACCGGTAGCGGCATCCAGGATATACAGATAATCCGGTTCGGCGGTGAACCCGTAGCCGCAGAAAATCCGATCCCTGTCGATGATGAAAATGTTGTTCGATATCAGCGCCTGCGTCCGGAACACAACCTTCTCGGAATCGGGATCCACACACACCAGCGCGGAACACGCGCCTCCCGCTTCGCTCGAATACGTCTGACAGGCTTCGTTGAAATACAGTTTGCCTTTGTAATACCGGATGTCCTGGACCTCGAGCTGATCCGTTCGGGACATGAAACGGTTCAGATCGAGTTCCCAGCGGACATTCCCCTTCGGATCGAACATGACGGCCACCGCCTTCGAATTCCGCCCGTCCATCCAGTAGTTTCCTCGATACAATACGACAAATCCGCCGTCCACGGTGTCCGCGATCCCGAGTTCACAGTCGCTCCACAACCGCGGAACCTCGATCGGATGCGTTCCATCGGGCGTTTCACGCAGTCGATACATCCGCCCGTTCGGCTTGTTGGCAGTTCCCAGCCCCAACGTGGTCTGATCCATGACAGGATCGATGGGTTGCTGTGATACCTGAATAAGCCCCGATGATGCGGGATTTTCAGGAGCTGAACCGGCAGGAATCGGAAGCCAAATAACGAGCAATCCGAGTACGATAAAATGGGGAACGGTTCTATAGTTCATTGCGAGATTTCTCCAGTTAGTTGTGCTGACCTTCCAGGTGTGATCGTAACGGTTTTCATGGAAGAAACCAAGATCGGGATGACGCGTTTTCCGATAGATGCCCTAAACACTGGACTTGCGAAATGAATCCTGGCCTTTTGTATTCTCGTTCTGTGATTCTTAAAATAAAAGATAGGCTGTTTCGGAGGGGAGGTCGCTATGCAAGCATCAGGAAGGTTTTGTGCTGCAATAGTCGTTGCCTGTTACCTGACACTGGTATTGCCAGTGATTGCCGACTCGGGGAAATCCCAGCGAGATCTCGGTGAAACAATCGTCATCGGCTGGAACGATCTCGGGATGCATTGCATGAATGCCTCATTCCAGCATCTGGCCGTCCTGCCACCTTTCAACACCATCTGGGCGCAGGTCATCTACCGGGGTGAATTAGATCGGCTGCCACAAATTCTTTTATCCGACCTCACCATCGACTACGCCTTTCAGAACAATACATACTCCGTCGGGAAAACGGATTTCTGGAGTTTTGAGGACCAGTTGTTTGGTGTCTCACTTCCCGACAACATCGGCCTGACAGGTCATGGACTGACCGGGCAGATGGCACAGCATGGGTCTGGTTGGTCAGTTGAAGGTGTGCCGCTCACTCCCTATGATGATTCCAATTGGAGCATTGAAGTGCCGTATCAACTGGCCGATCTGACACTGAAGAACTCCGTTGGCACGACACTCGACATGACAACGATTGTTGCGCCCGTATCGACTGAGATGCATTGTGAGTATTGCCATACCGGAGGAAGTGGAACCGAAGTCGCGATTCTCCAGTATCATGACGAAGAAGAATCGACCGATCTGATCAACAATCAACCTGTATTATGCGCGAATTGCCATGCATCCAATGCGCTCGGAATGCCCGGAACTCCCGGGGTTCCTTCTTTGTCTCTTGCCATGCATAAAAAACACGGCGAAGAAAATGTCATGGATTGCTATGTCTGTCATCCCGGAACGACCACGCAGTGTTTCCGGGATGTTCATCGTCAGCATGAGATGACTTGCCAGAGTTGCCACGGATCAACGATCGAGGTCTATCAATCGATCGAAGATGGACGTGAACCCTGGTTGGAAGAACCGAATTGCGGGACATGTCATGGAGCCGGACATGCCGCTGAACCCGGAATGCTGTACCGAAACTCCCGCGGCCACGGGGGAGTGTATTGTGAGGCATGTCACGGAAGCCCTCACGCAATCTACCCGACGCTTCAACCTCGAGATAATCTCCAAAGCATTCGCCTGCAGAACCATGCCGGAAAAATCGATGATTGCAGAGTGTGTCACGGGTACACGCCAACGGAGCCGGGACCGCATGGGTTCCTGGCCCCGCAACCTGCAGTACCCATCGACAATGTCTCCGTGATTGTGATCATCCTCGCGGCTATAACGTTCATGTTTCTTCGTTTCGGTAACCGACACTGAAAAGGCTCCGGATCAGAACACTCCTGATCCGCTATTGTCTCGCCTCCATTCCCGGATAAAGACATTACGGCACAATTCTTGAATTTCAAGTATTCGGATCGGTTCGAGTATCGAACGATATGATCCTTCGCGCCGTTTTGAGCCGAAATGGAGTCAAGTTTATGAAAAAATTGCTGAATGTGCTCGGGTTGTTCCTGCTCATCGCCGGTGTTTCGGCGACCTCACCCGGTTATCTCGTGAGAGTCTTCCCCGATAATTACCGCACCGCAATGCACCAGCTTTCCGCCATCGAGCATCTCGACATCGCCGGCGCATCATCCCGTCAGGGCTGGATCGATCTGATCGTCTCGCGGGAACAACTCGACCGGATCGAACAGACCTATCCGATCGAAATCCGACGGACACCGGAGGATTTCCTTCAGGAACGCGTCGATCCGAATTACAAGACACCCGACGAGATCGCGACGCTGATGCAGCAATTCCACACAACCTACCCCGCCATCACCGAACTGGTGGATATTGGCACAACAGAGCAGGGGCGCTCGATCTGGGCGCTCAAGATTTCCGACAACCCGGCTGTGACCGAGGATGAACCGGTGGTGATTTTCAACGGACAACATCATGCTCGCGAAGTCATGGCATGCGAAATCCCGCTCGATACCATCGAGTATCTCTGCCAGAATTATCCCGCCAATCCGGACGTTCAGCATTGGGTGGATTCATTCGAGATCTGGATCATTCCGATGGTGAATCTCGATGGCATCAACTACATGTGGACATCGTACGATATGTGGCGGAAAGACCGTCATTCCCCACCGCCGGGATCCAGCGAATACGGAATCGATCCCAACCGCAATTACCCGACATTCTGGGGGGAATGCGACGGCAGTTCCGGTTATCCGGGTGATGACGATTATCGCGGGCAGTCTCCGGGTGAATCGGGCTGCGTGACGCGCATGATGGATTTCTCCGAAGGGAAACGCGCGGTGTTCGATATCTCCTATCATAGCTACAGCGAACTGGTGATTTACGGCTACGGGTGCGACGGATCGACGACCCCGGATCATGAAGCCATGGCCAACATCGGCGCATCGATGGCCGGGCTGATTCAGCGGGACGACGGCGGGATGGGCTACGGATCCGGAACCTCCTGGCAGACACTTTACGCCACCGATGGAGGCGATACCGACTGGCATTACGCCGCGAATGGAACCTTTGCCTACGTCATCGAACTCAACGCGGATGATTTTCAACCTCCCTGGAGCTACCGGAACCCCACCGTACAGCACCTCAGACCGGCCTGGCAGTATCTCCTCAACCGAATCGACGGATCCGCCGTGTCCGGTCATGTGCGGGATGCCTGCACAGGTGAAATCGTGGCCGGAGCGGTTGTCGCGGTGCAGGAAATTCCTCTGACTTCGACCGAAACCCCTCGCACGACGGACGCCTTCGGCAGTTTCCTCCGCCTGTTGCTTCCGGGAACCTATACGCTGCAGATTTCAGCGCCGGGATATGTCACGGCGACGGTTCCGGTCACCATCGGAGCGACACGCGAGGATCTGGACATCGATATTCTACCGACAGGCGCACTCGGATTGACGATTACGAATATCACGATCGATGACCCCTCCGGCGACCAGGACGGGATCATGGATCCGGGTGAAACGGTAGCGATCCGGATGACGCTGCGCGCGAGCGGCAACCTGACGAACGTCACCGCGTCGATTGCTTCGACCGACCCGAATATCGCCATTCTCACGGCGACCGCCGCCTTCGGCAACATCTCGGACGGTGCCACTGCCGAGTCTCAATCGCCGCATTTCGTGATCGCCGTCAACCCATCTTGCCCGAACGATTACCCGGTTGCATTCAGTGTGTCTCTGAGCGCATCACAGGAACTGTGCGCCGACACCGGAACCTTCACATCGACCGTGACGTCGTATGTGTATCAGTGTCCTCTCTACAGCGAGGATCTCACGGCAAACCCCGGATATGAAATCGTGAATCACGGTGCGACGACCGGCTGGGCATACGGGCACCCGACGACCGGACCGGGAAACGGCCACACCGGCGCGAACTGCTATGGAACGAACCTGAGCGGCAATTACGGCAACGACATCAATGTCGAACTGATCTCGACGGCGTTCGACTGTTCCGTCGTTTCCGATGTCGAACTGCGCTACTGGCGCTGGCTGCAGAATGAACTGAATTACGATACGGCCTACGTGGATGTCTCGACCAATCACACCACCTGGACCACCGTCTGGAGCGGATACGCGTCGGACAGCGCCTGGACGCAGAAGACATACGACATTTCGAGCGTGGCGGACGGGCAGCCGGAGGTCTATGTGCGGTGGCGGCTGACGAGCGACAGTTATCTGGTGTATCCGGGATTCTTCGTGGATGACATCGAGATCTGCGGGAAATCCCTGCCCGATCAGACTCCGACACCGGCCCCGACCTGGACGACCGGGCCGACCTTCACACCGACAGTTTTGCCGTCTTCAACACCGGTTCCTCCGACCGCGACGCCGACTGTCGGACCGGGTGAGCCGACGAACACGCCCGTTCCGGCAACCGCCACACCGTCGACTCCGCCCCCATGCGATCAACTCGGCGTGACACTCGTGATGCCATCCAACCTGTTTCACCCCGGCGATCCGTGTTCCTGCAGCGTGTTTGTGTGCAATCCCGGGCCCGACACCTACTCATCGGTGCCTCTGTTCGTGATTCTGGATGTGTACGGATCGTATTACTTCTGGCCGAGTTTCACGGAGTATGATGTTCGCGAGATCGATCTGAACGTCGGCGTGATGGAACTCGAAGTCCTGCCGAATTTCATCTGGCCGGAAGGCGCGGGAGCCGCCGACAACATCGCATTTTATTCGGCCATGACGGATGAGGGGATCACGACGCTGTTCGGGGCGATGTCCGAAATCCGGTTCGGCTGGACGGAGTGACCGCAGCAAATCAGAGATTTTCCTGCTCTTTCTTGACTTTTCGGGAGGATTTCGAAATACTGCGTTTACCTATTGGAAGGAGGTACTTCATGGTGAAGCAACTGCTCGTACTATTGACTCTGGTTCTCATGACATTCTGTTTCATCGGGTGCGAAGAAACCGAGGAATCCGTTGACAACAACAACGACATCATCATCCGGAATGCCTCCGAACAGGATCTGTGGATCGTGATCGGCGGTGTGCAGCGCGGACGGATCGACGATGACGGGATCGCCCGCACGATGTGGGACAACATTCCGGATGGCCAGTATCTGCTGGAAGCTTACCGGGATTCCAATTACACGGTGTTCCACTGCGAAGTCACGACGGATCTGCTGGAAGACGGCGAGGATTTCTACTGGTATCTGCTGGACGACGACGAATACGAAGGCACGTTCGACGGCGATTGCTGAGCCGGACGAAGCAATGAAAACACGACCCCCGGGCCAAAACCCGGGGGTTTTTTAATTGGGATACCGATCACTGAATGAAACGAACCGGTCCAGATCCATCTTCTGCCGGGGTGCCCGCCCGAACGCTGACGACGATCATCAGCGGTGGTCAGACCGGAGCCGACAGGGCGGCACTCGATGCCGCGCTCGAAGCGGGCTTCCCCTGCGGCGGTTACTGCCCGAAGGATCGAATGGCCGAAGACGGCCCGATCGACATGAAGTATCCCCTCATCGAGATTCACGGCGGATACTCGCAGCGAACCAGAAAGAATGTCATCGAATCCGACGGAACGGCCATCTTCTACCATCGACGCCCGACCGGCGGGACCGAACAGACCCTTATGTTCTGTATCCGGGCCGGAAAACCGTACAAATTGATCGATATCGATCTCATGGATCCCGAAACCGCGGCGCAGAAAACAATCGAATTCATCTCGGAGTATTCGGTGTGCACGTTGAATGTCGCCGGGCCGCGGGCCGGGAACTGTCCGGGGATGTGCCGCTTCGTGAAGGCTACTATGGGACGAGTCCTTCTGCGAAGTGGTTTGGTTCGGTGAGACTCAGGCTGGAACCACGACGAGCATAAAAAACAGGATCCGGCAGGCGTCCCTGCCTGCCGGACATCACCAATATATGCATTCATATTGCACGTAGAAGCAGATGGGTGGCGCCGGCCTCCGTGCCGGCGGTTTCAGGCGAGGCAAGCTTATCTATATCGTTTTTCGGAGAAACTGCTCCTCAGCTCAGCACCTTGACGTAAATCAACTTGCCGTCCCCCGGCCCGTAGAAGTCCTCGAGATGCGCTTCCTGACGGTAACCGCACCTCAGATAAAATCCCTGCGTCGACCGGTACTGCTCCTTCGAAGAAGTCTCGATGTATATCCTTCTTCCGCCCGCCGCATATATGTCCTTTTCGGATTCCAGCAGCAGTCGCTTGCCCAGCCCGGACCCGCGGCAACTCTCCATGACCGCGATCCAATACAAATCATAGCTGTGAACCGTGCAGGGCGTCAGCCCGAAGCAGGTGTATCCGAGCGTTTCACCGTTCTGCTCGGCAAAAATGAACCGATAGCCGCTGGCATCGCCTTTCGCCAGAAACTCATCGACCAACTCCACCGCCACATCGATCTCATGATCGAAAAAATAACCCGACGATTTCACGATCCGCCGGACATTGTCCGCATCCTGCTTCCGCACCTCACGCCTGAATGAATAATCTCCCACGCCTGACCTCCTAAACGTTCAGATCGGAAACGATCCGGCGGATCGCCTCCGTATAAGAAATCCCCGCACGCTGCAGCGCCGCGGCGAATCCCGCATCCTTCGACAGGCAGGGATTGGCGTTGATTTCCAGAATCCAGGGCTTGCCGTCGGAATCGATCCTGAAGTCCACCCGGGCATACCCCTTGAGATGGAACAGATCCCAGCACGCGCGGGACAGATCCGCCAACTCCTCCAGAAGCCTCCCGTCCGTTTCCGCAAACGCATACTTTCGCACCGTGTTGTGATACTCGAAGGACGATTCGTCCCATTTCGCCTGATACCCGACCATCTTCGGCTTGCCGTCGTCATACCCCACAAAATCGATCTCGGCGGGCGGCAAAACCTCCGGCACACCACCTGTCGTCAGCATGCCGATATTGAATTCGCGGCCGTCGATAAACCGTTCGGCAAAGCAGAGTCCTCCGAGTCGATCCCGGCGCGAAGCCATGTCCTGCCGGATCGAGGCGATGTCGCCCGTCACGATCGATGTATCGTCGAGGCCCACCGAGGCATGCTCCCAGACGGACTTGATGATGTAGCGACCCGGTTCCACATGACGCGCCGCGATCCCCTCCGCTTCGATCCAGTCCGGCGTCGGCAATCCGGCGAGAGCAAGGATCCGTTTGCCGGTCAGTTTGTTGGAGGTGTTGAAGATCGCATCGAGCGGGCCGCCGGTGTACGGGATGCGCATCGCCGTCAGCAGCGCCGGACCCACATGGATGAGGCAGCCCCTGGCATCGAGGCTTTCCACGAGATTCACCGCGAAGAGCGGGGCCTTGTCCCGGAGCGCGGACACAGCGGCGGTCAGATCCAGCCCCAGGCCGATCCGAACGGTTCGGAACCCGAGTTCCCCGAGCGCGCACTCGATCGCTTCGGCCTGGTCCAGAACATCGCGTTCATCCGGAGACGACGCATCGGAGACGGCGTTATGCAGAATGACAACGGTGCGGGACGAAGCGCGCGAATCCGGGTGCGGAATCATGGCGCGGAAGTCCCGGGAGGCGCGGTTGAGGGGGTTCGGGTGCGCGCGATCGCCGAGTCCAGGATCGAGGCGATCAGCGACTGGTAGGTGATCCCGCGGAGGCCGCAGAGGATCGGCAGATCGGAAATTTCGGGGTTCAGGCCGGCCAGCGGATTGACCTCGATGAAGCTGGGCGTGCCGTGCCGATCCACACGCATGTCGACACGTCCGCCGTCGCGGCAACCCAGACCGATCCAGGCACGGAGAGCGGTTTCGGCCGTCCGCCGGGCCACGTCGTCGTCGGCCAGTCGATAGGTGACCCGATCGCGCCAGCTTTCCTTGTTTTCATACGAGTAGACGTCCTTCTCGGCTTTCTCGAGCAGGATGACTTCCATGACCCCGAGCGCGCGGGCGGCATCACCCGTGCCCACGATCCCGACGGTGAACTCGCGGCCGGGAAGGAACTCCTCAACTAAAACAGGCTGACGGAATTCATGGAGCAGGTCATGGCACACCGACCGGAGTTCATCCGCGGACGTGATTTTGCTTCTGCCCGAAACGCCCTTGCTGGTGCCCTCGGCGACCGGCTTCGCGAAAAGAGGGAACGCCAGGTTGACGCCGTCCAGGTCAGAGAGGCTTTCGACGACGTGAAAGGCGGGAGTCGCGACACCGAGATCCCGGATGAGACGCTTGGCCATGGCTTTGTGCAGGGCGACGCCCAGAACGATCGGATCCGAAAAGACATAGGGAATCCGATAGGCGTCCAGGAGGGCCGGGACCTGGGATTCGCGGGCCAGTCCATACAGACCTTCGGCGATGTTGAACACCAGATCCCAGCGGTCGCCGCGCGCGAGCCGCTCGGTGAGCGACCAGATGTTGCCGATCCGGTCCGTCGAGTGACCCGCTGCACGAATCGCGGCATCAAGCGCATCGATCGTGTCGCGCCGGTCGAACTCGGCGGTTTCCTCGTCGGAAAATCCCATGGCGAGATATTCGTCCCGAAGGTCGTAAGTCAGGCCGATCTTCATGTTGAAAAACCCTCTGGCGGTTACTGAATGTGAGCGGGATCGCAGTCGGGATAGCGATAGTACCGATCCTGATAATTCTTCATCACCAGTTCGGTGCCGTCGTAACCCTGCACGTAATCGGGCAGAATCGGGATTTTACCGCCGCCTCCGGGAGCGTCGATGACGTAACTCGGAACGGCATATCCCGACGTGTGGCCGCGCAGACCGCGGATGATCTCGAGACCTTTTCGGACCGGGGTCCGGAAATGGCTCGAGCCGATGATCGGGTCGCACTGATACAAATAGTAAGGCCGCACACGGATGCGCAGAAGCCCCTGCATCAGGCGTTTCATCGTGTCCACATCGTCGTTGACACCGGCCAGCAGCACCGTCTGGCTGCCGAGCGGGATGCCGGCGTCTGCGAGGCGATTGCATGCCTGAGAGGTTTCGGGTGTCAGTTCATCGGGGTGCGTGAAATGAACGCTCATGTAGAGCGGGTGATATTTCTTGAGCATCCGGACAAGTTTTGACGTGACCCGCTGCGGCAAAACAGCAGGCACCTTCGTCCCGATCCGGATCATCTCGACATGCGGAATCCTTCTGAGATTCGACAGGAGGTATTCCAGGCGGTCGTCGCTGAGAGTCATGGGGTCGCCGCCGGAGAGCACCACGTCCCGGATGACCGGCGTCTGCGCGATGTAATCGATCGCCTGATCCCATTGCCGCGGGTTGAATTCGTACCCCGCGTCACGGTTCATGATGCGCGAACGGGTGCAATAGCGGCAGTATGCGGAACAGAACTGGGTGGTCAGGAAGAGCACGCGATCGGGATAACGATGCACCAGCCCCGGAACCGGGCTCATGTTGTCCTCGCCCAGCGGGTCGCCCGACTCCTCCGGCGCATGAACGGTTTCTGTCATGACCGGAACCATCGTTTTCCGAAGCGCCTGGGAGGGGTCGTTGGGGTCGATCAGCGAGGCATAGTACGGCGTGATGGAAAACGGCAAACCGTTCCCGTTGCACGTCAGCGCGTCGGTCTCGTCGGTCGTCAGCGCAATCATCCGCGACAGGGTTTCGACATCCATGATCCGGTTGCGGATCTGCCACTGCCAGTCGTTCCATTCCGCGGTCGACGCGGACGGAAAGAACCGGCGCCGGAACATGTACCGGTGGAGATGGATGATTTTCTTGACCTGTGTGTCGTTCTGTTTGACGTCTTCCGGAGGAGATTTGTCCGAATCGGGCGATTCGACGGCGAGCGCCAATCCCCTCGTGAGCGTCAGGGATGAAGATCCGCTTCGCTTACCAGGAGGTTCCTCGTCGTCTTTCCCGATTTCTGCATACGCAAACCGCAGTGAATCCGTTTGAGCCTGGTTCATGGCAATAGTTACCCGTTATCCTGTTGTTGGGACTGTTGAGGATTTGAAGGACGGGACCGATGGATGGAACAACCCGGAGGTTCTTCTCCGAGATTATTAAGTGATGCCGTATCGCCCCTCTCCATGCCGATCCTTCCTTCCTGACTGGAACTTCATACCTTAATTTATGCTCGTATGACTGAATGTCAAGGGATTATTTTTTTGTGTCGCGACGATCCCTGGCACACCCTGTGGCGGTGACGGTCAGACGACATACAACTGTTTGATGAAATCTCGGAATACCAGCGACACCCGATCCGTCACGACGCCGATCGAATCAAGTAAGATGTCCCTCGATTGATAAAAGGGAGGCAAGAACACGACGCAGATCCTGCTTCAGATCGGAATGCAGAACCCGGTCCAGCCAGCGCTCACGATCCCCCTGCCATGCCTCGGGATCACACCGCATCCGCAGCGACGCCAGCATCAGCGCTTCCGGGAAAAAATCCCTCCGGATGAACGCCATCGGACGGAACCGTCTGGAGCGATGATTCCGAAACCATCTCTGGGCGATGCAGATCTGGATCATGCGATCGAAAACCGCTCGCGGGACGTTGTAAACCCGAGCGAAACCCTTCAGACTTCTCTCGACGTTCTCGCGAAGATCCTGTCCCGGCTTCAGACTTTCACTCTCTTTGTCAATAAGAGGAAAGAACAATGCAGCCAGAAGGACCGGAACCGTGGTGAGCGGATGGTGCAGGGCGTTCCGATCCAGCTCGCGTAAAAATCGCAGAGCCAGAGGCGCTTCCGTATCGAGTTCGTGTTTATACTGATGCAGGCAGGGCAGCATGATCTCCATCAATCCCGATCGATACAGCAGATGCATCGAATCAGCCGCTGCGCCGTGTTTGAGCAGATGCAGGATTTCCTCGAACAACCTCGGCGGTGCGCATTTGATGATCTGATCGCGATAGGTCTGTATGGCGTTCCAACTGTCCGGAGCAACCTCAAACTTGATCCGGCCCGCCACTCTCACCGCTCGAATCATCCGTACCGGATCCTCCTGGAAACGGATTTCCGGATCGCCGATTGTTCGGACGATCCGAGCATTGAGGTCATCCAGACCGCCGACGTAGTCGATCACTGAAAAATCCGCGATGTTGTAAAACAGGCCGTTGATCGTGAAATCACGGCGGTGCGCATCCTGTTCAGGCGTCCCGAAAGTATTCTCGTGCCGAACCATCAGATCGCGGGATTCAGTCCCGCCAATGCGCTCGGGGTTCCGCCGGAACGTCGATACCTCGATCGCCTTGCTCCCGTACCGCACATGCACCAACCGGAATCGCCGCCCGATCAGCAGTGAATTCCGGAACAACCGCTTGACCTTGTTCGGTCGCGCATCCGTCACGATATCGAAATCCTTGGGCTGTCGCCCGATCATCAGGTCACGAACGCTTCCGCCGACGAGGTACGCGAGATAATGATTGCGGTGCAATCGGTAGAGAACCTTCAGAGCATCGGGATCGATGTTGTTTCGCGATATGATGTGCTGGCTTCTCGACAGGAGACAAACCGACATGCTGTGTTACTGACCTTCCATGGTGTGCGAGATACGGAAAAAAGAACTCGTGGGGGTTAACTCGATTCTGGCATCACGGCCGATGTCTGCTTCGAAACCGACCCGGTCATAGCGCTGAACTCGAAGCAGATCCCTGTTACTGGCGCTCACATGCTTTTTTTCCAGCTTTACGAGAACTTTTCGTTCCCGACCGCATAAGTATACCTCATACTTGCCCTTCGATGCCAGTAAATCCGATACAACAATGTACCCTCTCCCCGGAGACGCCGCGTCAGCTCCCGAAAGCTCCCCGGCAGGTGAGCGGCGAAGGAGACAATACGTGAAATTCAGAAACTGCTTGTCGAAGCCGGCTCTGCGATCGAGATCCCCGATGAGGACCGGCCTCGACCAGCTCAACCGGTGATGGCACCAGTCACCGTCACGTTTCATGGCCGGGCACGCGTAACTTCCCGGACATGGCCCCTCCACCCGCCAGTTTCTCGATACGAGTTCATCGCGGACAGCCAGCACTTTTCGGGCCGCCCCGGGAGTGGCCGGCTCGATCATCAGGAACAATCCACCCTCCACCACCACCGATTCGGCCAGTCGTATGACCTTTCGAAGCGCTCCCCCCGCTGAGATCTCGGTCAGCATGTTCCCCATCCCGAGAAGGTCCACCGGGGCCGAAACAGGATGCCGATAATCCATCAGATCGACCGCCAATTGCCTCGTTCGACCCCGAATATCCAATGATTCACGCCAGGATCGGATCAGGCAGCCCGCGAGATCCGCGAAACCGCGGCTTCGATCGACACAGACGCAGTCCATCGCCGGGGCGACCGCCCCACTGAGACTCAGAAATGTCAGGACTCCGAGAGGAATCGTGCCCGGCCCTGTTCCCAGATCAAGCATCGAGCGGAGGCGCAGAGGATCGACGGCGTGCGCGAGCAGAACATGCACGACCTTGGGGAGATTCGCGAGCAGATAATAGACCGAATAGGCCTTGCGAAGTCTCGGATCCTGCCCGTACAGATCCAACACCCCATCACTCGAGTCTGTAAATCGCCGATTCAGTTCCCGCAACGCGATCCCCAGTTCCGCGATCACCTCGGAACGATCGAAATCGACACCGGAACTCCTCCGCATCCGCTCGATCCAGCCGGAATCCCACTCAAACAGACATTCGCTCAATCCAGACCGGCTCATCCGCTCACCCGACCATCATGGCGTACTCAGAGCGGGAACCGCGCAGTATCGCAGGTTCCACCGCCGACCTGCCGACGTATCCTTCCAGACTATATCCGGGAACCGGTCGCGGATCAGACGATCGAGAGATTCGATCTGGTGTTCATCCTTCAGATCCGTAAAAAGCGCGAACGGAGGTTGAATCTCGGACAGTCTGCGCTCAACCCGCTCGTCGAACGGTTTGTAGTAATCGAGCCTGGGCCGATATCCGAAGATTGCGAGCACCATGTCGACGCACTCCATGTACGTGTCCTGCCGCTGCACCATCACCACACGATACTCCTTCGGCAACTTCCGGATCTCCTGCAGAATTTCACTCGTCGTCCCATCTCCGTAACCATGATGCAGCGTATAGATGCCATACCTCAAGGACACGACATTCCAGATCATCGCGCCGGCGAGAAGCACACCGGTCATCACACCGACCATCCGACGATCCGTGCGCCTCGCCTCTCCCGCCAGAGCGTCCCCCAGCAACGCCAATGCGTAGACAGCGAGCGCGGCGGTGAACGGAGACAGCAGCATCAGGCGGGTGAGGGGCGGCCGGTCATACTGCGAGATGGCGCCGGTGATGAACGATGCGATCAGATACGTACCGAGCAGGAAGCGCGCGACGCGGGTTCGGTGTGCATGGCGAATGGCCAGCCATAGTCCGGTTATCGCCAGTGACCCCGAGATCGGATCCATGACCGGATTGGTCTGGAAATGATGCGGAGCGATGAACCAGACCCCATGCGTGATGGCCAGAAACCATTGATACAGAATTCCGAAGAGCTGGCCGCCAGTAATGAACTGCCCGACCCGCATCCATAAATCTGACGAAGCCACCGGCTGTCCCCCGGTAATCGCTGTTTGCTGAACCATGTGTGCCATCACTTCATCGAAATGATACCAGACCGGGATCAATGTGATGCAAAAACCGAGAAGCATTACGGCGACCGCACACCATGCGCCGTTTCGAATCAGTGGTCGGGCATGGATGAGATAGGCGAAGAGGACAAGCAGAATGCTGATGCGCGCGGGATAGTATGTGTAAAAACCCAAACCGGCCACCACTCCGGTCACATAAAACCAGACCGGGCTCGATCTGCGAATCGCGACGAACACAAGACCCAGCGACCAGCAGATCGGAAGCAGAACCTGGATATTATTGTAGCCGAAATGCGCGAACCCAACCGGAAGCTTGGCAACCGCAACCAGAAGAATAGTCGCGAAAGCCGCGCGCCGATTCAACAACTCGTGGATCATGAGATACAAACCCGGCAAGGCACCCGCGAGTGACAACGCCGACGCAATCTTCCAGCCGAAACACGAAGATCCGAATAGTCGCATGAACAGCACCTGGAAAAACGACGACATCATCGGATGATACCCGAATACACCATGTTCGGACATCATGAATCGATGTGTTTCACCCCGGGTCAACTGATCCGCCAGATAAAAGAAATGCGATTCATCCGGCGTTCCCGCCCATCGCCAATGGCAGGTATCGTGCATAATGTATGCAAAACTCATTAAAACAATCGCGCCAAGCAGAACAACCTCACGCCACGTCGTCGTCGCCCGGATCTTTCCGGTCATGGACGCGCGCACACCCAGCCAGACCGCACACCCCATCGAAACAACCGCCCCCAGCAGAACAAGGCTCCAGGCATTCCCAATATATGGTTCCTTCAATTCACTCAGGAAAGCGATACATAAGCAGATAGAGACAACTATTGCGGCAACTGCCGTAATCGACATTTTTCCGGTTATCTCTGCCATGCGAGAGGGTTCATCCGCGATCGACATGGTGCCAAAACGAATTGCCGAGGCGAGCAGGAGAGCACCGATCAGGATCGTGAAGAGGCCGAACATTTCGCCGGTAAGGAACTGCGGGCTACCCAGCCGCATGAGCCACAGGAACGCATTATCCGTCAGCGCAAGCAGATGATTGGCTCGCCGCATCGCATCGTCGAGAAACCAGTAACCGGTCGCGATCAGGACGATCCCGGTCGTCAATCGTGTTATCGAGTATCTTCTGGGTCGTTCCCCGGGAATCACTTGACAATCGGCAGCCAGTCGCTCATGAGGAACTGGATGCGTCCGATCAGCAGCGAGACACGCGCCATGACGGTATATCCGAACGATGCGCCGAATCCGATCATGATGATCCAGATTCCGAATGTCGCGCTTCGTCCGACAATGCCTTTGTGATCCAATGAAAAGAAGAAATAGATCAGGGCGGTGATGACGAACACGACAATGAGAAAGTTATTGATGCCTTCCGGATTGATGCGATTGTCGACCATGACGTGAATCGGAAGAATGGTCGCCTTGACCTGCGTGAGAACGAATGTCTGGAGTTGCAGCGGAATGGCGATGCCGGATCCGATACCGATGTAGAGCGCCAGCGGATACCGCGCGAGCCAGCCGAGTGTCGGGGAAAAGCGGAAGTACATGAGCAATCCGAGCAATCCGGGAATGAGATACCAGTAGTTATGGTCGTTGACGATCGGTTCCCAGAATTTCGGACGGAGACTTGTCCAGACCAGAAGAACGGTAAAGTAACCCGCCGAAATGCCGACAACGATGGATTCGGCGATTTTATACATGAAGTTGTCTTTGTACATGAACGAGAACACGGAGATCGTGAAGAAGGCGGCGATCGTGTTCCAGATGATGGCGATCAGTTGCGCTTTATCCATGGTTCAGCTCCCGATCCGCTTTTTATAGAAAAAGGCGATGTTTCCGATGACGGTCAGCAGGATGATCAGAACATGCACGAAATTCTGCACGTTCATTCCCTGGATCGCTTTCAGAGGCGCTTTCAAGCGGATATACTCGTCTTTCAGCAGCATTTCGTATTCAGCCGCCCCTTTCAGTCCGCCCATCAACCCGAACAACTGACCGGCCTGCAGGTTCGCATAGTACTGCGGTCCGGAAACCGCCGTCACCGCCACCGCCAGCTTCACGTTGTACCGTTCGACAGCACTCGTGATCCACATCGTCGAAACGTTGCCGCCGCCGACTTCGAGCACTCCCGCGAGATCATCGTAATTTTTGATGTTCCGCATCATCGGCAACTCGTCCAGCTTCGTGTTGTAGTAATCCTTGGGGTAACTCAACCGGAAATCCTCACCCATCGACAGAATGATGATGTTCGGATACGGCTTGTATCCCAGATACACATAATCCTCGCCGTACCGTTTGCCATACTCCTTCGACACGCTGTTCGTCATCATCTCGGTCAGAGCCGCACCGTCCTGCGACAGCGCCATGACGATCACTTTGTGCCCTTTCCTGAACATGTGCCGCATCATCGCCCGCGCCTGCGGGTCATTTTCCGCCTGCGTCTGCGGATCATAATCCGACGCCAGCATCATCACGGTCCCCTCAGGATGATTCTCGATGAAATCATAAATCGACCGAACTTCAGGAGTCACCTTGATTTCAATGTCCACCGGGAACAGGAACGGAATCACGGCGGCCACGAAAACGAGGAGATAGATGATCCGTCGGTCGACGTTCAGCAATCTGTCAACGAATGTCATAATCAATCCATCCCCATGTATGAGCGCTCGATGCCGAGCACGATTTTCATGGCAATCGCCGCTGCGCCCAGTCCGAGTCCGATCATGATCGATCGCTGGGCCGCCATGTTCGGAACGTTCATGATCCAGTCCGCAACCTCAGGAATGTGCGGGCTGATGGCCTCACCGATCGGAATCCGTCCGAGCATCACGATGATGGCGGACACCAGCACGATGGTCGCCAGAATGTTCCGGGCGCGGAATGCGCGATAGGCCGCCGATGTGATGTAAAACGCGAGCAATGAAAACATGGTTGCCTGGATGGGAATGTAAACGAACTCGAACAGACGCATGAAGAATGTGCCGTCCTTGAGACAATCGGGGGTCCATCCGAGCGCGAGCATGACGAAGAGGCCCAGAAGAGCGACGACCGAGTATCCCCAGCCGGTCTGTTTCCGCGCCACTTTCTGGACGTGAATGTGGACCATCGAGTAAATGCCCAGCGGCATCGCGAAGATGCCGATGATGATCAGCCAGTCCAGCGCGTAATTGTAAATTGTCTCGCTGAACGGATGCGGAATGAAATACTGAATCGTCATGATCAGACCGACGATGGATACGATGAGCATGGGAAGTTGGCGTTTCAGCATGGCAGCCTCACAGGTTGACTGTAACGAGATTCAGGATGATCTCGTTGCCGAATGAGATGAGAATCACACCGAGGAAGATGACCAGCATCACGATGGCTTTGATGTAATCCTGCGCTTTCAGTGCTCCCAGCAGGAGGGGATCGCGACCGAGATATGCGGAAGCCGCATAGAGTTCCTCACCGATGAGCGTGTAATCGCACGTCGTGACGAAAAACGGCAACTGGGCAACCTCGTCCGTCCCCGCAACCTGGATCGAACCGGCAATGTTGCCCGCTTCCGACAACAGCAGCGATTCCGCATAAAACTTTCCGAAATAACAGTTCGTCGCAGTGCGTTCGCGAAGCATCAATCCGTTGACGGCAGCCACATACGCAAACTGCATCGACGTCACGAAAAAGACCATGTTATCACTGTACAGATCCGGGTGACCGGCCTCCATATAGGCATTTTTCACCGTTTCCTGCGCAATCGTCATGACAATCGGTTCGTTGCAGGGAACCAGGAGATTCGTCCGGTATTCGGCGGTTTTCCTGGCGACCCGCGCCAGAATGGTGTAGGAAGCGATCGTCGCAATTTCCTCGGGAGCTCCCAATCCCATGACATACAGAATCGGCCGGCCCATCTCGGTCGCACGCCCGATTGCATTGTCGATCTCACTGATCCCCGCAATCGGACGGATGTACATATCGGCACCCCGGATTTTTGCCATCTGGATCAGGACGACGACCAGCACAAAGAACACCAGAACCAGCACCAGCACGGGTGTCTTGCCTGAATGATACCATTGCGGGATCGACCGGACCGGACCCGCTGTCGCGCTGAATGCCTCGTAACCGGTCGTATCGACGGCCGCCACTCGATAGTAATAGGGCACACCGATTTCGAAAGGATGCGACTCGTCGGCCGTCGGCACCGCCGGTGCGGCTGCGTCCGGAGGTGGAGCTTCCTCCTCGGCGGAGTCTTCCTGCTGAACACGGTCCGAATAGGCGACGGTGCCCGCAGCGAGTTCCGCAATCCGGACGAATCCGTTCCCTTCCTCCTTCGACCGGTAGACGCGATACGCCGTCACACCGCCGTCGACTCGATCGTCCGGCGATACCGTCCACGACAGATCGATCGCTTTCCCGGCGTCATTCGGTGCATCCACGGCCGCCAGCAGAGCGGGAGGGGCGATCCGGAGGACGACCGGTTCCGCGATCGGAGCGGTGGTATCGATCATGGTTTGAATAGCGGGAGGCAGAGCTCCCGGGGAGGGTTCCTGCGCCCGGATCGCGCAGGCCAGACACACCCAGCCCGCGATCAGAATCACAGGTAACCCGTTCCGGACGTGCGAATGACCGGACATATGTCAATGCTCCTTGCTATGTTTCGAGAATTTCGACGTTCGCGCGCGGCACAACCGCTTCAGACTGATCCTCAAAGCGTACTTTCAGAATACGCGCCTTGGTTTCGCTCTCGAGTTTGGTCAGTTCGGGAGGCAGGTCCGAGACCTTGCCGATTCTACCGAAATACGGCTCGCGGATGATACGGATCGGTGTACCGGCCTGGAGAGCACCCGCGGTCACATCTTCACCGGACTGCAATTCGGCTTCACTCATCGGAATGACGACTTCCGGACGAATGACACCCGCCCGGATCTGCGTGGCGCCGTTGACGCAGACTTCGCGTCCCACATAGCGTTTGAGCAGGTTGAAGGTGCGTTCCGCCATCGGGATCTCGCCGAATCCTTCCGTGATGACCAGCGTGATGCCCTTCTGTTCCGAACCGGTGATGGCGACGCCGAGATCGTAGCCGAGGAAGTTGCGGAGATCCTGATCGTCGAAACCGCCCACCACGATCGCCTTGACACCGTTGTCGATCGCCTTCTTCAGTGCCGCGGCGGTGACGATGCTGCCGCCGACGATCACACGGCCTCGGTACTCCGCCGAAATTTTCTCGGGGGAGAGGGGTTCACCCGGGCTGTCGCAGGCCATGCTCAGAGGCCCGTGCGTCTCGCCACCGATCCCGAAAATACCCTGCGCGTAGGCGGCCCAGGCTTCCACGACCACACCCTCTTTCGGGATGACCTCGATGACCTTGCTCTCGATGTATGCCTTCACCTCAACCGGAAACGGTTTGCCGCGCAACAAGACCTTGCCGGTGATCGTCGAAACGTTCTCGATGGTGCAATCCTCGGGGGCCTTGAGCGGCGTCTTGAACAGACCGAAAAACGACTTCGCCATGGCATAGACTTCGTCTTTTTTGAGCTGTGAACCGTCGGGTTTGAGCATGAAGCGGGGGAGTTCGGCGGGAGGCACCCCGAGAATATTGGCGGCGTTGACCGGAATGACCTTGCCGGGCAGTTCCGTGCGGGCCACGACATCGTCGGACCCGACCTTCTGGCCGACCGAAACGATGACTTCGCCTTTGAGGGGAAGAATGCGGCGTTTGGAGAGGTGGATTTTGGGGGAGACTTTGAGTCCGGGAGTATATGCGTGCGCCATCGTGTCCTCCTTATACGGCCTGACCGAGTTTGCGGAGTTCGGTCATGTTGTAGACATTCAAGTTTTCCAGCCAGCTCAACATCTGCTCGATCCGGGCCTTCTTGTCGTCCGGGACGGTCATGAGCGGGCGGCCCCGGCCGTCCAGAATGACGCCGACAACACCGCCATCAAGTTCCGTGTCGAACTTGATGCCCTTGCCGTGTCCGAAATCCGCCTTTCCACTCGGTTCGAATGTCGCTTTCGCCTTCTGGCCGACTCCCAGAGGAAACAGTTTCACTTCGCCCTGCTGGAGCACGCCTTCGACACGACCCGTCGGCAGGTCGATCTGATACTTGCCGACTTCCTTCCCTTCCTTGAACTGGCCGACCGGGGCGACGCAGGAGCCGAGATAGATCAGGCAGTCCTTCAGGAAGACTTCGGTGGCGGCCTTCGGATGCACTTCGGCCAGGACGCCGAGATGCGGCATCATGAAGATGGAGTCTACCGCGAGAATCGTGATGCCTTCGGGGCGGAACGCATCGATCATCATCATCGCGGCCTGGTTGCGGCGGGGCGCATGCGACAGGACTCCCCCCGAGCCGACCAGAAGGTTCAGATTCATCATATTGACGATCGTGCCTTCCGTGCCGGTCTGCTCGAAAGCGTCCGCAATGGTTCTCTGTTTCTGAACACCCTTGAGGGTGGTGGCGAACGATTTGTGCTGCAGGAACGCCAGTCGCAGCGCTTCACGCGCAATCGCCTGCTCGATGACCAGCGACTTGAGCGTCTGCGGAATCGTTGTCGGACGAATCATCTTGTTTTTAATCTGGTTTCTCAGTTCTCGTTCATCGATCGGGAACGGAATCCATCGCGCGATATTCGGCAATGTGGCCTCGGCCAGAACGTTGGAAATCGAGTAACTCATGCCCAGGTTGGCGGAAACCGTCCGGTTGAACACCGGCTTCTCCTCTTCCGGATTGATGAATACCGAAAACACATCCGTTGTCGCACCGCCGATATCGACGCCGACGACCTGGAGGTTGTTCATCTGCGACACGCGCTCGATGATGGCACCCACGGCACCCGGCGTCGGCATGATCGGGGAATCCGTCCAGGACATCAGTTTCTTGTAGCCCGGTGCCTGCTGCATGACGTGTTCCATGAACATATCGTGGATCTTGTCGCGGGCGGGTCCGAGGTTTTCCTTTTCGAGAACGGGGCGGAGATTGTCGACGACGACCAGATCGACTTTATCCTGGAGGGCGTCGCGGACATTCTGCTGCGCATCCTTGTTTCCGGCGTAGATGATCGGGAGTTTGTATCCGATGCCCAGGCGCGGTTTGGGGTCGGCCGCCGAGATCAGTTCGGCGAGTTCGACGACGTGGCTGGTCGTGCCGCCGTCGATGCCTCCGGATAAGAGGATCATATCGGGACGCAACTGCCGGATCCGCTCGATCTGCTCATGAGGCAGACGATGATCGTTCGATGCGATGACATCCATGACGATGGCGCCGGCTCCGAGCGCTGCGCGTTCAGCGCTTTCCGCGGTCATCGACCGGACGACGCCTGCGACCATCATCTGGAGACCGCCGCCGGCGGATGATGTCGAGATATAGATATCGCAACCCCGATTGGCACTCCGGTTCTTGATGATCCGGTTGTTCTCGTCGAGCAACTCGATGCCGGAAAGTTCGGACAGTTCCTGGATCGAGTTCAGCACGCCATTCGTAACATCCTCGAAGGGCGCTTCCACGGTGGTCGGTGCTTCGCCGCGATGCGTCTGGCGATACTCTTTCTTCTGTTCATCATACTGAATCAGGATCGCCTTCGTGGTCGTCGACCCGCAATCGGTTGCAATGATGACCTTGATATCCTCGGGCTTCTTGTTCATAAAGGGTTACTCCTTGTCGTCGCTGGAAGACGGTTCTGCGCTGTGCGATGTGTGTCGATTCACCCAGGCCTCCTCCGCCGCATCGATTGCCTTGATGATCACCGGGATGGATTCGCGGTGTTCGAGCAGATTTTGAAATTCTTTATAATCATCGGGTTTCATGAACGCAGTCACGAACGGCGACATGAAAACCATGAGCTGATTGCCGATAAAGTTGAGGGGGGTGACGGATTCGAGTGTCATGAGAGCCGGCATGGTGAGACGGCGGCGCACGACCCATCCGGCAAAACGATCGATGATCTGTTTCTGCCGATCGGTCAGTGCCAGGACTTCTTCGGGCTCAACGCGAAACGCGTTCGCCAGTGATTCCCGGACCCGCTTCCAGCCACGCTTTAATGCCGGCAAGTATCTCCTCCCGTTGACGGCCGAACATGACATACATACCGCGGTCACAGAACACGGACGACCGCGAAGAGACAGCGAGATAGACCCCTCGTGCCGAGACATCATAGCGCGAGATCCGTGTCCACTCAAGATGTCGGCTGCATCCCATCACCTTCGAGGTAATCCCGGACGCGTCCACCCGATAGACGATCGGATAGAAAAACGGGGCAAGAACGAACAGAAAGACCGCAAGACCGATCCCGGTATGCACACCGTCTCCCGTCACCTGATGAATCGCTCCCAGACAACACCCGATCAGCATCACGGCGAAAGCCGCTTTCACCGGGTTCTCCGCGGCAAGATGCACCCGCCATTCCATCTCGGTCGCAGGCACGGACGCCGCATCAACCGGCCCCTGCATCGCTGTCTCCCGATTCACTCGAGGCTGCGGGCATTTTCGCGGCATGCTTGTCACGGATTTCTTCGATGGCCCCGAGCAGGTCCTCCGGCGAAATCACGCCTTTTTTTATCAGAACGGACATGAGCGCTTCGAGTGAGAGGTTCATCGACAGAAGCAGATCACGATACGACACATCCCGGACCTTACCGTCCGCCACAATCCGCATGGCCGTCTGATCATCGAGGATGCCCGAACTCTTTTTTTTGAACACCTGCCGGCTCCTTTCCGGGTATTCCCTTCACCTCCGCGGTCCCGCGGCGGGAAAGCTGGCACTTGGAGCACATATACTTTACTGTGTCTACGTTGAATTGGCAAGACAGTTCAAACGGCCGCACGTTGACTTGACCGACTAAAATTGGCACTGTTTATCTCATGTTCCCTGCCCTGCTCATGATCGCCGCTCTCTTTTTGACCGGATGCCATTCCGAAGTCGACTCTCCGGCTGTTTCCCTGCGCGATCTCCGACCGGAACGATTTTGCACGCATTTCCGGGATGTCCAGTTCGCTTCGGGCACCGAACTCGCCTGGATGGCAGGCTTCGAGGGACTCATCGTTCACTCCTCCGACGGCGGCCGCTCCTTCCGTATCCAGGATTCAGGAACCATTCACAGACTCTACGACATCCAACCCCTCAACACGCGTCTCGTGTACGCCTGCGGAGCCGGAGGCACCATCCTGCGGACGGAAGACGGAGGCGTCCGGTGGGAGGCACTGCCGTCCCCGACGACCCGTCGACTGGTCAGCGTCTGTTTTATCGATCATCGAAACGGCTGGGTCTGCGGAGACGATGGACTGGTTTTTCGGACGACGAATGATGGTGCGGAATGGAAACAGCTGCCGATCGATACCACCGCCGGGCTCCGCGTCATCCACTTCAACGACGCTTCGACCGGATTTGTCGTGGGCTATTCAGGCGCCATGTTCCGCACGACGGACGGTGGCGATTCATGGAGACGCCTGCGCATTCCCGACGGCGCGAACATCTATGGCGCCTGCTTCGACAAAGACTCGGGATTCGTCATTGTTTGCGGCGCGTTCGGCCTGGTGCTCACATCCTCCGACCTCGGCGATACCTGGACCACTCTTCCGGTCGTCACGACGAGTTTTCTCCGAGCGATCGCACAGCGCGATGCCGACACCTACATGCTCGCGGGATATGGCGTCATCCTTCGATTTTCCCGCTCGGACAACACACTCACGAAGGTCTGCAATACCCCCGGAATGGCACTCCACGCCATCGCCTTCGGCAGCGGACAGTCTGCCATCGCGGCCGGCCAGACCGCATCCGTTTACATCTCGACCGATGCCGGGGATTCATGGACGATGAAACCGGAGCATCTCGCGCCGGATCTGTTCGACATCGCCCGTAACCCCGACGGAACGGTCATCGCCGTCGGTTCGGAGGGAAACACCTTTGTCCGCTCGCCCGAGTCCGGAGAATGGACGCATCACTGGATCGGTTCGACCAATCATCTCAAGGCGATCGATCACGTCGAATCGAACCGTTTCTGCGCATCCGGAACCAATGGGATCATGGCCTGCACGGCGGACGCCGGGATCACCTGGACACTGCAGCGCCTGATCGACCGGAATCTGAACGACATCACCTTCCCCGCGCCCGATCTCGGATATACCGTTGGCGACAGCGGATTCTGCGCGCGATCGACCGATCAGGGCGTTCACTGGGTCGAATGCGCCTCCAGGTCGATCGACAACCTGACGGGAATCGCCTTCGCGGATGCGTCACACGGCATCATGGCCGGATCGAACGGTTGTCTTCGGGAAACCGAAGATGCCGGAGGACTCTGGACCGGCGCGTACACGGGCGTCACAGGGGATTTTCTGTTCTGTGTGCTGACACAGGACGGCCACGCCATCGCCGGAGGCACGCACGGGATCGCGCTGGAATCCCGCTCCTTCGGTCTGAATTCATCCTGGAGCCGCCTGCCGGTCGACACGGACCTGACGGCGGTATCCGACGACAACCTCCTCCTGTTTCTATCCGACCGTTCGATTGTGAGGTGTTCCGATCTGCGTCGACTCGGAGGAACGGATGAGGTGATCCGCGGTGCGATCCGGATTGAGGACGGGGTCTATCTGTGCTGCGGCCGGTTCGGGTATCTCGCCGAGATTCGAGCGGCGATACGATGACCGCGCGCAGAATCGTGCCCGCCATCTCCATCTTTCTGAGTCTGCACATCGGCATCAGCACCTTCTACTATCACGCCGGCCGGCTGTTTCTCGATTCCGGTTTCTATCTCAATGCCACCCGATCGGTTCTCGAAGGCAAAATCCCGTACCGTGACTTTTTTTTCGTCCAGGGCCCCGTTTACCCCTATCTGTATGCCCTGCTCCTCATGCCATTCGGCGTGTCGGTGCTTTCGAGTTCGGTTGTGTCGATCGTGTTCGGCGGCCTGGCACTGCTCCTCGCTATATTACTCGCCCATCGCCTCGGGGGCCCATTCGCGGCGATCGCAACCGGCATCGCACTCACGCTCGCCCCGATCCACATCTACTCGTTCGCTTCGATCAAACTCTATGCGCTCGCCGGTTTCTTCTTCACATTGGCCATGTACCTCCTCTCATTCCAGACCTCCACGACCTGCCTCGCGCTCGGAAGCATCGCCGCAGTCCTGGCCGCCGGCACACGACTGACGCTGCTGCCGGGGAGCGCGTTTCTGGTGCTGGTCGCTGGAATTCTGGGATATCGCAACAGGCCGGGATTCCGGACGACGGCCGTTGTTTTCGGGGCTGCGCTTCTGTCGGCGCTGTGCCTGAGCGGCCCGTTTCTCGCCATCGACTCCGACGCGCTCATCTACAACCTGATCGGCATTCACACCAGCGCTTCCGACGGTCCGTTCGTCTTCGGCTGGGTCAATAAAATCAAGGTTCTGGCGCAGATCGCCATCGAGTACAGTCCTCTGGCCGTTCTGCCGGTCATGGTCCTGCTCTCACGCCGAACCCGACCGCTTCAGAAAGACTTCCCGATCTATGAATCCGGCATGTTCGGGGCGATCCTGCTGGTCACGATCGCGCATCTGACGGCCAATTGGTTTTCGACAGACTACCAGACAATCGTGATGCCCGGACTGGCGGCGGTTCTGGCAGGATGGGCGGGATCGCGTCTGAACGGCGTGAAACCGCTGCTTATCCTTCTTGTGTTCGGGCTGATCTCGTTCGGATTACGGGCAGGCCATCCGATCTGGAGGGGCCCCGGCGCGGCCCGGGAGAATCTCGCGACGATCAGCGCCTTCCTGCGCACCCGTTGTCAGCCTTCAGACGGTGTTGCAGCCTGCAGCGCCGTGTTTGCAATCGAGGCCGGGCTGCGGAATGTCGATCCCTTCGGAGGCGCTCCGTTCACCTTCACGCCCCACTGGACCGATGAGGAGTGTCGCCGCTTCAAGGGGATCAACACCGCCGGGTTGATCAAGATGATGAGCGATCGGGAGGCTGCGTGTCTGGTCTTCGAGGATGACAGTTTCAGTGTTGGATTTCCCGGTTTCTTCCGGGTTGCGGAAACCGAGCAACGCGACATTCGTGCGGCGATCGATCAGAATTACATGAAAATCGGCACCTTCCCGGATCTCGGCAACGGAGCCCCCGAATTGCATGTCTATCGCCGGAGGGTCGAGCCATGAACGCCGGCCGTTCCGAAAACCGCGCCGCGCGATGGGTCATGGTGATCGGCGCGGGTGTTTACATTCTGCTGACATACGGACTCGTGTTCTTCGGCACGCAGAATGTCGACGAAGGATACTATCATCTGATCGCGCGTCAGACTGCGCGAGGCGATCTTCCCTATCGGGACTACATCTACGTGCAGACGCCGCTGTATCCGCTTGTGTACGGTGCGGCATTCGCCCTGTTCGGGGACAGTTTCGCCTTTGCACGGGGATTGTCCGGTTTCCTGGGTCTGATCGCGTTCCTCCTGTGTGTGTTGACGGCCAGGCGCATCGGAGGCGATTCGGCGGGAGCCGCCACAGCCGCGCTGATCGTGTCGCAGCCCTTCACCCTGTATTTCCTGATGATCGTCAAACTGTATGCGCTCGCGGGCCTCTCCGTCACCGCGGCGATCTGGTTTCTTTGCAGCCGTTTTTCGCCCCTCACCCGCTATACCGCCGCCTCGATTTGCCTCGCGCTGGGCGCTGCCACCCGTCTCACCCTCGCACCCGCCGTCCCGCTTGTCATCATCCTTGCCGCCATCCGCACGCGCCGCCCGTTCGTCGTGATCGCGGCGACCCTGTCGGCGACTTTTGTGCTGGGCATCCTCATCCTCCCGTTCTACCTTCTCACCCCGGACGTTTTCATCTACGACGTATTCACCTATCATCTTGAAAAGGAAGACTTTTCGCTGATCCGCCAGATCTCGCACCGCCTCGATACCCTGTTCCAGCTCTCCAACCTCTATTTCTTCCCGTTGACGATTCTGACCGGAGCCATTCTCCTGCGGATCCGGCGTTCGTGGAGACGGGATGCGGGAATGCCCCGGATGCTCGCGGGTGAGGGGGATGCCGCCGTACTGCTCGCGGGTGTGATCGCGTTCCATTTCACGGCTCAGGCGCCCTACATCTACCGATATCTCGCGATGCTGGCGCCACCGCTGATGACGCTGGTCGGAGTCGAAGCCGTGCGGATCCGCAACCGGCTCCCCGAACCCCTCGGGAAGGGGATGGTCTGGTTGTTTTTCGGCGCCTGTCTGCTGACGCTGATCGCGAGGGGTCGGGCCGATTTTTCGTTCATTGACGGAGGGGCCTTCGTCCAACTCAAACGTGTCTCGGCCCAGGTGCAGGCGGTCAGCCCGCCGGATAAACCGATTCTGACATTCAACAATTCGGTCGCAGTCGAGGCAGAACGCGAGGTGGTCAGGGGTGATGAGATGAATGTTCTGACGTACGACCCGGCGTGGCCGCGCGAACGATGCGAAAAATTCGTAATATTGAATCAGGACATGCTCGAATCGCTGATTCGAGACCGAACCTTCGGAGCGATTCTCGTGACACGCTACTCGTTTCTCGGAAATTTTCCCCGTTTCTTCAACCCCGGCGAGACCGGCGCGCGCCCCGGCGTGATGCGAGCCATCGAGCATTCGTATTCGAAGTTGACTGTTTTCAGAAGTTTCGGGTATCTCGGCGAAAACGCGGATCTCTACATCCCGACGCGGACTCGATCGCGCGACGCCGACCGGCCGGGCGAGATCACCTTTGCGCCCGATGGGGAATCGATTCCTGTCGGCCCCGAGGCGCAGGAAAGACAGGCGGGACACGATGAATAAACTGTACAGTTTCTGGATTCTGGCCGTGGTGTTATGGATGTCCGTGCCGGTCTCGGCATCGCCGGGCTGGAACTTCGTGCTCGAAGATGTGCTCAGACCGCGTGGCCAGTACTACGACCTGACATCCTTCGACAATCGGCTGTATCTCGCGTGCAAACGCGGCGTCGAGATATACTCGATCGAGGATCCCGATAATCCCGAGTTTCTCGGATCGCTTCTCACCGATGGCCTGGCCAACGGTGTCGCGCTGAATTTCCCGTACCTGTATGTGGGAGATGTGTACGGCTTCAGCATCTGGGATGTCACCGACCCGGCCGGACCGATTTATCTGAGCGGGTTTCGGCGCGTTTCCGCTGAAGGATATCAGGAGCGGCTGACATACCGGGATGGTTACGTGTATGTCGCCGCGTACAGCAGCGGATTGCAGATCATCGACGTTTCGGATCCTCTCCACCCGTTCATCCTCAGCACCGCGGATACCCCGGCATACGCCTGGGATCTCGCGCTGATCGACACGACTGCCTATATGATGGATTTTTTCTCGATGGAGATCATCGACATCACACGGCCGCAGGCACCCCTGCATCGAACCAGTGTCAGCGCGATGTTCGCGGGCGGGATCCGGATCCGTGACGATCTCGCATTCATCGCCTACATCGACGGCCTCCTCATCCTGGACATCTCGAACCGCTACGCGCCTTCCGTGGTCTGTGAACCCGGCACGACCGGCTCCGGTGCAGGGGAATCCGTCGAATTGCTCGACCACTACGCCATCGTGGCGCACCAGGGATATGTCGAAGTCTACGATGTCACCGATCCCCGGGATCCCTATCAGGTCTCGTTTTTCAACGTCCCCGGCCACCCCCGGAAACTGCATGTCGCCGGCAACCATCTCTACACGATTCTGGACGACAGCGGCTTTCACGTGACGGATCTGACCGACCCGGAATCACCCGTGCCGGGACGTCATATCGATCCGAGCACTTGGGGCAGCCGTCAGGATGTGGTCGTTCACGAGTCGAATTTGTATCTGTGCGATTGGAACCGGGGACTGGTTGTCTACGACATCTCCACGGGTTCGCCGGTCGAGATCGCCTCGTATTCGACTCCGGGGATGCTCAACGAGATCTTCTTCGATGGGACTCGAGCGTATTTGTCCTGTTACTCCGAACTTCAGATTCTGGACATGACGTCGCCTTCCTCCCCGACATTTCTCGGCGCTTACAGGACCTCCGGCAATCCATGGGGAATCTGGGCGACAGGAGACCGGGCGTTCTTGTGTGACCTGTACTCTTTCCACGTACTGGATGTTTCGGATCCCGGCCAGGTCAGAAGACTCGGGGCAGTCATTCTGTCGGGTACCGGGACGCCGTATCGCACGATCGTGCGGGATGGAAAAGCCTTTGTCGCCCATGGTTATGGCGGTCTGAAAGTGATCGATGTGACGGATGCGGCCGACCCCGAGATCATTTCGAGTTATCCCGGGGACAACAGCCGGAGTTATTCGACGATCGAACTGATCGGCAACCGGCTGTTTGCCTTGAATTCCGGTCGCGGTATCGACTGCCTGGACGTGACGGATCCGGTGCATATTACCGAGATCGGAGCAATCGATCTGGGAGATGCGCAGGTCTCCGATTTTCATATATCGGCCACGACCCTCTTTGCGTCGGCATCGAGCGGCGGCGTGTTTGCGGTGGACATCACGGACATCGGTTCACCGCGCGTGACGGGTTGGATCGACACACCCGGCACGGCGGCGGGGATTGACTCAAAGGAAAACACTGTTTTCGTTGCGGATGATTTCGATCTCGCGGTGCTGAGCTACTCCGGTGGTTTGCCGGATCCGACAGGCCCTCAGATCAACATTCTGCAGCCGTCTTCCGGCATGACAGCCCCCGAGAAAAACCTGTTGATTCAAGGAGTGGCCTCCGATCCGGAATCCGGGATCGCGCAAATCGAGATATCGTTCGACGGAGGCACGACCTGGGAGGCGGGGCGTGGTCAGGAAACCTGGAGTTATCTGTTGTCGGGACGGATGGCGGGTCCTGTTGAGATTCGGGCGAGGGCCATCAATCGCGCCGGGTTGACGACGCAGACCGCGCCGCAAACAGTATATCTCCTTCCCGCCGCCCCGCTTGTACTCCTGGGCGGCTTCGAAACGACCCGCGTCGGCTCGGGTCCGGTCACCGCTTCCGTGCTTGTGTTCGACCCGTATGATCCGGCCTATATCGAGGCCGTGGAGGTAATCCCGGAGGAAGGGGCGGGACAGGCGCTGGACCGAATCGCAGAAAATTCCGGAATCGTTTATTTTTCGAAAACATCGGCGTGGAATCTGCCCGGGCAGGGTGTTTTACGGCCCCGGATCCAGGTGATCGATGCGCTGGGAAATCCGGCGAATACGTGGCCGTATCTGGTGGTCCGTCCCTGAAAAAAAGCGTGTACAAAACGGTGGGCCCGCCCCCGAGAACCTTTCGGCTCTCGTCAGGCGGGAGTTTGTGGGTGGGATAACCGAAATGAGAGTTTGGCACTCACCCGGTAAGGTGGGACAGTTTTAAGGCGAGACGATAAAAGGTGAGGAAGAACTACTGTCGCCAAACCGTAATTCTTACCCTTTGTCTTAGCAAATCCGGTGCCACCTTGGCAATAGTTTTCGAACGAAATCCGACAGGAGGGTGCGGACAGGACGCTCAACCAGCCGGTGTCAACCTGCTCAGAATCACCCGCGTCTCCTCGTTGTCCTTCGCGATCAGGCAGGATCCGAGCGCTAAAAAGTTGAGCGCGGACTTGCGCATGACATGCATGGCTTCTCCCGGAAGATTCACCACGGGATCCCCGTGCAGATTCAACGACGTGTTCAACACCGCCCCGATCCCCGTCAATTCCTCGAATCGCCGGATCACCCGGTAATACCCCGGATTCATGCTCTCGGTCAAAATCTGCGGCCGGATCGTCCCATCCGCCTGATGCGTCGCCGCCGTGATGCTCCTGCGCGTCTCCGGTAACGTGTCGAACGACAGGATCATATACGGAGAGGGGAATCGTTTCGGGTTGCGAAGATAGCGGTCCGAGGCGGTATCCAGAACCGTTCCGGCGAACGGCATCCAGAAATCCCGGCATTTGATCATCGCATTCAGCCGGTGGATGTTGTCCAGACACGATGGATCGGCCAGAATCGAGCGGTTCCCCAGCGCTCGGGGACCGAATTCCATCCGGCCGCTGCACCTCGCCACGATCTCCCCCTCCGCCAGAATCCCCGCGGTCAGATCATCAATGTTTTCCGGCCGGATGACTCGGAATCCCGTGAGATCTTCGTGATCGAGATACGGGTCGATGAGCGGGGTGATGTCTTCGGCCCAATACGTGTCCGTCATCGGCGCGACGAACGCGGGTCGATTCTGTTTTTTCTGGATCGCGAGAGTTCCCAGAATCCCGGCGCCGATCGTAATCGAGTCATCTCCGGCCGCCGGAAACCAGAATGCTGTATCAATTTGAGCCAGCTCCATGATCCGTTTGTTGGCTTTCACATTCAGAAAGACTCCGCCCGAGGCTGCGAGTTGGCCGATCTGATAGTGTGTGGCGTTGCGTGAGACCCATTCCGAGAGTATTTCCTCGAGAATCGTCTGGATGCCATATGCGAGATGATCGAAACGAATGTTTTTAAATGTTCGCCGCAGATACTCAACCAGCGCATCACCGGCATAGCCGCACCGATTCCGGTATCCCAGGCCGTCCACCTCCCACATCTTCCGGAAACGTTCCACGACCGGTCCGGCTTTTTTCCTGTCACCCCAGGGCGCCAGGCCCATCACCTTGTATTCATCCTGCCAGGGTGCCATGCCCATGAATTTGGTCGTACGCGATACCAGACCGCCGAGCGAGTGGATGGAGGGGATGCGGAGTTTGCACTCGAGCGACTCGCCTTCACCCATCCACACCGTCCCGCAATCTCCGTCTCCATTCCCGTCGGCCGTCATGATGAGCGTCCGGGTGCGCCAGGGGGACATGAAGTAAGCGGCGGCGGCATGGCAGGTGTGGTGATCGTAGTACACGAGTTTCGAGCGGGGGATGCCCATGGAGGTGAAAAAATCCAGATAACGGGACATGAACTGATAACGCCGGACGGCACCCAGCGTGTGGATGTAAAACTGCTTCAGCCAATCGCTTTCAACGACACGAACCGGGAGGATCTGCGACAGCAACGATACCATTCGGGTCGTCTTCCGGTACTCACCCCGCTGTGCCAGTGTCGAATCGAACATCTCACAGCGCGTCCCGATCGCCACCTGGTCGATCTCGGAAGGATGCACTCCTCCGATTTCCAGCACTTTGGAGATGGCCCGTTCGGGAAAAGCGGCGCTGAATTTGATCCGGTTGAGGCGCTCTTCCGGAATCGCAGCGATCAATCGGCCGTCCCGAAAGAGGCATGCAGCCGAATAATGACTCATGTTGATGCCTAAAACTTGAACCACAGTGAAACCTCTCTTAGTATCTAAAGAACTCCGCTGGGGAGTTTATTAAATGAGTGGGGCATGTGCAAGACGTGAATGTTTCACATATCAACCCGAGTGTTGAAGGCTTCAAACGCTCGAATTCAGGAGGAAACCATGTGTACGATCGGTGCGGTCCGGAATGAATCCAACGGAAAATGCTTCTACTTCAAGAATCTCGATCAACCCGACGCGTTCACCTTTGCCGAACCGGCCATCGTCCAGGGTCGGCTTCATCGCTATCTGAAGCTCCCGTCCGGCCGCAGCCTGTCGGACAAGGGATCCTGGGCGGGCGTCAATGAGCGCGGCCTGGTCGTGCTGGGCGCCGACGGCAACTGCATGCCGAACTACGTCGGCGGCCGCTACGCGAGTCTCAATGAATCGCTGATCGCGTATGAACAGGCATTGAGCGAATGCGCGACTGCACCCGAGGCCATGCATCTGATCATGGACCTCTATCAGCAGAAGAACGTCGGCGGCAACGGGGACATCATCCTGGTCGGTGACGGTCGGGAAGCCATTGCAATGGAATATTCTCCGAACCGCTGGGGGATCCAGTATCGCAACGAAATGCCCTATATGATCCGCACCAACTTCTTCCTCCTTCTCGACCGCCTCCGCCCGCAACCCGAGGAAAATTCGGTGCATACCTCTTCAGCCATGCGGTATGCGGACGCCATGGGCCATCTTTCGATCCATGGAAAAAACAGCGAACTCGATGACGTGTTCCGCCTCGTCAGAAGCCATGTGAACGGTCCGAGCGCGCTGAGTATCTGCCGTCACGGCGGCGCCGGTGAATATGCGACGCACTGCAGTTTCGTCGCGGAAATAGCACCGTCAGGCATCACAGCGTATGTCGTGGTGAACAACGCGCCTTGCAAGTCCGATTTCAAACGCTATACTTTCTAAATACGCCGATTCACTTCCCGGAGGTCCTGTCATGTTGATTGAATCAATCGATCGCGCACTCGCATCGAACCGAATCTGCAGGGAAAGTCATACCCACCTCACCCGCTGGCTGACCGGACGGGATTTCAGCGAATACTGGCCTGAAATCGAGAGATTGATCCGGAATGAACAATGGGAGGAGTTGGACGATTCGTTTTACAGAATCATCGAATTCGGAACCGGCGGCCGGCGCGGGCCGCGCGGGGTCGGGCCGAATCGGATCAACCTGAGGACCATCGGGGAGAGCGCGCAGGGATTATCCGACTACATCCATGCGATCGGCAATCCCTCGCAAGGGGTCGTCGTGTCGTTTGACTCACGGCATATGTCCCGTGAATTCGCCACCGAAGTCAGTCGCATTCTCGCAGCCAATGACATCCCTGTTTTTCTCTACCGCGACCCGCGCTCGACGCCCCAGTTGAGTTTCTCGATCCGCCATCTCAATGCCCAGGCCGGCTGCATGATCTCGGCCAGCCACAACCCCCCTCAGGATAACGGCATCAAGGTGTCGTGGGCCGACGGCGGACAGGTGCTTCCCCCTCACGACAAGGGCATCATTCAAAAGGTGTTGAAGGTCGAGACGATCCGGAGAGCCGATTTTGAACAAGCCGTTCAGGAGGGACGCATCCGGTGGCTCGGTGACGATATCGATGCGATCTATCAGAAGAATCTCAGATCACTCACGCTATCCGATGACCGATCCGCGCGCGTCGCTTATTCGCCCCTTCACGGCGTCGGTACGACCAACGTCGTCACACTGCTCACCTCAATGAAATTCGACCTGGTGACAGTTCCTGAGCAGATGAAGCCGGATCCGGATTTCAGTTCGGTCAAAAATCGTCTGCCGAATCCCGAGTTGCCGGCGGCGATGGAACGCGTGACGGAACTGGCGGCTCTGACCGGGGCTTCGGTGGCCATGGCGTCGGATCCGGATGCGGATCGACTCGGTGCCACAATCCCCTGCCCGGCGTTCGCGGATCCTTCGGGCTGGCTGTTCCTGACCGGCAACCAGATCGGCGCACTGCTGCTCGAACACGTACTCCGGAAACTCACGGAGCGCGGCGAACTGCAAGATGGCGCGACGGTCATCAAGACCATCGTCACCACCGACATGCTCGATGCCATCTGTGCCACCTACCACGCGCATCTCATCAAGGATCTTCTGGTCGGGTTCAAGTACATCGCCGAGGTTACGGATCACCTCCCCCCTGACCGGCATCTGGTATTCGCAACCGAGGAGAGTCATGGGTACAATCGGGGTCTGTTCGTTCGGGACAAGGATTCGGCCCCCCCCGCCATGCATCTCGCGGAACTTGCCTGCGACCTGCACACCCGAGGTAAAACCCTGTACACGCACCTGAACGACCTTTATCGGAAATACGGCTACTACTACGAGTTCACGAAATCGGTGTATTATCCCGGGAAAAGCGGCCTGGAAATCATGCTGAATCTCATGGAAGCACTCAGAAATTCACCCCCCAGCGACATTGCGGGTCATCCGGTCCATCGGGTCATTGACCGCAAGACCAACGAAATCAAGGATCCGGAAACCGGCAAGACGACGGGGACCGTGGATCAGCACACAGGCAATGTCATGATCTTCCATTTCGACGAGTCCGGCCGGAACCGGGTCACGGCGCGGCCGTCGGGCACCGAGCCTAAAATCAAATTCTATGCGCAATTATGGGAACCGATTCCACCCGACACCGACGATCATGATCTCGAGAAAATCAAGGTTGAAATGCACGCACGGGCGATCGGAATCATCGACGCCGTCTCGACACCGGGAGATCATTGATGGATCTTCAGAAGCTCGCGGAAAACGACCTTCTGGGATTCTCTCAGGATTCGGTCTTCGCCGCGTCCGCCGTCGACCGGTCGCTCGACACACTCCTGAAATCATGGTCGCTCTGTCCCGATGATCTGTTTACCGGAATTCTCAGAACCGCCACGGATGACCTGCATCGTCCGAGGCTGTTCGGCACGAGTGGAGTGAGGGGCGTCTATCAGGCGGAAAATCCCCCCGATGCCGTGAACGAATTCATCCGGAACAATCGCATCTCACCCCTGCTCGCATACTGCCTGGCCCGTTCGATCACGCGCGTTCTGAGCGAGAATCGCGCCCTGCCGATCTGGGTCGCGTCGGATGTCCGCGGTTCGAGCCTCTCTCTGATGCTCGCCGTCATCCGCGGCATTGTCGATGAAGGGGGTCGGGCAACCGTCATCGGTGTCGCTCCGACACCGATCTACACGCTGAATCACGCAACGGCCACCATCGTCATCACAGCATCTCATAATCCAACGCAGTTCAATGGATTCAAGGTGTTCTTCGGAAATCGCCCCGTGCCGGCCTCGACCGAGCGTCTCATCGAGGCAAACATGATCGCATTTTCATCGGTCGGCGCTCGGGGATATGCGCGCGCACCCGTTCCGGTCGAGACAGGTACCGACCCGGTTTCGGTCGCTCCGTTCGAAATCGAACGTCGGTATTTCAATCATCTTCTGAATGTGTCGGTGATCGGCAGATTGCGCATCGAGAGCGGCAGTCGTCTGGAGAATCGGTTTCTCCCGCTGGATCTCGCATTCGGCTCCGCAGCCTGCCCGATCAACGAATCCGGCTCGATCCAGCGAATCAGTCCGGCGATCGCCCTCTTCCTGAGTCTCGGAATTCCGATCATCGGGTATGGCTGTGTCCGGAATCCCGATCGAACGAACCTGCGGATCGGAGCCGCGTATGCGTATGGAGAAACGCCTGAGATTCCCCGCATGGGGGAACTGGCCAAATTCGCTCGTGGTCTGCCCGGTTACGGCGCACCGGCACACCGGATCGCATTTCTTCCACAGGGATTCGCCGGGAACAACGAGAATCTGGCGGCCCGCCTGATCTCGACACCCGACTCGTCGTCGTTCCGCTCTATCCCCATCCATTTCCCGGACTATCAGGCAGTCGCCTACGCCGTGACTCTCGATGGACCCGGCATCGATTCACACATTGCCAGCGAGGTGGAAGCCGAGATCATGAAGCGGCAACCGCTGCCCGGCTTGATGGTCGATTGCGATGCGGATCGGATTCTGATCACTGCACCGGAAATCTCGAAGTCGGAAATCCCCTATCTCTCAGGCGATGCCATGATCCGTTTCTTCGCTGAAACGATGGATCCCGGCGAGTTTTCCGATGTGATTTTCACGGTCGAGAGCGGGATGTCGGTCGAATTTGCGCTATCGAGAACCGCTCAGAGATTGGCGGACCTTGAACGGGAATCGTTCGACTGCCGGATCGTGACAGTCGGGGATCGTTCGATCATCGATTACATGGCCGCTGCACCATCCGGCCGCTTCCTGGGCGGAGAACCTTCCGGCCACATCATTTTCGGGGAATCGAAAGAGGGTCATCTGCAGATCATCGATGACCCGTTCATCACATACCTTCGCCTGATCGATCGTACCGCACAGGAACGATTCGATCTGGACTGGATTCTGGCACGATTTTTCTGGGATGTGCCTGAGGTGTACTGCGCGCGAAAACCGGATGCCCGGACCGCCCGGGGAATCTCACTGGAAGAGAAACGAGCGCTCGATCTGTGGAGTTTCGGCCAACCCGGTCATATTTCCGATTACGCCCGCCGGTTCATCCCCGAATACATCGCAATGTTCTCGGAGGCTTACGCCACTGCCTTTCTCGACAACACTCCTCCTGCCATCGAACTGACGACCTCATGGTTCGGATTGCTGGAAAAGGCGTTCCGGCTGGATCCCTCTGTCGAGTTTCTCACGGTGGCGCTGGTTGAATTCCCGGGTGCAGCCCCCCCTGAGAGTCTCCGGGTGGATCTCAGAGTGCCACATGCGCAATGGGCCGGAATCGATGTGATCCGACTCGAGTTCCATCTCTTGAACGCCGACGGGCCGCCGGTTAAAACAGGCGAAGGCGTGTTCCGGAATTCCGGGACCAGCCCGAAAAATTCAGGCTACCATAAACTCTGGCCGACGCATCCCACCCGACACATCACCGTCAGTGAGGGCGGTTTGCGTGAAATTCTCGATGGGTTGGCCGCGAGACGAGCGGACTGGACCGAGCGTTATATCGAAGAGAACCTGCGTATCGATCGCAATTGAGTTTATGGGTTATCGAGCAGGATTTCGGTTCCGGAACGCCTCAGGATATGACCTTTCGCGTCCAGATAGTAGCGGTCCGGCAATGCGTCGGCGACGCGTTTTCTGAAGCCCTTCACTTTCCATTCCTTCGTGGCCAGCGCTTCACAGGCAGCCAGTCGGACACGGGGACGTTCAGCGGATTGAATGATCATCTCGAGCAGCGTTTCCCGCGTCGCCTCTTCATTATCCTGTGCCGCGATGGCGCTGACGACGGCGATCCGCACATCGTCGTCATCATCTTCCAGGAACGGAGTGATCGCGTCGAGAATCCGGATGTCGTTGAACTCACCGATTTTCTTGAAGACCTGGATTTTCTTGTCCGGAAACTTCGAGTAAAACACATCGAACGTGGCGATGACATCGAGCAGGATATCGACGAATTCCTCGGAAGTCGTCAATGACTCGAGCAGCAGGAGGGGTTTCGCCGCATACTCCTTGTCCTTCAAAAATCGCACGACGGGAGGGATGGACTTGCGGCCGAACTTGAGAATCTGGTCGTAGGCGAAGGTTTTTTCATCTTCATCCGGGATACCGCCTCCGATCGTGACGGTGAACCGCTGGAGCAGGCAGTAAATGGCCTCTTCGGTGCCGATTTCGGCGAGAGTCTGCGCGGCGTGGACGCGGGTATCGAGATCCGCGTTTTTATTGATCAGTTTCAGGCCGGCCTTCTGAGTAACGGGGTCACCCGGCGGCAGTTTCCTGGCTCGGAACAGATCGAACAGCCCCATGGCTAACCTCCGACTTTCACGATTCAGCGCGTGCCGAACAGGCGATCGCCGGCATCGCCGAGTCCGGGAAGGATGTATCCATGTTCATTGAGACGCTCATCGAGAGCCGCGGTGAAGATATCCGCATCCGGATGCTCACGGGCCATCTCGTCGCGGCCTTCCGGAGCGGCAACCAGGCAGATCACCTTGATCGTTGTGCATCCCGCGGCTTTCAACATGCGGCAACAGGCGCTGAGTGAGTTTCCGGTTGCGAGCATGGGATCGACGATGATGGCGGTCCGTTCGTATATATCCGGATTGAACTTCTTGTAATACTCGACCGGTTGAAGCGTTTCTTCGTTGCGATACATGCCGACGACATTGACACGGGCAGACGGGATCAGATCGAGAACGCCCTGCATCATTCCCAGACCGGCACGGAGAATCGGCACGACAACGACTTTTTTCCCGGTCAGCTTGTGACATGCGACCGGTCCGGCCCAGCCATCGATCGTGACCGTAACCAGCGGCAGATCGCGCGTCGCCTCGTACGTCAGCAAACAAGTGATCTCGCGGGTCAACGATCGGAATTTACTCGTTTCCGTATCGATTCTCCTCAGAATACTCAGCTTGTGGCGGATGAGCGGGTGATCGACGACATGAAATCCCATGATAACCTCCTTCGAACGATTCGCGCATAACCCATCATACTTTGAGGACAAATGCAATGCAGTCCATCACCCGGCGATCGCTCACCGGTTTGATTCGTCCGCGATTTTTCGATATTCTGTGTTTGTTTTAACCCGATCGAGGAGGCGCATCGACATGAACAGAAGTTGTTCGACACATCCATTCGCGGGGCGGGCCGTCTTGTGTTTCGTACTGGTCGTGCTGGTGGCGGGATGTTTCGGCATCCATCGGCGGCTGAGTTACCACGAAACTTACAGCCGATCGGTCGTGGACACCATGAACTATGGTGTTTACACGCCAACCGGTTGGGATGGAAAAACACCTCTGCCGCTCGTCGTCTTCCTCCATGGCGGCGGCGACGACGAACTCTGCTTCGATCGTCACAAAGCATCGGAAATACTGGATCTCTGGATCTCAAAAGGCCTGCTCCCCCCCTTCATCATGCTCGTACCGAACGGCGACATGAGTTTCTGGGTGAACTGGTATGATGGAACGCGCCGATACCGGGATTACGTGATGTTCGAGCTGATCCCGAAGATCCGGAACGATTACCCCGTGCTTCCCGGCAGCGAAAATCTCCATATCATGGGTGTGTCGATGGGCGGATTCGGAGCGATGCACATCGCGATGAATCACTACGATGAGTTCGCTTCGGTGTCGGCACTCAGCGGCCTGCTGTTCGATCCGGATCAGTCGGTCGATTTCATCAAGCGGTGGCGGAAACTGGGGATCGAACGAATTTTCGGTCCGACGACGGATCGTGCGCGGATCGAGCAGGACAACATTTACACATGGCTGTCGGGACCGGACGCCTGCGGTCAACTCAAAATCCTCTTCGGTCCGGCCTCCGAAGATCGCGCGGACGTGATCGACAGCAACCGTCGTCTTCATGAGCATCTCCGGGCTCGGAATGTGCCGCATGCCTTCGTGACCTTCGAGGGAAAGCACAACTGGTCCACCTGGGGCCGCCTCTACCCGGTCGTCCTCGCATACCAACTCTCGGGCAGACAAATCCCAATCGAGGAACTTCCGCCTCACCAGAAAATCATGTTCGACCTGGGAATCTTCTGAGCCCGCACTCCTCTTTATCCGGAGGTCCTTTCATGAATTCCACCGACTGCATGCAGCGATCCGACACCCGGGTCATATCGATCCTCGAACGGATCTCACAACCCTCCGTTCCTTTTCACGAAACGCGTGTCCGAAACGAATTGCGATCGATACTCGAACCTCTTACCAACCGGAACACCGTCACGCTGTCCACCGACCGCTACGGCAATCTCATCGCACACTACTGGAACGCCGGCAGGAATCTCACCCATTCCATCACACTGGCATCCCATATGGACCACCCGGGATTCGTTGTGACAGGAATCACGGGGCAGGAAGCGACCGCCGAGATTCTCGGAGGATTGCCGCGCGGAGACGCTCTTCGAAACTGTCCGGTTCTCCTGATCGGAAAGGATTGGGAGGGGAAAGGAGTTGTGCTGGGGGAATTACCGGCGGATTCAGGAACTGTCCGGATCCGATTGGATGATTCGCCGCGACAGCCACCGGATGGGTTGTTTGCCGTTCCGGATCTCACCCGGTTCTCGATCGCCGCTCCGTTCGTGCACGGACGCGCCATGGATGATCTCGTGGGCTGCGCCATTCAAACCGCGGTATTCGAACAGGCGGTCGAAGCCAATTTACCGATCGACCTGACGGTGATCTACCATCGTGCCGAGGAGATCGGGTTCATCGGAGCCCAGGGGGCCTGCGAACTCGGCTCCATTCCCCGCCATTCCATCGTGATATCCCTGGAAGCCTCGAAGACGCTCGACGGTGCCGCCATGGGAGGGGGCATTGTCGTTCGAACGGGTGACAAGGCTTTTTTGTTCGATCCGAACAGCCAGGCGCTTCTGGATGATGCGGCAGCGAAGTTGGCGGAACGAGGGATCCGGACACAGAGACGACGCATGGACGGCGGCACCTGTGAGGCATCGTTGTTCTGGGCGCACGGATATGATGTCACGGCAATCGCGGTCCCGCTTCTGAACTATCACAATCACGGTGACGGAACGGTTGCGCCGGAAGCCGTAACCATTTACGATCTCAATGCAGGCGTCGAACTGCTGACCTGCGCGCTCGATCTTCTGCCGCAGCGGCGACGTGCATCCCGCGAAGCACTCAGAAGCGACGTCCGGAATCATTTCAACCGGGTTCGAGATCGTTTACTCTCAGCGGAGGCGTAGTGATCATGGAGAACATCAAGCGAGACTTCAGAGACGGCGAGGGATTGATTCCACTCAAGCCGATCGATCTGAAAGCGATCCGGTCGTTCAGGGACATGATCGAGGCGATGGGGCAGACGGCTTTTTCCGGAAGGCAACTCGGTCGGGCCTATGAGATTCTGGTCGAGCTGTTCACGCAACCCGATGCATTGGTCATCATGACGCTGAGCGGAGCCCTGACGGTGGCCAAGCAGGGGCGCATCATCTGCGATCTGATCGACCGTGGGTGTGTGGATGTCATCGTCGCGACCGGCGCGCTCATGACGCATGGTCTCATCGAAGGAATGGGTGTCTCCCATTTCATGATGGACAATACCGACGACAAGACCGCGTATGAGATGGGCTACAACCGGGTGTACGACACGATCGAACTCGAACAGTCGTTTCAATCCGTCGAGAACATGATCGGCGACCACATCACACGCCTCATCCCGGCGCTCGATGGCGTGACACCTCCCTCGGGATCAGCAGATTTCTGCAGGCGGATCGGCGAATTGTGCATCGAGAAATTCCCGCAGGATCGCAGTATTTTCGCGTCCGCAGCACGGACTGGTATTCCCATTTACATTCCGGCGTTCACAGATTGTGAACTGAGCATGGATTTATGTTTTCAGAGCATCAAGCACCGGGTTGGCCCTGTGGCCGAGCCGTTCGATCCCGGCATCCCTCTGCTCCCGTACAACCCGTTCGCGGATCTGATCGATTTTGCCCGGAGAATCTACGCCCACACCGGCACTCTCGGCATCTTCACGCTCGGAGGCGGCGTTCCCCGCAACTGGGCCCAGCAGATCGCTCCGTTTTTCGACATCATGCATAATCACGGCTTCCCGCTCGAACGCCGCCTGTTCAGCCGGGGTGTGCGGATCTGCCCCGAACCGGTGCATTGGGGCGGATTGAGCGGCTGCACGTATCGTGAGGGGGTGTCGTGGGGAAAATTCCTGCCCGAGGAAGAGGGGGGGCGCTATGCCGAGGTGCCCGCAGAGGTCACGTCTGTGCTCCCGCTTCTGATCAAGGCCGTATTCGAGAGAATGGACGAGATCGCCAGACAGCGATGATCCTTGATTTATTTCTTGAATTCGCAACGCATTGGCTATATCGTCAAAGCGGTTTTTCGGACGTGAACCATCTGGAGAGGAGGAATGAATGAAAAGAGCACCCAACCGGTTGATCCCGAAGAAAATGTTCCTGACTCACGGTGTCGGTTATCACAAAGACCGATTGAACTCATTCGAAGATGCTCTCCGGAACGGCGGAATCGAAAAGTTTAATCTCGTGACGGTTTCCAGCATCTTTCCTCCTGCCTGTAAATGCATCCCCCGAGCCAAAGGTCTCGCTGATATTCAAGCCGGCGAAGTCATTCACTGCGTCATGTCCCGACTCGACTCCAATGAACCCGGCCGGATGCTCGCCGCCGCAATCGGACTGGCCGAACCTGCCGATCGGGAAAACAGCTACGGGTACATCTCGGAACACCATTCCTACGGCCAGACGTCGCATATCGCCGGCGAATACGCGGAAGATCTCGCTGCGCAAATGCTCGGCACCACCCTCGGAATCGATATCGACCCCGAAAAAGCCTGGGATGAACGTAAGGATTTGTATCTCGCGAGCGGCCGCATCATCAAAACCCGGAACATCGCTCACTCCGCCCGCGTACCCAAGGACGGACGCTGGACCACGGTTTTTGCCGCAGCGGTCTTCATCATCTGATCCATGACCGTTCCGTTTCTCGGCCTGCCGGAAGACCGATTGTCGTACAGCGCCTGCCGGGTGGCCATTGTGCCGGTGCCTTTCGAGGCATCGGTCAGCTTCGGCAAGGGAACGGCAGCGGGACCACAAGCCATCCTGGACGCCTCCACACAAGTCGAATTGTTTGATGCCATCCTCTCGAAAAGCTATCCGGAAGACGGCATTTTCACGTTGCCTGCTATCGAAACAGATCGCTACGATGTTCTCGATCAACGCCTGTACGATCTGACCCGCCGGATTCTCGATGATCGGAAATTTCCGATCATCCTGGGAGGCGAACACTCCATTTCCGTATCCGCCGCCCGGGCCTTCCGGGATCTCTACCCGAACACTCTCGTCATCCACGTCGACGCTCATGCGGATTTGCGGGATTCCTATCAGGACCGGACCTGGTCCCACGCGTGTGCGATGCATCGCATCCGAGATCTCGGGTTGCAGTCGATCAGTATCGGGATTCGGTCGATGTCCGAGGATGAAGCGGTTCTGATTCGGGAACAGAACATCTTTCATACCACACCGGAGCATCCGGATTTCTGGAATCGACTGGAAACAGCGTTCGGCTGTGCATCCGGCCCCGCCTGGATGACATTCGATGTCGATGGTTTCGATCCGTCCGTGATTCCTTCGACCGGCACTCCGGAACCGGGCGGCCTGACCTGGATGGATGTGATGCGGATTTTCGGGATGATGCGGGATTCCCGCATCGACCTGAAAGGTGCGGACTTCGTGGAACTCGCACCCATCCCGGGTATCCATCATCCTGAATTTACAATCGCCCGGTTGATTCATCGATTCATACTGATGTTTGTATAAGCGGATCAGATACGCCGATCCGGATGGGGTACCGCAGAACCCCGCAGCATCACGCTTGACAGTGATCAGCGACTATATTAAGTATGGAATCAAGATGTCGTCATATGCAGTGAAATACCGATGCAGGGTTCAATTGAGGTAACGGATTCGTGCAACCGTCAGGGGGAAACGTTTTTCAGGGAGTGTGGGGAATGAAAAGCAGTATGGAGCCGGCCGGGAAGTCGCTATGGCCAGATCCCGAAGAACCACGGCGCAAGAAAGATCGACCCGAAAAAAAGACTCAGAGGAAGATCCTGAGCGATGCAGCGGAAGATGCTGCCGCAGGAGTCTCGGCCAAACCCCGGAAATCCAAAGGCAGCCTTTCGGAAGATGACGACTGGGATGAGGATGATATGTTGACGATACTGGAGTATCGCCGCAAAGGATTCATCAAATCCCCGCCCGAAGAAGAAGCCGGTCAGTAATACCCGGTTCGGGCACAATTGCGGCCCGGGTCAGGCGAGAGCGACCGCAAAACTCGCCACCGGCACCTCAAAAACAGGATGTCGGGGTGTATCGAACGGATCGGTACCCGATCGAACCGGCCCCGCGGTAAACCGGAATCCCGCTTCATATCCGCACTCCTTCGCGATCGCCCGCGTCGCGTCAGATGTATCTCCCGTCTGACCATTCGGATACGCCAGCACCCGGCAGGGAGCATTCAGCCGCGTTTCGATTTCCTGCTTCGACTCGGATAACTCCATCCACTGCCGTTCTTCGGAACACATCGACAGAATCGGATGCGTCACGGTGTGGGATCCGATCGTGAACCCCTCACGATGCAGAATGGATACCTGATCCCACGATAGCATCGGCAACTGCTCGATCGGATCGAACTGGGGATCGACGCCGAGAGCGCGCGCGACGGCATGAAGAGCAGTCTGGCGTTCCTCGGGTGACATCGTTTTCAACAGTCCGCAGACCGCCAGTGCGCCTGACATCCGGGAATGTGCATCTGTCAGATCCAGTGCCAGCGGCTTTCTCCCGTCGAACTCGAGGATGACCTTCCGGTTCGCCGCCGCCTCGATGAACCCATACAGCCGGTTCGTCCAGATCGACCGCTGGCAGGTAACGGATTCCGTCGTCAGGAAGACCGTTCCGGGCAATCCCAGCGCTTTCATCCGGGGATATGCTATGTTGTAGACATCCGCATACCCGTCATCGAAGGTGATCACCACGGCGTTTTCGGGAGCCGACATCCGGAAACTCAATATCGAAAGCAACTCGGACATCGACAGAACGGCATGGTGCGAGGCGATGTAGTCGATCTGAGCATTGAAGTCGGCTTCGCTGGAGTGGATTCCGAGCACATTCCGGAGAAACCGGGGGGATTCGAGGGTATGGTAAGCGAGCACGGTGATGGTGTTCCGCGGGCGAAGTTTGCGTTTGAGTGCGAGAATGCCCGTGGAAAAAAGCATGCGGTGATACACCAGCTGTACCATATTCAGTCTGCCTCGCTGCATGATCCTGCCCTCTCGTGTTCCCGTTTCTCAGATGTCCCCTGTCCCGGATACCGATACACCGTCGATCAGAATATCGGGACTGTAGGCAATGGGGTTGACGGCAAGCGTTTTTCCGAGACCGGTTATCCGATGGAAATCGTCGTAGATGTTCCCCGCAATCATCGTATCCACCGCCCGGCCCGCAATCGCGCCATTCTTCACATAAAACCCGATCCCGACATTCATCGAATACTGCCCCTGCAGGATGTTCCCGGAATGAAATCCGATGACATCGTTCACAACGATCCCTTCATCCATCATCCCGATCATCTCGGATACCGTCAACTCTCCGGGCTGCATGACCAGATTGTTGAAGCGCGGATTGGGGTTGACCTCGATCCCTCTCGTCCACATCGATCGCTTGATCCCGTTTCCGGTCGATCCGGCGCCGCTTTTCGATCCGAAATTCAGGTCGTAAATGAAATTCCGGAACACCCCTTTGTCCACGATCACTTTCGTGCGTGTCGGAACCCCCTCATCGTCGAAGGGCGTGGAACCAGGCGCCCAATCCAACGTCGGATCGTCCAGAAGCGTGACCTGATCACCGAAAATCGGCGTGTCGATTTTATCCTTCAGGGGTGTCACGCTGCGAACCTTGTTCGCACCGTTGGCACCCTCCAGAATCCGATAGAGCAAACTCCAGGTCGATGACGATCGGAACAGAACCGGCATCTTGCGCGTCGGAACCCGGATGTGTTTCGCCGATCGTGCATTTTCGTCGATCAATTCCTCGATGACAGCGTCCGGAAACCGGAAGTATCGACACGAAGTGATCTCCTTGTTGATCCCTTCCTTGGAGTTCTCGTACATCGACAACAGCGATACCGTGTATTGTGTTTTGGTGTAGGATTCGTTTTTACCGGATGTGTTCAGAATCGTCACGTCGGTGCGCTCATTATCGAGATACAGGTTGAGGAGGAGGTCGGGAGCTTTCGGGCGGATGAGATCATAGATCGCCACCGCATCCTTCACCATCTGTTCCGGCTTCATGTCGATCAGTTCGGGATCACGGATCCGACCGCCGCAACCCTCGCTGGATTCCGAGGGAAATCGGAAGGACACCTCGGGGCCGACTTCCGCCGCCCGCAATGCGGATGAGACGAACCAGTCGAGATCATCCGAGGCGGAACCCTTGACCACTCCGATCCGACCGTTCCGGATGACTCTCAGAGAAACCTCGTCGTGGTCGCGATGCAGCACATCCGCTTGTCTCCAGTTATAGAAATTGACCGGTGAGGACTGCTTTCTGACATGATAAACTTCCGCCTGATCCACTTTTTCCGCTGCGCGTTTCAACAACTTTTCCATCATCAACCTCCGATGACCACATCCCGAATCACGATACTCGGCCCACCTGTTCCCGACTTGTCCAGCATCTGCATGTCGTACAATCCGGCCCGTGTCTTGCCGCATCCGCCGCCTTCGTTCATTTTGAAATCGTTTCCGATCATCGAAATGTTCCCGAGCGTCTCGAATACATTCCCGGAGATATTGATGTCCTTGACCATGCGTCCGAGTTTGCCGTTGCGGATCTCAAAGCCGTGCTGCGCGCCGAAGGTGAACAGATCCCCCATAGTCTGCCCTCCTTTGCCGCCGCACAGACAGTATCCGTCGCCCACGGCATCGCACAGCGCCTCGAAAGAGTGCGACTGTGCCTCGATGAAGATATTGGACATTCTCACGAGCGGCATGAAGCGGTAATCCGTGGCGCGATAGTTTCCGGTCGGCCGGCCGTCGAGTTGAGCGGCGGAGAGGCGGGAATAGAGGCGGTCATGGAGGAGCCCGTTCTTCACCAGATAGGTCTTTCGCGTCCGCACACCCTCGTCATCATAGACATACGAGCCGCTGGCCCCCGGAAAATCTCCCTGATCGACGATGTTGAGTTCATCCGATCCCAGGCGGCGTCCGAGAACGAGCAATTTACGGAGACTCGGGTTATTGATCGTGTCGTCTGATTCCGACAGATGCCCGAACGCCTCATGAATAAACACACCGGACAGGTCCTGATCCGCGACGATCGTATGAACACCGGGTGTGATCGGCGCGGCATTCAGCAGATCGACCGTCAGTTTCGCGTGCTCCTCGACTTCCCGATGCCGGTTTCTGAGTTTTGAAAAGTCCGCGTCGAAACCGATGGTGAATCCGAGTGATTCCGTCTGATCGCCGTCCTGGGCCATCATCCGGCATGAGAAATAACACAGAGTGATGTTCTGACTGATTTCGGATCCTTCCGAATTCACATAGGTTTTCCGCGTGAATGTCTCGGTGTAGCTCCCCTGTGCGGTGAATATCCGGGGCGTTTTGAGCACCAGGTCGAGATACTCCAGAGCCAGGGCGACTTTTTCATCGAAGCCGACCGTCGCGGGATCGATTTGCATGGCCGGAACGACACGGTCGCGGATGACCGGCGCGGGGGCGAGCGTATTTGTGGGATCGAACGCAGCGAGCGCTCGGGCTGAAACCGCCGCATCCTCCACCGCCTTCGCGATCGACTCGGGACGGGTAAACGACGCTCCGGCATAGCCTCCGCCGGCAATCGCCGTAATACGGCCGCCTCCGAGAATCGTCGTCGAGACGTTCTGGATATCTTTTTTATTGAACGAGATGGTCATCATCCGGGTGTCTTCGAACATCGCGTCGGCATAATCCGTTGCGGATCTTTCGATTGCCTTCTTCAAGAACTGCTCCATGGCGCAATACCTCCATCCACTGCCCCGCATCATAATTCGCAACCCGGGTCTTTACAAACAAAAACGGTGCCCTGGAGACCGGAAGATGCCGGCGGGGTGTTGTGCATGCGGGATGGAAGGCGCTATATATGGACAGGGTGAGGGGTTGAGCATGCTCGATCGGGATTTTGATGTGATCGTGATCGGCGCCGGTCATGCCGGCATCGAGGCCGCCTGTGCCTCGGCGGCACTGGGCTGCCGCACCGCTCTCGTGACGCTCAATATCGAAATGCTGGGTCATATGCCCTGCAATCCTGCCGTCGGCGGTCTGGGAAAAAGCCAGCTCGTGCATGAAATCGACGCCCTGGGAGGCTGGATCGGAAAACTGGCCGACCGCACCGGGATTCAGTTCCGTGTTCTGAACACAGCCAAAGGCGCCGCCGTTCGATCACTCAGGACTCAGAACGACAAAGCCGCGTATCGCACCGAAGCGCTCAGGATCGTACAGAATCAGAACAATCTCATGCTGTTACAGGATGAGATCGTTGCGATCGGCGTCACGAACGGAGCGTTCACGGAGGTGACGGCTGTGTCGGGCCGGACATTCAGCGCGCACACGGCCGTCGTCACACCCGGAACATTTCTGAACGGACTCATCCACATCGGTCTCCGGAGCCGCCCCGCCGGACGACTCGGGGAGTTCGCCTCCCGTGACCTCTCCGCCTGCCTCTCCCACCTCGGATTCACTCTCAACCGCCTCAAAACAGGCACCCCTGCGCGTCTCGATAAACGAACCATCCGCTTCGATGCGCTTGAACCCCAGCCGGGTGAACCCAATCATCCGTATTTTTCGTTCTGGGAAAAACCGGAACGGGAACTCCCGCAGATCTGCTGCTACATCACGAACACCAACGAAGCCACTCACCGCCTCATCCGCGAAAATCTCGACCGCTCCCCCCTCTACAGCGGACGCATCTCGGGCATCGGACCTCGTTACTGTCCCTCCATCGAGGACAAGGTCGTGCGCTTCCCGGATCGCACCCAACACCAGATTTTTCTCGAACCGGAAGGCTTGGATTCGATCGAAGTCTATACCAACGGCATCTCGACCAGTCTCCCGATCGACGTGCAGGAGGCGATCGTACACAGCATCGAAGGTCTCGAAGAAGCGCGGATCGTGCGACCGGCGTACGCCGTCGAGTACGATTGTGTCGCGCCGACCCAGTTGCGGGCATCACTGGAATCCAAATCGGTGAGGGGTCTGTATTTCGCCGGCCAGATCAACGGGACATCCGGATATGAAGAAGCGGCAGCGCAGGGTCTGATCGCGGGGATCAATGCGGCGCGGTCGAGGTCGGGCGAAGAGCCGTTGATTCTGAGGCGGGATCAGGCCTACATCGGGGTGATGATCGACGATCTCGTGACGATGGGCGTGGACGAACCATACCGGATGTTCACATCCCGGGCGGAATACCGCCTGATGCTACGCTCGGATAACGCCGTCAGTCGGCTGGCTGATATCGGACACCGGATCGGTCTTCTCCCGCAGGTCTGTCATGATCGATTCTATCAGCAGGAGTCCATGATTCGGGACGAAATCGAGCGTCTCAGAAGCGTCCGCCTGTCTCCGTCCACCGAGACGCTCACACGCCTCGCTCAACTCGGGATCTCCCCGTTCCATACGCCGATTCCGGCGAGTGAGCTGTTGCGCCGGGAAAACAGCGCCTATGATTCTCTCGTGGCTCTGGGAATCGGCGACGAAACCATGCCTGACAATGTTCGGGATGCCATCAAGACCCGGATCTACTACGAAGGCTACATCGAACGACAAAGGGAAGAGGTGGAGCGATTCAAGGCGCGTGAAACCCAGCGGATTCCTCCCAATTTCGATTACACCGACCTGCCGGGACTCTCCACCGAACTCAGAGGGAAGCTCCGTGCGATTCGCCCCGAGTCGATCGGGCAAGCTTCACGCATACCGGGGATGACTCCGGCGGCCCTGACGATCCTGTCCATCATGCTCAAAAAAGGCGGTGCGCGTGACCTCGATCATCATACGGAATGAGTTCCCGGGTGGCTTGAAAGACGGCCTCAAGCGGCTCAATTACCCCGCATCCGATCTCGAAATCAATCGGCTCGCAGCCTACCTCGATCGCCTGAAACAGTGGAACCGGATCCACAACTTCACGGGATTCGCTCCGGAAGACTGGATCTCGAGAATCGTTCTGGAGTCCGCGGGGTTGTTGCAATTCTATCCCGAATCGAGTGGTGCGTTGAACGTGGTTGATTTCGGATCCGGTGCAGGCATACCGGGTCTGGTTCTGGCGATTCTGCGTTCCGATGATTCGGTTTTTCTGATAGAATCACGTCGGAAACGTGCGGATTTTCTCATGGAAGCCGTCGTCGCATGTGCGCTCGAACACGTTCGCGTGATTGCCGGAAGAGTCGAAACATTGAGTTCGGATGGGTTGGGATGCAACGCGGACATCATCGTGGCACGCGCATTCGGTTCGATCGACGAGATCGTGCGTCTCGGGAGTTCGATTCTCGGCCCGAACGGACGATTGATCCTGCCCCGAGGCACTCAGGTATTGTCGGAAGCCGACAGGTTTCGGAAAGCGGCTTCCGGTGTCTGGACGATCCGGATCGAGAACATGCAGGTGCCGGGAATCCCGGCGCCACAGGCCGTCGCAGTGATCGAACGGATCAGACAGAAGGGGGTTGAACGGTGAAACACGGACGCTGTCCTCCCATTCCGGTCAGCATCACGCACCTGAGCCGGACCGGCATTACGCTCCGATCGATGCTGGAAGCCTCACCTCTCGTTGCCCTGCCGTCGATCATCGGGAGTTTTCTGCTCGTCATCGGTTTCACGCAGGCGACGACCGGAATTCGAATTCTCCCGGCTCCGGCCGGATTCAGCATTTCTGTCTCGATCCTGCTCTTCGGATTGACTCTGTGGTTGCGTCAGGGGGTCTACGAGATCACGATAGACGACCGGACGCAGTCGATCCATGGCATTCCCAGGGTCTCCCGGACCGTCGAATTCCGGGAAGTGACCGGAATTTCAGTATCTCCGGAAGCCGGATCCGATCGCTACTGCATCTCGCTCGATCTTCAGAACCGGGATAGTCTGGATCTGGCCCGATCGTATCCTCCTGAACTGGCCATGTTTCTGGCCCGTCATCTCAGCCGGATGATTGCCCGCCCCCTGACACACCCCAAGCCGCTCGATGCGCTTGCCCAGGTTCCCATCCTGCAGGATTCGCCTCCGTGTCGACTTCCCAAAGCGATCTTTCCGTATCCTCTCCTGATTCTGGCCGCCGTGATCGCTGCGGTGCTCATCGTCATCTTCACGGTTGACCGCTTTCAGGTTTTCAACTATTCGATCTGGCCACGCTTGCTTCTCCTTGCCGTGGCTTCCTGGACGTCGTTCAGACTCGATCATCTGCTCCTGCAATCCGGCTCGGAGGCATCGCGACTCCCGGCGGTGACCGCTCTTCTTCTGATCGTTGTCGCCGCGACAGCCACCTTCATGTTTTTTCCCTCATCCGTGTTTCTGTATCTGGCTGTCGCATTTCTGCTGTTTCACATCGGCATTGCCGAAGCTTTTTTCCGGCATTCCGGCCGGAACCGGATCCGATTCATAGCGGCGGGGCTTCTGACCGGTCTGATTATCTTCGCCGCGATTGCGGACGCCATCCGATTCACCCGCTTCGTCAATCTGGATCCGGGTGTGATCGATTACATCATTCAGACCGATGCTTCGAACATTCCGGTATCGCAACCGACGGTCTTTAAAATTGAGAAGCCGGCGGATGTGAGGGGGTTCATGGAAGGCATTATCAACCGTGAGGTCTTGTATTCGCTGCCGGGTTATGAGTCTGAACCTGTGTATTTCAGGATTGTCCGCCGGGCGGGCGGTGTGTATCGGGTGCGCTTCGTCCGATTTGAAACACCCCTGCGTGCCGGCGTGATGGTCGATCTGATCGGCTCCCCGCCACAGTCTGAAATCCCCCTCCGATTCATCTCCCGCGAACTCGATCCCTTTCTGAATGCCGTGTGCAAATTCACGGCGATCTGGCCACCGAGGATAAAAAAATGATGCAACGAGACGATGCGATCCAACTGATTCAAACGAGAGTGCCCAACGAGAATCTCCGCCGCCACATGCTCGCGGTCGGCGCCGTAATGAAGAATCTCGCGAAGGTCTTCAAGGAACCCGAGGAAAAATGGGAGTATACCGGTATCGTGCATGATGTGGATCTGGGCGAAACGAACGATCCAGACCTGCACGGACTTCTCGGCGCTTCGTGGCTCGAACAGATGGGTGTCGCGGCGGATGTGGTCGATGCGGTCAAGGCGCACGCCAATCATCGGCCGGCCGAATCACGTCTGGCGATTTCCCTGTGCGCCGCCGATCAGATCACCGGATTGATCATCGCCTGCGCACTGGTGTACGGGAAGAACCTGGCGGCCGTAACGCCGGAATCCGTTCTGAAACGGTTCAAGGAAAAGCGATTTGCGGCGGGAGCCAATCGCGAGAGCATCATGCTGTGCGAGCAGGTCGGGTTGTCCCTTCCCGAGTTCACCGCTGTCTCGTTGCGTGCTATGCAGGACATCGCCGGAGATCTCGGATTATAATGCCTCCGCGCGAGGAATGCTTGATCGGCATGAGCGGAGGAGTCGATTCGACGTGTACCGCATGGCTGATGCACCGGAGCGGGATGCACTGCACGGGTGTCACGCTCAGGATGTCGGATCACGAGCAATCCTGCCGGTCGATCGAGGATGCGTGCCAGGTCGCACGGGCGATCGGAATTCCCCACCGGGTTCTCGATGTCCGAGACGCGTTTGAGACCCAGGTTGTCGGGCCTTTCGAAGCCTCCTACCGACAGGGCATCACCCCCAGCCCTTGCCTCGTCTGCAACCCGCAGATCAAATGGCGGACGCTCATGGGCCTGAACGCCTCATCCGATCCGATCATCGCAACCGGTCATTATGCCCGGCTCGGAAGCCGATCGGACGGACAACCCGTCATCCGTCGTGGCACGCATCTCGATCAAAGCTACTTTCTCTCGAGACTCCCGCTCGAGTATCTCAGGCGCACGCGGTTTCCGCTGGGCGAGATGCGGAAAGCCGATGTGCGGGAGATGGTGCGTTCAGCGGGGTTGCCGATGTTTGACAGACCGGACAGTCAGGAAAACTGCTTCATCGCCGGAGGTCGTTACACGGAGTATCTGGCGCGGCGCGACACGGGCGACCTGCCGCCTCCCGGAGACATCATCGATCGGAAGGGGCGCGTGCGCGGACGGCACAAGGGACTCCACCATTATACGATCGGCCAGCGCTCCGGTCTCGGGATCGCCGCCCCGGAACCCCTCTACGTCATCGACATCGATCTTCCCTCCAACCGGCTCGTGGTCGGATCGAAACAGGATGCCTATTCACACCTTTTCCATGTCGGCGATTGCACCTGGTCCGGCATTGCTTCGCCCGATAAACCGATCGAGGCGTTCGTTCAGGTCCGCTATCGACACAGACCGGTTCGGTGCCGCATCGAACCCCTCACGGAAGATGCGCGTGAGGTGTGTGTAGAAATGACCGAGGAATCCGCCGTCATCGCGCCAGGGCAGGGTGCGGCGTTCTATGCCGATGATTTTCTTCTGGGTGGAGGGGAAATTCTGCGCGCACCGCGAAGCACACCGAATATCGCATAGTCGTGCGGCGTCGGGATCAAGTGTTGATGGTGACTTCGATGATGAACTCGAGGAACATGACGAACATCTGAAAAATGAACCAGCGTTCCTCTTCGGTCATTTCGTCATCCTGAAGTTCGTCGTCCGACAGAGATGCCGGATGGCACTGGGCCACGATGGTCGTCCGGTCCGGCTCTCCGATGTCACCGACGATCCATCCCGGAAGCAGTGTCGGGTTGAGCAATCCGGCGATGATATCGGCGTCATAATCATCGAGAGTTGCCTCCGAGAACGCGAATGCACGACTCTCGATCGTCTCGCCGTTCGGCGAATAGACCAGGATCCGGCCACTGCCGGCATCGGTGCGGAAGATTTTGCCCCACTCCAGGTAAATCATCTTTCCCGTGCGATAATACTCGATGCGCAGGTCCCGCCAGAAGGCTCCTGCTTCCGATTGCGACGCATCGGTGAAAGTTGGATTTTCCTGAATCGGTTCGATGACGGGCGGCGGGATGTGAATGCATCCGACGCAGGAAACGATCATGGTGGCGATGAGCACTGAGGAAACCAAGCGGACTGGATAGGCGTGTTTCATAGCTGCAGTGTACTGCAATCGGTCACGATTTGCCAGAGCACCGGAGGATGATCGCTGGCGGAGAAGCGCTTGCCTTGACGGCGTCGGTTCGATACGGCATGATGGACGCGGAGTCTGAAACGTGGAGAAGCAGATCAGCTACATTCGGGAAGCCTTCAAGACGCCGTGGAATTTCGGCATCCTGGGCGTTTTGCTCATTCTGGGCTCCCTGATACGCTTCCATCCCTATTTCCTGCTTTTTTCGGTTGCGGTCGAATTGGGAACGCTCACCGCGATCGCCTCCAATAAACGCTTCCGTCGAGCCATTCGAGCCCGGACCGGCGCGTTTCCCGTCATGCCGGATTTCAGCGAACTCGACCAACTCAAAAAAACACTCGACGACGATCACCTCTCACAATTCAGGAAATTCGAGGAAATCTGCAGGCAGATCAGGCAGAATGCCGATATCATCGATGAACCAAGATCGTCCCTGCTCGGAGTCGCCCTCAGTAAACTCGAGCAATTCGGCGCTTCGTTTCTCAGAATGCTCGCCTCCCATCAGAACTACGTCAAATATCTGTCTCAGATCGATCGCGAGCGGATCGTGCAGGAAATCACACGGATCGATCGCGACATCGAGGGCAGGAGCGGTCGGGTGGCGGAACTGAAACTGAAGAACCGCGAGATCCTCTCCCAACGACTCGAACGCATCGAAAAAGCCCGCGAGAACCGTGAAGTCGTCGAAGCGGAACTCGATGTGATGATCAACACGATCAACCTGTTGCGCGATCAGACCATATCGATCACGGATCCGCAGGGAATTTCGCTGCAGATCGATACGGTCCTGGAAAACATGCGCGACACGGATGAGTTGGTCCGTGAGATCGACAGTTTCATGACGGGATCTCTCAACAGAGCCTTGCCCGATTCCGACGATGTATCGGACCTGCCGGTGCGCGATATGAAGGAAAAGGCGTGAGATGATCGTCGCTCGATTGAAACGCCTGATCCGGGCATTGTTCGGGCACTGGATCGAGGGCATGGAAGATCCGGAAATGATCCTCCGACAGAATCTGCGGGACCTGAACGATCAGGTGCCGAAGATGAACGAGAGCATTGCGCTGGTTCGGACCAGTCTGGCGATGCTGGAAGCGGAAAAAGCGCAACTCGAAATGCGTTCAGTCGAGATTCAGACGCGCATCCGGGCGGCATTGAAACTCGAACGCCGCGATCTCGCGCTGCAATACGCCTCCCGTTTGAGTGAAATCGAGGGAAATCTCGTCACCAATACCCAGCAGATCGAGATTGCGCGGGCCGCATACGACAAAGCGCTCAAGGTCAAACAGAGCTTCATGCGGGAGCGAGAACGCAAGAATCGGGAAGCGATGGAGGCGATCCGAGCCGCGGAGCGCGCCCGGTGGCAGAGCACCATGGCGGATGTGTTGACCGGCTTCGAGATCGCGGGGATCGATCAGACACACGAGGAGATGATTCAGAAGCTCAGCGAGACCGCCTCGCGCGATCGCGCACGTCTCCAGGTCTCTCTCGATACAACCGACCCGGTCTCGCTCGAACTCGACGACGCGTTCAAATCCATTCAAGCCTCGGAAATCCTCAAACGCTTCGAACCACATTCTCCGATTTCACCCGATCCGCTGTCGTCTCCAGACGTCGACTCATCCCGGAAACTGGATCTCGGTCCGCAACTCCCAGGAAAAGAAATCCCGTCCGAATGAGTCGTCCGGCGAGCAATCCATCGCGCCGCTCCCCCCGACATTCCCGGTTCTTCCTGCCGGTGCCCGTCCTGCTGGCCATTCTCGCATCCTGTTCATCAGCTCCCAGGGTCGACTGGCTTTCATATCGCGTGATTTACGACCCCGGACACCGGTATGAAGCGCGTGTCGTTCTTACCGCCGAATCGCTCGCCGGAAAAACGATCGTTATTCAACGCCCCTTCCAGAATCCGTCGGATCACCGGAGAGGATTCATCGAGTGGATCCAGCCGACTCCGATCCGGTCTCTGCGTGAGCAATCTGCCTGGAAAATGACGGTCCCGGATGACGGGCACATCGAGTATATCCATTCCTTCCTGAGTTCGAAGGAGCGCCCTGAATCCGAATTCAGAAATTCCCGTCATGATTCGAATGGATTGTTTCTGCAATTGGTCGATCTGTTCTGTTTTCCGGAAGGCATCACGGAGACGACCCGGTTTGCCGTTGAACTGGACGGGTTTTCGGACCCGATCGTGACGTGGGCCTCAACGGGGAACGAGTATCATGTGACGCCGGCGCAACTGACGGGATCGTTTCTGTTCGATGGCACATTCCGCCGATCGGAGTCGCAAACTCCTTTCACCTTGTTCGTCGCGCAATCTTTGCCGGACACTCTGGATCCCCTCATCGTGCGTTCCGTCGAGCAATCCATGGGGGAACTCACCCGGAGTTTTCCCGGGCTCCGGTTGCGCAATGCGATGATCATCGTGATTCAGACGGATGGGTTTTCGAGCCGGGCGATGAGGAGGGGCGACATGATGGTGCTCGGCCTGCCGCCCACGATTCCGTTCGATTCGGAAGCCAGGAAGCGGCTGGCCCATGAATGCGTCCATTTTCTGGGGGATTCCGAACACGATGTCGCGTGGTTTGAAGAGGGGGTTTCGGAATACTTCGCATGGATCAGTCTATGCAGATCGCGGCAGATATCCGTCGATGAGTTTTTCGAAGCGATGGCAGAGAAGATCATGCAGGTCAGGGTGGCAGAGATCTCGCCGGGCGCACCGAACCGGACACAACTGGTTTACTCATATGGAATGCTCGGCACCTTCGCGCTCGATGTCGCCATTCGCGCAACACCGGGCGGACATCGCATCGAGGATCTCCTGAATGCCGCGTTCGCGGAAGGCAAGAGGGAACCCCTCACGCGCCGGGATATTGTCCGATATCTGTCCGAGATGCGTGTTCCCGACGCATCGGACATGTTCGACCGGATCGCTTCGGGTGAACTGGATCTGCTTCCGGCCATCGACTCGGCGGGGCTGAAGCTGACCGAGACGGATGTTACGATGATATCGGATCCGGAACCCGGACAGCCGCATGACCGGATTCTCGAGACAGACACAGTCATCTCGATCAACAAACAGTCGCTCGAACGATCCCAATGGCATCAGTATCTTCGGGATCACCTCAACACGAGAGTTGAGGTCGAGGTGGAGCGGGACGGGCGACGCGTGATTCAGCATCATCGGATCATTGCGAAGGTAAGGCTCGAGATTTCCGATACATCGGGAGATGCCATCTGGTCGGAGATCATACATCTCTGAGGCGGGAATCAGAACTGCGTGCGCGTGACCGTATCGGCGAAAACAGAGCTGTGTTCGGTGTCGGGGTGACGCCCCGCGACGAGGAAACCGGCGATACCGATCAGGAGTACGAAACCGAGGGTCATGAAACCGATCTCGGAAAACCACGCGTCGGCGTTCAGCGTGATGGGGTAGATCCAGAGAATCTGGCCGACGAAGGTGCCGACGATTGTCGTCAGCAGTCCGAAATGGAACACGACGAACAGGAGCAGGATACCGAGGAGAGGACCTGTCACGAGAATGGAGAGCGGGAAATGGCTTCCATCCAGACCGTAGAACAATGCAAAAAAGACGATAAACAGCGTCCGCGACAGCATTCTTGATTTCAACCGCGCGTACAGAAGAACGAGTATGAACAGGGAGGCGATGCTTCCCGCGGTGGCACTCGGAATCAGAAACAGGAACGTGGACGTCATCAGTCGCGTGGAGATGCAGGAATTCAGGATCGCGATATCCAGCAGGGGGATCGGATCGGGTGATCCCATCCAGATCGGGATGAAGCGATCCAGCTTGCCGAGCAATGCTCCGAATGAACCGAATGTGGCGCCGGCCAGAACGCTGAAACCGACCGTGCTGTCCCAGAACCCGCCACGGAGGAACCGGCTCCAGGCGATCAGTGTCTGAGCGCAATGGCGACGGGCGTATGGTTCGAGAGCCATGAAGCACAGCCACACCATCACGGGCCATGCGATGAGGAGCAGGATTCCGGAATCCTGGTTTGTTTCAAATGGGTGTGTCACATGCCCCAGACTCAGAAGCCAGGCCAGCGCAGTTGTGCAGAAGAAGAAGATGAACAGCCTTTTTCCGCCAAGATTATCGCTTCGCCCCTCCCGGTAATTCCGGATGCCCAGCACAATCGTCCAGATTGCCAGAATCGAGATAACGGGAAAGGAAAGCAGGCGAGACGTGTTCCGGACCCATTCCGGCCAGCGATCCGCGGCGATCGGCTTTCCATCTGCAGGAACAACCGAAAAAAACACCGGGAGGGATTCGTATCGCGCCGCATCGATCCGGATCGATCGATCCGCTCCGGCATCCCAGCACAGGCGTTCAGTCGCAAATCGCGGGGCAGGGGACCTGTCAGAAACCTGAAGCGTTTCAGGGTCGATTCCCGAGACTTCGAGGAGGTGTTTCCAGTCGACCGGTGCGGCGGGTTTCGCATCCAACCGCACGGGGATATCGACATCCAGCAGTGTGAGGTGTCGGGAAACATCGAGGAGCATCAGGACACGGGCATCGGTTGTGTCGGTTTCCAGAACGGTGTGTCGGTGTCGCGCGAGCGCTTCAGGTATCTCGGAGGGCCGTTGCTGCAGATACCAGAACAGGATCGGTTCGTTCGGGTTCCGGGCATACGCGTTTGTCATGAAACCATAATCGTGCCAGGTTGCCGCGCCGGCATATCCGATTTCACTGAGAATCTGCTCACATCGATCGGCAAAAATCTCCGGAGCCTTCAGAACACTCAGGTATCCGATCCCGGTCGATCGATCGGAGATGGCCAGAATCCCGGCAAGCAGGATCGGGAGCAGCGCCATCATCAGCCGGCGTGCAGTGCGGGTATTCCAGGACATGTCTTCCCCGTGAGCGACGATTTCGGGCTTGGGGGTCACTCCGGCCTGTTTCGCTACATGCAACGGGTTGACACCCGGCAGCAGCGATGCGACTTCAATGGCGCTTGTCGGACGATCGGATGGATCCGGTGCCAACGCTTTCAGGATAACATTCTGCAGGGAATCCGGCACTTCCGGGAGGAGATGTCTGGGAGGAACGATCGGAGTTTCGAGTTTTTCCCGGTACAGACCGATCACATCCCGGTGTTCGAAAGGCGTTCGTCCGGTGACCAGCTCATAGAGCACCATTCCGAGTGCATAGACATCGCTGCGTTCACAGAGGTCGCCTCCGCTGAATTGTTCCGGCGCCATGTAGAGCAGGGTCCCGATCGGTCCGGCATCGCTTCTGAGCCAATCCATCGAGGTTGCCAGTCCGAAGTCTGTGATTTTGATCTGACCGTCCCGGTCGATCATGATATTGGCAGGTTTCAGATCCCGATGCAGGATGCCTTTGGAATGAGCGGCAGCAAGCCCCTCACAGAGTTGACGGCCGATATCGAGAACTTTGTCGGTTGAGAGTCTGCCGATTCGCCGGAGCAGCGATGCCAGATCCTCGCCTTCGATCAGTTCCATGGTGAAGAAATGCAGGGAATCCATTCGTCCGATATCGTACACACGGCAGATCGTGGGATGGGTGATGCTGCGGGCCATCCGCACTTCATTGATCAGTTGCTCGACGTGATCGTCGCTGGAGGACAGGAGGAACTTGAGTGCGACGGGCGTTTCCAGCAACAGGTCCGTCGCCCGATAGATCGCCCCCATTCCTCCTTTTCCGAGAAATGATTCGATGCGATATCGGCCGGAAATGATCGCGCCGGGCTCGAAATCACCGAGGACACCCCGTCCTGTGGTCATCGTCACATCATCATCACCCATGGGGTTGGAGGAAACGGATTCCGGAATCAGGAAATCCGCTCGGGAAATTGCACTCCCGGGCGGTGATCAATCGTCCGGCTGATTAAAAGAATCCCCACTCACAGAAGTCATAATCCCCTTCCAGAACCGCGGCGTCTGTCCGGAGATGCGCGAACCAGAAGCGGATGCCGGTGAACGTTCCGAAGTCTCCCTGAGGCCATTCGAAGGCAAGGAAGTTTTCGGAGGAGAACCCCTGCGGTACGGTTCGGGTCTGGAAGGTCACATCGGGTGTATATCCAGGCCAGAACCAGTATTGACCCAGAACATCCAGAATCACCCAGCGCTGGAGTTCGACCGGTGCGGATGGGTTGAACACCATTCCGTATACCGAGAATGGATCGCCGGCAGGCGGAGTCGTCAGTTCATTGTAAGTATACATGCTCAGGCTCGTATCGACATCCACGAGAATCCGGTCGGAGGTCTGTCCGGTTCCATCGAGCAACCAGGGGATCAGGGTCTGGATGACAGCGCCCGGATTTTCCATCGATTCGAGGGGGAAGGCGAGATACGCTGTGCGATACGGGCTGGATTGGCCGGCGCCGGGGTATCGGATTCCGCACGGATTGTTGGCGGCCTTGAATGGCTGGTCGTCATCGAATGCCTCCTGCATGTCCGGATAGTCGTCTCCGGGACGGACCGGATTTCCGGATGTAAAACTCACGACGGCGTCTTCGCGAGGCACGAGATTATCCGGCCACCAGTCAAAATCGAGTTTTTTGTTGTAGGTGTTGATATCCAGCGCCTGATGGGTGCCGATCGTGAAAGGATCCGCCGTTCCGCCCATCACTTCCTGATAGTAATCATCGTGTTCGACCCCGGCGATTCTCAGGTAGTTGTAGATGAAATAATCCGCCAACTGATCCGGATTTCCGGGATCCGCGGCAGGGTTGATCCAGACCAGGTCATCGGTGTTGGCAGGGGGTTGATGGAGACGGTACATGAGTTCATGGGCTGTAATCATCAGATTGCCGCCGGCGTCCAGATATTGAATCATGGGCGGGATCACATAGTTCAGAAGATCTTTCTTGCCCTGCCCGGTTTGTCCGGTGAACCACAATACAGCATCGTACTGCTTCAGATCGTCAAATGTCGGGAACGACAGATTCACGAGGGGTTCCCATGGATACGAAAACTGCTCGGTCGCATCGGGATCGACTTTGGGCGTCGTGTTCCAGACCTCGAACGGAATTCCGGCGGTCGCGAGAGCATCGCGGACCGGTTGATCCAGACTTGTAGTCTTCCCCTGGTAGCGGTCATCATCCCAGAACAGCAACCGGGCGGGCGTTACACGGGTATGAAACCGATGCGTCACGGAAGCAGATTCCGCACACACAAACGTGATCTCGAACTCTGCGTCGTGCTGCAGAGGCGTATTGGCGGCGAGATTGATCGTGAAGGGGGAAACCGGTTGCGAGATCGCGTTCGTCTGGGTTGAGGGGTAGGATGCCGAGCCGTTGACGATGGAGACGTATGACGAGAGCGATGTGATGGTTGCGCTGATGGCGGTCGCCGGAGCGAACAGTGCGATCATATCGACATTGAGCGATACCGTCTCACCCGCTTCCGGTCTGAAGTTGCCGTTACCTTGCCCGGAACCCTCGAAGACGGTCGCCCGGCGGACAGTCAATTCCGGATCGAGTTCGGCCGTCATCGACGCGGGGACGTTGATTCGGCCGAATCCGGCATGGTAGTCGTATCCGGGGAATGACGCCTGATTGATGTCGACCGCTGTCGCGTTGATGCGATTCCGGATATCCGCGGGCGTGAACTCCCATCCGTTGGCACGCGCATATGCCACGAGCAGAGCAGCCTGCCCCGAGACATGCGGGCAAGCCATCGACGTGCCGACCCAGCCCCGGATCGCAAACTGTGTCATATCCGGGAAAGACCGGACTTTAATGATATTCTGGTAGATCTGATCCGTCGTTCCGCTCGAATCATAATCCGGTGAATCATATTGACCACTCGGTGCAATGACTTCGATCATCTGGCCGTACTGCGAAAAGTTCGTGACGGTTTCCGACATGGGATCCCCGGTGACAGCTGCGTTGTTGCTCGCGCCAACCGATACGACCGATTCGAATCCGGAGGGATACCCGACTCCGTAGAACACCGGATCCCACCCGCCGACATCGCCGTCGTTCCCGGAACTTGCCGCGACGAACACACCGTGTTCGACCGCATACGCACAGGCCTCTTTCTGAACTTCCGGGCCCGCGCCCTGTCCGACGTATCCCGAACCGAGACTCATGTTGATGACATCGGCGCCTTTATCAGCGGCATACAGAATCGCCGCGACCACATCATCCATATTGGATGTGCCATCCGGTCGTGCGGCTGTTTTCAGAATCATCAGTCGGCTTTCGAATGCCATGCCGACCGTCGACCTCATGTTCTCGGTTCCGCTGCCGTCATTGTTTGTGCTTTGGAGAATCGTGCCGCTCACATGTGTGCCGTGACTGTCGTCATCGCTGGGGAACGGCGAGTCAAACACGAAGTTCCAGCCTTCATAATCGTCGATATAATCGTTCCCGTCATCATCGATCCCATTCCCGGGAGTTTCATCGGGGTTGGTCCAGATGTGGATGTTTTCGAAATCCGGCGCCTGAGCGAATTCAACGGGTTCGCCGTAATGTTCCGTATCCGTCCATGTTTTGTAGGCGCATCCCGAGTCGATTACGGCAACGACCACATTGGGGTCACCGCCGTGCAGGGGGGGGGTGCTATCGAGATCCCAGGCGGATTCCATACCGATTATCCGGAGATTCCAGAGGTGGTCGTTGACCCAGTACCAATCGTTCGGATTCCAGTTCAGCCTGAGATAATAGTTCGGGCACGCGCCCTGAATGCGCTCATCCGTCTGCATGCGTGCGATCAGTTTTTCGATTGTGCGCGGTTGATCTTCCATCACCTGAACCAGTACCCAGCCGATCTGAGGAAATGTCTTGAGAACACCTGCCCGATACTCGTCCAGCGCACCCGAGCACGCGTCGATCGATAACCCGGGATCGAACTTGATGAAGAGTTGTCCGGGAACAAAATGGATCCCCGGCTCGAGGTTTTTCAGAAGTGGTTCATGGCCGATTCGTGCGAATCCAGGCATGGACAGCATCGTGATCGCCAGTGAAACGACAAGAATCGTGTGCTTCATATCTGACCCTCCGTTTCCTGTTTTCTTTCTAGCGCACACATACCCCTTTGGCAAGATTCAGGGAAAAATTATACCGATGTTAAACCAATCTGACGCAGCCGGTATCGAATGGGTGGACAAGGAACGAGAACGTCCCCAACCAGATGGAGGTGCCAGTGAAACACATGATTCGATTGATGATGGTCTGCTCCGTGATCGCTCTGCTCGGTGCCGATACCCAGGCAATGGGCAAGGGAAGAGGAATGGATCGGGAGATGAAAGGCCCCGGAATGCCGTTGTTGAATGCGCCCTGGGATCGCGTGGAGGATATCGGCCGCGAGATCGGCCTGTCGACCGAGCAACTCGACAAGATCCAGGCCATCCGGAAGAATCATCGCGAAAAAGTCGCGCCACTCGAAGCGGAGCGCGATCTTCGCAGGGATGATCTGCACGAAGCGATGCTGGCTCGGAAACAGGCCGATGAGAAGGACATCGTGAAACTCGTCGATCGATTGAACGAAATCCATGGCATCATCTTCAAGGATTCGGTGCTGTCCTCCTTTCAGATCCGCTCTCTGCTGACCCAGGAGCAGTCGGATGCTCTGCGGTCGTATCGGGATGATCACCGGGAAGCCCGAAAAGAATGGCGGGAGGACCGGCGGGAACGGAGAGAGGATCGACGGGAGGATCGTCGGCGAGATCGGATGAGCGAAGACCGTTCTTCGGAAAAAGAGCCTGCCTGATCGACGCGCACAGATTCGGACCGGGACTTCCTCAAATCGGGGAAGTCTCTTTTTGTATGTGCCCGATCGTGAGCGCATGATCATCGATCAGGGCGATGACATAACGGACCACGTCGGGATCGAATTGGGTACCACTGCATGAGACCAGTTCGGACCGGACGCGATCGACCGATCGGTTCTTGCGATAAGGCCGGTCTGCCGTCATGGCTTCGAGAGCATCGGCAACCGACAGAATCCGGGCTCCGATCGGGATGCTTTCGCGGGATAACCCCTCCGGGTAGCCCGACCCGTCGAACCATTCATGATGCGCTCGAATAATCGGAGCGATCTGTTTGAGTTCCGGAACCGAGCTGACGATTTCAGCGCCGGTTGTCGGGTGATTCCGTATGATTTCCCATTCGTCGCTGCTGAGGAGGGTTGTTTTATTGAGGATTTCCTCCGGCGTTCCGATTTTGCCGATGTCATGCAGAATTCCCGCAGTCCATAACTCGCGCTGCTCGGTGAGCGACATTCCCATGCGTTCGGCAATCGTTTTCGCGAAGTAAGCGACCTTTTCAGAATGGCCTCCGGTGTAGGTATCCTTGGCCTGAAGAGCGGATGAAAGAGCCTGGATACTGCCGATGTATAGTTTTTGCACCTGCATGAACAGTTCGCTGTTCCGGATACAAACCGCCGCCTGACTGGTCAGAATGGACAGAAAATCCATGTCGCTCGAATCGAAGGCCCGCTTGCGACTGGATACAAGTCGATTGACGTTCAGGACTCCGAGAGGCTGGCCTTCGGTCAGGATCGGCATGCAAATGCTCGAAAGCACCTTGCCGTCCAGACGCATCAGGTGACCGAGTTCGGGTGTGATGAGCCGATCGTTGCGCAGGTTCAGAGCGAAACAGCGTTGCAATGCCCACCCGGCGATTCCCTCGTGGATCGGCTTCCGGTAACCATTCTGAAAGGGGTCGTCCAGCCCGATCTGTGCGGCCATGAACAGTTCCTCCGTGTCGGGATCCACCAGCATCAGAGACGCAGTATCCGCATTCGTGACCTGCATCGCATACTGGACAACACGTTCGGCCAGTTTTGCCACATCCAGAGAGCTTGCGATCTCTTTGCCCGCATCGACGAGCTGCGTCAGAATTCTCAGCCGACTGCGCTCCTCCTGATTCTGTCGATTGTCGATCGCGCTGCGCAGCGCCATCCGGATTTCGTCCATTCGAAACGGTTTCAGCACAAATCCGGATGCTCCGAGGCGCATGGCGCGCACGGCGGCATCGATATCGCTGTAGGTCGCGACGACGATGATCAGAATATCCGGATAGAGCATCCGGACCCGTTCGACGAGCTCAACACCGGTTCCATCGGACATGACAATATCGGTAATCAACAGATCGAATTCGGCATTCGTCAGCTTGCTCATTGCGGATTGCGATCCGTCCGCCACATCGATCTCGTAACCATCTTTGATCAGAATGCGACTCAGGACCTGCCGCATCATGACATCATCGTCAACTACCAGAGTCTTCAAGTTCGACCGATCCGGATCCATTCCCCCCTCCTGCTTCCTCGAAATCCCCAATTTGACTATAATCCTATGGATTGGTTTGTCAAATGAAAGTTCCGTCAAGGCATGACATTGTTGAGTTTTCGGATGCAATTGAGGTAGATTGATCAACGATGCAAACGCGGAAACATATCCTCATAGGGGCGTTCATGACCGGGGTCATCGCCGGAGGAGTGTTCGTTTACCGGCAGATTGTTGAATCGCGAACCGCTCCCGGGAAAAGCGTCGTCACGGATGGTGCCCGCCGGGTTGAAGCGGATTCGGAGGATTCGATCAAGGAGAGGATTCGAGAATTGTCCGTCAACAATCCCCTGGTTCGTTTCAGCCAGCTTCAGACGGCCATGGGGCACCCTTCGTCGACGATCCGCTATCAGGCCCTTCTGGCGATGAAGTATGATGTGTCTCCTGAAGCGATCACATTTCTGTATGACCGGGCGATCCACGATCCGTCACCGGATGTACGGGATCTGGCGCTGCAGCAAGCCGTGCAGAAGCAGCCGGACCGCGCACTCTCACTCGTCATCACAGCGCTGGGGGATGAGTCCCAGTCCGTGCGGGACACGGCCATGATGAAGCTGGCGGAAATCGCCCCGCCGGATCTCACGAACCGTATCATGGGGTGGTGTGAGGCAGAGAATCGGGATCCCCGCCGTGGTGAGATTCTCGCGTTGGGGAAAGTAGGCGGTGACCGAGCGATCGAATTTCTGATCTCGGTCGTGCTGCGACACGCTTCCGTATCAGGAATAGCCATTCACACATTGGCGCAACAGGGTGACGCAGTTCTCCCCTACATCGATCGACTCGACCCGGAGCGATTGGACGATGAGCAGATCGTGTATATCTGTTTGTTGCTGGAGGAGATCCGTTCAGATGATGCGGGTGTACGGATCGACAGATGGAGAGGTTTTCAAGCGCGCGGGGGGGGCCGATCAGTCCAGAAACTCACGGATCAGCCAGGAAAGAAGAATCAGCAGCCCCATGATGGCGGCGAATGAGATTGCAATGAAAAGGAGGGCTCTGAAAACAAACGCGACAACACCGCTGAATTTCCAGATCACGAGAAAGAACAGGCCCAGGAGGGGCTTGATCACAAACCAGGCGAGGATCACACCAAGTAGGATCGACAATAGGATCACGATCGCTCGTCCGAAGGTTGATCGTCTTACATCGTCCATGCCCGCACTCGCCTCCTATTGATTCTTTTCGCTCACGCCACTGGTCGGTTTACAATGGTCGCACGCGATAAAATTCTGAGAAAGAGCCTCCTCATTGCTCTGGAACCAGATGATCTTTTCGGGTGGGATCGCCATCTTTCCCTGCGGGTTGTAGATCTGTTCGCAGGATATCCGGTGGAACTTGCGGTTTTCCTTGTCGCCGACGAATTTACCAGGCAGCGGTGTGGATTCTCCCTGGAACACGACGGTTCCCTGCTCCTGCTGTGACATCTCATCCGTCCACCAGTCCGGTTTGATATTCGAAATATTGGTGATGTGGTTTTCGTCCTGCCAGATGAAGACTTCAGCCAGCAACACGGAGGTCATGAACAGAGCCGAGCAGATGCCGAACATGAGCAGAAATCGCTTTGAGATGACAGCTTTTCCCGGCCTTGCGGTCATGGTTTTTTCTTGGTTTTCCCGAGCAGGAAATCTTCGAGTGCCTTGGTAGCCAGTTTCTCGGCACGGGATTCCTGTCGCTTTTCCAGTTCGGAGACCAGCACGCATTCGATTTCGAGTTTGAGATTCAGGTTGATGTGCGAGACGTCGTCGTCTTTTGAGACTTTGATCGGGATACGAATTTTCTGAACGACATCCTTGTCGATGACATGACCTTCGGCTTCGGTTCCCGGCCGGGTGCCCACCGGTATGGAGACAGCCGGGGCGGAAGCATGGATCGTGACCTTCTGTTCCGGAACCGGCCGGGGTGGTGCGACCGGAGCGGCAACGGGTTCTTCATCGAACGGAATGGAGTCGTCTTCTTCGAGACCCGGAGGGGGTGGAGCAAGTTCGACTTCCGGTTCCGGGACTTGACGGGGCGGAACCTGTGGAGGGGTGGTCTTCTCCGGAGTGGGTCGCGATGCGACCGGAGGAACGATTCGGGGCGGTTCAGGTGCGGGAACAACCGGTTTGGCTACCTGAGCGACGTCACCTCCAAGCGCCCGAAAGAGCTCCTCTTCGAACAGTTTCATTTCGGGTGAATCTTCCGCCAGATCCTCTCCGGCTTTCTTTCTGAGATGTCTGAGTGTCAGTTTGGCGATCCCGGCAAGAGATTCCATGACACCGGCACCGGACATGGCGACGGATTCATAGAATGGGACATCCATGAAATTGAGATGCCGGTTGAGGACGTTGACCGGGAGAATGCCAGGGAGATCGCGTTTGTTGTATTGGATGACCCAGGGGATTTTGCGGAGTGAGAGTTTTTGTTCGTTGAGATTTTCCTGGAGGTTTTCGAGGCTTTCGATATTGGCATCGAGCATGGGTTCCTGGGAATCCGCAACGAAGACGATCCCATCGACGCCTTTGAGCACGAGTTTTCGTGTGGAGTTATAGAAGACCTGGCCCGGGACCGTATACAACTGGATACGCGTGGTGAAATCGCCAACCTTGCCGAGACTCAGGGGCAGCAGATCGAAGAAAAGCGTTCGATCCGTTTCGGTCGCCAAAGAAACCATCTCTCCGCGCCGAGCCTGCGGCATTTGATTGAAAATCCACTTGAGGTTTGTCGTTTTGCCGCAGAGACCCGGGCCGTAATACACGATCTTTGCCGACATTTCCATCGATGCGTAGTTGAAAAATACCATATGGGCCCGATCTCCTTTGAAGAACGCTGCAAGGTTCCTATATATCTCAAGCTACGTCATTTTTGCAAGCCATCATTAGGCGACTATACAGGAGTCATGCCGATTCGTCAAGCGGGCAATTCGGCATCCGGCAGCCTGTTGTCAACCTGCGAAAATGCGTTTCCGAACTCTTGAGAAGCAAGCGTTTCCAATCCGCGACGGATTGACAAAAACACGGATTCCATGATAGAATATTTTCTCGTTGCAGTGCACGATTCAAACCCATGTCCCATTGGTCGGTCCGCTCGAGGAGGTTTGGTCATGGATTCTTTTCGCTTCTTCATTCCCAGAGTGTGTTCTGCCCTGGTGCCGATCGTCGTCCTCCTGATCGCTTCACCCGCCATCGCTCAGATCGCCATCAACGAAGTCCTGTACGACCCGTCAGGCTCCGATACAGGATCAGAATACGTCGAAATCGTCAATACCTCCCCTTCCGCGATCGATATCACCGGCTTCGAACTCAAGCTGGCCGACAGCAACTACTTCACCTTTCCTGCTTTTTCCATCCCCGGAAACGGCCGGATCCTCGTTCATAACAATCTCGACGGCACGCACACTCCCACCGAGTTTTTCACGGGACCGCTCACAAACATGGGCAACACATCCGGCAGCGTCGCCTTGTTTTCCGGAGTGCATGCGACGACCAACATCGTCGATTTCATGCAGTACGGCACTTCCGGTCAGCAGTGGGAAAGCGCCGCCGTCGCGGCCACGATCTGGACGTCCGGCGATGCCATCGCGGATGCACCCGAAGGATTCTCGGTCAATCTGTACCCGGATTCCGTCGACACGAACTCGAGTTCCGACTGGTCGCAGTGCACACCCAGTCCCCTCGACCCCAACTGCGCACCTCCGACGGCGACACCGACGGCTCCACCCACCGCCACCCTGACCGCCACTCCCACATCGACCGAACCACCGTCACCGTCGGCAACACCGACCGTGACATCGACCGGAAATCCTCCCACACACACACCGACGCCCATTCCTTCTTCAACGTCCACGCCCACACTCTCCCCCAGCCCGACCCGAACCGCGACACCCTCCCCGACACGGACGCCGACACCGACAAGAACCCCGACACCCACAGGAACCTCCCCGCCCACCCCGACTCCAACCTCGCCCCCTGTCGAATTTCCGGTTTCCATCAATGAAGTTTTTTATGACCCGGCCGGCACCGATACGGGTCTCGAGTGGATCGAACTGATCAATACAGGCGCGCTGCCTGTCGATCTGACCGGATACGAACTGAAACCGGACGGAGCTCCTTACTATGTTTTCCCGTCGTTCATCCTCGGATCCGGATCGCGAGTCGCCGTTCATATCAATCTGTCGGGAACGGATACGGAATCCGAGTTATTCACAGGTCCATCTTCGAACATGGGTAATACAGCCGGCAGCATCGTGCTGTTCACAGGTTCGGTTCATTCCGCCGACACGATCCGGGATTTCATGCAGTATGGGGCAGGCGGGCAGAGTTGGGAGAGCACGGCGGTGAGTGCCGGTATCTGGACGGCGGGCGATACCGCCGCGGATATCGAGGAAGGTCTCTCCTTGAATTTGGATCCGGACGGAAACGATACCGACAGCGCGTCGGATTGGTACGGTTGTGCACCGACACTGCTGACGGTGAACTGTGAATCATCCCCCCCGACATTCACTCCGACCACAGGACCGGGATCGCCGACCACGACGCCTCCCCCTTCGCCAACCTCGACCCCCAGCCTTCGTCTCGGCGTCGTCATCAACGAACTGTTCCCCGACCCGACAGGCAGCGATACCGGTTTTGAATTTGTCGAGCTTTACAACAACAGTTCCACGCCGGTCAATCTGACCGGATACGATCTCAAAGCAGATGATGCCGCCTACTATACCTTCCCGGAATTCACGCTCGATCCGGATTCCTATGTCACGATTCACATCAACACGTCCGGGACGGACACCGAGACCGATCTGTACACCGGGGCATCCTCGAACATGGGCAATACGACAGGATTCATCGCCCTGTTCAATTCGACCACGCATGGCTCATCCACTCTCATCGATTACATCGAGTATGGTGCCGGTGGTCAGACATGGGAATCGAGTGCGGTTTCGGCCGGCATCTGGACGGAGGGCGATTTCGCCCAGGCAGCCGTCGAAGGGGAATCGATCAACCTTTGTCCGAACGGCCACGATGTCAATCTCGGATCAAACTGGCTGACCGATCTTCCGACGGCCGGGAACGCCAATACATGCTCAGCGCCGCCCCCCTCACCCACAGCCACACCGACCACGGGACCAACCTCGACACCAACGATCACACCGACGCCGCATCCGACGGTCGAACCGGTCATTCAGATGGCCGGCTTCGGATCGACCCATTACCGGATCGCCACAGGCGGTCGCATCCAGTTCATTGCATGGATCACTGATCCGGATCAGAACGTGGATGCAGTCGAGGTGTCCTATGCCGGATTACCGCTGTTCGAGTTAGAGGATGATGGCCAGCATGGGGATTTCGGGGCGGGTGATGGTCTGTACGGCTATCAGTTGGAACTTTCACCGGCAGGATATGCTCCGGCAGGAACACCTCTCCGGCTGCTTTTCCGGATCGTCGCATCCGACCGGGACGGGTACGACAGCGTGCCCTGGCCGCTTCTTTCAGTCTCAGGCGGATCAGGGGGATTCGAGTCACCGGACATTCCATCCTGGTGGCTCAGCGCGTCCACACGGGCACCGGCGGCGCAAGCGGACGCACCGGACATTTTCATGGCGGGATACCTGGATTCGCGTGTTTCGGCCGCGAGCGGCGGGACGCTGAAAATCGTCGCGGTGACCCAGGGGATTCATCCTGTCTCGTCGGTCGAGATCTTCATCAACGGGATCGCGACGGGAGTGTTTTTGCGGGACGACGGTATGAATGACGATTTCTCTCCCGGAGACGGTGTCTTCGGTTTGAGAATCCCTCTCTCGCCCGGCAGCCTGCCCGCCGGCGATTATCTGATCCAACTGCAGGCCGTCGATGTGACAGGCACTGCCAGTGATCTCTGGCCCTATCTGACAACCGGCGACTGATTCGATTCGCCCGGACCAGGAGACATATGATTTGCGAATTCACCGTTTCACCGATGGGATCTTCTGTATCTCTGAGCGCTCAGATTGCGACAATCATCGATCGGATCGACCGCAGTGGGCTTCCCTACCAGACACATGCGATGGGGACGATCGTCGAGGGTTCCTGGGATGACATCATGGCGTTGATCCGCCAGTGCCACGAACTGATTCTCGAGAACAACGAACGGGTCACGACGAGTATCCGAATCGACGACAGGAAGGGTTGTTCGGGACGACTCCAGGGGAAGATCGATTCCGTCGAACACCGACTTGGACGAAAGATCAGACGCTGATGTTCAAACCGAGTCACAGGCTGGAAAAGAAGCTGCTTCGAGCGTTCAAGGCACGAATCAAGGGAGATGCGCATTTCGATCCCTACACGTTAACCCAGTATTCGACCGCCGCCTGCAATTATCGCATCCGTCCGTTTGGTGTGGTCATGCCGAAGGATGGAGACGATGTTGCTGCAATTGTCGCCATTGCCCATGATTACGGGATTCCGATCACGGCGCGAGGCGCAGGAGTCGGTCTCACCGGATCCGCTCTCGGGCAGGGGTTGATTGTCGATTTTTCGCGATATATGCATCGAATTCTTTCGATCGATGCCGATCACCACCGCATCATCGTCGAACCCGGAATCGTGTTGAACGATCTGCAACGGGCCGTCAGCCGTCATGGTCTGTATTTCCCGCCCGATCCATCGAGTCATCAGTATTGCACAATCGGCGGAATGGTCGCGAACAACGCAGCAGGTGCGCACTCGCTGAAATACGGATCGACCCGTCAGCACATCGAATCCCTGACAGCGGTTCTGGCGTCCGGACGCGAGTACCGGATCTCCCGGGACATGAAGGAAACCGTCGGCTCAGACAGCGAACTCGACCGGTTGATTCCGAGCATCCGGGAGATTCTGACCCGGCATGATCAAGACCTGATCACGCACCTTCCCCAGACGACAAAAAATGCGAGTGGGTATCTGATCGGTGATGTGCTGCACCCGGACGGCGGATTGGACCTGGCCGGGCTGCTCGCGGCATCCGAAGGCACACTGGCGTTGTATACGGGAATCGAGCTGAGACTCAGCCCCAAACCCCTGTACGACGGTCTCTGCCTCCTTTTTTTCAATTCTCTGGAAGCCGCCTGCCAGTCGGTTCTCGACGTCCGCCCCTTGCAGCCCAGCATGCTGGAAATCATGGAAGACACCTTCATCCGGCTTGTCAGAAAAAGCGCGTTCGAGGTGGGCGTTCCATTCCCTCAGAATCTCAAAGCCATGTTGCTCGTGGAGTTCGACGGAGATGATCCGGATCGGATCTCGGAGCAACTCGACACTCTCGAACGCATGTTCTGCGGCCCGGGAAAACCGGCAATCAGTTCGAGGCGGGCGACCCATGGGGACGAAAAAGAGAAGTTGCTGAAGGTTCGGAATGCCGCAAGCCCGATTCTGAATCGGACACCGTATCCGCTCAAACCGATCCGTTTCATCGAAGATGGCACGGTGCCTGTCGAGCATCTTCCCGCTTACATTCCGGGGCTGCATGATATCTTCAGGAAAAACGACGTGACCGGTGTCATTTTCGGGCATGCCGGAGACGGTAATATTCATGTGAATCCGTTTTTCGACATGAGCGACCCTGAGTTTGAACTCCGTATGGAGCGTATCGCGGCATCCGTCGCGGATCTCATCCTCGAGTTTCGAGGGAGTCTGAGTGGTGAACATGGGGATGGACTGCTGCGTACGCCCTATCTCAGGAAGATGATGGGGCCTGCGTATGAGGCATTCATCGAGATAAAAAAGGCATTTGATCCGGATGGCATACTGAATCCCGGAAAAATCGTCGGGGCCGATGGTCAAACCATCACCGACAGCATGAAACTCCTCGAATCACGCTGCTATTCGACCGCTTTTTCGGATCTCACCCGGGAAACCGTCCTGGCTCATCTGTTCAGGTGCAGCGGCTGCGGTGCGTGCCGATCCTATTGTCCGGTGTTCCTGGCCACGCAGAACGAGCAGGCTTCACCACGCGCGAAAGTCAACCTGCTCCAGAAAATCCTTCTCGAGCCCCGAATAGACAAGTATTGGGGAATCGGCCCGGATGAGAACGAAATTTTCAATTTATGTGTCGGCTGTGAGAATTGCCTGACGGAATGCCCTTCAGGTGTCGACGTGGCTTATCTCGTGCGTCAGGCCAAACACAATCACATTCGGAACTGGGGCATTCCGGTGCCGGAAAAGTGGATGGCGTCTACGCGGGCAATCGCAGCATCGGGTGCGGTGTTTCCGGATCTGACCAACCGTCTCCTTTCTTCGCCCCTGTTTCGCAGGACACTCGATGTTGTAGCCGGGATCGATGCCCGTCGAGGGCTTCCGGCATTCGCTCAGCATCCGCTGGAAACAGTTCATTCCAGTTACCCCGATTCACCTCCGGCCAACGGTGGCCGGGTCGTATATTTCCCGGGTTGTTTCGCGATTTATAACGATCCGGAAGGGGAAGGCGCCGCCATTCTGTCGCTGATGATGCACCATGATGTTCTTCCGCTGATTCCGCGAACGGAGTGTTGCGGGATTGCGCGGATCGAGATCGGGGATATGGATGCGGTTCGCGGGGATGCGGTTCGAAACGTCGAAATTCTTTCCGAGTATGTGCAGGGCGGGTATCGAATCATCACGGGGTCGCCGAGTTGTGCGATGGCTTTGAAGCATCATTATCCCGAGATTTTGGATTCACCGGAATCCAGAGCGGTCGGTGACGCGGTTCGGGATCTGCACGAGTGGTTGGAGGATTTGATCCGGAACGGTCTCTTCGACATGTCGCTCAAGCCGTTGTCATACCGTGTTGCCGTTCATCAACCGTGCCACCTGCGCGCTCAGAAGATCGGTCGGTTACCCGGGAAACTGCTCAGAATGATACCCGGATTGGATCTGATCGATCTCTCTCCGCGCTGCTGCGGAATCTCAGGCACCTATGGGATGAAATCGCATCGATTCGACATGTCGATGCGGATCGGGCAATCGCTTTTCATAGAAATCCGCCGAGCGGCACCGGATCTGGTTGTGAGTTCATGCGGAACGTGCAGACTCCAGATCGAGCAGGCGACGGGGATTCCGACCCTTCATCCTGCGGCATTGTTCGCAGAATCGCTGAACCTGATCGTTGTTCCCCGCAGACTCAGATTATTGTGCGGATCGGCGCACGACGGCGGGGTCACCGAGATGCGCATGGCGCGTGAATGATCCTTTTAAGCGATTATTGGCGGATTCCATCATCTTGCCGTTGTGCGAGGTCTGGTGTAGGATACGCCTGATCGATTTCCTTGGGGGGATTTGATTGTGAGCCGAAAGGGAACGGAGACAAGTTTTTTTCTGGTCAGTCACCAGGCCAAGACCATTCGCTTGAACAAGCAGCAACCGACAACGATCGGAAGGGAAAAATACAACGACGTTGTGCTCAATGACCTGCTCGTGTCACGCCAACACGCCGTGATCCGATGGGAAAAAGATCATTTTCTCCTGAAAGACCTCAAAAGCCGCAACGGTACCTACCTCAACAATGATCGGATCGAACAGGAAAAGCTTCAGGACGGGGATCTGCTGAAGATCGGAGCATACGAGTTTTACGTCAGGGCCGCGACGCCGATGGATGTCGAGAAGCATTTATTGCAGGAACGGGTTCGGATGGCGAGTCAGGAGACGATGGTTGATGCGGATCTCGGAATCCGCTTCAGTGATTCTGGTTTCTCCGGTACACTCTCCAGCCTCGCTCTTCTGGAAGTCATTCAGACGTTGAATCAATGTCTGAAAACGGGTGTGCTTACGATTGTCGGAGATGCCGCGGTCGGGATGGGGCATGTCTATTTTGAGGATGGAGAAATCGTCCATGCTCAGGTGGGGAACGAGGATGCCTTTTCGGCCCTGATGGTGTTGATGTATCTCACCGATGGACAATTCGAATTTCAGAATGATGTCCCCAGTCCCGTGAAGACGATCAATCAACCAACCATGGGTATTCTGCTCGAAGCCTGTCGCCGAAAAGACGAAGCGCACCGGGAAAACACCCGATCCTGAACCACATGTAATCCGGGTATCAGTCGTCTTCTTCGTTATCCGAGTGGAGCATCAGGTCGGCCAGACCACATGTTGCCAACTGACGCTCGATTTCCTGAACGGTTTCATAGCGATCATCGGGACCCTTTTCGAGACATTTCATGATGAGATCGTTCATCCATCGCGGGAGATCCGGTTGGCGTTCGATGGGTGGGATCGGTTCTGTTTCGACCTGATCCACCAGGACTTTGAACGAATCGGGGCTCGTGAAGGGCGGTGATCCGACACATGCTTCGTACAGAATCGTTCCGAGCGAATAGATATCGCTGCGTGTATCGGTCGATTCCCCCTTTGCCTGCTCGGGACTCATGTATTCAGGTGTCCCGACGACAAAGTCCGAATCGCTGTCTTTGGTGAGTCCCATGACCATCGCGATCCCGAAGTCCACGAGTTTGACGATGCCGGCATCGTTGATCAGGATATTCTGAGGTTTGATGTCGCGATGGACGATACCCAGGCGGTGAGCGGCCCAGAGGCCGGCGCAGACCTGCGTCATGACCTGGATGACGGTGTCGATATCGAAGGTTTTTTCGGTGCGGATCATCGCCTTCAGATCCCGGCTCGGGAAGAACTCCATCGAGATATACAGAAGGTTGTTCACCTTTTCAAAATCGTACAGTTGCACGACATTGTCGTGATGGACTTTGCGTGCGAGATTGACTTCCTGTTTGAATCGGTGAATCATTTCAGAATCGTTTGCGTATTTGGGCTTGAGGACTTTGAGAGCGACTTCGTTGGACAGTTCCTGGTCGAATGCCCGATACACGACGCCCATTCCGCCTGCCCCGACCCGCTCACGAATGACGTACCGTTCCGCCACGATCGATCCCGCCGCGAACTGATGCGGGAACGTGGTCGTCGGGCGCGTCCTGCCGTCCCTTGCAACGTGTGCGAGTTGGGAGAGTTTGGTCCTGACCTGTCGATAGCCCAGATCGAACGCCGAAATTCTCTCGAAGATCTTCACCGCGCGTTCCGGTTGTCCCCGGGATTCGAATCCACATCCCAGTTCGTAATACACATCGATGTTATCAGCTGAGACTTCCTCTTCGAGGAGGTATTTCAGGTAGTTATCGTATCCGAGATCAAAATTGCCGCGGCGGAGAAACGCCTGGCCGAGCAGATTGCGAATAGGGACCGTGCGACTTCCTTGTGACCAGGCATTTTGCAGAACCTGGATAGCCAGATCGAGGTTATTGAGCTGGAGATACAACTGGCCGGCTTTATAGGGTTCGTTCGCCAATGCGTACAGATCGGCAGCTTTATCGTATTCACCCAGTTGTTCGCGAAGTTCCGCCGCCTGGTTGGTGTCGCCGAGTTGTTCGGAGAGAACCGCGGCATCGAGCAGGCGCCCGGCGCGCAGGAACATCTCGGCTGCTTTTCGCGGTCGATCCGTCAACCGATACATCTCCCCCGCTTTGGCAAACTCGCCCGATAGTTCGTACGCCTCCGCCGCGATCTTGAATTCGCCGCTGTCATCCGCCAGAACAGCCGCTTTCGAGAATTCGTTTTCCGACAGTAACTTCTGGATCTGCAGGAAACGGGCTTTGTTGATTTCCCCCAGTTCATTGTAAATCGAAGCCGCTTCTTCCCACCGGTTGACGGATTCGAGATACCGAGCGGCTTGCGCCAGATCACCGACAATCCGTGAGACGCGGACAGCTTCGTCGATCTCACCGGCCCTGAAAAACAATTCCGCCGCTGTCTGATACTTCCTCAGTTGCTCATAAGCTCGGGCACACTGGACCGCAAGATCCTGTTTGATCAGACGTCCCGAGGCATCCGTTTTGTTCTCGTAATAGGGATTCTCGAGGATGCGCTCAAAACAGGCGATCACTTTGCCATACATCCCTCGTTCAAAGTAGAGTCGTCCCGCCCGGATGTAATCCTGAGCTTCTTCGAGCATGGTCGCCGCATCGGAAGTAGCATCCGCAAGCATGTACATTTCAGCCGCAAGAAGTGGAATGCCGGCTTCCTTGTACATCATTCCCGCCTGATAGTAGTCCTTGATCTCCTTGAACATCTCGGCGGATTTAGCATACTGCCCCGCTTTGGCGAAATGCCGTGCCGCTTCCTTGTTGCGACCGAGCCATTCGAGGAGCGGGGCGGAGCGATGATACGCGCGGACCTTGAGATACATATCGAGAGCTTTTTCAAATTCACCGGCCGCCCGGAACAAATCACCGGCATCCAGATATTCTCCGCGCTGTGCCAGTTTCTGAGCTTCCTTGATGTTTCCGTGCGCCATAAACTCCCCAACTGCTTGAGTATAGGCGTTTGGTGCGAGACGTCAAGATGCAGATACCCGATCCACGTCTGATCACACATCTCGGGTGCAGCCATCTTCCGGACTATTTTTTTTCCGCACTGGAATTTTCCATCAATTTGACGGAAAATCCAGCTGGGGGCATGGGATTCACGATCCGAGCGGCCGGCCGGAGATCCGGAGACAGGAGCGGCACATGGAGAATCTGATGAAGCTATTGAACATCCAGGAGGGGAAAACAATCGAGGAACGCCGGGAAATCGAGCGCAAGCAGCTGACGAAGCCGATATCGGTCACGTTCAGCATCGAGCACGAAGGCGAGATCACGGATATCACCAGCGAGGGAATCGGGATCAAATTTCATCCGCTCGGTACAGAAGCATTGAATGTCGGGCGGAGAGTTCGACTGCATCTGAACATGAATGACCGGATCGTCAGTCTCCATGGGGAAATCCGCCGGATCAGCGAGAAATTCGGACACATCATTCTGGGCTTGGCTTATGACCGTGACGATGTCGCCACGTTCAATCTGAGCCCATCCGACAAGACCGACCAGGATTCAGAGTCCCGGGATCGGTGATTCATCTCGGTCCGAAACCGAATGTCCAGGAACTGATTCCATCCGGGCCACCGAGCAATTCGGTCAGTGAGGCGTTCATCATACCACCCCAGAAGGTGATCCCGTCCAGAGACGCATTGCCGGTATCCGGCCAGTCGAACATGGGCAGAATCATGCAGTCGCTATGGCCATGGATCAGTGTGACCGGTTGCCAGTCCAGATCATGCGTCCATGTCGGATGAAACCAATATTCCGAGCCGATCTGGAGAATGACGAACAATGCGGCATCGACCGGAGTCGCGTGATCAGATCCCAGAGTGGCTTTCAGATAACAGGGATCACCCGGTGAGAATCGATGCGACGGCATCTCGAGGACAACACCGGTCACAGGTGCTGAAGGCGTCGGCAGAGTGGGAGGCGACAATTGCGTCGAGGCGTGGATGAAAGCGTCGATTCCGTATAAATCACCATCAACCACATGCAGCACATTCGATGAATCGATCACAGAATCGCTCCCGCTGGAGCAGTTTACTCGATCGACGATTCTTTCCGATGACCAGGTTCCGTTGTATTTGTAAAAGTGTTCAATTGAGCACTGATCGGTGGAAAACACTCTTTTATGAAACATAATATGCGGATTACCCTGAACATCGAAAACGAGATCCGGAAATTCGTAATAATCCCGGTTCGGAATCGCTTCGTATTCCCAGCCATAGGCAGTTCGTGTCATGAAATACAACGTGGGCCAGTAAATTTGCTGATAGACAATGCAAATCCTTCCCCCACGATCCAGTTCCATATCGAAGGCTTCCACCTCGGAACGATCCAGATCAACAACCCATCCGGATTCGCTCCGGTAGAGGCATCTGAGGCTGGCGTCTTCCATTCTATGACTCAACCATGGAACTCCCTGTGCATCAATGAGCAGTTTTGTCGGGAGAGCATAGAATTCATATTCAGCGACCGGTTCGATCGTCCAGTTTTCACCTGTGTTATATGCATAATACGTCACATGTCGTGACTCCGGTGATCTCTGGTCGAAACTGATGCCGATCGTGCCGTCCGGACCAACCGCAATGTTGGTTTCCGTACAGGGACCACCGGACATGAGAGTCTCAAATTCCCACCGTCCCGCGACCATACGCCCAAACTGAAGCGCTTCCTCACCCGCAATCACCATCACCGGTTGATCACCGGCCGCGATAGCTATCGAAGACTCCATTCCTTTGTCAGCCACGATCGTTGAATTCCAATCGCCCGATAAATCTGTATCAAATGCAATATGGACAGGACAGGCAGAGTCACCCACAAGCGAGTGGCTGATATACAAATGATCGGATGAATCGACAGCAAGTGACGGCAGGTATCCATTGATCGCAGAACAGGCGATATATTCTCCGGTCCAGGAATCATCATTCTGTTCTAGATACCGCAAGTCAGGATAGTTCTGGTATGCCAGGCGGAGCATCCCGGTTCCTCCTGACAACCAAGCCCTGCAAGGTGAGTTAAAATCAGTATCCAGATGCTCCTCGTTCCATATCGTTGCTTCGCGGTAGAAATGCGTTAATGCATAATCGGCGCCGAGAATGATCACATGTGCGTCTTCCCCGTCAATAACCATCGACAGAACATCTCGTGAGCCGCTGTAAAAAGGTTCATGGTACCAGGTTCCGCCCTCCTGATACGACAAATACATCTGATCCGCCGTTTCCGTGAAAAGCGCGTAAGCCACATACGGATTATTCGCACTGTCCAATGCAATCGCCCATGAGCCAACAAGCGGGCTCTGACCCACAGATTCAGTATTTACAACCATCCCCTCTGTACTCACCGTTGCGTAATAAAGTGTCTCCCGCGGTATGTACTTTACGTAAACCATTCTGATTACATCATCGCTTCCCATGGCTGCTTCTGCTGAATACGATTCGGAATCAATCAGTTGCGATGTCCAGATCGAATCCATCCAAATCCCGTGCCGGAGTGAATTAGCACGGCCTCCGAACACCACATGCATGCGATCATTCGAATCGAACATACACGCGTAGATCCTGTTGATCCTGTCGACATCCGTTTCCACGATCTCGGAATGCCACACCGCACTCTCCCGTTTGAAGACGCGGATGCCCATCGAATCGAAGCATATGATATGCGGAGTGTCACTCGAGTCAAAAGAAAGATGGATGTCACAAGCCGAGTCGGGCAAATCCGATACGATTTCAGATTGCCATTCATCGCCAACCCGTGAAAAGTAACTCAGAAAATAGCCCAATGTCCCCTCACGGTCAGAGAGTGCGATTGCTGCATGGAGTTGATTCTGATGATCGACCGCGAACATACTCACGATGTACGAGTCCATAGCATCGGGTTTCCACAGCGTTTCGATTGTCCAGTCATGTGCGAACAAGACAGACCCGATCGACATCAGGATGAAGGACACCAACACAATGCGATATCTCGAGCCAGCAACATTCACCATAACAACCTCCTTATACGAAGCATCACTGGTTTCAGCATAAGAATATGAAGTTAATAATTCAATGAGATAAGCTAAGGTGATTAAAGATCAAACACTTGCGAGGCGTTCGAGATCGAATGCGGACACGGCACCGAGCAGACGATTGATTTCCCTGCCATACTCAAACACCAGAACGGTCGGCAGGATCTCGATGCCGTAAAAACGATTCATCTCGGGGTTGTCGGAGATATCGATCGACACAAAGATCGTTTTGTCCTGGAATGCGCGTGCCGTGATGTCGAACAGCGGGATAAAATCCCGGGCGCCCGGAGCCCAGGGCGCCCAGAATACAGCGATCATTCTTTTTTTACATAATCCCAGAAACTTGGGAAATGTCGCATCACCCAGCGGGACGGAAGAGTCCTTCCGGATCGGAAACAGGCAGACCGGACAGTAGGCGTAATCGGTTGCCTTGTCGATCAGTACCGGAGACACATGCGCACAGATCGGGCACTTGTGCATCCTTCCGGGTGATGGGACATTCATCTCAACTGACTACCCCGAGCCAATCCTTGAAGAGGAAGATGAAACGGCCGATGGCCAGCGAAATACGAGCCATGACGGTGAGTCCGAAGGAAGCCCCGAATCCGATCATGACCATCAGAATACCGAAGTTGCTGATTGGCCTCAGAACACCCTTCTGTTCGGTCGAGAAGAAGAAATAGATCAGCGTGGCGAGTGTCGAGAGCAGGATGACGATGGTCCAGAAACCGGGCCAGAACTCGGCGAGCTGTGCGCGTGTCACGATGGACGCTTCGAGCTGCCGCAGGATGCCGGCTTCAAAGGATGCCGGAATCGAGATAGCGGTATAGTACCCCATCGTCAATCCGATCGGGATCCGCACCATCCAGGAAATCTTCGGGATGAAGCGTGTGATGTACAGCGCACCGACCATCATCGGAAGAATGATGAAGAAGTTGGCATCGTTGAAGGGATTCAGCACCGCGGTGGAAAAACCGTCCTGTTTGACCATTTTTCCTGCATTCACCAGCGGATCGATCATCATCGGAACAACGACGTTGAAGTAGGTCAGAGTGATCGAGTAGCCGTTCGCGACGCCGATGTAGAGATGCTCGGCGATTCGATAAAGTGGATTGTCACGCCATAGAAAGGAGAAGATGGCGATAGTCAGGATGGCGGCATTCCAAGTCCAGAATTCGGTTGCGATGTTCATACTCCCCTCCGATTTTCGTGCCGGCGCTGCATGAAGTAGCAGACATTGCCCAGAATCACCATGAGGATGATGGCGATATGTGTGGTCGACTGAGCACTCATACCTTCGCATGCCATCCGGCGTTCCTGATCCGAAAACTTCTCCTGAACAAGTTTTTCGTATTCCGCGGCGCCTTTCATGCCCTCGATCATGCCGGTGAGTTGTCCGGAGTCGAGATACGGGTAGAAGTCCGCGACAGACACGGCCGTGACACCCGCTGTGACTTTGATGCCGTAGCGAGCCTGCGCGTACGCCACATAGGTGATGGGCAGTGAGTTCGCCGCGATCGATGCGATCATGTCCATATCGCGGTAACTCTTGATGTTCGTCATCATCGGCTGAAGATTCAGATCATTCCCGTAGAAATCTTTCGGAAATACATCGAAGATGTTTTCACCCAGACCCAGAATCGGAACGATGGGAGGGGGTTTCCATCCGAGGAACACATAGTCGCGACCGTAGATGATCCGTTCTTCATCGGTCGTAGCGCGATTGTTGAATTCGCTGACTACCTGGTTAAAGGCCTGTTCGGCCAATCCGAGCGAATTGGCGTAAAGGCACATCGCCAGCACCTTGATACGGCGGTGGAAACTATGACGGAGCAGTGACACGAGCATGGGGTAGAGTTCGGGCTGATCCTGCGGGCTCAGATCCGCCGAGATCAGCATGGCGTTGTGTTCTTTGGGGAATTTTTCAACTGCATCGAACAATGCCTGGGTGGTACGTTCGGAAACACGAATCGGGAGATCGAACGGGAAGATGATCGGGATGATCATGACCAGCGCGACGATGACATAGATCACACGCCGGTCGACACCCATCATCTTCTGCCAGACAGTCTGAATTTCGACTCGGTTGCTCATTCGTCACCTCCCAGCCACGCGCGTTCTATTCCGAAAATGATTTTGAAGGATGTCGCGACTGCTCCAAGACCGACGCCGATCATGATACCGCGCTTGGAAGCCATGTTGGGGACATCGAGAATCCACTGGCGGAGTTCATAGACACCGGGGATGTAGGCGGTTGCAAGCGGGATCTGGCCGAGCATGACGATGAACGCCGAAACCAGCAGAACACCGGCATGCAGGTTGCGCATACGGAATGCCCGGTAGGCCGCCGAACACATGTAGAAGGCGAGCATCGCAAACATCGTGGATCCGCAGGGGACCAGAATACCTTCAAAAAGCTGCTGAATATGGATCCTGAAATCTTTTTTAAATGGCACCGGCTTGCCGGTGACCGGGCTGATCATTTCGAACTGAATCCCGTTGCGGCGCGCATTTGATGCCCGCAGTTCGATCTCGTCACGCAACGATGATGCCGCATAGCGCGAAAGAGGGGCTTCGACGTTTGAAGGCAACGGCATCACCGCCCGGGCCGGGTCAACGAATTTATCGGGTGAGGCTTTGAACTGGCCCATTTCCGCTTCGTTCTGGAACGCATATACCTGGCCATCGTGCGCAAGGAGGACCAAGCCACCGAAAATCGTCGGCAGGCTTTTTTCTCCGCGCACTCCGCCGAACAGACCGATGAAGGATGAAATGAAGAGCGAGACCAGTGTGACGTAACTGTATTGCCAGTACCGGGATTTGTTCCGGATCTTCACCATGTGGTGGAAGATGAGGCTTCCGAGACCCAGAATGATGGCGAAAGCGCCGACGATCAGGAGCAGTTTGTTCCGGAGCAGATTGTCGATTTCGTGGACGGATTCCTTGCCCACGAAGACCGATATGCCGCCCCAGATCGCGAAGATGAACAACAAATACAAGGGCAGATTTCGTTTCATGACCTACCTCATTTCACCAGCAGATAGGGAGAGAGATCCCAATTGAATACGATGGCCAGTATCGAGAACACGACCATGCAGATCATAAAGATCAGCTTGCCGTAATCCTGTGCTTTGAGTGTTCCGAGAAGGAGTGGTTCCCGCGAGAGATACGCGGAAGCCGCATAGAGTTCTTCGCCGATCAGTGTGTAATCGCACGATGTGATGAAGAAGGGGAGCTGAGCCGGCGTATCCGTTCCCGCGATCTGAACCGCTCCGGTCGCCGCTCCGGTTTCAGACATAACCAGCGCTTCCGCCCAGAACATGCCCATGAAGAAGATCGTGGCCGGTTTCTGCCGGACCATGATGCCATCGACGCCGGCGGCATAGGCAAACTGGTCCGGAACGAGGAAGAACACGGAGTTCGGATCGAACGCGTCCGGCCGTCCCTCGGATGCATAGGTCTCACGGACAATCTCCCGAGCAATGGTGTAAACAATCGGATCGCGGTTCGGGCAGATGATCTTGACATCGTAATGGACAGTTCTTCGGACAACTTCTCCCAGGATATTCAATGATGCCAGTGTGGCGACATCCTCGATGGATGACGTGCCGGGAATATAAAGAACCGGCTTTCCCATCTCCGTCGCACGCCCGATGGCGTCTTCCACCGCATTCAATCCGGAAATCCTCCGGACAAAAAGCTCCACGCCCCGTCGCGCCGCATTGATGAACATGACCAGGATCAGCACGAACACCGCGATCGCCACCACGATCGGCATCTTCCCGGTCCGAAACCAGTGATCTCGAGCTTCGATCGGTCCGGCGATGTCCGACGTCATGGAAGCCTCACCGTAGAGTGCTTTGACCCGGAAATGGAACTGGGTGAAATTGGGAACTCCGGAGACCTGATAGGAGGTCAAAACGGTGCGGGTAACCTGTTTCCAGAGACCATCCGGAGTTTGCATCTCGAGGATGTAGGCATCGGGTTTCGCTTGAGACACATCATGCGGCCAGCGGATCGAGATCGCATTACCCGTGTCGCTCGGGACATCCATCGCAACGACGACCGGGAGTGTCGCCCCCGGAGGCACTGTCGGAACCGGAGCAGGCTCGGCCGGAACGGCGTCATCGCCCGCGACTGGTTCAGTGATCGGTTCCGGCGCGGCATCTGTCTGAGATGTCTGTTGGTCCTGGCCGATCGCATGCGGTGCACAGGGCATGCAGACGGCTAGAAGACACACAATTCCCGACATGATCGCACGCCATACCCGACCGGTTGAACCGGTGCGTATGGTGTGTAGTGTCATGTGTGGTATGAACCTCCTCTTATTGTTTGAAACATGAATGAATTTCAGTTTCCGAATAGGTCTCAGCACGTGTCGAAGAGCCTTTCAGCGAACCTGGATCCAGGAAATGACATCGAGATGCGGGAAGATGAGTCCCAAAACGGTCAGGATCACCATGACGATGATGAAAACGAGTTTGCTGTAGTCCTGGGTTTTGAGCGTACCCAGGAGGATCGGTTCGTTTCCGAGATAGGCGGAAGCAGCATAGAGTTCTTCTCCGATCAGCGTGTAATCGCACGCGGTGATGAAGAAGGGCAACTGTCCGAGATCATCCGTGCCGGCGATCTGAACGGCTCCGGTCGATGCGCCGGTTTCGGCCATGATCAGTGATTCGGCGGCGAACCATCCCATGAAAAATATCGTCGCCGGTTCCTGTCTGACCATGATGCCATTGACGCCCGCCGCATACGCGAACTGCTCGGGGACCATAAAAAAGACCGAATCCGGATCGAAAGCATCCGGTCGGCCCTCGGAGTTGTATGTCTCCTTGACGATTTCCCGCGCGATCGCGAACACGATCGGATCGATATTCGGCACGATGATCTTGACATCGTAATGCACCGTCCGGCGCGCGACCTCACCCAAAATATTCAGGGCTGCCAGCGTCGCGACATCCTCGATGTAACTCGTACCGGGCACATACAACACCGGCCGGCCCATCTCGGTCGCCCGCCCGATCGCATCCTCGACGGCATTCAATCCGGTGATCCGCCGGACAAACAATTCGCGGCCAAGGCGTGCCGAGATAATGAAGAAGACGAGAAGTGCGATGAAAATGGCGATGGCCAGCAGAACCGGTATCTTTCCCAGTTTCAGCCAGTGATCGCGCGCCATCGCACCGGTAACCTCATCGGAGCGGAACACTTTGTCACCATAGACGGCGGCAACCCGAAAAGACATCGGGGTAAAGTTCGGCAAATCCATCACATCGTAATCCAGAAGAACCGTTTCGGTCACTCGCTGCCAGATCCCGTCCGGCCCGGCCATTTCGACGATGTAATGGTCGGGAGTCGATCCCGCCGGTTCTTTCCAGGCCACATGAATGACACCACCATCATCATTGTCGACATCGGCGGCGACCACTTCCCGGGGAGATTCGAAGACACGGTCGTCAATCGAAACCGGAACCGGAACCGGGTCCGGGTCCACTAATGGGATCTCCTGACAGAATGCATTCAGGGATAGCGCCAGACTCAGGACGAAACACCCGATCAAACCGTTAGCCAGCTTCATATCGATTCTCTCTCCGATCGCCGGAAACCGAGCGTCCGAATGTTCTGCAGTCCACACCGAAAGCGTAGCGATAATATCTGAATCCAATCCTGTTTTCAAGATTGAATCGACTGCTGTCCAGGCAGCTCTTCCCTCTCCCGGTCATTATCGCTCTGCTGATGAGTTACGGAACTCAAACGGGTTTGTTCAACCGGAAATCCGGGCGGCCTCCGCCACCACCCGATCGATCTCGGAAGCCGTCACCAATCGAGTCTGAATGTTCCTTCGACTGGGGTGATAGCACGCGATGACCACCGGGAGCCCCTCACCCGGCGAAACGGTCCGGCCGTGGTGGAATTCCGGCACGCGAGCATGCGGGTTCAGTATGCGGAAAACGGATCGGAAGGACAGGACTCCGAGAGCCAGAATCGTGTTCAGTCGATGCAATGTCTGAAGTTCCAACGCCAGAAACGCCTCACAACGACGAATCTCCCGGGTTTCCGGTTTGTTTTCGGGCGGCACACATTTCACGCAATTGGTGATGAAGACATCGTCGAGAGCCAGTCCATCGCCCCGATGTGAAGGCGACGGACGATTGCTCCTGTCGATCGCATGCAGCGCCCGATACAGGATTTCCCCGGCATAATCGCCCGTAAACGGTCGACCGGTCCGGTTCGCACCATGCGCTCCGGGAGCGAGGCCGACGATAGCCAGACGCGCAGCGGGGTCACCGAAACCAGGCACAGGACGATTCCAGTACGCTGCGCCTGCATGATGACGATCGGGTTGGATCGACGAGCGAAAACGGGCGAGACGCGGACAGGCATTACATCCCAGAATCGACTGGATCGGATACCGGAGCAGCGTTGGAGTGCGACCCGCGAGTGAAGACTGGTAAAGGGACAGTTCATATCGGAAGTTCGGTGTCAGCTCGCCCGACTTTGCCATCCGCTCCAGCGTGTCGAAGTCGAAAAACGCAACCCGATCGATCTCGTCCGGCGCACACCCGAACGGCCCCTCCGACTGAGCCAGAAATGTCGTGACATCCTCGGATTCGAGATCCGACAGCCAGAGATAGTTGTGGAGCGGGGGGAACGATTCGGGTTGGATCCCGAGTTCCTCGCGGCACTCACGCCGGGCCGCATCGAGAGGCGATTCGCCCGGGTCGAGATGTCCGCCGACGGACGTATCCCATTTCCCGGGCTGAATGTCCTTCGAAGCGGATCGTTTCTGCGCGAGGATTCTGCCGGAGGCATCGGTCACGAGCACATGGACGACGCGATGCGTGAGTGCCGGATTGCCGTGACATTCGGAGCGCAGGCGCGGTTCGAGAAGTCGCCCGTCGGCATCGACACAAACCAGATACTCGCCATGAGCCGCCGCCATGCAATCTCCTTTCGTCACACGCGATTGTATTCTTCCCATATCGTTTCGACGATGTGCCCGAGCCGCTTCGTGCGGATCGCTTTCCGAATGCCGGAGACGTATCCGCCGGGTCGTCGTGTCATGTCTCTCAGGACGTCAAAAAGAAACGCGGGATAGAGGAAATACCCGCGAATGTTGCGCCAGAAAAAGGCATTGTCGAATTCCCGGCGGATCGCCTGCATTGAAGCGGCGTCGAGCGAGATCGTGACGGCGGGGGACTCGGTCTGCCGGATGATCCATCGTTCGGAAAAATCCGGATCCGCCGGAAGCCATCCCTTCGCCAGCGCTTCGTCGAACAGAACGGATCCCGGGAGCGGGGTCGTGAAGGTCACCACGACATGGTCCGGCCGGATCTCCCGCGCCAGCTTCAACGACGCCCGCGCATCCTCGATGGTTTCATCCGGAATGCCGATCATGAAGTTGGCGAGCGTCCTGAGGCCGACCTTGCGGCAGATCGCGAACGCGCGCCTGACATCGTCCGGATCGCTTCCCTTGCGCAAGCGCCGCAGCATGCGTTCGGAGCCGGATTCGACGCCAAATTCGAGTTGCAGACAGCCGCTCCGACGCATCTCGCGGAAGATCCCCTCATCCGCGCGCCGGACGTGCGCCTGACATCCCCATGCCAGACCGGTCTGCCGCATGCCGGCGCACAGTTCCAGCAGCCAGTCCCGATCTTCGAGCAGCGTATCGTCCAGAAACCAGATGCCGTCGATCCGATAGCGCCGGATCAGCAGTTCGATCTCCGCCATGACGTGGCCCACCGAACGCCGACGCACGCGGCTTCCGAACAATTCCTTCGAGGAGCAGAAAATGCAGCCGAACGGGCAGCCGCGCGATGAGATGATCGAGGTGGCGCGCCAGAGGAGTTTGCCGCGTATATTGCCCGGCGGCCGGAGATATCGCTCGAAACGCACCGCTTCACGATCAGGGAACGGCAGGGAATCGAGCGGATCGATCAGGGGCCTCCGCGCGGTTCGAACCAGAATCCCGTCGCGTAAAAACGCAAGCCCGGCGACCTCCTCCGGCGAAAGGCCGCTCCGCAACGCTTCGGCGACTTCGGGAAAGGTGATCTCCCCCTCACCCAGCACCACGAAATCGAACCCGAATTTTCGCAGCGTCCACTCGGGAAGCGCCGTGGGATGGATGCCTCCGCCGACCGTCACAACGCCCGGCAATCGATCCCGGATCCGCTCCTGCAGCGTCAGACCTCGAGCGACCTGGGTGGTGAGCAGGCTCATGCCGATCAGGTCCGGCTTCGATGCGGCGATCTGATCGATCACGGTCGGATCGCCGGGATCGGGATCCAGCACCGTGATGTCGTGACCGTGCGGCTTGAGGTTTGCGGCGAGACTCAGGAGGCCGAGCGGCGGATCGGGCGTGTTCCCGGAACGCGGTCTAATCAGGGTGATGCGCATGCGAGGATCTCTCAAGAAGCGGCGGCGATGCCGAAGCATACACGAGGTCGATCGCCGAGTCATCGGATCGAGTGCCGGGTTCGACATCCGTCACCAGCACTGCGGTCAAGCGGAGCGAATCATATCGGTACCGGAGCGCGGCTTCAACCGACCGCGTCCAGACCGGACGGCCGGATTGCAGGTACCGCGTGGCATTCAGATCCCAGACGATCGATTCGAGGGGAGATTTCTGCGCCTTGATCTGAAACGAACCGGGATCGAACCAGTGACCTCGGAGCGGAAGTTCGTCCCGCGCGATCCGGAGAATGAAGCGGAATGTCGCATCCGGTTTCGGATCCGGCACACACGCCTGCGCCGCGACAGCCAACTGCCGGGGCACATCGGCGTTTCGTTTCTGGTGATCGAGTTCGGCGATGGATTGCAGCGAAAACAGAATCGCCAGCCCCAGCGCGAAGCCCCGCGCGATCCGGCCGGTCGCGGGATGCCGTCGATACAGGGCGGCGACAAGCGATGCCAGCGCAAGACTCATTCCGGCGACGGGCGTGTAGAGGTACCACTTGTTGCACAGATTGTGGACCGGCATCAGAAACAGTGCGCTCCAGAGCACGCCGAATCGATACCCGCGCGGCATGGCCGGAATCAGCGCCAGCACCAGCAACCCCGCGGCAATCCACACTCCGCCGGGAAAAGGATGCGGAACCGTCAGCAACCAGGACAGATTCTGCGCAATCGTCTCGGCCAGGTCCCCGACCCGGAAATGCTCGACGCTCCGATACCCGCCCATTCCGTGAAAAATCCAGGCCCGGTAGCCGACGTACACGGCCGTCAGGCAGCCGTACACGAGCCAGCTTCGGAATCGACGGAACCCGGATTCGAGCAGGTCCCAGAGCACGATCCATACCGGGATGGTGACGGCGGTTTCCTTCGACAGAAGGCCGGCCAGAAGCGCGAGGGAACTCACGAACAGACTCCGGGTATGCGTCAGCAGAACGATCAGTCCCGTGAGAAGAACGGCCTGTTCGGCGCGGTCGAGTAAAATCCAGAGCGGCTGGGTGACGAGGGGATGCACGCCGAACAGGAGTCCCGCGATGGCGGAGGCATGCGCATCGAGACCCAGCGAACGGGCGCAGCGGATGAGGAGAAAGACGCATGCGAGGTGGAATGCGAGATTCACCGAGTGCCAGAGCCACACCTGACCGCCGAAAATCAACGCTTCAATGTGGAACATGGTGGCCATGAGCGGCCGGAAAGTCTGACTCGCGGCGCGGATGCCGTAATCGCTCAGATCGATGTATCCGCCGTAGAAAACCTCCAGCCATCGGATACGACCGGGGCGGGGCTGCACGAAGAAGCGGACAGTTTCCCAGTCGAACCAGATGAGGAGACTCCGGAACTGAACGGCGATGACCCACAGGGCGATCAGCAGGCCGGTCGGAGAAAAGCGGGAGCGGTATGTGGCGAATCGTCGAGACATGCGCGGAGTGTATCCGGAAGCGATCCGGACGGCAAGATCGGGGATCGGATTCGAGCGCTGTCGATTCAGTGACTCGCGGCTACTCCGGACCGATGCTGAATTCCTGCTGCCAGATCGGACCCATAACTTCCGAGAGATCCGGGCTGAGAAGCGCGCCATAGAGATGAAGCGATTCGATTGAGAAGGTGATCGGATCGGTGAAGTTGAAATGCAGGATCGGAACCGTCGTCCAGCCGGATGGGACGGAAAGGGGTTCGAAATCAAATGTCTGAGACCAGGAGGGGTGGAAGAAATACTCACCCTGTATCTCGAGGCATGAAACGACAACGGCGGAATCCAGCGGCTCGGAGGGATTACAGATTTCCAGATCGAACAGGAACGGCATCCCGGACGTGAAATGCGTTGCATTCAGAGTGCCGGTGGTTTCCCATTCCGTGCAATTCGTCTGGTTATTCGGAGTATGCAGAATCACATCGCCTTCCATGATTCGTGTCTCCACACAGGCAGGTTTCATTCCCCCGGGGAGGCCGAGCAAGGCGGTTTCGACATGAATATTCGTTCTTCTCCAAACCAATTCGGGAGTCCACGCAGTGTCCTTCTTCCAGATGGTCATCGATTCCATGCCATCCCAACTACCGGCGGCAGAGGTCCACACCGTATCGTCTGCGGTCACCAGTAAGCCAGGCTGATACATCGTCATCATCGGCGCAATCTGCTCGAAGGACCAACCGGAGTTCGTCCGTGTTGCCTGGAATAGTGCATTGTATTGAATGAATGCTGCATGCGGGTATTCAAGATCATCGAATACCAGCTTTGCATTGGATAATTGATTGGTCGTGATATCGATCGTTCGAGTTTCAATTTCCCAACCCGAGTCCCCCAGTGTCCCATAATACATGGCGTTGACTTCCTGCGTACCGATGGATGTTCGACCGATGCTGAAGAAGTGAATCGTCCCATCCGGACTTTTTTCCAGATCGACTGTGGCCCCGAATACTTGATCGTATTGCGAACCGAGATCGATCGGTTGATCCACCCATCCGTCGGATGTATAGAATGCATGTCGCAAGGCAACTCGATTTTCCAGATCCGACTGGAAGTAGACAGCATGGGGCGATCCGTCCATCGAGTAGACGAGTTTTCGTGAACAAGTTGTTTCCGTCACATGTCGCACAAGCTGACGTGACCAAACTCCGTCTTTCCGTTCCCATAGAAACAGATCAAACGCGGATGTCCCATCAAAAAACTGAAGCAGTATTCCGATGTTTCCGAAGGGATCCAGGGCGATATCGATTTCGTCCGTATTACTAACCCCGTCCTGAAGGGTATGGATCTGAGAAACATCAGACTCACGAGTCGCGATTTTCAATTGTGAAGGAGTGAGGAACGCACAATAAATCGTGCCGTCGGGATCGGCGCAGGCAGAGGCTGCGCGAATCTGTCCCCCTCCCGATTTAATGTGTGTCAATGTCCAACCGTCCGTTCCTTTCATCCCATAGTACAACATCTGATCATCTTCCACGTTTCGATGCACCACGATGGCGGTCTGCAGAAATCCCGATCGATCATATCCGGCAGCAATCGATCCCCCCTCACCGGTTTCAAGAATCCGAGTCTCGGAGTTCCAGTTGTCACCGACTTTCCAAGCCTGCACGAGATTCTGTCCGGATGAAAAGAACAGGTGCGACGTGTCGGTCTCGTCGATCAGCAGTTCCGCTCCCGGATCCGATATCTCCATCACGCCATCGAAGGGGTACCCGCTGATCCATCCGGATGAGGTGCGCGTTCCGTAGAGCAGTCGAATCGGTCCGCCACGCGCGCCGTACGACGCGAGAACCCGGGGTTGTCCGGACGAGTCCTTCACGAGTCTGATCGAAGTGAACTTCTGGAAGATGTCGAGTGTCTCTATTGTTTCCGGGGTGCCGTTCGCCACAACCGGGCTCATGTAGTGCAACATGCAGGGACTCCCCGATGTCGCATACCAGGCACTGAAGGCTATTCCGAGAACCCCCGGAGAGGTCTCCATCACGGCGATATTGTCAAAAAGGGTCGAAGCGGTGTACACAACTTCGGACTGTAAACCCGAAGGAGTGGTGTAAAGGTGCATCAGATCCACGTGTAACGACTCGATCAGCTTCATGTAAAACACATGAATGCACCCTGTCGAGTCCTTGAAAAAACCGACATTTTCAATGCATTGACCGGACGAATCGAGTGTCGCTGTATTCCAGGCCGAACCCGTGAATATCGCCAGTTTGACGGATCGGGTTGACAGATCGGTGAACACAATGATGGGATGATCCGAGTCGTCGAGCAGAGCACTCAGACCGGAAGCCGGAGATTCGCTGATCTCGTAAGTGATCCACTCGTTTCCCGAATGATACATCGCCTGCACCGTGTCACCGGAGAGGAAAATCCAGGGATTGTTCTGAGCATCGAACAGGAGCGTATTCTGACCGGACAGTTCGAAGTTGTCCTGCCTGAAGAGATACTCTGAAGACCAGTTCGTCGAGGCCTGAACGTTTCCCATGATCGATGTCAGGCATGTAAACAGAACAAGGCAAATGAAAACGAACCGGGCATGCGTGGATGGAAATACACACAATCCCAACATCGATTTCATATCAGGATCCTCCCTCGTCAGAATTATACGAATCATACGGAGCTATGGCAAACCGAGTCAGATCGGAAATGCTCACGATCAGTTACATCCAGCATTTACATCAGCATTCGATCAACCCCGTCACGACATTCATATATTTATTGATCATCACCTGTAAATCACAAAAAGCCTCATCGATATTTATATTTTTAATTTTTCTATTGACTTTTTCAATTTTCGAGATTACTTTATTTATCGTGATGGGATTTCACCAGGAGGAATCAGATGGAAAACGAAAAAACACGCATTTTGAAAATGGTCGAAGCCGGCAAACTGTCGGCCGAAGAAGCATTCAAACTGATGGATGCCATGAACAGCCCTGCGGCAGCGACCGAGATCGCCGTCAAGGAACCAACCGGGAAGGCGCGGTTTCTGCGAATCCGGGTGTTCGACAAGAACCGCCAGAAAGCCAAAGTGAATATCTCACTCCCGCTCTTCCTCGTCAGAGGTCTCGCCAAAATCATCCCCGCATCCGCCCAGATGCACCTGAACGACAAGCAGATCAATCTGGACCAGATCATGTCTCTCGTGGATCAGGCTGCCGGAACCAAACTGATCGAAGTCGATGACGACGACGAAAACGAACGGGTGGAAATTGTGATCGAGTAGCCCGTCGGACAATCAATCCGAACGGGTCTCAGAGTCTGACCGCGGCCCCGCCCCAGGTCAGTCCGCCGCCGAATGCGACAAACAACACGGTCTGCCCCGGTTTGATCCGCCCGGTATCGCGCGCTTCCGCAAGAGCGATCGGGATGGACGCAGATGAGGTGTTCCCGATATGCGGCAGATTGATGAAGAACTTGCTGTCGTAGTCGATTCCCAGGCGTTTGGCGACGGATTCCAGAATCCGGGTGTTGGCCTGATGCGGTATCACAAGATCGATGTCCTCAGGAGTCAGATTCCCGTGTTCCAGGGCTTTCTTTGCACTTTCAACCAGATTCGAGACGGCAAACTTATACACTTCGTTGCCCTTCATCTGCACATAATGCAGTTTCGCATCGATGCTCGCATGCGATGCCGGCATCTCAGTGCCTCCCGCTGGAATCGTGATCAGCTCCTTCTGCCGGCCATCCGATCGGAAGTAGTACCCCAGCAATCCATTCCCGTTGCGGGCGGCCCCCATCACCACGGCTCCGGCACCGTCACCGAACAGAACACAGGTCGCCCGGTCTTCCATGTTGATGCATCGCGAGAGCAATTCACTGCCGACGACGACGACATGTCGGGCAGCCCCGGAAAGAATCAGAGAATTCGCCACGATCATCCCGTAGATGAAGCCGGTGCAGGCGGCATTGAGATCGAAAGCGGCGGCATTCAACGCACCGATCTTCTCTTGAACGATCACGGCGGTCGACGGGATCTGCCGATCCTGCGTGCAGGTCGCGATAATCAGTACATCGATGTCCATAGGTTCCAGACCCGCGTCCCGGATGGCCCGACTCGCCGCACCGGCAGCGAAATCCGAGTTCATTTCAGTGGGTAACGCGAAATGACGCTCACGAATCCCCGTCCGCTCACGGATCCACTCATCCGACGTTTCAACGATCTGCTCAAAATAATGATTATCCAACACCCGGTCAGGCAATGCGGAGCCAATTCCCAGAATGGCTGAGCGTGTGATTGACTTCGATGAATTCATCTCTAGTTCCATGGCAATTTGATCCCATAAAAAATAAGCCCGGACGAAGTAGGTGTTTCCGTGACGCCCGGGCTGGTTTTCGTGTTCCCTGAGATCTTCGAACGAGCCGACGACCTTCGTCGGTGGACCCCACGGCGCCGCGCGGGAAAAGTTGGTGTGGGGTGTTCCGATCCCGGGATGCCGGAGAAATACTTATTCAATTCTCGTGCCAAGCAATTCGATCCGGTGAATCGCTTAATCTCCGAGCCGGAATTACAGACACATCCCATTGAGTTCGTAATCTTTTTCAGGTTTCGATATGGAACGGCCCGCCAGCCGCTACCGAGACCTGAGGTGTGTCAATCGCGCAACGCCATGCGCAGAAGCGCGAAGCATCGTTCGCAGCGATCTGTCTCTCAGATAACTCCCGCCTGACTCATTGCAGATGCCTGCGCGTCACCCATCATATGCTCAGTCCGGCATCTCAGACACCGGATACGCGGCAGTCTGCACGCGGGCGGCACCTTCAGAGACGCGCCACAATCACATGCGATGTAGCGGTACTGCTTCGATTTCCAGATCGCATCCCGCGTCTCACGCGCCCGGTCGATCGACGATTCATCGCCACCTGCCCCGCCTGCGATCGCAGCCGGCAGAATGGCTGATATCTGCGCGAGAGCCGATGCGGGAATCGATGAGGTTTTCGCTCCGGTCACCTTCCGGAACGCCTGATCATAGGATTGCAGGAATGTCCCTGAAACCCCCGGCCCCGCATTCATCTCCCGCAAGATCCGCACCCGCTCGGTCACCGGAGGATGCGTGCTGAAAAGCCCCTGGACCGATCGGGTCTTTTCAAGCGGATTGACCACACACATCGGTGCCACGACCCGATTGATCCTGGGGGACTTCAACACCGAAAGACCGATCTTTTCGAGCGCCCGGGCCAGGCCGTCCGGCAACCGCGTGAACTCGACGGCCGACGCATCCGCCAGATACTCGCGCTTGCGCGACGCCGCCATGTAGATCAGACGCGCCAGAATCGGCGCCAGTATCATCAACGCCAGCCCGACGACCAGAATAATGATCTGCGCCTGCCCGCTGTCGGAACTCCGGCTCCGCCGCCGCCCCCCGCCATAAAACAAACTCCTCACCGTAATGTCCGCAATCAGCACGATCGCCCCCATCATCACACCGATCATCGTCATGAACAGAATGTCGCGGTTCCGCACATGCGCGATCTCATGCGCCATCACCCCCTGCAACTCATCCCGATCCAGCATGTTGAGGAGACCCGAGGTGATCGCAACGGCGGCATGAGCAGGATCCCTGCCGATCGAAAAGGCATTGGGCGCCGGATCGTCGATGATGTAGATATCCGGCATCGACGGGAGCATCGAGGCAATCGTCATTTCCTCGACGACATTGAACAGTTTCGGATGGTCCTCCTTCGAGATCTTCGTGGCTCCGGACACCGCCAGAAAGATTGTCCTGCCCTGGAAATACGCCACAAGACTCAGGATGATCCACACGACCGCGGCAACGGCGATTCCTGACACGCCCATGCCGGGCCCGACAAGCAACTCACCCGCAAGATAGCCGATCGCAATTAACAGACCGGCCATCACGACAACAAGTATCGCAGATTTTCTCCGATTGGACTGAATGATCTCCCACACGTTCCGAATCCCGTTCTGATGCCGACCGGAAGCCGATCAGAATGACACTTTCGGAACAGCACGCTCTTCCGGAGTTTCAATCTCGAAGAATTCAGACGCCTTGAAATTGAACATCCCGGCAATGATGTTGGTCGGGACCATCTCGATCTTGTTGTTGTACCGCATGGTCGAATCATTATACGCCTGACGGGCGAACGAAATGCGGTTTTCAGTCGAGGTCAGCTCTTCCTGCAACGCAAGAAAGTTCTGGTTGGCCTTGAGATCCGGGTACGACTCGGCCAGAGCAAACAGTGACTTCAACGTGTTGGTCAGCATGCCCTCTGCCTTGCCGGATTCCGCCGCACCCTGCGCATTCATGGCCGCGGAACGCGCCTGAACCACCGCCTCCAGCGTTTCCCGCTCATGCTTGACATACCCTTTCACGGTCTCGATCAGATTCGGAATGAGATCATGTCGACGCTTGAGCTGCACATCGATTTGCGACCAGGCATTGCGCACCATGTTCCGCGCAGCGACCAGACCATTGTAAAGGCCGAAAACCCAGAGAACGATCACCACAAGAACCGCAATAAGAATCAAGAATGGCATAGCGAACCTCCCTTGAGGATGGTTACGACTGACGCATCATGAACGGTCGGCGCGATCGAGCGCCTCCCCGAGAAACTCGGCGATGGTGCGAACCGGCGCTTCGAGATCGGTTCGGCCGGATCCGAGCGCGACGGCGATCCGGGACATCTCACCGGCATCGAACCAGACCCCGTCACCGTTCGGACACCGATCGACAATCACGTCACCCGGCATGCTCCGCTTATCCATCAGTTTCAGGCACAGCGGACAGCGGCGGCGGGCTTCGTGAACGAGAGTCTGAACTTCCATGAAATTCGGCTGCCGAAGTCCTTCCGGCATGCCGGCGTGCTCGAGCAGCAGACGGATTTCTTCGGCATCGAACCACACTCCCATGCACGTCGGGCAGTAATCGAGTTCAATCCGGTGATACTCGAAGACAACCATGCAAGACTGGCAGACCGGGCAATCCATAGAGGTAGATTATAAGTCGATCGGCCCTGAAACGCAAACCGATCCACCGATTACACAGATTTGTCGGATTTGGTTGTGCGTTGCCGGTTCTCATCAGCGTTCTGCATCGCTTCGATGCGATTACAGGAGAATCGCTCAATCGTGCATTTCATGTCCGGCTGTGATAGTCACTCTGTCAGGGGCAAGGCCATCATGAATCACCTTGATCGCTTTCATGAGATTCTCCGGCACCGTGGAATGCGAAACAGCGCCATTCACGGCATCCGCCGCATGTTGGCATACCGGAACATCACTCTGTTCGGCCCGGATATGATCCGCATCAACCCGATGAGTGCGATCTGCAACCACCGATGCTCCATGTGCTGGCTCCAGACGATCCCCGAAGACACCCGGAAAAACCTCATCCGACAAGACCAGCACGAACGGATGAACGCACCGGACTACGACAGGCTTCTCCGGAGCATGCCTGCAGGCCTCCGCGAGGTCAATGTCGTCGGTGGAGGCGAACCACTCCTCCACCCGGAAATCCACTCGATATTCCGATCGATCAAACGTCGCGGCTACCGCGGAAGTCTCATCACGAACGGCACGAATCTGACTCCGGAACTCGCGGAAGACCTGACCAATATCCAATGGGACCATATCCGGATATCTATCAGCGCAGGCGACCGTGACACGTATCATCGGGTTCAGGGTGTGGATCGATTCGACCGCCTGATCCGGAACGTTCGCATCCTGAACCGATTCCGATCCACGAAATCCCGTCCGCGCATGCATCTGTCCGTGTTTCACGTTCTTCAGAGGGACAACATCTCAAATCCATCATTGCTGTTCGGGATTGCCGAGCAATTGGAAGCCGATTTTATTGAATTCGACCCGTTGATTCCTCTGAATCCTGATTTGGCGCTGAGTCACGACGAACTGGCAACAGCGATCGAATTGCTGCCGAAAACAGCCGCCCGCTCATCTGTCCCGAGTAATGTTTCTGAAATAGTATCGAATCTCAGAAAGCAACTCGAAGTCAACGACATCCGGACCGCCTTCATTCCGGCCCGCAGATGCTCGGTCGGATACGATCAATGCTTCATCCAGCAAACGGCGATGTGTATCCCTGTTGTTTCAGCGATGAAAAGATGGGTAATGTAAAATCTGCATCATTCAGGGAAATCTGGCAGGGGGAGGAGTTTGAGGCGTTCCGTCGACGCCTGATGAACGGGAAATTCGCGTATTACTGCATCGAGAAACAATGTTCGCTGCCGAGCGTGCTGCTGAACCGTTAGATCCCGATCACCCTATCAGCCGTTGGCAGGAATCTCCTCAACCGGAACGATCAGCCCCGTTCCACGATCGATCGCGTCCAGCGTGAACTCCGATTCGGTCACCCGAAAGTACACTTCGATCCGACACTCGCCACGGGGGCACGCAGGAAAATCGTGAACCCGATACTCCGCCATTTTGACGCAATCCGACACATCCGACGCGGAGTCATCCCCGAAATACATGGAAATCCGGATGGTTGTCTGCTGATCTTCCGTCGTGCCGAACATCCGGGTTCTGACCGCTGGAACCCTGTCCCCGCGATGGTGGATCGGAACAAATTTGGACTCCAGCGCTTCCAGCCCGATCGCCCCTGCCAAACGCCCATTTTCGACCCACAAGGTGCGCAGCTTCATTAAACTCCTCCTCGTGCGTTCAATCGTGAGATCTCTGAATTTCAGTGAGTCTATTATACCGCGCGAATCTTTCAGGATCAACCGCACCCACCGGATTTCCGGGCCTGGCTCTGCGTCTTCACCTTTTTTTCAAACACGCGCGTCCCCTCAAGCTTTACGTCGGGGCGTGACACGGCATGACGCCCCCCCAACGCTGCCGTGAACCGATACGCGAGCACCTCGTCCCCCGAGCCTCCACCCGTGTCGATCACCTCCCGTTTCACTACCTCCGCCGGATTGCCAAACGCCGCCAGCCAGCCGTTCGCCCCACCCTCCAGCACATATGCATTCGTGACATGCAGCAGTTTCAACCGTTTCCAAGCCTCAACCGCGTCGGTCTCACCGTTCGACATCACAACGACCACCGCGTTTGACGGCAGTTCGGACCAGTGAAACCGTTCGAGATCGTCGATGTCACCCCGCACGGCATCCGCCAGATGAAACAGGTTGAAATCGCGTTCGGAACGCACATCCAGAATCGTCAGAGTAATCCCGTGATCATACAGAAGCTGCAACAATTCGCCCGGATCGATCAGGATCGAGCGGCTGTCGAGCATCGGCTTGTACTTGGTCTCCATGCGGCGCCAGCGGGTCTCGAACGACGGTTGCCCCTTCACGATCAATCCCGCCGCAATCAGGCACAACACCAGTGCCATCCACTTCGTCCAATGCCTCATGTGCCGGTCTCCTCTTTCTTCGCCAATACCAGCCGATCCCTCACCCATGCCCCTCCGGCAAACATTCCGATAGCCATCACCACGACCATCAGAACAACCACGCCGGTATCGAGCCCGAACACATCCATCAGCGTGAGGCGTCCCAGGTAGCTCGAATTGTAAAAATCGGAGAAGGATTCCACGGTTTCACCGAAAACGAAGATACCGGTGAATACTCCGAGCACAAAGAAGGCGCCGTCGAGTTTGAGTGTGGCGAGACTGACCAGCGAGGTGCCCGGACAGAAGCCCCCGACGATGAATCCGACCCCCATGATGAGCCCGCCTGTGATGCCCGGCCACAGATAGGTCGGGTTCACCCAGATCGCCTCGTAATCGAGCCACCCCAGCGAAACGGCCCAGAACACGAGTAACATGGCGGTGACGATGGCGGTGAACATGACCTGGAGCACCGCGAGATCCTTGAAGTAGAATTGTCCGGCGAGCTTGCGCGAGTCACCGAAGCCGGCCGATTCGAGGATGAAACCGAACGCGAGACCGATCGCGAAATAGATCAGGTTGGCGCCCCACGGGCTCACAAGTTCAGGCAGGTTCAACGGAAACATACCGGCCTCCTAGTTCCACGCCTTGCGCAGGAAGTACGCGAGCGCATAAGCGGAGGCGAAAATCGACAGCATGAAGGCCCAGGAACCGGCCGACAGAACGCACCCGCCGGACAGCGCCTGCCCGGATGTGCACCCGCGCGCAAGCCTTGCACCATACCCCATGATCGCGCCTCCGAGAAACGCCATTGCCCATCGCGTGGATTTGCTGATCCGCGGCCCTTTCCGGGTCTCGATGCGCAGGCGCCGGTGTATCAAACCGGATAAAAATCCGCCGACCAGCGCGCCGAGAATTTCAATCACAATCCAGTTGTTGAGGGGCTTGCGATCGCCTCCGGCCAGAGTGGCCAGATTCGGCGTTCGATCGACGTACGAGGGAACCACGAGATCCTCGATGGCGACGATGACCCGTTGAATGCCTCCCGAAGCCCCCAACCCGTTCCCCGTCAGCAGAAACGATGTAAACAGCAACACACCGAGCGCTGCGCCGGCGATGTACGAATTCCAGTACACCGGCCGATCAACAGTCGGATCCACATCAGTTTTTCCGATGGCCATCTTCGACATCCTCCCATCCGGTAATCATCGCCGTAATGCTCGACAGCGGCGTATGACCCGTGGTGGTCAAATAGACATGCATGATCACGAATGCACCGAAGAGCCATGCCGCGAGCGTATGCAGCGTTGCAAGCAGCGCCAGCCCGCCGGCATACTCGATAAGCGACGGCCAGAAATGTGCACTCATCAGTATCAACCCGGTCACAAGTTGAAACGGCAGCAGGACATTCAGAATCGCCAGATATGTGATCTTCTGCAGAGGATTCAGCTTCCGGTCCGGTGATTTCTCGAATGGGTGCGGATCTCCCCGGAAAATGCCTCCGAGATAAAACACGGCCTGCCGGATGGATGCCGAGAAGAAATCGCGGGGTTCCGGAATGAACTGCCGGAGCTGGTTGGTGAAGATATGATAGAGCAACCCCAGACCGGCATTGATAACGAAAATGAAGCCGAAAGCCACATGAATGCGGGATGCGAGATTGAAGCACATGAGGAGGCGGTTCGGGAGGTGGATCTCGAGTCCCGTGTAGAGCAACACGAGAATCACGAACGCCTGCATCCAGTGCCAGGCTCGTTCATGAAACGAATACATGTAGACACGCTTCATTGCCGTCTCCTCCGCCCCGTCACGATCCGGGCGCTGCCATGCACCGCCACTCCGAATACCACGACCGCCATGAAGCCGATCCCGATCCGATTCACCGCGGCATTCCGATCAGCGCCCGGCACATAGAACTCCGGTGCGTCATCACCCTCCCGGTTCATCCGAGCCACCCATCGGCCGTCCGTTGCACGAACGATCCTTCCGGCATCCCCGATTCCTCCCGTCCTGCGCAGCGCCGGTTCCGCATCGAACGGAGCGGTCGGCGACACCTCCAGATCGGCATACAGCCGCGACTCCCCGGCATGACATGACACACACTCGCACAACGCGAACTCGCGACGCATCACACCGTGGTGAATACCGAACGGCTGTGCGTCACCCTCGATGCGCGGGTTCACGACGCCTGCATCGGTCAGGCGCGCCGCGACCCAGTCCCGTTTGTCCCGTGTATCGAGAATCAACTCCTCATCCGAAAGCACGCCGTCACGGTTCGAGTCGAAGCGTTCGAGCGCTTCAGGGCGGCAGGCAACGCCGTCATGGAATACGGCGGCAACGATCGCTGGCGACACACGTTGCGGAGGATCACCGGCCGTCCAGAACCAAGTCGTCACGACGTTGAACGGCGCGAGCCGCGTTCGGGCGTCCTCGTCGAGTCTCGGCCAGAAAACCGGCTGAAACCCGGTCACATGCGCATTGGGATCACCCCATTCTCCCTCGATGCCCCGATACCGCACGCCCCCCTTGCCGTCTGCTCCGGCAACCGTCCAATCGATTTCACGCACGGCCGCCATGGGCGATGTCGGGATATGGCACGCCTCACAACTCAATTTCTGAAAGTGGAGTTCGGGGTAAGGAAGCCACCGGTGCATCGGTCCGGCGTCATGACAGGTCTCACATCGACGCATCGTCACAGGCTCGTTCGAGGGGTCGGCATCCATGGACCCGCGGCCCCGGGCAAACTGATGTGACGGCCGGTGGAGATACTCGCTGAAGGACTGCCGTCGCGTATCGAAGCGCAGGTGGAGGGGACGCGTGGCGGCGATTTCGAGTGAATAAGCCGGGTTATTGAGCGAGAAGTGGCAGTGCGAGCATCGCATGACACGCTCGGCATGCACATCCCAGGGTCGGATCGTCTGTTCCTTGCTGACCGTGCTGATACCGGAATCGTTGATTCGCTGGCCCGAGAAAATCGAACCGGTGCGCAGGGTCATCGTCAATTCGGCGGGGTTTCCTTCCGGGATAACGAGCGGGGCGCTTCCCCGGTGCACCAGGCCATGACAGGCACCGCAGTTTTCATCAGTCGGCCCTCTCAACGCGATCCGGTCGATCGGCCACCGCCCCTGTTCCGATAGCGCATCCCGTTTCCAGATCCAGGAATCACCTACGCGAGCGACCAGGCCGGTCCGGCCGAGCGATGCCGTGACGGCCCATTCGAATCGCTCCCGGCGCATCTCACCCATCATCGCTTCACGATCGACCGTCTCGATGTGGCACAGAAAGCAGTTCATTTCGAAACCGAGTTCCCGGGCGGGTCCGCCGCCGACATGCCGACGGCCGTAAGTCTTGAGCCAATCCGCGTCGAACGGCACGTCGGAACCCGGATCCGGCGATTCGAATTCGTATGCCACCCGTTGCTGCGGACGCACATGATCGCTGTGGGAGTCGATGTATTCCGTATCATGACACTGTCCGCAAGTTTTCATCGTCGAGACAGGATTATGGGATTCGATGACCTTATAACCCTCCACGTCCAGCAAATCGAACTCGGGATGAATCCGATTCTGCGACGCGGAGAGGCCATCCCAGCCGAGAATCAATGTGGCGATCGAGACAGCGATCATACGCATGTTCATCGCCCACCCTCCGATTCCGGAATCAGAATGCCGGTTCGAAGTCTTCCGCCACGAACGGCGGGATCACCGTCATATCCCAGCGATTCCCAGTTCAGTCGACCTCCCTGCCCGTGGCAATCCTTGCACGCCAATGCCTGTCGGGATGTCACGACCATATGATTGATCGGCCAGAACATTTCCGTGGACGCAAACCCGAAGGAACCACTGTAGTCCAGTCCGGTGGCCTGACTGCCCAGCCGGGCCGCCTTGTCCCAGTCGAACTCCGTCCAGTAACCCCCCGGACCGTACGTTTTCGGAATGATGAAGTAGCGGTTTTTCAGATCGTAGATCTGTTTTCCCCGATGCACTTTAAATGGCCAGATCCGGGCAGTCGCGTCATGAATGCTCCCCAGAGGTCGTGCCATCGCGGTCACCCCCTCCGGATCGATGGTCTCACCGAGCAGGTAGTGGTCTGCCGTGCCGTTAAACCAGGCATACTCCGGTGCGATGTTGACCGCGTACTGAAATTCGCCCTTGATTGCCGTGTATTGATGCGGATCCCCAATGCGTTTCTCGCGCTCCTTGTCCCCCGCCTGCGACCAGTCCCAGACCATCTTGGTCGCCTCTTCCGGTGCAATTCGAGGAATGTGGCAGGTCTGACAGGCCACTGCCGATCCATGCGCATTGAGTCTCATGTCCTTATGCGGCCGGGGCGCATGACACAGCGTGCAATCGAAGCGGTTTTTTGCATCGATGCTGACCGAGATCAAACGGCCGGGAATGAGGTGATTCTTCGTCTGGTGACAATCGATGCATTCGAGTTTATGTCGTGACATGTGGATATCGATCCGTTCGCGGGGGTTGAGCAGGCTGCCGTCCATGTCGCCATGCTTGACGGCGTCTCCACCACCGCCGGCAAAATGGCAGTATCCGCAATTCGCGCGTTTCGGATATCCGACACTCCTGGCAACAGCGAGCAGATCCACTTTCGGATCAGGGCGTCCGGCTCCATTGGGATCTTTGTTGTACGTCGTCGTCCAATCATGGCAGACCAGACAATCCACATTGTCCTGCTTCGAAAAATCGAACGTGTCATCTTCCCAACCGTATCCCGCATGGCATTGTGTACAGCGAACCCAGTTCGACTGGATGCCGATGCAGTAATTGTTCATGAGATTTTTCTTGCCGATATGGACCGGCTGGTCATGCCCGGGAGCCAGAACCGCTTCATCACCGACCCAGTTCCAATGAGCGGTTTTCATGAGATCCGAGGCAGCGGATTTGTGACATTCCAGACATGCGCGGGTGACGGACGAGCCATCCGGAAACGGTTGTGAGAAAAACGTCGAATGATCGGTGTGAGAACGCGGTTTTGGAACTTTGGCGCGTGGGTTGTCGCGGATCGCCGATTCGACTTCATCCGAGACCAGGCATAAACATACGAGTAGAGACAGCATCAACTTGAATTTAATGAGCATCCCGATACTCCCTGTAAACCGGATGGTAAAACACACAAAGCCCCTCTGTCAGATCTCGTTCGCGTGCAAAGGTTACAGAACTCCTGTGACAGGCTCTTCAGTTCAGGGAGAAGTCGAATGTCGCAACGTCACTGATCAACGCATCGATTCCGAGCAATCCCGGGGTGAACAGAGCGGCATAAAAATGCATGGGACCGAATGGGGACACCGCCGGCATGATGAAGTCTGGAATAATCGTTTTCGAGGAAACCCCTGCCGGGATCGAGATCGTTTCATGCGACAGTCCGTTTCCGATCGCCTGCCACGCGGGATAACTGAAAAACTGCCCCGCGACATCGAGCAGTACATACAGGTCCGCCGTCATCATCCCTCCCGGATTCTGCATCCCCAGCGTCAATCCGCACGGATCACCTTCACCGAAAGCCGTCGCCGGCATTTCCAGTTCGATATCGACAAGTCCTCCACCCCCCTGCGGCATCCTGAGACTCATCAGGAACATATCGACAACACCGGGATCGATTCCCCAATTCTCGGCCCACACCACCCGACTCCCGTCCCGCGTGATCGAGGCATGGGTCTCCTCCCAGTATTCAGCCGTCGTGTTGGGTGTTTTCGCCAGATAAACGACTCGGGCGGCGGCGTCGTCGAGCGTCACGAGAACGATCGAGCGATCGAGCCAGTTTTTCTCGGGCAGAAAAGGCTGTATATACGTCGAAACAACGGCATATCCCGCGTGATTGCACGAAACATGGACGCCCGATTGAAGTCCGTACGGCGAGCCGAAGTCGTAAAACAGACGGATGAGGGGAGTACGATTCGTCCCCTCGTAACTGCCTCCCGCTTCGAGGATCGGCTGAGTCGTGAAATCGATCGGGATCATGTCGATGAAATCCGTGTTGATGTTCTGCATGACGATCACCTCACGCCCCTGCGCATCGAGTCCGACATCCGAATGCGCCGTCGCGTAATCCAGCCGGTGAAACTGCGTCAGATCGCGTGTCGCCATGACCAATCCCGCGAGAGGTCCCCCGTTGTTGTAATCGGATCCGATCAGAAGATAGTTGCCGTGCCATGACATGCCGACCCAGTCGATCAACCGTTCGTTTTCCTGAAGCGTGCGCACGCCGAGTGTCGATGCAGTCAAACGATCCCAGCAGAATACATACAGGGGTTCGTAGTCTTCCTGCACATCGCCCTGCAGCATCAAACCCCAGTACCGCATGTCGACGGACGGTTCACCCTCGTCTTTGCATGTGATCCGATAGACATTCGATGACGCGATCAGAGGGCCGATGATCGGATCCTGCGTGAAATCCACGATGATCGTCAGATCACCGGTCGTCACGTCGAGCGTCACGATGCTGAAATCGCTGAATCCCCACAACAGATTTGCATTGGAGGGGTCCCAGCGCGGCTCGGACAGTGAGGGTTGGATCACGAGATTCGCGGTTGTATTGAAGGGGATCGAAGCCGTCGAGTAGACGTCCCAGCCATCCGATGGATCGAGCAGAATCCTGGACTGGTCGACGTTGAACGGATCGAATCGGGAGTATTCATGCCGCGAATGGGAGTAATCGCGCGTGGTGGCCTTGAACAGAATCGTCCCGAAGGACGGCTCGAAATACTCGACGCCGGGATCCGGTTCGGCCAGGGGCACGAGCGGATATCTCGGGTTGTTGCCCGACAGGGGATCCGGAACTTCAGTGAACGCATAGTCCGGCGCATACTCCAGCGCGAGCGTGACCGGAACAGCGATGAATACAATGCTCAGCACGATTGATCTCATCATGCGGGTTTCCTCCATCCTGCCGGCCGATCGGTGAATCCGGCCGGGACAATCGGTGTCAATTTCAGTATAATAAAATATGCGGTTCCGAGTCGAACACACCACCGGATCCATTGACATACATTCACACCCCTCAACGGAGGAACTCATGAATCATGATTGGACACGGTCGATCGTCATCGCGCTGAGCCTGTGTGTATGCATCCTGCCTCATCCGGCATTCTCGATCGAAACGCCCTCTCCGACCTCTTCGCCCTTTCCCGACTCCGCGACGCTCAACGCCGTTGCCTGGGTGCAAACTTCGGCGGAATACACAGGCCTGGCGATCGGCGCATTTCACCTCGCACAGGAGCGTCTGACAGAAGCGCTCGCGAATCCGGATCGATCCTGGTCGGCGGCTGTGGAGCAACCCACGCCGGACACGGCCCTGCCGCCTGTGGTGATTGTGGATCTCGACGAGACCCTCCTGGACAACTCGGCGTTTGAAGCGCAGGTGATTATCGATCAGGTTCGCAGAGTTCATATGCAGCGCAAGGAGTTTGTGGATCTCGGGGGGTCGCGACTCGTTCCGGGCGCACTTGACTTTATCAGATCCACCTTGAACGCAGGGGTCCGGATCGTGGCGATAACGAACCGGCGTCTTCCGGAGAAGGATCACACGCTCGCCAACCTGATCGCGCTCGGTATCCCGGCCGACGATCCGGCACGTTTCGAGGTGATGTTCCGGAATGATTCCGTCGGCTGGACACGCGACAAGACGTCGCGGCGCGCGGAGGTTGCCCGAACCCACCGCATCGTGCTCATGATCGGCGATCAGATCGGCGATTTTATATCCGCCGAGGGACTGGACAATGCGCGGGAGCGTGAGTTGGCCCGGACACATGCTGCCCGCTGGGGGGTGCACTGGATCCTGCTGCCCAATCCGATCTACGGTGACTGGTCGAGGGATGCGCGGACGTTGATTCGCGGATACAAATAAAGCCCATCCGTTCGATCGCCGTGAGCGCCCTGCGGTGAGGTGGCCTGGGATGACTCGGGTTCATCCGGCCAGCATGCGATCGATTCGGTACATCCAGCGCCGCGCGACACCCCCATTGAGCATGCACCCTGCCAGTGCATAAAAGGCGGGGTATCCCGATTCGGATGTGTGATAGCAGCCGACGCATTCCGGAAGGGAATCGAACGAGACATCCCGGTGAAGTTGCCGGAGTCCACGCATTGTATCGTTGTTCCAGAGTTCGTCGAGAGAATGTTCGCGAAGAGATCCCAGAGGAAGACGATCGAGCGTGCAGCAGGGAAACACGGTTGCATCCGCTCGAATGTATGCGGGACCATGCCAGAGAACCGGGCAGGGGCGGCGACGGAGCGAGGACGCGATACTGTTTTCCGGTCGATCCGCGACGGTGCATCTCCGAACTGAGATCCCATCTGGATTCAGAGATCGAACAAATTTTCGGTACTCGGCGTCCCGGTGATGCATCTCCGGCCATCGGATCATCTGCATCACCACTTTTGTGCCTTTCCCGGCCTCCCGGGCAGCACCAATCAGTTCGCGACCGGTCCGGACGACATCGTCAAAACGGGCACCCAATCGGTATTTTTCATAGATTTCGGGAATGTGGGAATCCATGGCGATGACCAGCAGATCAGGTCCGGCTTCCATGACTGCCTGCGCCGCCAGAGAATAGGGGAAGGCGGCATTCGTGGTAACGTCGGTCGTAATCCCGTGCGACCTGCACCGATTGATCGCATCCGGAAGATGGGGCCACAGGAATGGTTCTCCCCATCCGAACAGAAACACCATTTCAACATCGTTCCCGCACCTGTCCAGAATCGACAGACACACATCCCGATCCATGTGCATCGGTTGCGTGATGAATTCGGATCGCCTGCAGTTCGGACACCGCAGATTGCAGTGCGACGTCACCTCCAGCAGAACTTCCGAGGGACCGACACGCATCTGGTTCGATTGCTTCAACCAGCCGCAAACACGCTCAAAGCGCTGCTTCATTCTGACGGCCGTGTGCATGGCTTCTCCCTCGCAACGAAATCCGACAACGAGCCGGCAATGAGACCGGCCAGAACGGAATCTCCTTTTGCATTCAGATGATAGGCATTCGAATACAGGTCTTTGTTTTCGGTGTAATCGGGAATCGCGGGGTCCGGGTCGATCAGGTGTACCGATGGCTGCGGGTTTCGCTTCAAACGCTCACGTAAAGCCGCTCGGTATCGGGAAACCGGATCCTGCGTCCTGTCCTCATAGAGAAGCTTTCTCATGGAGCGAAGGAGGTGCTCGACCCGCGATAATTTCGGCTCTGTTCCCTGACCGAACCGCGCAATTTCAACGATGCAGGTCCTGATATCCCAATCCGCCGTTTCAGCCGCCAGCCGGAGCATCTCCGTCGCGTATCGTTCGGGTCCGCGATGTTCCAACACATCGTTCACTCCACCGATGACGACGATCAGGCGAATTTCCGGGTTCGACAGCAATCCGAGCGGGCCGCCGGTTCGGGGATCCTGCCGGAACAGTTCCTCACGGATCCGCCGGCTGTCCGCGCCTCTGAATCCCTCACTGCGGCATTCCACCTCGATTCCAAGCTTCTCGAAAGCAGCCCGGAGAGGAGTCTCCAGACGACCGTCCGCAACCCAACTGTCTCCAACCAATCCGATGTATCTCGTATGGGTTTCCCGATCCGGTACCGGTCCGGCCGGACGACTCGGAGGCATGTGATCCCGATCGTCGGCATGCGGAACGAAGCCGTACAGCAAGACGAAGCCCGCGGCAACAGCACCGGCAAGAATCGTACACGGTCGGATTCGCGACATAAAAATTAACCGCAACCCCCTACCGACACGAAACAAAACGCTCAAACCAAGCCGATCATATATCATTCCGATGCAACCGACCACCGATTTCTTTTGATCAATCGCTAAATTATCTTCATTGACCCGACAGGCTCAATCGTGTCACTCGAACCGGATCTTCACATATCGATACACAGACTTGCAATCTCGTGTATACCGCGCGGCGACAACGCGTAAATCCCATCCCCCAGCCGGTCGAACCAGCCATACACATTTCGATACAACGTTGTCCTGACATCCGTTTCCTCGAGCGCTTTCGCGATGTGCGCCGCCTTGGACGGGCCCTGTTCCCTGAGAAACAACGCGATCCGGATCGCCCGCTGCCGGTACGCCGTCATCATCACCTTCCTCCGTCCGCTTCCTCCGGGTATCGGATCACCCTGTCTTCGCTGGAATTCCCCCAGCATTTTGAGACGTCGGCCGCTGTGTATTCTCGGTTGGTACTGACCCGGATCGATCACGACGTCGGCCCGGCTGCGTTTCGAGTTACACAGGACGAGAATCAGCCCGATTCCGAGCATCCGGAGCAGTTTGACGATGTGACGCCGACGTTTTCGGAATGCCTTGCATGTCGAGGGGATGCCGATGTAAACGAGACTGGAGATACTGAGGCGGTTGACGGCCTGGAGGACGACATCGAGACTGAATGCGAGTTTCAGTTCGACCACGACCGGTTCGTCACCGGTCCGGACCGCCAGCACATCGCATTCGCCGATCTCGCCTTTGACGGCATAGCCCTGGCTCTCGAGCAACCGTTTGACGGGATGATAGAGGTCGACTTCCTTCATGAGTGCAGTCAGGGGATCGTCACGCCGGCAGTTTGCGGCCCAGTGCGGCGAGATACAGCGTGAACATCGTGTCACCGTCCGCTCCGATGATCCGGTCGACTGCGTCATCATCGAACGCAGCGATCGCACAGGCGCCGCACCCCGTCGACTCCGCCGCGAGATACAGATTCTGGCAGATGTGGCCGGCATCGAGATGCAGATAACGATATCCGCGTTCTCCGTATCGCCAGGCCATCCGGTAGGGAATCGCCATCCAGACGAATGTGACGGCGCAATCCAGGATCATCGTTTGTCCGAGGCAGGCGTCGGTCAACTGCCGCGCCATGTCGGGTTTCGCGCCAACGAGTCCGAGTTCATGAGATCGTGCGATGTAGCGATAAAGACCCGGTTGTACCCGGTCGACCCGGTTGATCAGCAGGAATGTTTCTATGGCATGCCTGGCACCCGCGGACGGCACGGTCCGCAAGGTGTACTTGGGATGTGATTGCTTGATTCCGTGGGAACTCCACAACAGATAGGAGAGTTCATCGAGGGAGATCGATTCGTCCTGATACTCACGCACACTCAACCGCTGTTCGATCAGCTTCGTCAGGTCGGTCTGCGCCGGAACGAAGCGCCGGGGATCCGGAAGCGTGATCCGTGTCATGCCATCCGGCACGGGCAGTTCCACCGGGGGTTGTTCGAGGCCTCGGGTCTGATCCGATTCACTCATGTTGACGTATTTCGTCATTTCGATGAAAGTCTGTCCCGTTGTTCTCATGAATCCTCCACCATCCGGCGCTCGAATCCTGACTCAGGGAGCGCTCTGATTGTCCAGTACACGCTGATAGACCGTATCGGCGATCGCATCGTAATCTCGATCTTCCGGGTACACCGCGGGAAGAAACGTCACGCTGATTTTGGACCATATCCGGGGAATGCGGCTTCCTTTCGGGAATGCCTCGAATGCGCCTTTGATGGAAACCGGCACGATCGGGACATTGAGTTCGCGGCTCAGAATGGCGAATGTGCGTTTGAACGTGTTGAGGCGCCCGTCCCGTGTGCGCGTGCCCTCCGGGAAAATGATGATGTTCTTGCCGTTCTTGAGCACCTCGCCCAGCTTCTGGAGCGATTGCTTCAGATCCCGGTTGATGTCCATGACGATGACGTTGTTCCGATTGGCCAGTGCTCGGATCCAGCGGTTCCGGACATGTTTCGCCTTTGCGTAGAAATACGTTTCCTTGAGCACGTTGTATTTCATGAAGATCGCGACGAAGAGCCCATCGATGAAACTCTGGTGATTCGGTGCGATGATGCATGGGCCCTGTGGGATATTGTCCACTCCTTCGCCTCGCATCCTGAAATAGAGCTTCAACAGCGCCGCTGCGGCACTCCGGAACAGGTTCATCGTAAACCACCGTCTGGGCAGTTTGAGTTCGACCTGTTCTTTGAAGATCGCGCCCCAGCGCACGACTTCCACGGCCATCTTCTGCTTCTTTTCGCGAAGGTATTGCGCGAGTTTCTCGACGGTCGCGTTCTGAAGAAGGGCATCTTCCCGGATGTCGGTTCCGAAGGTCGAATTCAGAAACGTGAGGAGGCTGACCTTGTCGAGCGAATCCATTCCGAGATCGATTTCGATATGGTCATCCGGACGGATCTCCGAGCGTGTCTGTTCCTTCATGTAATCGCGAATGACCTGATACTCCTCGAATCCCGGCTCGGGTGCCGCCTGACGATCCCGATTCTGACGCGATTCGACCAGTTCGACGAGTTTGAATCGCTGAATCTTGCCCAGTCGTGTTTTCGGGATTTCTTCCTTGACGATCGTGTACTGCATGATCCGCTTGGCCGGCGATGCCGCACGATTGTAACGGTCGATGACATCCCATCGGACGAACTCGTCGAAGTTCAGAATCCCTTTTTCACTGACCATCCGGAAGTTGGGATAAACGAGAGCGTGCAAGGCGTCCCTGTAAAAGAGCACGGCAGTCTCGGCAAGGCAGGGCGACATTTCGGCCAATTTGGCCTCGATCTCAGCCGGATTGATGTTTTTTCCATTCGGCAGAACGATGATTTCCTTGATCCGCCCCGTGACGTGGATGAACCCGTTGCTGACATGTCCCACATCACCGGTGTGCAGCCAGCCATCCTGGAGAATCTCGGCGGTTTCCCCGGGCCGATTGTAATACCCCTGCATGATGTTCGGTCCGCGCGCACAGATTTCTCCGTTTTCGGCAATCCGGATTTCGAGTCCCGGCAACGCTTCGCCCGCAGAGCCGATCTTCCAGCGTCCCGGACGGGTAAACGTGATCATGGGAGCCGCCTCGGTCATCCCGAACCCCTCGAGCATCTCGAATCCCAGCGCTTTATAGTCCCGAGCGACATCTTCATCGAGTTTTGCGCCGCCACAGACCATGTACTCCATCTTTCCGCCCAGTTTCTCGTGCACTTTCCCGAAAACGAGTTTCGATACCGCGCGGACATTGATCAGCCGGATCAGTTTGAACAGCAGCCGCGTGACGGTCTTTTGATTGATCTTGTCCATGATTCCTTTGCGGATCAGCGCGTACAGACGCGGGACGCCGATCATGATCGCGATTCCATGACCCAGAGTGGCCATGATGGCATCCGAAGTCATCCCCGGGGAGAAGGCGATCGTGGCACCGACAGCCACCGGAGCGACCAGGGTTCCGATCAGCGGGAAAATGTGGTGCATCGGCAGGAGTGCGAGAACCTTGCGTTCGGGCGTGAAGATCGGAATCTCGACCGATACGGCATCGATATTGGCGATCAGATTGACGAATGACAGCATGACCCCTTTCGGGCTTCCCGTCGTCCCGGACGTATAGATGATGACGGCTGTTTGTTCGGTATCCTCGATCGTCAGTGTGTCCGGGATCGTTTTGGATATCTTCGGTGAGATATCATCGAAGACCATGATAGTGAACCGGTATGTGAGTCGTTCGCATGCGAGTTTGAGGAGTGATTCGGTATCCCGCGAGCAGAAAATCACTTCCGGTGTGCAGTCATCGAGAATAAACGCGACTTCATCGGCCGATGCCATGCAATCGATCGGCACGACCACCGCACCTTCCGCCCATCCGGCAAAGAACGCATAGGCCCATTCCGGGCGGTTGGGTGAAAAGATCGCGATTTTGCCGGGCTTCAAGCCGGCGAACACATCGCGATACTGCGTCATATACCCCAGCAACTCCCGATAGGATATCCGTTCCTCCTTCCAGATTATGGCGCAGTCGGAACTCGATCGAATGAAATCGTATGAACGCATGCGGGCTTCCTTTCCCTCCCGATCCGCGGCAGGATCGGACGGGTGCAGTATATGCAAACCGGTGGCTTGTGGCTAGTGGCTCATTTTATTCGTCGAGTCTGCAAGGCGTCGCGATGCAGAGATGGATCAACCCTTTCGGAAAATCAGTCCGCCTCCCAACAGGAAACTCAGGGTCAGCAAGAGAAAACCGATTCCAATCGGCCCACTCGTCGGAACCGGGAGAGGTGTCGGGGTCGGGGTCGGGGTTCCCGGTGGAGTGCTGGGGGTCGGGGTCGGGGTGTTCGCAGGAGTTTCGGTGGGATCAGGAGTCGGTGTTGCGGCGGGCGGGCAGGGATCACCGATCTCGGTCAGAAACCATGGCGAATAATCGATGTCCCCGAATACGGCATCACCGGTATCACCCGGTCCGTTGCCTGCCGGGCCATCCTCGTCCCCCCACCAGTTGTCTTCGGCGAACACGGATCCGGCGTGTACGCTGGTCTCGACCTGAAGACCCGCCGCCTGATTGCCGATTATGTTGTTGAAGCGGACATAGACATTCAGGTTGGGGAACCCGGTTTCGGCTGTCAGGTGGATGCCGTATTCGGTTGCGTTCAGGATGTCATTACAGGAGATTATGACTCCATCCGACGTTCCCGGCAGGTAAAAATTCGTGTCATATCCATCGATGGTGTTGTTTGAGAACGTACCGATACTGCCCTCCCGAAGCCAGATTCCGATTTCTGTTTCAGTCGGATCGTTCTCGATCGCACTGAGACTGAAGCTGTTTCCATCGATCAGCGTCGCCGCGAGATTCTGCCTGAAATTCAACCCTTCACCGTATCCGGTGATCGTGTTGTTCAACCACGAAATCGTACCGGCGGATGTGACCCATGTGACCAGAGCGCGGGCATCGTTGGAATCTCCGTTCACGCCGTCGACGATGTTGTCCGACACAGTCACGACTCGTGATGGCTGGCCCTGGATGGTGTTCAGGTACAGCGCTGCCGAGTTTCCATACTCCGGACCGGGTCTCAGATCGTAAATCTCATTGGCATGGACCGTGACGTCTCCATCGAATGGACCACCGACGGCCGAGACCAGCTGGACCTGGATGCCGTAATTGGTGTTGGTAATCACGTTTTCTTCGATTGCCGCAGGCGACATCGCGATGATGGCGCGATTGTCCCGACTCGTTCCGCTGACGATCGGTTCATAGAGATTCGTGATCACATTGTTCAGAATCCGGGGGGGTGCCGGCAGGTTGGAGTATCCGGAGTCGATGAAGCTGCAGATACCATAGGTGACAAAAGACTCCGAGAGCGTGTTGTCCGAGACCGTCCCGGAGGCATTTTCCAGGGTGATACCGGTCGGGTTCCAGCCGATCGGCAGATTGGCCGACCGGATGCCGTGAATCGTGTTGTTCGTGATGGTGATGCCGGTCATGATATCGTACACGCCGATGCAGTAAACGGCGTCACTGTTGTAATGATGGATGTCGCAGTCGAGAACCTTCACGGAAGTCACGACGAGCGGTGCCGTGCCATCGAAATCTTCGATCATGATTCCCTCATCGCAGATCGATTCGTCACCGGCGAGTTGCAGGGCCTGGATCGTCACGTCATCGGCACCGACAAGAACATGGGTCATGCTGAGGAAGTAGAAATCCGTCTGAATGCCCGACGGCACAAGGATGGTCGAACTGCTGCCCACTCCCTGCAGAGTCAGGGCCCGGTCGATCAGAATGTCTTCCGAGTAAGTACCCGCCTCCACCTGGACCGTTCCGCCGGTGGCAACCCGGCCGATCGCCTCGGTGATTCGCGGACTCGAACCGGTTTGAACCGATGTATCGTCTGCATGCAGATACGACAGATCGGGCTGAAAACCCGGAGCGATATCGGTATCCGTGCCGGAATGGATCCAGGGGGTGTAGTCAACAGGCCCGGTTCCGGATATCATACCGGCCACGTCGACCGGAGTGTTCGCGTTCCACCAGTTGCATGACGCATCGATCGTCAATCCGGCAATGGAAGCGTCCAGACCTTCGGTATTCTCGATCGAGCTATGGTGGATGGACACCGAGTAGATACTGGCAACAGACGCAGTTTCATACACTTCGAAACCGACCGTATGTCCGGCAATCAGTTCATTGTCGAACGTGGCCGTGATATTGCCGTCACCATAGGAATAAATGAAATACCCGTAGGAATTCGTCGTGCCATTGCTCAGGATGGCATTGTGATGACAGTGGGCAGTCAGGGAGGATCCGGCCGAAGCATCCTCGTCCACGAGAATGACTCCCCCTTCGATGTTGTCATGAATCCGATTGTTGAAGGCTTCCAGGACGATGTCAACATTGCCGGCATATCCGTTCAACTGGTTGCCGACAATCAGACCCTGCTGGTTACCGTAGATCTCGTTGTCTTCGAGTGTCATGGTCTTGACGATCGGATCGACCACAGTGTTTGTGTAGCAGTTTTCGATGTAAATTCCTCCGGATGCGCTCCCATCGGACAGGGCAGGCGTATCAAATCCATACATTTCGTTCGACCGGACCACGGCAACGGATGCGGACCCAAGTTCCATGGCATATCCGAAGTCGTCGAGGGTCTTGTAGAAGAGATTGTCTTCGATCAGCATGTCGACATAATCATGAGCCAGAATTCCCAGTCGCCCGCAGTTGATGAAGGTATTACCGGTGACCGAAGCCGAAGCGCGAGCCGCAGGTGTGAATGTCGGCGCCCGGAAGTAGCTCGTAATCTCTCCGTAGAAACCGGCAGCGTCCGACGCTGACATGTTCTCAAGCACATTGTCCGCAACCGCACCGGTGCTGTCCCAATAGAGAATACCGAATTTGTTGTTGCCTTTGATGAGATCAAAATCCATGGTCATCCCGGACAGATCGGTTCCCGTCGAATTCACGACACGGATGGCGCACTGTCGGGCCGAACCGTACCCACCGACGTTGAACGGCAGGGTCGTCGCCGGCCGAAATACGACCGACCCGGCTCCCGCCCCTTCTATGCTCAACCCGGAGAAACCTTCAATGTTCAGCGGGTCCGAGTAGATCCCCGGCCGGACAACAATCGTATCGCCGCTGGCGGCCGCGGCGATCGCAGCGGGGATCGTCGCGAAACAGGGACTCAGACTCCCGCACGTCGGGTCGTCATCGTCGACGTACAAAATCGCGGCCGACACCAAGCTGCCCGAGAGGACCGCCCAGGCAACCACGCTCAGGCCGATCAGCCATCCGCAGTGAAAACGATTCTCGGAGTATACATGCTTCATGAGCACCTCCATGGTTTTGCGAACTTCTTCCGGGCGCTCGTGACGCACCGGAAACGCTATGTCTGAATCGATGATTATTCTTATTTTACTTCAGGTTTCACGGTTTGTCAACGTCGACAGGCCAACTGGAAATGATCTGCATCGCGATCGAGCGATCACGGGGTATCCCATCGCTTGATTATTTCCCGTTTATCGGGTACAAATCTCTCTCTGTTCAGAGTGTAACCCGGAGGCGACCATGTCGGTTCTCTTTTTGATTTACATCTGTCTGGCAATCGGCGGATTCGCCATCATGGCGTTTTCGTTTCTGCTGGGAGGCGGTCACGACGGTGACCATGCGGTGGATCACGCGGATGGACATGAACCCGACCTCGATCATGATCTGGGTGGGATGGAATCGGTCATCGAGGGGGACCATGATTCGGCCGCGCACCAGATTCACTGGTTTTCGACCAAGGTTCTGAGCGCATTTCTGTCGTTTTTCGGATCGTCCGGCGCTATATTCCTCTTTTACAACATGCGCGCGGTATTCTCGTTCATTTTCAGCCTCACCATCGGTCTCGCCGCCGGATACCTCATGAACCTGCTTCTCGAATTCCTGCTCGACCAGCAATGCACCTCGAGTTACCGCGCAGAATCGCTCATTGGAAGGACCGGCCGGGTCCTGATCCCGATCGGGCCGGGGAAGATCGGTGAAATTGAGGTCGAGTGCAATGGTCGGAATCAGATTGTTCGCGCGCGATCGATCGAGGGATCCCGCGAAGTGGTAAAAAACGAGCACGTAACCGTTACAGGTATTTCAGGCGGACCTGTTTTACTGGTCAAGCCCGAAGAACCCTGAGAACTCCTCAAGGAGGAATCTGTGGATCAGCTTCAAGGATTGTTTTCGATGGGTAATTTTTTCGTTCTCCTGATGGTGTTGCTCGCCATCGGCGCGTTTATGCTCGCCGTCAAACTGATGATCGGCAACTACCGCAAAGTCGGAACGAATGAAGCGCTGGTCGTCTTCGGACGGAAGCACAAACGAACCGTCACAGGCCCGGACGGGCGTTCACAGATTGTCGTGGACGGCTTCCGAGTTATCTCGGGTGGTGCTGCCTTCGTCTGGCCGATCATCGAATCCTGCAAAACGATGCTCACGGGCGCACACCAATCCAAAGTGACGGTCAGCAAAGTCGTTACGGCCAAGGGAGTTCCGGTCACGGTCGAAGCCGTTGCGACGTTCAAGATCGATACGGAAGAAAGCATGCTCTACGAAGCGGCGAAGCGGTTGCTGGATCTGACATCTGAAGAAATCGAGCAGATGACCCGGGAAATTCTCGAGGGCGGCCTCCGAGGCGTCGTCGCAACGATGGAAGTCGAGGCCTTGATCAAGGACCGGTCCGCTTTTGCATCGAAAGTTCAGAATGAAGTTGCCGAAGATCTCGCCAGACTGGGCATCCGCATCGACAACTTCGTGATTCAGGATATCACCGATGCCGAGGGTTACATCGAAGCGCTCGGAAAACAGAAGACCTCCGAGATCAAGCGGGATGCCGAGATTGGCAAGGCCGAGGCGACTCGCGATCAGGAAATCCGGGTTGCCGTGGCGATCCAGGAAGCCGCTGAAAAATCCAGTTCAGCCCTGCAGATCGGAGAGATCGCCAAGGCGGGGTCACGGCGCGCCATCTCGGATGCCGAACGGCTCCGCGATATTCAGATCGCTCAGAACACGGCTCAGGTTCAGGCCGAACAGGCGCGGATTCCGATCGCGGCTGAGGTTGCGGAAGCCGAGATGTCTCAGAAGCTGAAAGTCGCGCAGGTTCAGGCTGAACAGGCGCGGATTGTGGCCGAAACCGAGTTGCAGCAGAAAAACCAGAGTCTGAAGGAAGCGCAACTTCAGGTCGAGGTGATCACACCGGCGAAACGAGCGGCGGACGCCAAAGTCATCACCGCCGAGGGCGATCGACTGGCCGCGGAAAAACTCGGTGAGGCGGCACTGATCAAAGCGACCAAAGACGGAGATGCCGCCAAAGCGACTCAGGCGGCTCTGGCCGAAGGTCGCAAATCGATGGCCGCCGCCATTCAGCGAGAACTCGAGGCACAGGCTGCCGGTGAGCAGGCCAAACTGATCGCGCAGGCGGAAGGCGACAAGGCCCGTCTCCTGGCGGAAGCCGAGGGTATCAAGGCAAAACTGACGGCCGAAGCCGAAGGCGTCAAGGCGAAGTTACTGGCGGAAGCGGAAGGTGTGCTGAAGAAAGCGGAAGCCTACGGGCAACTCGATCAGAGCGGCAAATTCATGTTCATTCTCGAAAAACTGCCGCAGATCATCGACGCACTCGGGAAAGCCATCCACGAAGCCGGTATGGGAACCTTTGCGCCGATGGCCCAGGCGATCGGCAACGGACTGGCCGGCGTCGACGAAGTCCGCATCATCCAGCTCGGTCCGGATGGAAACAAATCCGGCGCCCTGGGACAGTTTTCGAACCAGGTCCCCGATATCATCTTCAATCTGCTTCAGAAATCGAATGCCATGGGGCTGATGCCGATCATCGAACAGGTGTTCAGCCGAGCCGGTATTGATCTGGATCTGCTGAAAAACCCGACCCTCGCAGCCTCGACAGAGGGGACGCCGAAAAACGTCGAGCCGCCAACCCCTCACGTCTCCGATCCTGCATCACCCGAATCGACTCCGAAACCATAGGGTCTCACTCCATCCGCTCCACCGGTGAACCGATTTCGGCGCAGATATACTCGCAGCACGCCCGGGCCGGTTCAACCGGGAAGCTTGCTGCGATCCCCTCACCATAGAGACTCCCGGCCCGCGCCAGGGTAGCCCGGTGATCCGGATGGACACGCGGGAATGCCCATGCGATCCCCTCCCGTTTCGACAGAAACAGGCCATCGTGGAAGAAGGCCCATGCGCGGCAATGATTCAGGACGGCGTAGAGCGGATTCCGGTCGATCTGACGGCGCGCCCAGGCGAGATCGACGGCGAGTGCCATTTCGAAGTGACCGGGCGGGACCGGAGGGAATGCCGGCGAGGTCGGTTCGCCATCGAGACAGATTCCGCGGTGATGCAGCATGGTGATGTGGGCGGCGAGATCCGGGTCGAACAGCGGGTGGCCGTACCAGTGTTTCCAATCGCCGGACAGCAGGTCTTCCGTCGTCCGGAACCGCCAGTCTTCGCTGTAATGGTAATCGTACGGTGTGGGGTGACGCCAGGGCACGAGTTGCGCGGCGTGCAGGATGGAAAACTCGAGCGGTGACGGATTGCGGGAAATCGTCAGGGTCGACTCGGCCAGATCCCGCAGCGCATCGATCGGTGCGCGATCGTGCAGCAGCACCAGCAGATCGATGTCGCTGGAGGAGGGGTTGAAGCAGCCCATGGCCATCGAGCCGTGCAGATAGATGCCTTTGAGACGCGTGCCGAAGATCGAATGGAGTGCGTGTCGGAATGCCGCCAGTTGATCCATCGGGTCACCAGGGTGAACAGGTGATATCGATCGAGTCGATTCCGTCTTCGCCGCCGATGATCCGAGACAGGTCCGGGGTCATGAGCGCGGCCCAGAATGTGAGGTGGAATTCGGTGTCGGTCGTGAATTCATGATCCAGTATCGTGTATTCCGCACCGTATCGCGCGGGGAGCATTTCGATCGGGTGCGCATGGAATTCCTCGGTCCACGAGGGATAAAACCAGAACCGGTCGCCGAATTGCATCGCGACGACCAGCGCGGCAGGGATAGTGTCGAGGCTGTCGTGAAAAACGAACGCTTTCAGCCAGCCGAGCGTAATCCAGTTGTCCGGATTCGCACATAATCGGACACCGGCTGCTTCAGGAGACATACTCAGAACCATCAGGCTGTTGCATGGATATAAATCTCCATAATACAATGGGGTTACATTCACAGTGGTCGTGGCATGGATGCGATCGTCCTTGTCAATACACTGGTCGATATCGGAATATATGTACATCGGTGCGGATTCCGTCTTCCGGTATCCATGTTCCATGAATCCGTAGGAATGAGTGAGCCCCTGATTCCTTCCCAGTAGATGAAAAAAACCTCGCTGATCCAACTGAAGGGATACCTTGCTATAAGAATAAACATAACCTCGGTCCAGTACAAGCTTCGGATCCCCGGCAGATCGTTTCGTGTATCCGACTACAAGGTCGCCCCCTCCGGGACAGCCGCTGTGACTTGTATGAGCCAAGTGAATATCCCCATCCGGTCCCAGCATGAAATCCATATCCGAACTTTCGGAATGACAGGAGGATACTTCGGTGATCTGCCACTGTTCTTCAGTTCTGACTCCATAATAACTCAAGTTTCGCACCCCTGCATAAACAGTTGAGGATAAAGTATTTCGGCG
>CALFER010000039.1 GCA_937951895.1 uncultured bacterium
CGTCATTCTCCTGGCCCTCCAATGTCGGGTCGGCTCAAGGAATCAGGTTCTATGCCGCACTGGTCGATCCCGCCGTTCACATTCTGATCGGGCAGCTGGATATGGTTGAGTTCGGGTGGGAATAACAGACGAAACCTCCACGTTGTTGTTCGCCATTTCCTCAGTCCATGAGCTCATACACGACACTGACGTCACTATTGAACTTGATTCTGCGAGTCTGGAATGTGTCCGTTTCGAACCCTATTGGCAAGGCGGGTGGATTGATTCTTCGTGTTATTCTTCAAACGAGCTGCATATTTGAAGGATGTGTTCAATCCGCATTGGAGTGAAGGCTACCATGACGATCGAGCATTGGGTGCCGACGCGCGAATCACCGATGTGTAGGAAGCTCCGAGGGTGTGTGCAACGCAAGTGATACGATTGTCTCAATCATATTCTTGATATTTAGGTCATAATGGTTATAATGACCATAAAGGAGGCCGATTATGGAGAAGAACATTTCCGTGGCTGAGGCCAAAGCAACTTTTTCAGAATGCATTCGCAAAGTTCAAGCAGGCAATGCTGTGCTGATAACCAGGCATGGTAAACCTGTCGCTGCTCTTGTCAGCCCGAGTGACCTCGAACATCTTGAGCGTTTGAGAAAAGCAGGACCGGGGAGTGGACTTGCCAGTATTGCTGGGGGTTGGGAAAACAGCGAAGAGCTGGTTTCTATCCTCAGCGCTTCTCCTCGACAGGGTCAGCGTGATACTCCGGATCTGGAACAAAAAAATGGCATTCCTCTTTGATACGGATGCAATTTCGGAACTTCTCCGCCCACACCCTGCAACAGCTTATGTGAAATGGATTATGAAAGTTGCGCGTGAAGAGCAATTCACGAGTGCTGTTGTAATAGGTGAGTTATACAAAGGTGCATATCGCGCCCGTGATCGCGAACGACACCTGACCAATATCGAGCAACGTGTTTTGCCTGCTGTCACCGTTTTACCTTACGACATCATCACGGCGAAGGTTTTTGGTAAAATCCGAGCTAATCTTGAAGATACTGGTGTAATCCTCCCTGACGCAGATATTCAGATTGCAGCTACAGCCATCGAACATGATTTGGAACTTATCACCGGAAACCTTCGTCATTTCAATAGGATCTCAGACCTGAAACTCAATCAGGTCCTCGCAAACTCCCGAAACCACTGATCCCTCTTTTCGTGCATATTCCGGCCGCGAGCACTTTCAATTCCGGTGAAATGCGAGCAGTGATTCCGGGTTCGCGAGCACCTGAAAACAACACATAGAATTCGATCAGGAATAGACGACCGCTTCCTCCCCGGTTGGTAAGTAATTCCGATTCTATGTGGCCACCAGATTCGACAGCGCGGCTGGTGTCCGACGTGTCATATCCTATGCCTTTTCCTTACAAGTCTGATCTCTTGTTCTGATTTGATCTGACTAAATGTTGGGGTTATTCTCTATAGCAGAGAGGAGGTTCGGGATGAGCAGTGCAAAAACCAATACTGGTTTAATCATCTTGCTTTCATGTTTGTCCTTTGCACTTCCGGACCATGCAATCTCCTCCTCGATGGAATGGGTGCAGATTGGAAAGCCGTTGACTCCACGAAGCGGTTCCAGCATATGCTATAATCCTGAGACAGACACAGTGCTGCTTTTTGGAGGACACTCCGAAAACCATCTTAGTGATACATGGGAATGGGATGGAACTAGATGGAATTTTCGATTGACAGAACATATTCCGGATGTTTTTTGGGGACAACCAAATATATTGTTCGATTCCATGCATAATCGAATTCTTCTGCTCGGCAGTAGATATCTGGATAGTATGTTTCAAATTTGGGAGTGGACGGGCACAGATTGGTCTCTAGTTGATAAGAATGCTTCGTTGCCTCCGGAGTGGACATATTACAGTCTTGCTTATGATAATGCTCGAGATGTAATCTGCGTGTTCGCAGGGACCTCAGATGGTGCGATCGATGACCTTTGGGAATGGGATCAGGAGGAATGGCATCAGATTCCGAAATCGAATCCCTGGCCTCCGGCGATGTTTGTTTCTTCGATGATTTATAATCCTGATATTCAGAAGGTAATGGTTCTGTTGGAATTCAATGGAATCTTTGAGTTTTGGTATTGGGATGGCTCGGTGTGGGAAAATCCCGAGGTGAGTCCTCCTCGACCATCCGTACGGTTTGGGCAGCGTATCGTTTACGATCCGGAACGCTCGGTCATTGTTCTATTCAGCGGAGAAAGTAATTATGATGACACGTGGGAATTCGACGGTGTTCAATGGCACGAGATAAACCCACCCCACAAACCCTCCGCTCGATCAAGTTACTCAGCAACATGGGATGCTCGAACGAATCGAGTCATGCTTTTCGGCGGAGGAAATGTTGCAGGGGAAAACTTCGGAGACACTTGGTTTTATAATGGAGTGGACTGGACGTCTGTAACACCAGACCCCTACTATCCGCCTGATCTTGGTGGACACAACATGGCATATGATCCCTTAGCGCAAACAACTGTGCTATACGGAGGAGTTGAATCCTCATATATGTCAACCGAGACTTATCTATGGGATGGTCAAACATGGACTGGAATTACTTTACCAACAAATCCTGGCTTGATTCAGATTCACTGTATGGCCGACATGGCTTCTCTCGATGGAATCGTTCTATATGGCGGTTCTAAACAGGACGGTCCAGACGGATTCAATGATAAGATGTGGTTGTTCCGTGATCAGATCTGGACTGAATTGATGCCACCCGTTGTACCTGGACCTCGCCACGCTGCTAACATGATACATGATTCTATCCGTGACAGGCTTGTTTTATTCGGAGGAGTATCTGGGTATTACTACGATCCACCCTATAACTACGATCCGATCTGGTCAGACGAGACATGGGAGTTTGATGGGAGCACCTGGTACCAAGTTGTAACGGATCACCATCCTCCTGGACTTTGGGGCTTTGGGATGGCATTTGACAGTTGCCGAGGTGTCACGGTTCTGTTCGGAGGATGTGCTGAATCTGGATACTCCGATGAAACTTGGGAGTACGATGGGCTCGATTGGACTCGGAAGAACCCGGCAACGACATCTCCAAGCCGCAGGTTAAATATGGGATTCACGTTCGATAAACACCGATGCCGGGTGGTCATGCATGGTGGCATCCAAAACACGCAGCCTGGTTTTGATGAGACCTGGGAATGGGACGGCTACGATTGGTATCTGATCGAGCCCAAAGGTGGACGCGCAGCTCCCTATCATTCAACCGCCATGATCTATGATTCAGCAAGGAAGTGCTCAATGATCTATGGTGGCGGACAAGAAGGCGTGACCGTTGAAACCTTCGTGTACCGTCATTCCAATCCCGACATCTGCGATCAGATGGGTGTCACGCTGGACCTGTCTCAATCCCTCTTTCATGCCGGCGACACCTTCTCCTGCGCAGCACACGTCTGCAACAACACCGGCGATGTCCTGACCGGCTTCCCACTACTCGTGTTGCTGGATGTGTTCGGCAGTTACTTCTGGGGACCCACATTCACTCAGGAGTTCGATTCCTACCTGGCTCAGTATCCGTCATTTCCGGAAGACGTGACCGGCGTGGAGGTGCTCCCGTCATTCTCCTGGCCCTCCAATGTCGGAGCTGCTCAAGGAATCAGGTTCTATGCCGCTCTGGTCGATCCCGCCGTTCACATTCTGATCGGTCAGTTGGATATGGTCGAGTTCGGGTGGGAATAACCATCTTGTCTGAAAACTGAACACTTCACACTGAAAACCAAGGCAGTTTTCGGTGTTCAGTTTTCAGTTTTCGGTGTTCAGTTTTCAGAAGATCGGCTGATGGTGTGTTCTTCGGATTTGCTGTTGAACACAGGTGCACCACAGTTGCGGCATGTGTCGGAATACCATGCGAATTCCGTATCACATTCCAGACAGCTCCAGCGTTCCTTCTGAAGGGTGAGCCAGTGCGCGACTCCGACCGTGCGGATCTCATCCAGGTTCTTGAAGATGATCGAGTGATGCGGATACTCGTCGTTCCGGAATGCCGTCAGTTTTTCACAGGGAAAATCCCCGCACTCAAAACAAAACTCGATTCCCTTTTCACTCGAACACTTCTTGAAATGACACTCCGTGCAGAACGAACACACCGCATCGCTCTTGCACCCATGACACACCAGCTGCTCCGGTTTGGCATTCCACTGCTTCGCCGCTTCTTCCAGAGTTCCGTTCTTATTGGCTATCAGCACCGGGCACGCGCCGCAATACAACCCGCAACTCGCATCCAACCGATAATCCATCTCCGTCTCCTCCCTCGCTCGTCCGTCCAGGAACCCGATCCCACTCCTCACAATTATAGAACAAACGGCGGAATCCCGCCATCGGCTTGAACTCCATCGCATGAGACTGTAGAGTCTGTCGATAACAATGGAGGTGTCCGATGAACGCAAAAACATTCACTACATTCAACACGATCTGGTCGACCTGTTTCCCCGGCGCGCCCTTGCCGATTGCCTTTTACTACAGTGCCGATCCCGCCGGTGTCGAGCCGGCAGCCAAGCCGTCCGGCTGGCGGTGCTTCATCGGCGATCTCCAGCCGATCCTCGATGGTCATTCCCGCTGCTTTTCTCAAGGTACTCTTGGCTGCGGCTCTCGCTTTCTGGGATTCACCACAAAACTCCGTCCCCATTTCGAGGAGTTTCTATCCTGCGGAATCCCCGGACAACTGGAAGGCGAACGCTACAAACGAACTCCGGAACACGTGAGGGCGTGGATGCAGCAAATACCGGTTCTGGAAGCGCCGGAAAAGTACATCATCTTCAAACGCTGGGATCACCTGACACCTCAGGAAACACCCGCAGTCGTCATCTTTTTCGCCTCTCCGGACGTCCTGGCCGGCCTCTTCACCTGGGCGAACTTCGACGAAACCGATCCGCTGAGTGTGATCGCCCCGTTCGCCGCGGGTTGTGCATCGATCGTCCAGTATCCTCTCATCGAGAGCCGCCGGGAGCGCCCCCGCGCAGTGCTCGGCATGTTCGACGTGTCGGCCCGTCCCCGGATCGCCCGGGACGTTCTGTCGTTCGCTGTCCCCTGGGCCAAATTCGTTCAAATGGTCGAACAGGCGGAGGAGTCCTTCCTGACCACACATGCCTGGAACACGGTGCGCGACCGCATTCAGTCGCACGCCGGAATGTGAGCGGCATGAAGGAGCCGGAAACTCTGCAGGAAAAAGTGGCTCGGGTTCTCGCCGATCCCATCGTGATCGTCCCCTGCGATCCGTCCTGGCCGCAAATGTTTCTGTCCGAAAAACACGATCTTGAGGCGTGCCTTCCGCGCGACCTGATCCGCCGCATCGAACATGTCGGCAGCACGGCCGTTCCGGGACTGTGCGCCAAACCGATCGTGGATCTGCTCGTCGAAGTGTCGGATCTCGACGACACGCGCCGTCGGATCGCCCCGATTCTCGAGGCCCGGAACTACGATTACTTCTGGCGCCCATCCTGGGGAGACGACACGCCGCCCTTCTACGCTTGGTTCATCAAACGCAATCCGAACGGTGTCCGCACGCACCATATTCACATGGTCGAAGCCGGCTTTCCGCAATGGGAATGGCTCACCTTCCGGGATCATCTGATTGCCCATCCCGAAAGCGCACGGCGATACGGTCATTTGAAGCAGGAACTGGCTGCCCGCAATCTCGGTCGCGCCGAATACACCCGCGCAAAAGGAGACTTCATTCGTGCGGCACTTCGCTGAACCGGTGGATCTCGGGAACGGGCTCTCCTGGACTGCCGAATACACGAGCTGGGATTGGGCGCATCACGGCCGGTTCTACTTCATCATCACCCTCCTCCGGGACAGCGAAGTCATCAAAAAGCTGAACGTATACACTTGCGATTATGCCTGGCAGGACCCGAGTTGCCGGTATAGTGATCGCGACATCGCCGCACTGGTCAGAAGCGAACTCCACGCACTGGCTCAGGCCGGCGAGTCGATCTGCGAATTCGTGTGAGGAGTAACTGACATGCCTGTTGCAGTCGTTGCCGAGAAACCGTCCGTCGCCCGCGATATCGCGGATTGTCTCGGCGCAACGAAAAAACTCGACGGAGCATCCGGCGCCCTGGAAGGAAACGGCTATATCGTCACCTGGGCCATCGGCCATCTCGTCACCCTGCCCGAACCCCATCAGATCAACGCCGCCTGGAAAACATGGTCCCGCTCGACACTCCCCATGATCCCTCCGGACTGGCCGGTGGTCGTCATCGAGAAAACCGCGCAGCAGTTCAACATCGTCCGTCAGATTCTGAACCGGAAGGATGTCTCCGAGATCATCTGCGCGACGGATGCCGGCCGGGAAGGCGAACTGATCTTCCGGTACATTTACGAAGCCGCGAAATGCAAAAAACGCGTCCGGCGTCTGTGGATCTCATCGCTGACCCCTGCCGCCATCCGCCGCGGTTTCGATACGCTCAAACCCTCGTCCGACTATGACAATCTCGCGCATTCCGCCCACGCCCGCAGCCGCGCCGACTGGCTGGTCGGCATGAACTTCTCCCGCGCCTACACGATCCGCGGCAACGATCTCGTGTCCGTCGGCCGTGTCCAGACTCCAACGCTGGCGATGATCGTCGAGCGGGAACTGGCGATCCGGAATTTCAAGCCTGAGAAGTACTTCGAGATCATCGCCGATTTTCGTCCCGAAATGATCGCATATGCGGACAGAACCGCAGATGTCTACCGAGGCACCTGGTTTTCGGAAACCGAACGCCGGAAACGAACCGGAGCGTCTCAGGATCCACTCCGGGATGCCTCGCGCCTGCCCTACGATCGGGATCTCGTCGAGCGCATCGCATCGCGGGTCCGAACCGGTCGAGCCACCGTCGCATCCCTGACCTCGCGAACACGCACGTTTGCCCCTCCACTGCTGTATGACCTGTCCGAACTGCAGCGACATGCGAACCGTCTGTTCGGTTTCAGCGCCCAGAGAACGCTCGAGATCGCCCAGGAATTGTACGAGGGGAAAAAACTCATCAGCTATCCCCGCACCGACTCGCGTCATCTCTCGACGGATATCGCCCGCGCGCTCGAACCGGTGATCGCCGCCGTCGCTCCGCCGTACCGCCCGCACTGGCCGTTCGATGCACCGGCGCCTCCCATCCCGGACCGGTTTGTCGATGACGCCAAAGTGTCGGATCATCACGCGATCATTCCGACTCCGATCCAGGCGGACCGGGACGCTCTGACCGCCGATCAACTCAAACTCTATGACCTGATCTGCCGGCGGTTTCTGTGCGCCTGGCTGCCGCCTCATATCGCGCTCGAAACGACCGTCATCACCGATGTGATTTCAACGGACAATGTCGCCTCCGAACCCCTCACCGATCGCTTTCATTCGTCCGGAACGCTGGTCCGCCAGGAAGGCTGGAAAGTTCTGGAACTGAGAGCACGAAAAGACGCCGATCCGGTGCCGTCGCTTCCGTCTTCCTTAGTTGAGGGGCAATCGCAGTCGATTCTGAAGGTCGACGCGGCCGAGAAGGAAACGAGACCTCCGCAGAGACTCACCGATGCGACCCTGCTGACCGCCATGGAAACGGCCGGGAAAACGCTCGATGACCGGAATCTCTCCGATGCGATGCGCGAACGGGGACTCGGCACGCCCGCGACCCGCGCCGCGATCATCGAAACGCTGATCAAACGCGAGTTCATCCGGCGCGACGGCAAGAGCCTCTCCGCGACGGACAAGGGGATCCGGCTGATCGAAACGGTGCATCCTTCCGTCAGGAGTCCGGAACTGACCGGTGACTGGGAGTATAAGCTCAAGCGCATGGAAAAGGGTGCTGAACCGTTCGATCGATTCATGAGCGACATCGAGACCTACGTGCGGGACATCGTGAGGGGGATTTTCTTGCCCGCCGCTGCGCCTCGGCCTGCGATTGCGGCGGTTGTTCCGAGCGCCACGCAGCCGCTGTTGCCGATCGAGGCATCCGACTCCCGTGTGACTCAAGCCGTGTCCTCACCGAAGCCGTCTCCTGCGCCGCCATCGCTCTCCCCGGACTCCCCGACACTGGAAACCGCGCTGTCCCATTACTTCGGTTATCCGGCATTCCGCCCGTATCAGAAGGCGGTCTGCGAGGCTGTGATCGAGGGTGCCGATGCGTTGCTCGTGATGCCGACCGGCATGGGCAAATCGCTCTGTTACCAGTTGCCGGCCCTGATCCGCGGCGGTTCGGCGCTCGTGATCAGCCCTCTGATCGCGCTGATGGAGGATCAATCCGGCAAACTCACCGCACTGGGACTGAAATCCGACGCCGTGCATTCGGGAAAAAAACGATCGGAGTACGATGCGATCATGAATCGCTACGCATCCGGTGAGTTGCAGTTTCTGTTCATCGCGCCTGAACGCCTGTCGCTTCAGGGCTTCATCCACCGGTTGCAGCAGCACCCGCCGAGCCTCATCGTCGTCGACGAAGCGCACTGCATTTCGCAATGGGGGCACGATTTCCGCCCGGACTACCGGATGCTCGGCGAGCGTCTCCCCGAGTTCCGCTCGGCGCCCGTGATCGCCATGACGGCCACCGCCACCCCCCGCGTTCAGGACGACATCGTGACTTTGCTCGGCATGCCCTCGCCCCGCCGTTTCATTCACGGATTCCGCCGGACGAACATCGGTGTCGAGATTGTCGGGAGGCCCGTCGACGAGCGTCTCGATGCAGCCCGCGCCATCCTCTCCGACCCCTCGCGCCGCCCCGCGATCGTCTATGCGGCGACCCGGCGCAACGCGGAGTGGCTCGCGGAACACCTCAACCGCGATTTTTCCGCGGATGTCTATCATGCCGGGATGACGCCCGCCCGGAGGAATGCGGTGCAGACAGCGTTCCTCGAAGGGCGCCTCGATGTGATCGTCGCGACCATCGCTTTCGGAATGGGGATCGACAAACCGGACATCCGCACCGTCATTCACGCCGCGCTGCCGGGGAGCATCGAAGGCTACTATCAGGAAATCGGCCGGGCGGGGCGGGACGGGCTGCCGTCGCGCGCCATTCTGTTTCATTCCTATGCGGATCAGCGCATTCAGGATTTTCTCTTCCAGAAAAACTACCCCGAAACCGCGATTCTCGAACGCATCTTCACCGCGCTGGGTGAGGAGTTCCGGACGCGCGACGAGATCCTCGCGGCGACGCGCATCGATGCCGAGGTGTTCGACAATGCGATCGAGAAACTCTGGATTCACGGCGGAGCGATCGTCGAGGGCGATGACCGGTTCCGGGCCGGCGGTGCGGGCTGGACGTTCGCGTATGCCGAGCAGCGCGCGTTCCGGCAGGCGCAGCTCAAGGAAATGAGCCGCTTCGCCGAGGGCACGGGCTGCCGCATGCAGGCGCTGATCCGGCATTTCGGCGACATGGACGATCGTGAGGGGCCCTGCGGCGTCTGCGATGTGTGCGCGCCGCAGAATCAGGTGGCGTCCGCCCGCAGAACGCCCGACGCGGACGAGGCCGTCCTGATATGGGCCATCGTCAGTGAACTCAGGCGCAAGGGCAGTCTCACCGCGGGACAGCTCCACAAGAGTCTCTCGGAATCGCATCCCGTCGTCCGGAACGAGATGGAACAGCTCCTGAGCAGCCTGTCGAGACACCAGATCGTGACGATTTCGGAGCAGACCTTCGAGAAAGAAGGCGAGACGATTCACTACAAGCGAATCGCTCTGGCGAAACCCGGACGCGAACTCACGCAAGCTGATGTAGGCGGGATCGAACTGACGCACCCAAGAAAGCAGGCCGGGAAGCGTCCATCGAAGCGCAGGAAAACCGCGAAAACGTCCCGGACCGCGCCCGTGCTGCCGTCCGGCGCGGCATCATCCGGCAGAGGCCCGAGAACTGCTCGATCCCGGACCGCGCCCGTGCTGCCGTCCGGCGCGGTATCCGGCAGAAACCCGAGAACCGCTCGATCCCGGACCGCAGCGCCAGTCGAACGGCGGACGGCGGCGGTGCGGATCGACGCGGGCGTGCATGGGGCGCTCAGGCAATGGAGGCTCGATGAGTCGCGTCGATTGGGAGTTCCGGCTTTCCGCATTTTCAGCAACCAGGTGCTCGATGCGCTGGCCGCACGTCAGCCTCGGACCGAAGAGGAACTCGGCGGCGTGACGGGCGTCGGCCCCGCGCTCATGAAACGGTATGGAAAACTGATCCTGAAGCTGATCGCCGCGGTGCGGGCGGGGAGGGGATGAAGACCGTTGAGCGGGGATCTGAACTGCGATATGATTTTGGAGAACACGCGGAAGGAGGCATCATGAATCCACAGGAACGTGCAATTCTCAGTATCTGTTACATGGCGGCGCTGGCCGACGGAGTGAACGATGAACGCGAACAGGCTGAAATCCGCCGGATTACGGCGACTTTTCGTGAAACCAACGAACTGGAGATCCGGGATCTGTATCATGAAACACTGCTGAAAAAGCGGACGCTGGCCGAAATCGTCGGGGATATTCCGGAAAAGGACGTGCGGAAGGCCGTGTTCGAGATGGCGGTCGGGATCTGCAACGCCGATGGCGCGCAGAGCGACCCGGAGACGCAATTTGTCGAGGAGTTACGGCGTGCATTGGGGATGGACGCCGAGGCATCGAAGGCGTATGAGCAGGACGCCCGCGCGATCGCCGAAGCGCCGATCGATACCGTGTCACCAACCATCACGGCACCCCAGTCCGCGACGGAAACCGTCGAGGGATCGCCGCTCGATGCCTCGATCCTGCATTATTCGATACTCTGTGGCGCTCTCGAACTGCTGCCGCAGTCACTCGCGACGATGGCCATTTTACCCCTCCAGATGAAGATGGTGTATCAGATCGGCAAAGCGTTCAATTACGAGTTGGACCGAGGGCACATCAAGGATTTCGCGGCCACGCTCGGAATCGGTTTGACCGGGCAGTACATCGAGCAGATGGGGAGGAAGCTGTTCGGCGGGCTGCTGAGAACCGTGGGTGGCGGGCTGCTGGGAGGCCTGGGGAGCACGGCGGTCGGATCGTCGGTGTCGTTTGCGACGACGTACGCGCTCGGGAATGTCGCCAAGCAGTATTATGCGGGCGGACGGAAGATCGACGGTAATCAGCTCAAGGCCGTGTTCGCGTCGATGCTGCAGAAGGGGAAGAGTCTGCAGTCGCTGCACATGAGTGATATTCAGGCGAAATCGAAGACACTGGACATGAAGCAGATCATGGGGCTCGTGAAATCGTAATCGGGTCGAGGCAATTGCGGGAGCCGATGAAAAATATCCCGCGTCGCATTAAAAAAACGCAGTTTTGGCTTCGCCTTGCAGAGACGCCTGGTGAACCGGAATAGAGTGTCGCAATTTGACTTAGTCGTGGACTTAGTCCATAATGCGATCAGAGGAGTCGATCGATGCAGATCAATGTTCACGAAGCCAAGACCCAGTTCAGCAAGTTGCTTGCCCGGGTCATGAACGGTGAGGAAATCACGATCTCGAAAGCCGGCAAACCGGTCGCTCGGCTTGTGCCGCTCAGGACAACCCCGTCACGGCGTTCGTCCGGAAGCGCGATCGGGCAGGTGGTGATGCGTGATGATTTCGATGCGCCTCTGCCCGATGCGATTACCGATTCGTTTGGATCATGAGGAGCATCGGGAACCGGAGAGAGACATGAACTGTCTTCTGGATACGCATGTGTTTCTGTGGTGGATCATGGATCGGGAGGAACTCAGTCGAAAGGCACGAGACCTGATTGCGGATCCCGGCAACGACGTGTTCCTGAGTGCGGCGTCGTGCTGGGAAATGGCGATCAAAGCGACTCTCGGAAGACTCGAATTGCCCATGAGACCGGATCGATTCATTGCCGGGCAACTTGCGGTGAATCATTTCAGCGCTTTGCCGGTCACCGTGGCGCATGCCTGTGCGGTTCATGATCTGCCGAATCATCACAAGGATCCCTTCGACCGGATGCTGATTGCACAGGCGACGGTGGAGAAACTCACGCTGATAACCGGTGATCCGGTGATGACGCAATATGGCATCCCCCTTGTCTGGTGACGGGGACCGAGTCGGAAAAGGGCTTCCGATTTGCTCAAGGGGGCATGTCGCGGGGCTGAGCGGTCGGCAGGCGGTTACCTGACGGAAAGATAGGGCCAGGAATGGCTGAGTTCCCCGAAGCGATCCATGGCACGAAATTCGAAGAAGTAAATCCCCGGGGATGACACTGTGGCGTCGAGCACATCGTAGAATAGACCGGATCCTTCCGGATACTCGTCGTACAAACCGATGTCTGCAGTGTTGCTCTGATAAAACACCAGAAAATTAGTCACGAGGTCATTGGGATCTGTATCACTCCCGAATGCCAATAATTGCAATTCTCCAGATTCGAATGAATTCAGATCCGTGGTCCCATACCCACCCATCAGTGCCTTCGGCGCTTGTGTCGAAATCCTCATTTTCCGCATCCGAGCAGTATCATATACAATCCCTGGGTCTGTCGCTGAAGCTCCGATTGTCTCTGGCCAATAACCCGTGGACCAAGTCTGTCCACCATCGGCACTTCGATTCGATCGAAGATACAGACACCGCGTATCCGCAGGATCGATTTGGAAAAAAATCTTCCTCGAAAGCCCACCAGAACTCGATACTCTTGCCCAACTAGTCCCTTGATTAGCGCTCTTCCATAGGCCATCGAACAATACATACAGAATATCGGAGTTTGTCGGATCGACTTTTTACAAACCCTGGTCGCCTCTGAAATCGTTATAAATCAATCTATCATGGGCAGTGAATCCTGAATCAGTGGAGATCACCGCCCACGTCGAGCCACCATCGTCAGTTTTATATATGATACCATTATGGTCACTGTCTGCGCCCAAAGCGAACCACGTGTTGGGTTGACCGGGAATGTCGATGATGTCGCACAATCGTGTTGAGCCGGCCATCGCAATCTCGCGAAATGTGTCTCCACCGTCGTCACTGATCGCCAACCAGCTTCTGTACTGTTCTTCCGTCTGCTGTCGATTATCGACGACTCCAAAAAGCCGACGATCCAGATTGGCCGATGCAGTCACATAAACCAGCCGTCCCGATAGTATTGGCTGCTTCTCTTCCCAGGTCAATCCGGCATCGTAGCTACAGCGGAGCGGATACACATATCTCATCGATTCTGAGCATAATCCGCCGCGAAGATAATAGATGACATGTGCCAGACTGGATTCAGTGACAGTCTCCGTGTTCGGGGTAACGAAAAGATCAGGATAGCTCTGTGATTTCCAGGTGTTCCCGTAATCTGTGGATCTGAGAAAACCAATCACTGTACTAAAACAAAACACCAATCCTGAGTGATATTTACTAACCCAGCCTAACATGTTTGGGTCAGAGCGAAATGCCGACATCGCCGACCATGTCAAACCATCGTCACATGACTTCAGAAGAGAACGGATATTCAAATAGAGTGTATCGCTGCTCCAAGGAGAGGAAATGAATCCAACCATTCGAGCACTCGCACTATTCCAAAATGCACCTTTAAGAATTGTTGTCCATGTGTTTCCTGCATCTGTCGTGCGATACATTGAATTGCAACTTAGCCCGGTCGCAATCATGATATCCGGGTTATCCGGATCAATGTGCAATCCATACGCCATCTGACTGCCTTCATACTCGCTATATCTCGGACCGAAATCCTCCCAGGTCGCTCCACCATTTCGAGTAATCTTCATCGGGTAATTCGAGTCATACGGATACCATTTGACTGCGACGATCGTATTCGGATCCTTCGGATGAAGAACAACCTGATTCAGCCGCCAGGAGATGCCGGGTGCATTGGGATACTGACTCCAGGACAACCCATTGTCCTGGCTCCAGTAAATCAGGGTGTTGGAATCAGAAATCGATGCATACATGATGGTCGGATCGATCGGGGAATTCATCATATCGAGCAAGGTATACACCCCCTCGCCAACAGTCTCCCAATGCTTGCCTTCATCTGTGCTTCGACGGATATGGTTTGGGCCAGGTGGGCCAGGTGGGTCTACTTCGATGTAAAGCGCTCCATCCGAAGACGAAACATAGAGAAAATTCATTGAGCAGTAAGAGGCGATTCTATCCCACGATTCGCCGCGGTTCGTGCTTTTATAAAGATACGTTGAGTCTTTGCCTTCGCAGATACTCCCATCACAATAACTAAGATATAGAATGTAGTCAGAGGCCTTTCGATAGGATCTCAACCAACCTTGGAACTCCAAGTGCTCCGGATCGATGCCAACTGTCTTTACTGACCACGTCTTCCCTTCGTCGGTGCTTTTTACCGGAATGCTGTGATACTCATCGGTCAATCCGTAAAAATAACCGAACAGGTCCGGATCGGCAATCAAGTTAATCACACGATATCCTTCGGGCAAGAGGTCGTACCAGGTATTCGGTTCCATGTCCTCGGGCCGGATGGCGAAGCCGGTCGCGGTCAGCAGCATCAAACCGATCGGAAGCATCATTTTCATGATCCTGACTTTCGAGAATTCTCTGTTCATTGTCAACCATCGATTCACCGGCAGGGACGCCGGCGCCACCCGGGCCGCGGTTGCACCCCGCCTCATCCCATACTACAATGCCGCCATTATGAAACACCGCCACCTCCCCGCATTCGCACTTCTCCTGACACTTTCCGTCGCCTTATCCCAAACACCGCCACCGGCACCCCAAACCCTCGCACTCACGCTTCCCGCCGCCGTCGATCTCGCCGTCGAACACAACCCGTCCTTCCGCTCCGCCCGGGCCTCTCTCGATATCGCCGATTCCGCCTCGCGCGCGACCCGCGATCTCTTCACCCCGCGCCTCAACCTGAGCGGCGGAGAGCGACTCCAGAACGATACCGAAACCTCCGATGCACCCACGGAACGTCATTCGGTCGACTATTCCTCGATCGATCTGGCGCAGTCGATCCCCTGGACCGGCGCGTCCATTTCCGCCTTTTCGGATCTCGACCGGACACGCTTTCGTGACGGCATCGAACCATCGACCGATACGACATCGACCTCGCACACCTACGGCATCCGCCTCATGCAACCGCTCCTTCGAAACGCCTGGAGTCCCGTGTCCCGAGCGCCTCTGATGCGGGCCGACCTCAGTCGTGCCAATGCGGAACACGCGTTCGATCTGACCCGGAACCGTCTGATCCTCAACGTCATCGAGGCCTATTACGGTGCCGCGCGCTCTGCCCGATTGGTCGAGGTGTCCCGCCGCGGCGTCGCCGAAGCCGAAACGCACCTCGAACACACCCGGATCCGCTATGAAGAGGGGTTGGTGGCCCGGATCGATGTGTCGCAGGCCGAGATCCAGTTGCTGCGCCAGCAGACTTCGCTTCTGAATACCCGCCAATCCGCCGATGATGCGCTCGATGCGCTCCGCAGCCTCCTGTTCCTGCCCCCGGACACCATCGTGACACTCGACGAAACGGTCGACTTCGAGCCGGAAACGATCGAACTCGATGCGGCGATCGCCGAGGCGCTCCGGAACCGCCTCGACATGCAGTCGCTCCACAATGATCTCGCAAGCGCTGAACTCGATGTGTCGGTCGCCTGGAATCAGCGCCTGCCGGGCCTCGATCTGAAACTCGAAGCGCGATCCCGCCAGGACGGCAGGGACTGGGACGGCATGGTCGATGATTATCCCAGAACCTATGCGATGGAGATCGGTTTCCGGTGGACGTTCGGCGATGCCGCACCGCGCGAAGCCCTGAGACAGGCTCAGTTCCGCTGCGCGATTTTGCGCAACGAGATCGACACGATGACACGCGCGATCACCGATGAGGTCAAACGGGCGATCCGCCGCTACGAAACGCTCAAACGAACCATCGACGTGACGCGAAAATCCGTCGAACTGGCGGAATATGCACTCGATCTGTCGAATCAGAGCTACAGCGAGGGAATCATCCGGAGCACGGATCTGATCACCTCCCAGGACGACCTTCTGGCTCAGCAGAACGAATACATCGGGGCAATCATGGAGTTTGTCAGCGCCAAAGCGGAAATTCTGGTGGCGCTGGGCCGACCCATCGACGCCTCCAATATCCGGTTAACGACCGAGACCTCCGACGAAGTCGCAGACGGAGATTCGGACGAAGTCGCAGACGGAGTCCAAAAATGACACGCCTTATCCGCTGGGCCATGCTGATCGCCGTCACCCTCGCGGTCATCGGAACGCTCCGAGTCTGCCGTCCGGGAGGCGGGGTGGATGTGCCGACGGCGGTGGCCGTGAAGGGTCGATTCGTCTCGATCCTGCATCAGCTCGGCGAACTGCGGTCGGTCAACAGCACGAGTATCTCACCGGATACCTGGGGCAAACTCGCCAGACTGGTTCCGGAAGGATCGTTCGTCGAGAAAGACACGCCGGTCGCCTGGATGGAAACGGATGAAGCCGAGAAGGAACTTGAGTCCAAACGCGTCGAACTCGGGATCTCACGGAGCAAGCTGCAGCGGTCCATCGAGGAAGCCGAGCTGTCGGCGAAAACGACGCGGTATGCCGTGATCGAGGCCGGGTCGTCGCTCGAGTACCAGCGCAAACAACTCCTCAACAGCGAATCGAAGCGCGACAAGACCCGGCGGCTGGTCGCAGCGAATCTCTCACCGCAAAAAGCGCTCGAGGAAGCCGAACTCGACGTGCTCAGTCAGAAACTGCAGGTGAACAACGCCGAAATCGCTCTGCAGAAGGCGAAAGATTCCGAGGTGTCCCAGCGCGGCATGAAGCAGGCGGATGTCGAATCGAGCCGGGTGGACGTCGAGAAAGCCGAGTCGGAATTTCAACGGGCGTCCGAGCGTCTCGAGAAAGCGATCATTCGGGCGCCGGCCAACGGCATGGTGCTCTACAACAAGATCTGGAAGGGCGGCAATCAGGGACTCGTGCAGGTCGGCGATCAGGTCGGCCCCTGGCAGCCCATCCTGCAGATTCCCGACCTGTCGGCCCTGGAGTTGCTCACCCTGATCGATGAAATCGATATCGCGAAAGTATCGACCGGGATGCGCGCCGACATTCATATCGACGCCTTTCCGGATCTCGAGATCCATGGAACGGTCGCCCGCATCTCCAACATGGCCCGCGACAACGCGCAGCCGGACATGGATGCCGCAGGAGCGTTGTCGGGGCGCAAGGTGTTCGAGGTCATCGTGGCGCTCGATGCGAAACCCGATGAACTGCGGCCGGGCATGACGGCGGCGGTCGACATCGTGATCGCCGATGTCGCGGATGTCGTGACTGTGCCGATCGAGAGTGTTTTTCGGGACGAGAGCGGGGCGTACGTGTATCTGTCCGGGCTGACCGGTCCGTCGAAGCGTGTCGTCACGGCCGGGCAGGCGAATCAGCACCGTATCATCATCGAAAACGGGCTGGCGGAAGGCGATGAGGTCTATCTTGCGGATCCAATCGAACGAGCCTCGATGGGACGCTGAACGCAGCCCCTCGCCGCGCCGGCGGATTCTGGCCGGAGTGCTCCCTGCACTGTGGGTCTGGCTTGCGGTTCTGCTCATCGGCTGCGGCGCGCAGGAGCCCCTCCCGGACTTTCTGAAGGCGGCCCGGGTGGTCTCGGTCGTTCGGACGGATTTCATCGAAGGCCCCGAAGACGTGGGTCTGCTGCGGGCCAAGCGGTCGCGCGGGATCACGAGCGAATTCGGGGGGCGGATCGTCAAAATGCACACCGAGGGCGAAATGGTGAAGGCGGGCGATCCCGTCGTGTGGCTCGACGACAAGGAACTGGTGCAGAACATCCAGCGCGAGGAGATCAACGTCAAGAAGCGCAGGGCGCAACTCACCCGTCAGATCGAAAATCTCAGGGAAACCGAAGCGCAGTATGCGCAGACCCGCAAGGAAATGCGCGCGAATCTGGAACATAGCACGCTCGTCCGGCAGCAGGCGGAACTCGAGGTTTCCCGGCTGGATGACCGCTTCAACCGGCGTCTCATCCCGGAAGATGAACTGCTCCGCGCGCGGGAAACACTCGAATCGCGGCTCCTGAGCGAAGAATCGGCGCGGATCGCGGCGGAAAAATCCGAAATCGAGTATGCGGCGAATCACGAGATGATCCAGCGGTCGATCGCGATTGCGACGGCCGAATTCGAACAATCCTCCCGGAATCTCGAAACCTACCGCGGAATGCTTGAAGACGCGATCCTGCGTGCTCCGATCGACGGCATCGTGGTCCATGGGATGAGCTGGGAGAAGCAGAAGTTCAAGGTCGGCGATCAGATCTGGGAGGGGGTTCAGGTGTGCGAAATCCCGGATCTCAGCGAAATGGAAGTGGTCACGCAGGTCGCCGAATCGGATTACCGGCGCGTGTCGGTCGGGCAGCCGGCGATCGTCCGCGTCAGCGCTCTTCAGGATCTTGAACTGCCGGCCCGCGTCGACCGCATCGCATCGCTCGCCGTGCCGCGCGCCCAATCCAGAGGCACCGATTACACCTCCGCATCGGTTTCGGATTCCGGCAAGGTATTTGAACTGGTTCTCGCGCTCGATTCGACCGATTCCCGCTTCCGCCATGGGATGGGCGTCGAGGTCACGCTGGTCACGCGAACGCTCGAACAGGCACTCGTGATCCCCTCATCCGCGGTGTTCCGGGATGCGGGCGTCGAATACGTCTTCGTGCGGCGCGGCGATTCGTTCAGGCGGAAATCGATTGTGAGCGGCGCTCGGACGGCCCGGCGGACGGTTGTGGATGAGGGGGTGCGTGAATCGGATGAGGTGGCGGTCGTCGATCCGGCAGCGGGCGTGGCGGGAAACGGAGCCGGATCATGAACGTCATGCAGCATGTCAAAATCGGGTTGATGGAGCTGCAGTCGAACAAGCTCCGGTCGTTCCTGACGATGCTTGGCGTCATTTTCGGCGTGGCGGCGGTGATCGCGAGTGTTGCCATCGGCGAAGGCGCTCGGATCGAGGCGCTGGACCAGCTTGCGCTGATGGGCATCAATACCATCCGGATCACTGCGAAAAAACTGGACGGCCAGGCGCTCGTCACGGCTCAACAGAAAAATCCCCGGGGGCTGGCATTGGACGATGTCGAGGCGATTCGGGGGAATTGTCCCTTCGTCCGCAATGCCGCGCCGGTGCTCATCCGGGAGGAATCCGTCCGGATCGACGGGCGGGTGTGTCCCGTACAGATCGTCGCGACCTCACCCGAGTATCTCACGGTGAGTAACTCGGCGGTGTCGGAAGGGCGTTTTCTGCTCCAGTCCGATATCGACGGAGCGGCACGGGTGTGCGTCATCGGACCCGCGATCCGCGCTGAATTCGGGAAGGATGCGATCGGCGGGACGGTGCGAATTCATGACGGAATTTTCCGGGTCGTGGGCGTGATGGAGGACAAGACTGTGAAGGCGGGACCCTCCGGACCGCTGTCCTTCCGCAACGTCAATCGTGATCTGATCGTGCCGGTCAGTGCGGCGCAAAAGCGAATGAGCGACCGGGATCCGAACCATGAGATCTCGGAGATCACCGTCATGGTCGATTCGGCGGATCACCTCCTCCCCGCGGCGGATCTCATCCGGAGAATCCTCGGGAGGATGCATTCGGGTGTCGAGAATTATGATGTGATCGTGCCGCTGGAACTCCTCAAACAGAGTCAGGCGACGCAGCGGACCTTCAACATCGTGCTGGCGGCGATCGCGGCGATCTCGCTCCTGGTCGGCGGCATCGGAATCATGAACATCATGCTCGCGAGCGTGACGCAGCGGATCCGCGAGATCGGGATACGGAGGGCGGTCGGGGCGACGCGCCGGGAGATTCTCGGGCAGTTTCTGATCGAGGCGGTCGTCATGAGCGGTGTCGGCGGTGTGATCGGTATTCTGGCCGGCATCCTGTTCGGATTTGCGATTGCGCGGTTCGCGGGATGGAAGATGGTGTTTTCGTTGCAGGCCATCGTGATCGCCGTGACCGTGTCTGCGGCGGTCGGGGTTTTCTTCGGACTGTATCCCGCGCGTCGCGCCGCGTCGCTCGATCCGATCGAGGCATTGCGGTATGAATGAACCCATCGGAAGCGTCCAGCCGGTGGTGCTCCTGAAGAGCCTGTCGAAATCGTATCGGCTCGGGGGGCAGGAGATTCCCGTGCTGGATCGGATCGATGCGCGGATCGATGCGGGTGAATGCGTGGCGCTGATGGGGCCGTCCGGTTCGGGCAAATCGACTCTGATGAACATTATCGGCTGTCTGGATCGGCCCACGTCGGGCGACTATCTGTTCTGCGGCCGTGAGGTCGGGCGACTGGATGACGAGGAGCTGAGCCGGATTCGCAAGAGTCGGATCGGGTTCGTGTTCCAGAACTTCAATCTTCTGCCGAGATTGACCGCGGCGGGAAACGTCGAGTTGCCGCTCGTCTATGCCGGTGTATCGAGACGCGAGCGTCATGACAGAGCCATGGAGTTGCTCGGGCGCGTCGGGCTCATGGATCGCGCGGGACATCGGCCTGCCGAGCTGTCGGGAGGCCAGAAGCAGCGCGTTGCCGTCGCACGGGCACTGGTCAACGACCCGTCCCTGATTCTGGCGGACGAGCCGACCGGCAATCTGGACAGCCGCAGCGGCGCACAGATCCTGGATCTCCTGCTGACACTCCATCGGGAGGGCCGGACCATCCTCATCGTGACCCATGACGAGACAGTGGCGACTCGTGCAGGACAAGTGATCCATCTGCGCGACGGCAGGATCTGAGGGGCGGATCGCGATCGCTTGTCTGGGCGGATCGCGATCCGCCCTTTCGGCACCGTAGGCCACAGGATCAGGGTAGGGCGGATCGTGATCCGCCCTTGCACCGTATCGGGTTGGTACGGATATATACCCTGGTACGGTACAGCTGCTGTCTCGTGTGGACGATCCGATCATAGTAGTCGCGATGCCAGACACGCTCTCCGGGGGTGTGACGCCACAGATTGATCAGTTTGGTGGACACCGTCTTGAAGGCTGCGATCAGGTTGCCGAGGGGTTTTTGCTTTTTTGGAGTCGGGTCTTTGCTCTTTGTGATGACGAGGATGAAGTGGATGTGGTCGGGCATGATCACCCATTCGTCCAGGGAAACATTCTCGAAATGGTTTCCAAGCCATTCCAGCGTCTCGGCGACGATCGTGCCGGCGCGGCTCAGGCGTACTTTTCCGTCGGCGATCCAGCCGAGTATCTGGTGTCGATGGCAGGTGACCAGTGTCACGAAGTAGTAACCTGCCTTCCCATAGTCGTACCCTCGCAGCCGGATCGATCGGCGATGATGTCGCTCAGGATCATAGCTCATGGAGTCCTCCTCTCGATGGGGCCATAGGATGAGTCTGGGCGGATCGCGATCGCTTGTCTGGGCGGATCGCGATCCGCCCTTTCGCTCTATGAGTTGTTACCTTTATCTTGCCTCCTCCTTTTTTATCAGTCAACTCTTCGCTGATGGGCCATGTTGCGTCCCCTCACACGCTGTGGCATCATTCCTGAGAGTTTCGGATCACACGATTGAAAGGATTTCCCATGAAAGCTGGAGTTTGGATCCTGGTCGCACTCACGTTCGCTGCCGGCGCGTTGGCACAAGCACCGCAGGAGCGCCCGGACTGGAAACCGTTTTTCTCGGATCAGGCGGTCGATGGAACGATTGTCATTGCGGACGAGCGTTCTGGCGAGATGCTGGCTTACGATGTGGAGCGTGCACAGAAACGGTTCATGCCGGCATCGACTTTTAAAGTGCCTCATGCCCTGTTTGCGCTCGATTCCGGAGCGGTCCGTGACGAGTTCCAGGTGATTCGGTGGGATGGCGTGAAACGGGACTTTGACGGTTGGAATCAGGATCAGACCCTGCGCTCATCCATGAGGCACTCGACGGTATGGGTGTATCAGCAGTTTGCCCGTGAGATCGGTGAGGTGCGCGAAAAGGAGTATCTGACTCGGATTCAGTACGGCAACGCCGATCCGTCCGGAGGTGTCGATCGCTTCTGGCTCGACGGCGCCCTCCGGATTTCAGCCATGGAACAGGTGGATTTCCTGCGAAAACTGTATCGAAACGAGCTTCCGTTCAAGGTCGAGCATCAGCGTCTGGTCAAGGATATCATGATCGTCGAGGCCGGGCGCGATTGGATCCTGAGGGCAAAGACCGGATGGCAGGCGCGTGTCGAACCGCAGATCGGCTGGTGGGTCGGCTGGGTCGAGACGCCGACCGGGGCGGTCATCTTCGCGCTGAACATCGATCTGCCGGGCGGCATGAAGGATGCGCCGAAACGGGAGGCGATTGTCCGATCGATACTCCAGTCGATCGGAGCACTTCCGCGCTGAAACATGCACGGGTTTTTCATGGTGCATCTCACCTTTGTAAACCGTTCCCCCCTCCGCTTCGTAACTGGATGAGATCATCGCGGAGCTGACACCCGCTCAACCCGGAGGTTCAACATGCCCGACCAATATTCAGGAACAATCCGATCATCTGCCGGATCCACGCACGCCTATCGCTGGCGCACGCTGTCCGTCGACCGCTTTCCCGCTCTTCAGGAAGAAATCGATGCCCTGCGACACAGTGGCCAACTGGCACAGACCCCCGCATTCACCAACTACATGAACGATCTCAGTTTTCGTCTCCCCGACAACTTCCCGTCCGCCCGCTCGCTGCTTCTGATCGCCACGTCCGCTCCGCTCATGATCATCAACCTCCGGTTCGCCGACCGCCATATCCCCGTTTTCATGCCACCGAACTACCCCTTCCACGGCCTCACCCGCGCCATGCTCCTGGAGGAGATCCGCCGGACCATCATCCCGGATTCCGGTCACCGCGTGGACCGGGTCGATTACCATTTTTTCATGAAACTGGCAGCCGTTCGGAGCGGACTGGCGCAATACGGCCGCAACAACATCTGTTATGTTGAGGGGATGGGCAGCTTTTTTTCATTCCACGCCTACCTGACCGATCGCGTCTTCGAGGAGGATCATTGGAGCGATCTGAGCAATCTCCCGTTCTGCAACCACTGTTCGATCTGCATCGATGCCTGCCCGACGAGCGCGATCAGCCCGGATCGATTTGTCATCGATGTATCACGGTGCATCCCGCTGTACAATGAACTGGACGGAGACTTCCCGGATTGGATCCCTGCTCGCGCCCACAATTCCATCATCGGTTGCATGGCCTGCCAGGCTCCCTGCCCGGCGAATCGGGATCAGATGGCAATGGCGGTGACCGCGGAGGATATCCCTGAGGCTGACATTCGACGGCTGCTCGAAGCCGACGTTTCTCCGGATCTTCTCCAGTCGCTCGGCGAAAAACTGAAGATGCCGTATCTCGAGAAATCCCCGGAATTTCTGACCATTCTGCGCAGGAATATCCGGGTTCTGGTTTAGTTACACGCGCTCCACATCCCCCGGCCTGCCGCACGGGCTTCACGATCGAGATCCGCGTAGTAGTCGGCCTTGGATGTACACGGAGGCACGCGATAGGCTCGCGCGTAGCCTTCTTGAATGAGAATGGCGTTGACCAGTCCCGCATCGCACGTGACATGTGCCAGCGTCCGCCCGTACTGATCCGTCGGGCTTTCGACGCAGATCTCAAGCGTTACAACCTCATCGTCCACCAGAAATCGGTTTCGACTGGTCGCTTCCGAATAGTAACATTCCCCGATTTCGGGTGTATCGATCCCGATATAGCGGACTTTTTCGTTTCCGTTCACCTGAATCGTGTCGCCGTCATACACATGCGTCACCGTCGCCTGCCGCGTGTTCGATGCCGTCGGATCGGGTTTCGGCCCCGTCCCGCCGTTATCGTCGTCGCAGCCCCCGAGCATGACCATGGCCGTGAATACAAGGATTGCCGAGAAATGGAGTCGTTTCATACCCATCATCCTATGCGATCCGTTCCGGTTTTTCCAGCCCCCTTTGCAGGCCTTCCCTCGCCGGAGTCTTCGCTGGGCGTCCGAAAAATTTGATCCTGAGGTTGCACCGAGTCGATTAGCTTTTTAAACTGGAAACGGATGTCGCTACCGGAGGAGTCAGCCATGAACGCACCGATTCGCGTCGTATTCGCCTGGGAACCCCCCGAACCAGTCCGCTCGTACATCGAATCGTCCTTCCGGAATCTCGGCAGCCGTGCCGAGTTCCATTTCGTTCCCTCGAAAACCATTCAGGAGCACGGGGATCTGCTGGCCCGCGCGGACGTGCTGGTCGCCTGGATCGTGACCGCCGACCTGCTCGATGCCGCCCCCGATCTCAAGCTGGTGATCATCCCGGCGGCCGGCGTCGACAACCAGATCGGTGTTCTGCGCACGCGTCCCGGCATCCGCATCGTGAACTCGCACGGCAACACCTCCCATGCCGCCCAACATGCGCTGGCGCTGTTGCTCGCCCTGACCAACCGCGTCCCGTTCTTCGACCGGCACATGCGTCTGGGCCGTTTCCGGGCCTTTGACGACACGCCTCCCAGTATCGTACTCGACGGGAAAACCCTCGGCCTTCTCGGCACCGGCCACCTCGCGCGGCACTTCATCCGTTTCGCGTCGGGTCTCGGTCTGAACTTCATCGCCTGTTCCCGTCGAGGCCTTCCGATCGCAGTCGACTCGCCTCCGGATCGCGCGCCGGCCTCCCCTCCCATTCCGGTGTATCCGGTCGATCGGCTGCATGATTTCCTGCGTGCGCTCGATATCCTGCTCATCACCATTCCGCTCACGGATTCAACCCGAGGCCTGATCGATGCTGAGGCGATCGCGCAGCTCCGATCGGATGCGTTGCTGATCAATGTCGGGCGGGGGGCGGTGGTGGACGAGACTGCGCTGTACGAGGCTCTGCGGGACCGCCGGATCGATTCGGCGGCGCTGGACGTCTGGTACGACTACCGTCCGGTTGAGGTGGAAGGCCGTAGATTTCCCTGTTCCAAACCGTTTCATGAACTCGATAACGTGATTTTGTCTCCGCATCGCGGGGCGTCTCCGCTGCAGCGCCCCGAGCGTTTCGGGGATGTTGTCGGGACAATTGTGCGGTTTGAGAGAGGCGAGGAGCTGCCGAGCGAGGTGGATCGCGAGCAGGGTTATTGAAGCGAACCGGGGCGGGCGGGTTGCGGGTCTACGAGGGATCTTCCCCGCGGATCGACGTGATCTGGGGCTTGAGCGGGTTGGATGTAATCGTGAAATACAGGAATGTCGTGATGTCGGTCGGCGCGTCGTTCGGGCGGAATTGCCAGCGTGCCCGGGCGGGGCCGCGCTGCAGATTCGGGAGGCGGCCTCCTTCGAGCGTGAAGGTGCGGGTTGACAGGCGGGTGAACATCTGGTCGAGTGCAGCGAGGATCTGGTTGCGGGAGTAGTTCCCGGCCTGGATGCCCGCGACCGGGATGGCTACGAAAATCCGGGAAGAGTCGGGCAGGTATGGTTTGAGATGCTGGGCGCGTCCGGTGCTGAATGTGCGTTCGATCGCGATGCCGACCTGACCCTGGAACGGGCCGGCGGAGAGCACGGCCGAAACGGACAGGGTGAAGGCGGTAAGAAGGAGACAGGTTGCCCGGAGTGAGGATCGTTTCATCATCACTATGAGCGTAGATGTCCGGGACTTCTTTGTCAAACCGTCCTCCCTTGACATCCGCGCGCGCGGCATGACACTGTAGAATGCGTCTTTGAAGGAGGAAACGACCGTGTTCAGGATGATCGGCATTCTGCTTGTCTTCATCGTCCCACTCGCTCAGGCGGCCGCGCCGCTGCGCGTATACATCGAACCGATGCGACTCGAGGGTAAAGCCGCGGAGGAGCGCATTTCCGAACCCGCCCGGACCGCGTACGACGCTTTCCGGGACGCGCTCGGAAATCGCCCCGGCGTGACGCTCGCCGATCGCGTGGAATGGGATGCGGGGCGTACGCGTTCGAGCGACCCGGCTCAGATCATGAAGGATCTCGGAATCGCCCTCATGCTGCGATTCGAATACGATGCGGAGCGTCTCGACGGGGCCAGAAATGCCATTCGAATCGACGTGTTCGGCCCATCCTCTTCCTCGGCGATCGGTTCGCGCCCGTTCAGACTCGAAAAGAAACTCGATCCGGCACTCATCGAAACACTGATCGACACCGTTCTGGCCTTGCGATTCCAGAAAATTCTCACACCGAAATATGCGGTCGAATCCGGCGAACGCGAGCAGCGGGATATCTCGGTCAGCGACTCCGGCGTGGCCTGGATTCAGCGCGAATCAGACCGGGAATGGCAGATCTGTTTTATGAAGGATATCGGGAGCCGGCCGGCCGCGGTCGGCAAACCCTATCCCAAACCCGTCCAGTTCGCTCTCGGGAACCGATATCTGGCGGTCATCGAGGCTGGTCATATCATCGCAGCCTATTCGACAGACACGCTCGCCAGGAAAGTGATCTCGGATACCCCGGCTCGAAAATCCGACGTGACGACCAGCGAGGACCGATTTGTCTGGATCGAACCGAATCCGAAAGCGGCGAACGTTGTCGTCGCCCAGATCGGCAAGGGCAGCCCGACCGCGCTCGATCCCTCCTCCCGAAACCAGCAGCAACCGTTCCTCAAAGGCGATCTCCTCACCTGGAGTGATGCGCGGGACGGTTCCTGGGACATTTATGTTCACGATTTTTCCACGGGTGAGACGACCGCGGTCGCGACGGGCCCCGAGTCCCAGTATCTTCCTGCCGTGTCGGGCAATTACGTCGTGTATCAGAGCAAGGGCAAGGGAAATCTCGCGGTGAATCTCTATAACAGCCGCACCCGGAGCACGACGAAGGTGGTTGAGAGCAGCGAGCCGATCGGCAGACCGAGCATTTACGGGACGACGATCGTCTACCAGAAACTCAATACCCTGGACCTGCGACCACGGGGAAAGGGCCGCGCGAAGACGTTCGATATCGCCGTATACGATTTGATGACTAAAAAGGAACACATCCTGGCCGGCGATTGGTTTGATCAGCAGAATCCGGTCATCGGCGCGACGCATGTCTTCTGGGAACACGCGACATTCAAGATGGAATCGCGCTCGCCCATCGACACGGTCATCGGATGCATGCCGTACCCGTTTCCCGAGTGAGACCGGCTGTGGCGTTTTTCTCACATTGATTTCTCGTCATGAAGTGATTATTGTTCTCCTCCGGGGTGAGGGGAGAGCAAGGATGCGATGAATGATGAAGCGTGACTGGGATACCCGCTGGAGGATTCTGAGCACACTGCCCGAGTCGATGCTCGAACGGATCGTATCGGGCGATGCATCGATCTGCCGGGATCAATTCGTAACGGTTGCCCGGGATGAACTCGGATCGGTGATCGAGCAGCACGAACCGTTTTTTTCGATCGTCTGGTTGCATCGGATCGACGGGGGGACGGATCCGGCCGGTGTCATCGCATCGATCCGGCAGTCGTCCGAGATCATGAATGCGAGTGTGCCGATCGTGGTGATTGACACGGCGCCTGAGGAGTCCGGTGCGTTGGGACTCGAGTGCAGCCGGATGGGCGCGGTCCTGTTGCGATTTGCTGAAACGGATGCCGAGATCAGCGAACTGCTGGTCATCACGTCTGCGCTCGTCCGGCATCGCTCCGGCAACATCGGATTGACGCCGTATCTGAAGGATCTGCATGTCCGTCTGATGTATCAGGCAGCAACGAACGAATGCACGCGGCTGTTTATCGGAGCGGGAGACCCCACGGAAGCGCTCCGGTCGATTCTCGTGCAGATCCGGATTGCGACCCGGTCCTCAAGTGTTTACGTGTTTGAAAACTATTGCGACATTGTGAAGGGGCCGTGTGCGCGGTTGTTTTTTGTCGACACGGATCCCCGCTTTGCGGATTCGGCGGATCAGCGGAAGATGCTGGAGATCCAGTACAGTGCGATTCCGTCGGAGCTTGCGGATTTATTGTCTTCCGGGAGAACCATCGCGCGATCCGTCATGCATGGAGCGATTGCCGTGGAGTGCCCGTTTCTGGGCAACCGGCCGATCGGATCCTGTCTGTTCGTGCCACTTTTCGTCGGCAAAGTGTTTTGGGGGTTTGCGGGGTTCGAGCGTCCGCTGCCTTCCGAGGAATGGACCGTGATCGATACCGAGTCGATCGGGACGCTTCTGTCCGTCTACGTCGCCATGCTCGAACGCATGTTGCTCGATCGACTGGCAGCCATGCAGCGCAACCTTGCGATCGATCTGAGCGCGGCGACGGACATCGACACCGCGTTGAAACTCAGCCTGAAGGCCGCCCGGCTTTCGGTCGGTTTTGAAAGCGGTGGCATCTATCTGGTTGATCATACCTCCCGTGACATCACGTTGAAGCACGCCGAAGGAATCAGTGAATCGTTCCTGGCACAGGTGTCGAGATATGGCTTTGATTCGTTCGAGGGCGGGATCGTTCTGTCGGGTCGGAGCCGATATGCGAACATTGATTCGACAGGTCCTCAGAGCGACCTGATGCGCAGTGAAGGATTCATTTCGGTCGTCAATATCCCCATCCGGCATCTCGGCGATGTCATCGCCTGCCTGAATCTGGCCTCGAAAACCTATCTGCATGTTCCGGATTTTCTCAGGAAAGGACTCGAAGCGATCGCCTATCAGATTGGTGTCGCGCTGGCTCGGATTGCCGTTGAGGAGAAACTCAGGCAAAGCGATGCGCATCTTCGGTCGATCATGACGCATTCAAAGGATCTGATCCTCCTGTGTGATCGTGAGGGTCGATACCGGTTCGTCAGTGCGGCTTCCCGCACGATTCTCGGATGCGCCCCCGAACAGTTGATCGGAAAACCCCTCGCTTTCGTGCATCCGGACGACGCGATCGCCATGAAGAGGCATTTCGATGAGGCATTTGATCGCCCGAGCGGGGTTTCAGTCGAGTATCGTATCGTGCGCGAGTCCGGCGAATGCCGCTGGGTGTCGCAGTCCTGGGCGCCGCTCGCGTCTGCGGACAGTGAGCCGATGGTCGTGGGGATCATGCGCGATATCACGGATGCGAAGGAAGCCTACGAACAACTCCATCAGAGCATGAAGATGGAGGCGATCGGTCGGCTGGCCGGCGGCGTGGCTCACGAATTCAACAACATGCTCACCGGTATTCTCGGATACGCCAGTCTGCTGAAAAACAAACCAAATCTCGACACATCCGTCATGAATGCCGTCAAGACCATCGAGAAAGCCGCCGAGCAGGCCGCACAACTCACACGCCAGTTGCTCGGATTCGCCCGTAAAGGCAAATACCAGACGATCCCCGTGGATCTTCACGCATCGATCCAGGAGGTGCTGGCGCTCCTCCGCTGGACGATCTCGAAGGATATCAAGGTCATCGAGCGGTTGAATGCAAGGAACTGTGTCGTCATGGGCGACCCGACACAGATCCAGCAGGTGGTGTTGAATCTGGCGGTCAATGCCTGCGAATCCATGCGGCACGGGGGCACGATGCTGCTATCGACCGTCCAGGCGGTCGTCGAACCCACGCATCCCCGCACCTCCGAGGGACTCAAACCCGGCAATTACATCCTGCTCACCATCAGCGATACCGGCAGCGGTATCGAATCACACCATTTGCCGCACATCTTCGAGCCGTTTTTCACGACCAAGGAGCAGACATCCGGAACCGGGATGGGACTGGCGATGGTCTATGGCATCGTCAAGAATCATGCGGGTTGCATCTATGTGGACTCAAAAGTCGGCCATGGCACGACGTTTTCGGTGTTTTTTCCCCGGACCGGCGAATCGAGGGATCGGAAAGTCGAGGACGATTCGGGGGAGATCATCATGCAATCCGGCACGGTCATGCTGGTCGACGACGATCAGCTCATCCGGGAAACCGCCGAATCGCTCCTCCAGACGCTCGGATTCAAAACCATCGTCTTCGCGGACGGGCAATCCGCCGTGAGTTATTTCCGGGATCATCACCGATCGGTGGACATTGTCATTCTGGACATGGTGATGCCCGAATTTACCGGGTTGGACTGTTTCCGGGAACTCAAGCGGATCAATCCGGGTGCCCATGTGCTGATTTCGACCGGATATTCTCTGGAGGGGAAAGCTGCGGAACTGCGTGCGGAAGGCGTCTGCGGGTTTATTCAGAAACCCTACACCCTCAAGCAGATCTCGGCCATCCTGGATCAATGTCTCAAGACGATCCGTCCGGAGCCGCCGTCATGACATGCCCGGTTCGGGATCTCCGGAACTGAATGCCGCGCGGACCGATCGGCAGACCGCGTCATTCGCGTGTGGTGTACGATTTACGCGAGCGCGTCAAGGAGTTGACGGCGATCATCCGCACATCGAGGCTCCTTCAGGACTCGACTCGGCCTGTTGCCGATGTGATCAACGAAATTGCCCTGATGTTGCCGCAGGGCTGGCAGTACCCCGAGGTCACCGCGGTGCGGATCGTGGTGGGGGATGACAGCTATTCGTCGCTGAACTTTACTCCGACCGCATGGCGGCAACGGGCGGCCATCGTGACGTCCGGCGGCGAATGCGGCTGGATCGAGGTCTATTATCTCGAGCCGCGACCCCAGGAATCCGAAGGCCCTTTCATGATCGAAGAGCGGGATCTCCTCAACGTGGTGGCCGAGATGCTCGGATCCTATGTCGAACGCCGCCGGACCGACGAAGCGCTCAAAATGGCCCACGACGATCTCGAAGCGCGCGTCGAGGACCGGACCAGACGGATCCGCGAGTATCAGGACCAGCTCAGAACACTCACCATGCAGCTTTCGTCGATTGAAGAGCGCGAGCGGCGGAGGATTGCGGTGGAACTGCACGATCAGATCGGACAGTCTCTTGCGGTCATCAAAATCAGACTCGGAGCGCTGGCCATGCAGACCGAGACCCCTGAGATCGCTCTGGAACTCAATGCGATTCGCGAGCTGACGGAGGACGCGATCCGCTTTACACGCTCGCTGATGACCGAACTCAGTCCGCCTGCGCTGTATGAGCTGAGTTGTGCGGCGGCGATCGAGTGGCTCGCGGATCAGGTGCGTGAAAAGTACGGGCTGGTGATCGGGCTGAGCGACGACGGACGCAGCAAGAATCTCGGGGATGATACCCGTGCGGCCGTATTCAAGTCTGTGCGTGAACTGCTGATGAATGTCGTCAAGCATGCGCATGCGCGAGATGTGCAGATTGACATGAACCGGGATGGCATGTCGGTGCGTGTTGAGGTTCGGGATGATGGGGTCGGGTTTGACCCCGAGGCTGCGATGGCACTGTCCGGGAACGGCGGATTCGGGCTGCTCAGCATCCGCGAGCGGATGGGGCATGTCGACGGGTCGTTCCGGATCGATTCCACCCCCGGGCAGGGTACGCGGGCCGTACTGATCGCGCCGTTGATTGAAAGTCTGGAGGGTGCGGATCATGTCTCATGAGATTACGATATTGCTGGCCGACGATCATCGCATCGTGCGGCAGGGGTTGAAACTGCTGATCGAAAAGCAGAAAGGCATGCGGGTGATCGCCGAAGCGGAGGATGGAGCGCAGGCGGTGAAGGCGGTCGATGAGATCCTTCCGGATATCGTGATCATGGATGTGTCCATGCCGGTGCTCAACGGGATCGAGGCGACCCGCAGGATTCGTGACAACCACCCTCAGATACGGGTGATCGCGTTATCGATGCATTCCGACCGGCGGTTTGTGATCGAGACGCTCAAGGCGGGGGCGAGGGGGTATTTGCTGAAGGATTGCGCGTTCGAGGAGATGGCCGGAGCGATCCGGGCGGTCATGGACGACAAGACGTATCTCAGTGCGGAAATCACCGATCTGGTGGTCAGAGATTACGTCGCGCAGCTCGCGCAGAACGACCGGTCGGCATTTGCGGTGCTGACGGCGCGCGAACGCGAAGTTCTGCAGTTGCTTGCCGAGGGACGGTCGACGAAGGATGTCGCGTTTTTACTCGGAGTCAGCGTCAAGACGATCGAGACTTACCGGCAGCAACTCATGGAGAAACTCGGGTTACACAGCATCGCCGAACTGACGAAGTATGCGATCCGTGAGGGGTTGACGCAGCTCTAGGGATTATCGAAGCGGGTTCTCGGGGATTCCCTGATTGTTTTCGGTTCGCGGAATCGCCGAAACTGTTCTCACTGAATCATGCTCAGGTGTGGTTCAGACTGACCGAAGCCGAACTGCAGGCGGAGCGAAGGATAGAGCGCAGAAGCAAAGACCCTTGATTTGCTGGAATTGGGACCGGCAGATCGCACGAAAGAGGCGTTGGAAACGACGCCTTTTTCATTTGAGTCCGATTACACGCTGCGTATTCTTGAAATGCAGTTTGACCGCGCGTGCCAGCCCTTCCTCGCCGTGACGCCGGAAAATGGCACGAGCCGCCTCATCCGCCGATTCGCCGGATCCGGACACCAGATCGATATCGAGTGTTTTGGAAAGTTGTTCGAGGGTGTGGAGGTAATGGGCTCGCGCGAGAATCGAGGCGGCGGCGACCGCGGAGTTATCTTCGGCACGGGGCCTCGCGATCAGCGGGCAATCTGTCCGGATATAGCGGCGGATCATGCTTTCCGCGGCAAACCGGTCCAGAATGACCGCTTCGGGTTTCCGATTCAAGAGCGAACCGATTGATTTGCCGTGAGCCCATGCGAGCAGCGCATTGAGGGATTTGCCTTCGGCCGAGAAATCGGAATAGAGGCGGTTATACGTTTCAGGTGGCAGTGCTGTCAGGGCGATGTGGGTACGGTATGTGAGAAACAGCCGTCGCGCGATCGCCCGGCATTCCTCGTTCCGGATCATCTTCGAGTCTCGGACGCCCATCCCGCGGATCTCGGGGAGCATCTCGCGGGTGATGAAGAAAGCGGCGGTGACCAGCGGGCCCATGAAGTCCCCCTTCCCGGCCTCGTCGGCACCGATCCATGACGCGAATCGGGACTCCTCACCCCGGACGGTTTCGGTATGAGCGGAGGGGGGGGCGAGCAGGATGCCGCGGACTCGGTCGGAGATCGTTTCAGGAATATTGGGGGGGATCACGACCGAAAACCCGCGCTTCTGCGAATAGTAGATCGATGCGGACAGCGATTTGCCGGTGTGTTCCAGAGTGAGTTTCGAGCCGTAGGCGATCGGCGTGGCGTCGATGAACTGGAATCCGGCGGACTGGAGAGCATCGAGTGTCTCGAAGAGCCTCCGGTTGATCTCGGGGACATCGGAATAGATGCCTTCGGCGGCCAGGCGCGATTCCGGCGTATCGGCAGCGGAAAATTCTGGAGATGCGTCAGTCATGGTCTGCGGGAACCTCCTGTTCGGGACAACGAATCGACTCGGGGAACGATAACATGAAAAGGGATGGGGGTCACCTGCTTGAAGACGGGTCTCGGGATTCGGTATCTAAGGAGGGGGAACGGGTCAGGCCCGGAAAGGAGTTCGATTGAAGCGCGACACCCCCTCGATCCGACAGCGGTTGAGACTGCTCGGGCAGTCTCAGACACTCCCCGTGATTCTCTCGGGCATTCTCATTTCTGCAGGCATTCTGACCGGATCGCCGATATGGTTCGTCGTCGCTGCGGTTGCAGGAATCCGGCACGTGCTGCCGCGCGCGTGGCGGGCCGGGGTCGACCTGCGTCCCGACATGAATCTGCTCATGATCATTGCGATCGGCGGTGCGTTGTTGCTCGGTGAGATCACCGAAGCGGCGACTGTCAGTTTTCTGTTCGCGCTGAGTCTGGTGGTCGAAAGCTGGAGTGTCGGCCGGGCGAGACACGCGATTGATGTTCTGATGGAACTTGCTCCGGTCATCGCGCGGGTGAGGGGAGAAGACGGTGTCGATCGTGACGTGCCTGCGGAGGACGTTCCGATCGGCTCGAGGGTAATCGTGCGGCCCGGTGACCGGATCCCTCTGGATGGCTTTGTAACTGCGGGGACCGGGGATGTGAATCAGGCGTCGATTACCGGCGAGAGTTTTCCGGTCATCAAGCGGCCGGGGGACACGGTTTTTGCCGGCAGTATCAACGGATCGGCGGCGTTTGAAATCGAGACACACCGGGTGGCTGGCGACACGGTGCTTGCGTCGATGATCCGCCAGGTGGGTGAATCACGGATCCGGAAGGCACCGATCGAGCGCTGGGTGGACCGGTTTGCGCGTGTTTATACTCCTGTGGTGATGGCATTGAGCGCGATTGTGGCGGTAGCCGGACCGCTGCTGACCGGTGACGCGTGGTCGGAGTGGATCTATCGTGGCCTGGTGTTGCTCGTGATCGCCTGTCCGTGCGCACTGGTGATTTCGATCCCGGTGTGCATTGTTGCGGCGATTGCGAGCGCGGCACGGCACGGCGTTCTGATCAAGGGAGGCGGATATCTGGAGATCATGTCGCGGGTGGATACCGTCGTGTTCGACAAGACCGGGACGCTGACGGAGGGCCGGTTGCAGGTCGAGACCGTCCGGGTGGTGAGCGGTCGCAGCGAAACGGATTTGGGACTGGTCGCCGGCGCGCTTGCGTCTCACAGCGCTCATCCCGTTTCGCGCGCTCTGGCTGAGAGGTTCCGTGAGCGGTTTCCGGTTGAAAGTTTTGTCGAAACAGCGGGTCGGGGTTCGCGAGGGATCCTTTCGGGACGGGATGTCTGGCTGGGTTCGCCGGCGTATCTCGAGGATCTCGGGTTCAGCCGGGATGGATCCGGAGGTGCAGGCGCGGTGACACGCAACGAAGGACGCACGGTTGTGTATGTGGGGGATTCAGACGGTGTTCTGGGTGAGATTGTGTTGAGCGACCGGATGCGGGAGGGGGCGCGCAGGGCTGTGGAGGGGCTTCTGGCGCTCGGAGTGGAGCGGATTGAGATGCTGACGGGGGATATCGGGGCGGTGGCGAATGGGGTGGCGGGGGGGGTGGGGATCGAGGATGTGCGGTCTGGGATGATGCCCGGGGAGAAGGTGGTGCGCATTGAAGCGCTCGTGGAGGCGGGACGGGTTGTGGCGATGGTGGGGGATGGCGTCAACGATGCGCCGGCCATGGCGCGGGCGTCGGTTTCGATCGCGATGGGGGCGTTGGGGAGTGATGCGGCGATTGAGGCGGCCGATGTGGCGTTGATGGACGACGATCTGGGACGGATTCCGTGGTTGATTGGGCTTTCGAGGAAGGCGTTGCGGATTGTGCATGAGAACATCGGGATTGCGTTGGGGGTGAAGGGGATTTTTGTGGTATTGGCGGCGGTGGGGTGGGTGAGTGTATGGGGAGCGGTTGTGGCGGACATGGGGTCATCGTTTCTGGTGATCGGGAATGCGTTACGGGTGATGGGAGGGTGGAGGAGGAGGCGTGGCAGGGAGGGGTGACGGGAGGGGCGAGGCAGAGGAGAAAAAAGGGCTTGACAAGGAGGGGAGTGGTGAGTAGGGTTAGGCGGCGTTCGCGTTCGGGCCGTTGTGAGCGGCGCGTTTAGCGGAAGCGGGCGCATAGCTCAGTTGGTAGAGCAACGGCCTTTTAAGCCGTGGGTCGAAGGTTCGAATCCTTCTGCGCTCAGGGTATTCAGTTCGTCCCCATCGTCTAGAGGCCCAGGACACGGCCCTTTCACGGCCGCGACGCGGGTTCGAATCCCGCTGGGGACGCTTCATAGAAATCAATGACTTAGGCGTGAGAGATCACGCCTGATTCATTTTTGGGGACGTTTTGGGGACCAAAATAATTCAGACGGTTGATTTTCTCACCGTCTCTTCTCCGATCCGGATGACCATAAATGTCGAGAAGTTTAATCGAGCTCCAGCCGCCCCATTCCTTCACGGTCATTGGATCGATTCCTGACATCAGACAGTTGCTTGCCCATGTGTGTCTCAGGTCATGGAGTCTGAGCCTCTTACTGAGTTTTGCTTTGGCTTTCGCTTTTTGAAACGCGTGCTGGCATGTGATTCTCTTCTTCCCGTATTGTCCTGGGAACACGAACTTTGATTCGCCGATCCGGAGTTTCTGTTTCATCAATTCGGTTTTCAGTTCCGGATGAATCGGAATCGTGCGTGCTCTCTTTGTCTTGGAGGTAGCTGCGCGAATCGTGAGTTCATTCTGTTCGAAGTTGACATCATCCCAGGTCAGATTGAACGCTTCATCTCTCCGGAGTCCGCAGTAAAGATAGGTCATGGCGAGTGGCAGGAAGTCCTGACTGCAGCATGAGAGGAACGAATGTGCCTGCTCGGGATTCAAGAAAATCGGATCTCGATCTGGAATGCGGATGCGATCAGCATCTCTGAGAATGTTGTGCTCGAGATATCGGTATTTCACGGCCATGGTCATGATGGCACTCAGCACGTTCAGTTCTTTCCTGACCGTCGCTGGTGAAATCTTGTCAGAGAGCCGTTCGGTTTTGTACCGATCGATGTGTTCGATACGGATATCAGAAACCAGGATGTCCCTGAAGAATGGCGCGAGATGATTTGTGACAATGGATAGTTCTCGGGCGAACGTTTGCTTCGTGTGAGAACTTTCCCTGATAGTCAGGAATTTTGACACGAGAGTATTGAACGCGACTTGTGACTGCTTCTTCGGAAGTTTGAATGGAAGATCCAGATCAGACTCGACAAGCCCTTTCATTCTTCGCAATTCGGATAACTTTTCCATCGCGAGTGACTTCGAAGGAAAGAGGCGTTTTATCCTCTGACCATCCAGATGGATGTCGAGCTCCCACCTGTTTCTGTCCGGTCTGAATCTGATCTTCCCCGTCTTCTCTCCCATGACGTTTCCTCCGGTCCATCCAGGCATCCAGATCCCGGATATCAATTTTGATCGGCCTGCCTGGAACATACCCGAATTCGCTCTTGTGCCGCAACAGGTAGTCCACACTGTAACCAGTGTGTTCGGCTGCTTGTTTTGGGGAGAGGTAACGTGGCGGCATAGTTTACTTCTCGATCTTCTGCCTTTTTACGAAATGCTCGATGCTCTGGACAGCGATCATGATGCGATATGTTCCGGCATGCACATTGGTGGTGATTCGGTAACCGTCGAGGACTTTTTCTCTGAACAGCTTCCGAACAGTGTCCTGATGGATTCCCAGACGCCTTGCCGCCTTACCGGTTGAAATGTATTCGTTGCCCATCCTCGATCTCCGATGCGGGGGATCGCATGCTGTCTGCGATCCCCCATCGCGTTTCTATTGCCTCACCTGCTCGTCGAACTTGCGAGCCAGGCGCATGAGTTCTTTTTTAGTCGCCTTCAGGTTTCCCATGTCGTCGATCCATCCTTCGACTTTGCATTCTGGCTGGTAGTAGTCCTTGCGGCCTCGGGTCCAGCCCATCAGGTAGAAGAATCTCTTCATCGCTCCGGCCGATCCGCCCCCGGCGTATTTGGTGCTGATCGCGTCGAAGCCAGTGTCGTTGTCCATCGCCCTGGAGGCGGCAGCCAGTGCCATCTGGATGTAGGCCGTCATCTTGAGCGCGCTGGTTGTTCCGGAGAAGACTCGGAATTCGACCGTTTTCCGTGAGTCGAAAACCGGGGCTACATTCAGGAGTTGGTATCTGTCGATCCCGGCTGCGGCGAGTCTCAGCTCTTCCGCGTTCAGGCTCTTCTTCGCGAGTGCGCCGTCTTTCCTAGCCGCCCATTTGCCCTTCGCGATGCTTCCGCAGTATCGGCTGGTGTATCTGCTCTCGGATCCGGAGGCGCCGTAGAAGGCCATCTCGTGCTGCGCGGTCAGTTTGAGGAGTCTGCGGACAAAATCCGCAACCTGGTCGTAATCGTGTCCGGCGATGCTGCGAACTCCTACGTGAACATGGAATCCGCAGGTCTTGTTTACCCGGGCTCCCATCTCTTCGAGGAGGCTCGCCACCTTCTTGACCTGGTCGATGCCGTCGGTTCCCTTCAGAATCGGGCTTACAATCTCGACTCCTTCGTATCCGCGGAGTGTGGTATTCAGGCTCGAATCTTTCTGTGCATTCCATCCGGTGGGGAATCGGCCGCCCAGTTCGCGTCCGGCGTGGTAGGCGCCTGCGCGAACCGATCCGATCGGCAGGAGGCATTCGATCTCGATCCCGAAGGTTATTCCGAATGCTCTCTGGTTGGGTACCTGATACTGTCTCGGTGTTCTTGTTATTTCGTTCCGCTGTTCCATCTCTTCCTCCTTGGTTGGTGTCGTTCCATCGACAGCTTCATTCAGCCGTGACGGTCGGAACTCATCAAGGAAAAAGACCTTATTTTTCAATAAGTTATGGAGCGGCCTCGCGTGCATAATCACTAGCCTAGGCAGATCTCTGAGATCGAGCCAGAATTGTCGCCCCACGGCACCTCGTCGCATGTTCTGCCGTCAAGAACACGACCTCCACCATTCACATCACCCCATTGCTTAAAGAAAAACGGTATTCCGGAATCGGAGCACTGTTCGCGCAGTGAACGAACGGCGTCATGTGACGCAATAAAATCGTAGTCTATGGGACGCCCTCCAGACCCTGACTCGCCTCCACAAACCACCCAATCGAGTTTTGATATAGCACTTTGAATTCCAACTTCATCGGAATCATCCATCCGTCCTTTCAGCGCATCTATGATCGTTGTTGTTTCCCAGGCCGAACAATCTATTCTCGTGAGATCCACCGGCCCAATCATCGGCTCGACACTCACCCACCTGTGCACTGCGGGGGTTTCAAGCAGGATCGGAATACGCTCGATTGCTGTATCCTGATCCTCTACCGACACGCCGAGCCAGAGATTTGGGAGCTGATAATCGATCTCAAGACTCAAATCAAACATCCGCTGCGGTCGCTTCGTCAGCACCAGAAACGTATGCTTGGATTCGATCCGGATCACATGGAACACGTCCTTGATCATTTCGTTATGGACCGATTCATGAAACAGATCGCCCATGAACTGGACACCGATGATGGCATGTTTCTTTATGCGAATCGGTTGCTCTAATGCCTTTTCATCGATCTGCGGTTCTGCGCTCCCTGCGTAAATGTCCTGCTTCCAAACCGGGATTGTCGAGTTCTTCGCCATCCGGTCGCACATCCGCAGATGCCAGCAGTTCCGGCACCCTTCGGACACCCGACTGCATTTCATAACAATCGGGTTCCATGTGTGCGTCAAATACTCAATCGATGTTCTTGCCATATTTTCACCTGCTCCAGGCGTGCTTCTTCCAGAGAGAGTGTTTCGTTGAATGCGACGTCTCGGTGAGCACGTTCGTGAGCTGCCGACCGCGGGATTCAATGAACCATTTCCCGTTCCCGCCATCGACCAGTTTCAGATCCTCGATCTTGCCAAAATGGTTGACGTTGCCGCACATGTCGACGACCTGGCAGCACCGCTTCAGCGGGTGCGGCCGGATCCCGCGCCCGATCATCTGGTAGAGCAATCCCAGGGACATGGTTGCCCGGGCGAGAACGACCGTCTCCAGTTCCGGGTAGTCGAAGCCAGTCGTGTAGACACCGCAGTTACACACGACCTTGATTGTCCCCCTCCTGAATGCGTTGCCGATCCGGTCCCGCTCGGTCTTCGGTGTCTCACCAGTGACGAGCACCGCACCCGGGACATTCCGGACGATGAATTCCGACTCCTCGATGAACCGGGTGAACACCAGTGCATTCTTCCGCAGGAACGACACCTCGCGGACTTTCTCGACAACATGATCGAGGAAGTTCGTGGCGCGCTGATAAGAGCGCACGGAGTTCTCGTCGAACTCGGCACCAGTGGAGTTGGGTCGGAGTCTGGATCGATCGAAACCCCGGACATCGATGTATTCGATCGGTGCCAGGAACCCCGCGTCGAAGAGTGTGCTGTTCTGGACGTAGTAAACGACATCGCGGAACACCCGGGGGCGCGTCCTTGTGAGGAACCGGAGCTCCGAGCCGAACGAGTTGCTCGCCAACCGGTAGGGTGTGGCGGTCAGTCCAAGCACCCGGCACTGTTCCAGTCCCTCGATGAAAGATTTGTACATGCCGCTCTTGGCATTCACCAGGTGGCATTCGTCGATGAGGATGAACCGGAACTTCGAGAACAGTTCCGGATGTTTCGACACACTCCCGATGGTGGCGAGCGTGATCTCGGAAATCCGCTTCAGTCCCATGGATGCTGAGTAGATCGATGCTTTGTAGCCATACGATTCCAATTTCGCGTGATTCTGCTCGAGGATTTCCTTGCTCGGTTGGAACACCAGGGCGGGTGCCTGCAGGCGCTTCACAATGTTTGCTATGCATAAACTTTTTCCACTCCCTGTCGGGAGAACGATAATCCCATTTGCCGGCTTGTCCTGCTGCATATATCTGACGGCCGCCTCGACCGCTTCATGCTGATAGTTTCGTAGCGTGAACATCCGATTCCTCCTCGTCGCTTGCCTCGACGAATTCGCCTGAAAGTTGATCGATTGTGTAACGCTTCACCCGCGGCACCCAACGCTCGGCCTTGCCGCCTCGCTTGAGCTTCAGCTTGCGCCAGCCCCAGAGTTCGATAATCCCTCCGGACTTCATCCACTCCGGTGCCGTTTCGTTGTCCAGAATCTTCTTGTCGTGCTCCGAGAATGACTGGCCGCAGGACTGGATCGCGCAGATCCCATCCGGGTAGAGCGCGATGATGTCGACGAACCCGAACAGATCCTGACGAATGCCGAACGGGCCAGCATAGTGGTTGAATCGCTCGACGATCCCGCAGATGCATCCGCGTTGCCGGAGTTCACGAAGCGTTCGCTGTGTCGGTGTCAGGCCGCTCATCTTGAATTCTCCCTGTACGGTTGCAGTTCGGACATGCCACTGCGACACCGCGATATCTCCTCGTGTCGAGCTTGGAATCGACGTAAAAATCGTAGAGGAGCATTCCTTCGTGGAACACTTTCGAGACTCCAACCAGTTCGAGAACTCCCAAGGCCCAGCCGCTTCCCTTGCATCGTGCGCATCTCCTACTGTCCGACTGTCTCATTTGTGATTACTCGGAGGTTGCAGAGGAACTTCTCGATTGCATTCGTCGGTGGTCGACCGAGCATTTCCGCACCGGACTTGATCATCTTCGGATCGACGCCCTCCAGAGCGATTCGGTCTTCCTGGATGTAATCGATCTCGTTGTAGATCTTCACGAATTCCCGCTTGATGTGAGGTAGTGCCGTGTTCGTGTCAGCCTGTGCGAACCGTTCGAGACCTCCGACCATTCGGAGCACATATTCGGTCTTCGCTGGCAGTCTGCGTTGGCTGTTCATGACCACCTTCAGGCGGATCGACTCCCAGGCTTCTTCAGCCGTTGGTTCTCCGGCCTTCTTGATTCGCTCGATCGCTTTGTAGATCTCGCCAGCCGAAGGGAAGAACCGGAATCCATTCTTCATGAAGTCTTTGATCACAGCCTCGAACATGCGCGGATCGCAGTCTTCGAGAACGATCCAGTACGCCTGGTAATTCTGTTCGGTGAGGGTGGGCGATGTCGGATTACTCATCGCAAGCAGCGACAACCCCTTGACCATGTCACTTAATTCCAGCCTGGAACGATGCATTGCCTATTCCTCCGTTGTGTTTTTCAAGGAAGCGTCTCCCCGCCTCGATTGTCTTGTCGAGGTTTGTGTTTCCGGTTCCTGTTACCCTGCCGTTTGTGACGTTCATTTTCGAGTCGTATTCGGAATGAATCGCCAGGAAGAACTCGAACCGCCAGAACGCCTTCTGTTTGCCCGGATCTTTGAAGTAGCAGAGCAGTCGACGCTTCAGTTCATCTAGTCCGATCCGATCGATCTCATCCTGGATGTCCTGATACTTTTTCCGGTTTGGCATGTTTGGCTGTGACTTGAACGCCTTCTCGTATTCATCGAGGTAGAACTGGAGCAGGTTAACGACACCGGTGTGCTCTGGTGAGAGCGAGCGAGCGCGATCCGGTTTTGCTTCCGCGATCGGCTGGGGGGGCGTACGGGGGGTACTGTCTGAAGTTGAAACTGAAGATGAAGATGAAGATGAAGCCTTTGGATTTAGTTTGGGGGCACCTTTAGGCTCACCTTTGACATCACCTTTGGACTGACCTTTAAAGGTCAGAGCTGGATTTCCCCCGCCTTTCTTTCCTGCAGATGAACACAAGGATCGTTTTTTCGCATCACGGACCATGCGTCGCGAATAGATAATTCCCTCGGGTGTTTGACTGGGTACCCCGGCTATGAGTAGCTCTGAAAGAAGGGTCGTGTATTGCTCCACGCTGTCGCAACCGCATTTGCGGGCGATAAAGTCGGGAGGAAGTGCCACGCCGTTCATCGAGAGGTAGCCATACCTGTCGCCATCATGTGCCAAGATCATCATTCGCAACCAAAGTCCCTGTGCAGCGAGCGAACAACCAGAGACGTTATCTCTGAGCCAATCGCCAGGATAAAACTGGAATGAAGGGAGTTTTCCGGGTGCCATCAAAAACTACCTTTGTAATGACCTATAAAGGTAACATTGCAAACCATTGAAATTAATTGTTTTGATATATGCCCCGCCAGGCGATGACGGGGCGTGCCACAAGAAGACAACTCGATCAATACCGGTGCATGTTTCACCTCATTTCTTGGGTTTCTGGATTGATGGATCACAGCGCACTCCGCTTGGTGTGAAGGGTGTTTTTCAGTTCGCGGAGGCGCGGTTTGATGTCAGTTCGGTAGACCATGATGGCGCAGATCACGACGCAGGTCGTGGCTCCCAAAGCCACCGCGCCAACTGCAACCCAGACAAACCCCAGGACGACTTCCCGGGGAAGGAGGGCAAGGATGTAGTCGAGCCAGCGATCGGCTGCCTCATCCCCGCCGATGATGATCGGTGCATAGATGCAGAATCCGATCACGAACAGGATCCACTTGATCGCGGTGTTCATCAGAAGCTCGGATTCTCGTCGATCTCGTTGTCGGCTTCTGACTCATCCGGATCCGGATTGGTCTCTTCTTCTTTGGTACCAAGGATCAGTTCGTCGGGAGTCGGGACATCGAGAGATTTCCTTTCATCCAGGAGGAGCTGATCGAAGATCTCTTTGATCGTTGGCAATTGATCGACAATGATGGAAAGCTTCTGGCCGATTGCCGGATTCGCCCTAGAGGCCTCTTTGACGAGTTTCCCAAGTTCCTTTTTCGTCAGAACTCCGATGCCGCGATAGAAATTGACTTCAACCTGCCCGACCATCGGTGCACAGCCTGCCTCGACCTGGAGATCGTGGATACGGGTTTCAATGCGCTTCAGGATATCCCGCCCTACGTCAGCGGTTTCCGCATTATTCATCTGTTCGATAAAGTCATCCTCATCGATCTCCGGTTCCACTGTGGCCGGTTCCGGTTCCTCATCGAATTCCTCGAACCCAGGGAGACTGCACTGCAGCTCCTCCGCGGTCATCGGGAGTTCCTCGATGAACTCTCCGTTGTCCTTCCTGGCGATGGTCTTCATCCGGCGTTTGAGGTCGTAAAAGATGTCGCACTCGATATCCCGGTACTCGTATCCGTTCCGGATGTTCTGCGCTGCCATGTTCGATGTGGCCTTTTTCTCGTTGATCTTGGCAGCGTACTGACTGGTGACGGTTTTCTTCTCGTCCTCGAGCTGGGACAGTTCGCAGATGGTCGAGGCGAGGGTGTCCCGGAAACTCAGCATTTCCGGTTCCGTGAATGTGTGTTTCAGGTATCGTTTTACTGTCTTAGCGAGCGCCATTCAGAACCTCCACTTCCGTTGTTTCATTGACCTTTTTGAAGCGGATCTGCGCCGGCAGAACCGCCAGTAATTCGTCCGAATGTGACACAATGAACACCTGATTGAATCGGGAAAGCAGATGCTGGAACACCGCCAACAACCGGATGGCGTTCTCGCGATCGAGGGCATCGAAGGCCTCGTCGAAGATGAACACCTTCAGACTCTTTCCGCTACGCTCGGCCTGCAGCATCCCCATGGCGATGCGAAGGATGGAGCGCAGAAGGTGTTTCTCCCCGCCCGAGTAGTCGCTGATGTCGCCCTCGCCGTTCGCATCGATCACGCGGATGTCGATGCGTTCTTGGATGGTCCCGGCCTTCGTTTCCCGTTGGGTGTCGAGTCTGATGGCCCAGCGGTTGTCAAACTCTCCAAGAAGTTCGGAGAGGAGCTGCTGCAGCCGTGGGATTGCGGAATCGACGATCAGCTGTGGGATTCCGTCGCGTCCGAATGCCGCCTGCAGGGCGATCCACTGCTCGGCGCGTTCTCGGATCGATTGGAGAGTGTTCTTGACCTTCCCGATCTCGATCTGGATCTGTTCAAACCGCTTCAGTTCGGCTTGAGCCTGTCCGATCAACTGATTGATGGTGCTGAGGTCGTCCTGGCGCAACCGGATGTCGATCTGGATCTCCTCGATCTGTTTTTCGGTGCCGGCAGTGTCCACCAACTCTGCGGCCTGCAGATCGGTTTCCAGAGTTGCCTTCCGGGTAGTCAGGTGATCGATTGATTCCTGGAGCTGTTCTATATCACCCCGCATCACCACGATCGATTTCTCGACTTCCTCGAGAACTTTCAGTTCGCGCTCTGCTGTCGCGATCTCTCCATCCAATTGACTGCGAAGTGTTCGGATCTTCGAATTGTCTGGAATCGGAGTCGAGTCGAGAGCAGCCTTGGTTTCCAGTCCGACCCGCTTATTCTCGGCGAGCTGATCGCGCAGGCCTGCGCATTCCGGCGCAGTCTGCATCCATGCCTTCGGATCGAATGCCTGCAGGCGAGTTTGCAGTTCCTGCAGGAGTGCATTCGGTTCTGCAAGCGCTTCTGTCTCTTCGCGATAATTCTGCTCGAGAGCATCGCGAAACCGGACGATTTCCGATTCGATCGTTGGGATTGAACCCTTCGTCTCAAAAGCATTCTTTGTGAATGCGCACGTGGTGCAAACGTCGTGATTGAAGTTACCGGAATCGAGGAGAGCTGCGCTCCTCTTCGCTGTATCGAGCCGAATAGAAGAATTCCGCAAATCAAATTTTATATCATGATTTTTTGTTTGGAAGTTCCGCTCGACCTCGCTGATCCGATCCTTCATGTGCGAGATCGCCTTCTCGATTTCCGCGGTCTGACCCTTCGCGAGAGCATCCATCTGGCCGAAGATCCGTTGATACTCAGTCCGGAGATTCGCGAGCTTCAGTTCGAGTTCCGCTCTTCGATCCTTGGCGGCGTTGTATTCGACCTCAGCCTTGGCGATGGCACTCTCAGTCTCTGAGCGCTTCGATGCTGTGGCGGCGAGGCTGGCGCGTTTTTCGAGGCGTTTCTGTGCGGCTTCGATCTGCTGTCGTTTGCTCTGGATCTTCACCCGAGTGCTCGTGATTTCGTTCTCGACTCGGGAGATCTCCGCTTGAACATCATTCCTGCGCTTCTGGATGGCCTTCAGCTCTGCATGACGGCGTCGAACCGTATCGAGTTGTTCATTGAGGATGCGAATCTGAGCCTCTACCGGTGCGACCATCTTGCGTTGCTCTGCGAGACTACGTTCGGCTTCGATCTTCCCCGCCAGCTGCATCTCCAGATCGGCGATGCGGCGTTCCTGATAGAGCAGATCCCGATCGTCGTTGCCCAGGAGCTCCTTGGCCTTCTCCCCGATCACCAGCAATCGATCG
>CALFER010000040.1 GCA_937951895.1 uncultured bacterium
ATCCGATATGATCGGCAGCGCATCCGACGATCCGGCATCCAGCGCCGGTGACACCAAGCGGTCGATTCGGAAATCCGGCCATGATGCGTCGTATTTGTCATGATCTGCCCAGTCGTATTGCAGAAACACCGGATCGACCTGAATCCCATGCATCTCCCAGTTCCGACCGGAGCGGATATCCGAGATGCCCGGATAATAGTGATTATCGCCGGCATCGACATACATCCCCATACATCCCCCGCGATACACATCCTCGTGCCATCCGTTTCCCTGATACAGATTGTAATCAAAGTACATGTTCGCATAGTCGTCATCGGCATCCGCCAGAAGCATGCCGTAACCATCATTGTTCACGGTCATATTGTTCACGACGGCGGTCTGGACACAGCCATGGGTATCGAACGAACTGCCTCCGAAAATGAACCCGAACGGCTGATTGGCCGCGAGATTGTTCATGAGGCTCACGTTGCCGTCCCGCCAGACGCCCGAAAACATGAATCCGCAATACCCGTTGTTGTACGCGATGTTCCTGAAAAACGTCACACCCGACGCCATATCGACATAGAACCCGAAACCACCCGTTCCCCTCGCCTGTCCGGCCGTCCAGCGACCACGCTTCTCAGCGCAGAACGTCCAACCGAAATTATCACGAGCCACGTTTCCGGTCACCAGAACGTTCCGGAAGACATGCCCGTCAGGCGGTTTTCCCCAGAATTTGATGCCCCCGTTGTCACAAGTCAACTGGCAGGCCTTCTCGAAGATATTGTTCAATACCAGTATATCCCCGGTCTTGATTTCATCCGGGGTAAAACCGTATGACGAATCGGATTGAATGACCGATCGAGAGAACTGAACCCCGTTGTGCGCGACATGGTGCACATGGTTCCCTTCAAACGTCAACCGGTCCGACCAACCGAAACTGAGCCCCACCGCGTTGTCGCCATCGCACCGGAATCCGAGTTCATACATGTCGTTGTCGAGAATCCGCGTGCCGACAATCCCGGGACGCACCCATGAATCCGCTGCCGCTCCGTTTTCCCACCAGTCGACATGCCGGATCGCCTGCGTATCGAGATGATGCATCGAATTACCCCGGATGAGGAGATCGCGGGTTTGATGATCCGGAGATTCCGACGCGGCAATGGATTGAACGACGTTGATACCGGTGTTCGCATACCGCAGTTCACACCGTTCGATCCGATTCCCCCAGGAACGCGTGTCGGTCCAGTTTTCATGCTCGATGCAGCAGTCATTAAAGAACTCGATGACCAGATCTTCGATGTGAATGAAGGATGCATCCCTCAGATTGAATCCATCGTCCAACACGCTGATCTCGATGTTCTGCAGGGCCGGATCGATGGGCAGGGGCGGCCAGATATACAGCCGGTGAGCCAACGCGTCGAACCACCACTCACCGGGAGAATCCAGAAGACACGGCCGGTTTTCGACATAGTACTTTGAAAACAAGCCGAGTCCGGGATCGCCCGAACCGTTGTCGTGCTCGCAGATCGCATCCACCGTGACCCTTCCCAGGGCCGGATCATGCGATACGATCGTTCGTCTGTACACGTAATGCCCCTGCTTCGTGTCAATCGCAACGATCGTCCCGCCGGTCAGATCGCCCAGACTCATCAGATTGCCCGGTTCGATCCCGGCAGGCTCGAGATCGTCCGTCCGATCGGTCAGTTGATCGAGCGATCGCCAGGGAAGATCACAATCGGGCGATTGCCCCGGATCGCACTCCGCCGGAGCCGAACCGCCGTCTGCGCACCACCAGTATTCGTGCCGTTTCCAATCCGTCACCACCTGCCAGTCCGGTTCTCTCGCAACCGGCATCCGCGCCTGCAACACACCAGCCTCGTCCAGCACCGCGATCCATCGCGGGGGCGCTTCCAGCCCCGGAATCTCCGCCCAGTACAGATTCCCCGGATCCACCTCCGCCGGCAGGCCGATCGGATCGTCCATCAGCCGTTGCCAGGACAGCACGCTCGAGGGAACCGAGCCGCGAACCGCGACGTGTCCCTCCGGAACGATCCGGATCGGTTCGGATGCAGTCCCGCTGAGCACGGGCCGGATGGATTCGCGATAGACACCCTCCGCAAGATGCACACGGGTGCCCGGCCCGGCCTTTTCCATGCCCCGTTGTATGGTGCGAAGCGGATGTTCCGGCGAGGTTCCCTCGTTTGCATCGTCGCCTCTGTCCGGATCGACATGGAGATCCCGGATTCGGGGAATCAGAAAGGCAACATTGTCGAACCGGACAGTCCCGGACGGTGTCATGCTCGAATTCGTCGAGCACTTCCCGAACTCGATGATCGAACCGGTTTCCTGTTCGTGATCGACCGGTTCGATCCGACGCACAGACACACCGTCAATGAGAACCTCGATGAAGCGATCCGTCCTGTAACCCAGCGTGATCCATTGCCAGTCGTCCGCAATCGCAAATTCACCGCTTTCGTAATCGTACCGGGTTCCGTCGGGGGCATGCCACTCGAGATACCCCGTGTAACCGGAGCCGGCCGGCTTGCGGATACGGAGCGCGACCATCGTATGCCAGGCTTCACCGCCCTTGATGTCGGCGATCCGGATGGATTTCCCGGGGATCCACGTTGTGCCTTCGTCGGGGATGGAACACGATGCCGGGTTGAAGAGAAACGAAATGTAAGCTTCCTCGGCATCCGCAACACGCGACCGATACATGTAGCTTTCGGCCTGGGTGAGGGGGACCGCGAGACCACCCGAGGATTGGAAACCACCCTGCGGATCAAACGATGGTTGCAAGTCGGGGTTGTCCGGCGGCACGAATCGCCAGTCCGGATCGATGCCCTGATCGAACGTGTCGGACACGATGGACCAGCAGTCCGGGAGGTCGGAACGGGCCGGCGAAATCAGAAAAAGAACGGATACGCCGAGCAGGAACGTGATGAGGAGTGAACGGGTCATGGGATTGTCTCCGTTTTGCTTCGACTTGGATGATCATGAGAATGCTACGTCAGAAACGAAGAAATCGCAATCGCAGCGCTCGAAAAGAAGGATCTCCCCAGGCGATATAGCGCTGGAAGTCTTTCACAAAGTAGTTGCTTCCAAGATACTCAATTGTATACGTAAAGCTTCCAGACGCCGTCGGTCGACCCCAGCTAACCGATCCGCCGCCATACAGCACCGGGCAGTAGAGTTTTTTATCGACCAGTTCGAAGTTACGCGGAACTTCACCCGGACCCGGCATGAAGTACACAGGTCTGTAGGCATCGAGATATTCACCGACGTTCGGCAATTGGACAATATGGTCCCGGATTGCAACTGCATCCAGGCCCGCATGGAATGAAGTAGCGATCAAACCATGAAAAACTGATCGACACCCGTTGACTCGACCAGTAGCCGGTTTCCGCTGAGACCATCGTGGTCAGACCGCACACGATCACGACACTCACAAGCCATTGTCTCAGAGCAGCAGCCTGTGTCTGTCCGATCCTCTCACCAACCTTGACTCAGAGACCGGATCTCTTTAGAATTTGTTGGCTTTCTCGTTTACGACACTCAGGAGGATCACCACCGGTGAAACAGGTTTTCGACGAACTCAGGCAACGCGGTAAAAACTACTTCGAAGAACTCAGACAGACCGACACCTTCCCGCTCGTGCGTGGACGGGAAGTTCTTTTTCTGTACGACGCAAGCTCTCGACCCGTGAAAGACGTCCGTCTCGTCCATCACGTCACGACCCTCGATCGCGCCCCCAAACTCGAACCGGTCTCGGGCAACGGCCTGCGCCTTCTCCATCTCGTCCTGCCGTCCAAAGCCCGCCTGGAATACACCTACGGCGTTCAGTTCGAAGACGGTGGTTCGGAAATCATCACGGATCCCCTCAACCCGATCAAAGCCTGGTGCCCGTTCGGACCGAAGAGCGTCGTGACGACCGGTGAATATAAAACGCCGGAATGGGCGGTCAGGCGGGAGGGGATCGCCGCCGGCACCGTGACGACCCATACGATCGACAGCGCTGTCATGAAAAGCTCCCGAACCGTTTGCATCTATGTTCCATCACTCCCGCCGCCGGCTGGTGGCTACCCGGTCCTGGTCATTCACGACGGCACGGATTATCTCGATTACGCCGGCATCGCGACGGTTTTCGACAATCTGATGGCGGAGGCGAAAATTGATCCGTTCGTCGCTGTGCTGTCACGCCCGATCGAACGAAACGATGAATACACCTGCACGCCGGGACACGCCGCGTATGTCGTCACGGAGCTGTTGCCGTGGGTGAGGCGGACATTCCCGGTCAGTTCGTCCCGCACCGACACCGGCATCATGGGGTCGTCCTTCGGCGCGGTCGCTTCGGTCTATGCCGCCCATCAGTATCCGGAAATTTTAGGGAAGCTGCTGATTCAATCCGGATCGTTCCGTTTTCAGGATATTGTGTCGACGATTTCGCTGTTCGATCCTCTGGATGCGTTCGACCGGATCAAGCATTTTCTGGAAACCTCGTTTTTCCCCGGCGGTCCGGCTCAGTCCATGCGAATCTATCAATCCTGCGGCACATTCGAACCGATGATCGGATACAATCGACTGTTCGCGCGGTTGATGAAAAAATACGGACATTCCATTGTTTACCGTGAAAGTCATGACGGGCATAATTGGATATCATGGCGTGATCACCTCGGAGATGGCCTCGTTTATCTGTTCCCGCCGGGACGCGCCTGATCGATTGACAGGAAGGCACACAACCATCAGGAGGATCGGACATGAGTGAACCCAAAGTGAAAAAGATCGCGCTCATGGCGTCGTATGACTGGACGCTGCGCAAGGCTATGGCAGAATTCCTGGATTTCATCAAACCGGTGATCCGCTGGAAACGCAAACAATACACGCTCGAATTGACCCGCATCATCGCCAAACCGCTGGTCACGGGTCAGGATCTCAGTCACGAAGCGGATCTGATCGTCGATCGGACGACGCACTGGAATGCCTTTTATCGCTATTGGGCGCATCAGGCCGTCAATTCGCAGGCCCGGATGGTCAACCACAGCTATACATTCTCGGTGTACGACAAACATTCCACCTACGATCTGATGGCCCGTGCCATCCACCCGGCGGACCGATTTCCCAAAACCGTCCTTCTGCCGCAGTTTCAGCCCTGGACGGAAGACCAGATCAAACAGCACTGGTGGAAGGAAGAACAGCAGCTCCTGATCGAAAACACCGAGTATGGCTTCGACCCCAAGCGACGCCGGACGGATCTGGCGACGGTCAAGCAGAAACTCGACGATGCGATCCGTTACGACAAACGCTCACGCAATGTCCGCGAACTGTTCTATTACCCGGGCAATTATCTGAAGGAAACCATCGAGACCATCTTCGAGAACAAATTTCCACTGTACCTGAAAAAAGCCTATGGCGGTGGCGGGACAAAGGTCTGGCGGATCGACAACATGGAAGAACTCTGGGAAAAATACGACAAGACGGGCGACGAAGCGTTCCACCTGCAGGAAGGCATCGAGCCTTATGAACGATTCTATCGCGCCATGGGAATCGGACCGATTGTCGTCCCCATGATTTTCCAACCCGATAAACCACACCATCAGCACTACAGCCCTGAAAAAGTCGCGATCGAAAAAGAGATCTTCCACCGTCTCGAAAGCTACGTGATGTTCATCAATTCCTATCACCGCTGGACATATAACTCGTTCGAATGCCTCCGAACAGGCAATCAGCTCCACCCGATCGACTTCGCCAACGCCTGCCCGGACTCGCAGTTTCTGTCCCTGCATGTGCATTTCCCGACGGTTCTGTGCAACCTCATCAAGTGGTTGTCCTTCTGCGCCGTGACGGAGAAAGACATGCGGATCGATCTGGAAATGACCAAGTATCTGACGGTCATCAATGACCCCAAAATCCCGGGCGAAGAGAAGTTCGAATTCTGCAGGAAGATGTCCGAGGACTATTTCGAGATCGACACGTTCAGGGAGTACTGCGAACAGAACTTCAAGGACATCGAACAGCAGTTCATCGAGTTCTACGACAAGAAGTTCGACGAGATCATCCGGTTCGCCGTCGAGTACAGCAATTTCCCCGAACGTGAATACGACGTGTTCTTCGATTACTATAAAAACCTGATGGAAACGATCTGGCGACCGAACACGGACACCTACCTGAAAACGGTTCTGTTCAAGGATTGACGTCCAGCGTAAATCGCTCCCAGCACGTCAGACAGATCTCGGCAAACGCATCGTCCCCCGCCAGCATCGCCTTCCGGATCGCGCGCATTTCGGATCCTGAACGCCATGCCCGGCGGGCGGCTCGCATATCCCCATACTTCGGATGCGGCGGGATCACACAACACGGCGACAGATTGCCTGCTCCGTCCATGGTCAGCATCCGGAACGGATGCTTGCACCGTGCGTTGCGACCTGAAACACCCGTGTCGATCAGACGAGGTGGTATCACCACGATCCCCGAGGGCAAATCGAGAGCGTTCAACCGCCGCCGGTTCTCGTCCGAATCGACCAGTGAGCACCCCTCCAGGGTCAGGTCCGAACTGCCGTAAGGGAGCATGTTCTGGCAGAAAACCTGATCGGCGCCGAGATCGATCGCGAGTCGGGCGAAGGCCGGTATCCGTTCCAGATTGACCGTATCGGTGACGTGGCTGAGCACGAGGCGGATCGGGTTCGATGCACGGGCACGCGCTTCAGCAAACCGGCGCACATTTCCGAGAATTCCATGGTAGATCTCGTCGCTGCCTCCCCGCATCCGCCGGTAATCTTCGGATGTCGATGCATCGAGACTCACGTTGAGGAATCCGATGGGCAGATCCAGGATCATGGCGATGCGATCGTCGTCGAGCAGCACGCCGTTGGTCGAGAGGTTCACCTCCATACGCCGCGCAGCCGCAATCCGGACAATCTCGGGCCATTCCGGATGCAGGAGGGGTTCTCCTCCCACAATACCCACACGCTGCGCTCCGGGATACTCCTCGAGAATCTCACGCCAGAAGCTCGGCGATAGATCCGGCACATCGGTTACCGGAGAATAAGGGGATCGGCGCATGAACGGACAGGTGTAACACACCAGGTTGCAGCGATTGGTGATGAACACCATGATTTCAGCCGGATCGTGCCGGCAGATCTCGCGACGCCACCCCGAGAGTCGCAGGCGGATCATGTTGGCGATCTGCCGGGCGGATCGGCCCCGGAAACGTCCCGGATTCATGATTGGAAGTTCATCCGCGACGACTATGCCCGCGACGCGGGATCATCGGATTTCAGTTTCATCACACAACACCCCGTACACCCCGGCAGAATGCCGGCCTTCAATATTTTACGACGAAAATCACGGTAGGGTTCACCGTTCCAGATATCCCGGAGCGAGGTGGTGCGGAGATTGCCCATGGGGATTGAAAAACACGGGAAGACGGTTCCGTACGGCCCGATGTGCATGACACTCCATGCCGCGCTGCAGGTGAATTCGCGCAACGGGAAATCATTCCGATAATGCCGCGCGAAGTAATCCGCGTTCATGTCCGGATTGAATCGCAATTCGGTCCGCCCGCGCCGGGAGCGCTCCTTCAGTGCCCGGATCGTCTCGATAACCTGCTCACGCGGAATCTCGTCGATCGGCGGCGGCGATCTGAATCCCGCATCGGGCGCGGCCGCATCGATGCCATAGGACGATTCCTGCATATTGCATTGCTGATACGAGATCATATCCAGACCGATTTCGTCGGCGAGGTCGTATAGATTCACCAGCGAATCGATCGTCTCCCGGCAGATCACGATTTTCATGTCCAGGATGGGATACCGGGTTTTCTTTCGACGCTTCTCGGCGACCAACTCCCGCAACGCTCCGGTTGTTCGATCAAATGAACCGGGAATCTGCACCATGGCATCGTGCTGCTCGCGGGGGCCTTCGAGCGAGATCCCCACGGAGAGGAGACCCTTCCCGAACAGATGTCTCGGGGCCAGTTCGACGAAGTGCCCGATCAGGTTGTCCCGGATCATCGTACCATTCGACACGAAATGCACCCTGTTCCGGCGACACGCGGCATCGAGCAGCGTGCGGATATCGTCGCGGACGAGCGGTTCGCCGCCCGTGAATGTGATGATCGCCGTGGATGGGATCTGTTTGAAAATACCGAGCCATTCATCGGTGGTGAGTTCGCCTTTTTCGAGTCCATCGATGCCGTGTTTCCAGACGAAACACATCCTGCAGCGCAGATTGCATCGATGGGTCAGGACACACCCCACACGGAGAGGCGGGAAAGCCCAGCCGTTGCCGATCCTTCGGGGAATCGACGCATGCAGATCATTGATCCAGCGATAGACGCGCGAGATGCCTCCCATGGTTCATTCCTTGAACAGCACGGATCGCGCGCCGTAGTAGTACAGCATCACGTCGTGCATCGATCGGATGTTCGTCAGCAGGCTCCAGATCTGTTTCGGCCGGAAATAAAACTCCTTCATCGCCTGCTTCTGCAGATTCGACATTTCCTTTGGATCGCGGCCCTCCGGGACATAGACCGGATCGTAATCCGCAAAACCAGCCATCGATGAAAAATGCGACCAGTCGTTCACCGTCATGCCTTGTTTGACAGCGAGATCGTACAAGACGGTTCCGGGATATGGCGTAGCGAGCGAGAATTTGGCGAAATCAAGTTTCAGTTTCTTGGCCCATTCGATCGTCGCCCGACTGTCCTCGACCGTTTCAGTCGGAAGCCCCAGAATCAGCGTGCCACGCACCTTCAACCCCGCCTGATGCGACCAGTCGACCGCCTGCCGGATCTGCTCCATGGTCTCGCTTTTCTGAATCATCCGGAGCAATCGCTCCGTCCCGGTTTCAACACCGAAGGACACCAGGACAAAACCGGCTTTTTTCATCAGCCTGAGGAGTTCCAGATCGACCTGATCGGCACGCGCGGCGGTGGTCCAGACCAGTTTCCGGTGCAGGCCCTTCCGCATGAGTCCTTCGCAGATGTCGATCGTACGCTGCCGTTCGACGACGAAGTTGTCATCGAGCACGGCGATTTGTCGAGCCTTGTATTTGTTGACCAGCAGATCCACTTCCTCGAGCACACGTTCGGGCGAATGATATCGGTACTTGAAACCGGACATGAGACGCGCCGAACAGAAAATGCATTGAAACGGGCAACCGCGCGACGTGAGAATCTCGCGGAGGGGTTTGGCAAACACCGCATCGGGAACCTGATGATACCCTTCGTAATTTACCAGGTGCCGGGCGGGCAGGGGCAGAGAATCGAGATCTTCGAGAAGCGGACGGTTCGGTGTCGAGTGAACCGTTCCGTCCCGACGGAAAGACAGACCTGCGATCGATCCGAGATCTCCTCCGGAGCCAAGATTTTCAATCAGTTCATGAAACGTGATCTCACCTTCACCCCGCACGATCACATCGATGTTCCGGTCTGTCAGGATGTCGTCCGGCATGATCGACGCATGAATGCCTCCGACGACAACCGGCAGATCCGGGCTGAATGCCTTGACGCACGCTGCCACCAGATGCGTTTCGACAACCATTGGCGTCATGCAGGTGATTCCGACCACATCCGGACGGTATTCACTCAGCGTCTGCCGGATGGTCTGCTCGGACATCATCTCGATCTGACCATCGAAAATCCGGACCGGATAACCTTGTTTTTCGAGGTACCCGGCGAGGTAGACGAGCGAGACCGGCAGCAGGGACGGAGCGACTTTCGACATGCTGCCATAGTGTCGCTTTTCCGAAAAATGAGGCAACACCAGGAGAACCTTTGGTTTTGAGTTCATGGAGATACTTTCACTCGATCCGAATGACGACCGTCCGATCCGGCAAACGGCGCGACTCCTGCAGATCGGTATCGAGCCCGTACTGACCGGAAAATAGAGGTTGGATCAGGTGGGAATTGTTGAAAATCAGTGTCTGCACAGGACCATCCTGTTCCTCTGGCCCGACCGCGGTCTCCGGTGAAATCCGCGCGCTCAGAGTCTGATTCTCATACCAGAGACGCACCGCCCGGGTCAAACTATTCTCGAAAAGCCCAGCGGGAATATGGGTCGGCACACGCCACCCCTCCAATTCGAAATGCGTCGACGGCTCAGGCTTCGGCACGGCAGCCAGCATCGTCGCACGCAACTCGACCATGCTCTGCCCGGCATCTCTCCACAGACCGGTCCGCTGCAGCGCTTCCATTCCGTAAGCACCGAGCAGCGTGACGACGATGACGCCGGATACCAGATTCGCTTCCATCGAACGATCCCGATGATGCTCGGATTGGAGAAAATTGGCGATCAGGCAGGCGAAGCCGGTCATGGGAATGAGCAGATACTGGGATCGGTCGAGATGCAGCACGGGAATGAGCGCGATGGTGGCGAACGAGATGCTGAACCGGAGCCTCCGGAACAGGAATGCTGTCGAGAACAGGACGGTAAGACCGATGAAGACGATCAGCTTGAGAACCGGTTTACCGCGAAAATCGATACTCAGCGGGAACAGAATCTGATTCAGATAATCCCTGAGATTGTCGATAATCGAGATCAGGGAAATCGGGCCGGAAGCACCGGTCGAACCGATCAGGTTGCCGAGCGCAAAGAAGCGGATGAGGAGAATCACGATCAACGCGATGAAGTGAGCGCCGTAAAAGGGTGAGCGTGTCGGCGTGAATGTGTCTTTGCGCGCATCCATGCGATCGCACACCACGATCAGCAGAGGTGTGATCAGAGCCGTTTCCTTGGAGGCCATCGCGAGAAAAGAGCAGATAATCGCACCGATCGAATTGAAACAACCCCGACTCTGATTCGACGGCATCGCCAGGAACAGGAGGATCGCGACCAGGCTGAAAACCGCCGCCAGCAGATCCGCCCGATACGCCAGCCACGCCGTGTTGCCGGCTATCGAGGGATGCAGGCAGAGAATCAGACCGGCGATGAACGCCGTCCATCCGTTTCGATGAATCCGGTCAACCAGTTGCGCGGTCAGCAAGACGACCAGGATGAACAACGCGGTGTTCGTCACATGGTATCCGATCGGATTCGCACCATGCAGAAGGTAGTCGATTTTCCACACAAGCATCGTTACCGGACGGTAGAACCCGAACCCGGGAGTCTCGAAATCGACCGGCGTGACAGCCAGTTTTACTGACGATTCGTCTTGCACGCGTCCGAGATAGATGAAGTCGTCCGCAACGAAACCGGTATCGAATCCCGGGATGCACACGAGCATCGCCAGGACAAACAGGATGCTTCCCCCGAGCAGTTTCATGGTCTGCTGATCCGGCGCTGCGGCACAAGCTTCATTTCATCGAATCCATCCAACATATTCCGATCAGTATACTGCATCCTGTGTAATTGGTAAAGTCAGGCTGTATCGATCCGAGATTCGGGCAGAACCGCGACTCTCGACCCGGCATGGAAAGTGGTGTATAGACCTCCTGAGAGTCGACTTCCGCTCCATCCAGGCATCAAAATCGGAGGCTGCTCATGAATCTGAACAGAATGATCGCACCGCTCCTGTCACGCGTCTACTCCCTCTATTCCAGAACCTATCGCACCACCATCATCAACGACCGGAACTTCCGCGAACTGCCTCCCCATCGCCCCCCCATCATCTTCGCTCACTGGCATTCAGACGACCTGAGCATGATCGGACCGCATCGAAACAAAGGACACACCATCCTGGTCAGCCAGTCCCGCGACGGCGATCTTCTGGCACATGCCCTGGAACACCTGGGTTATCGGACGATTCGCGGTTCGAGCACCCGGGGAGGCGCCCGCGGACTCCTCCAACTGATTCAATCGGTCCGGAGCGGTGCGGACACGGTCGTCACCGTCGATGGGCCGACGGGGCCTCGCGGCATTGTCAAGCCGGGCATCATCATGCTATCGCTCAAGACCGGTGCTCCCATCCAGACTCTCGGCGCGCAGGCATCCCGTAAATTCGTTTTCAGGAACAGCTGGAGCCAGACCTTTCTACCGGCTCCCTTTTCGAAGGTGCATATTCTTTACAGTCCGGAGCTGATCACCCCTCCTGCCTCGGACTCCGAATCGGACCTGGAAACCTGTCGGCTGGCGGTGGAACGATCCCTGAATCGGATCCACGAGGATCTCGAAGCATTGTGAGAGACCGGGGCGCGCTCCGATCGGGTCAGCGAGACAGGCGTGCTGACGTCGGAGCAGGAGTTCCGGTTTGCGTTGCGGAAGGAGTGGGGGTTGGAGTCGGCGTTGGAGTCAGCCTGAATGAGAACGCGTCGCTGTCCTTCGAAACAGCGATCTCGGACGACCCAACTTCACCCGACGCCTCGCGTTCATCACCAGCCGGCATCGGGGCATTCATAACATGATCCATCTTTCCCTCGGGTTTTTCCGAAGCGACATCCCGCAGAGGATGGATCGGATCACCCTTCAGAACGGCTCGACTCTTCTGCTTCTTCTCGCCGGGAGATCCCGCCGGATCGGACTTCTCGAGGTGCATCTCCAGTCGATCGTCGTCCGTCCGGGCTTCAGGCTGCACGACGACGGCCGGACTTTCATCGGAGGGGACATCGCCCGGGTTTTCATGGGGCGGATCGACCCTTTGAACGATAGCCGTTTCGGACTTGCTTGAATGAAACTCACCGTGATTCAGGTAGTACAGCAGTGTGAACGATGCGACAAACACGAGAGCGATGACGGTGGCCGGCACCGGGAGTATAAAGAATGACTGCAGCCGTTCGACCCATGCCCGGTGCGATTCTCGTTTTCGGGCCATGTTCAGGATGAGGTGATCGATGCGCGCGGGCGGAGTGTCGAGACGAGCGGTGGAACGGGAGACCGAGAGGACGAATCGGAAGGACTCGCAGGCATCCCGGCACGCGGCACACTCGGCCATGTGCGCCCTGGCATCGGATTCTTCGATCTCCGATTCGGGCTCGTCGCTCCGGGTGAGCAACCAGTTCTGAAATTGTTCGCAGTTCATCCCCTCACCTGCTTCTGCGGCAGCAATCCGCGTTTCGCGAATTCGTTTCGTATCTTCTCGAGCGCATACCGCATCCGGCTCTTGGCGGTGTTCTCGGAGCACCCCAGAATCCCGGCAACTTCCCAGAAATCGAGACCCGCATTTTCGCGAAGCAAGAACACCTCCCGTTGTTCGACCGGTAGTTCCGCGAGAATCTCGCGGAGCGCCTTCGCATATTCGAACAACTCCACGCTTTTATCTGCGGGGATCGCGGTCTGATCAGGATAGTCGCGATCCGGGCTGTCCGCGTCGTCGTCATCCCGATCGAGCGGTGTCACGATCTTGCGGATGGATTGCCGTCTGTAATGATCGGTCAGCAGGTTCCGGGCAATGGTGAAGAGCCAGGTTCGGAATCGTGCGGTCGGGCAATAGGCTGACGCGGATCGAATGACGCGGATAAATGTTTCCTGATAGAGATCCTCGGCCGCTTCCCGATCATGGCATGCACGGATAAAAAAACCGAACAATTCAACTCTGAATCGCTTCAGCAGCGTTTCGAACGCCCGGATATCCGCTTTAACCGTATAGCGCCGCATCAGTTCCTCATCGGTAACCTCGCCTCCTGAACCATGGGTTCCAGAACGATTCGGTCCCGAAGGCATCTGATCGGAAAAACGCATGAGACGGGATAAAGATCTGAGCAGAGCGCCGATGCTGTCGAGTATCGGTTCGAGCGCGATAACGCAATCCATGGTGTCAGTATACTACCTGACATCCTCCATGCAAACTGATAGGATGATCCGATCGATTTGGATCGGAGAATGCGGAGGGGTGTTCATGGCGAGAGAAACGAAGAAGGACAAGATGGCTCGAGCGATCGAAATCATTCGGAGGTTGCGCAGGCAGTACGGCGGGGCTCGCAGTGCGCTCGATTTTGTTTCCCCGCTGCAGTGCCTTGTCGCGACGATCCTGTCGGCTCAATGCACGGATGCTCAGGTCAACAAGGTCACACCCGGACTGTTCCGGAAATATACGGATGCCGAATCGTTTGCGTCGGCTTCTCAGGAAGAACTCGAACGGGACATCCACTCGACCGGTTTTTTTCGGAACAAGGCGACCGCGATTCGCGCATGCTGCCAATCGATCGTCTCTCGGCACAATGGAATGGTGCCGGATACCATGGACGCTCTGCTCGCGCTCGAGGGTGTCGGCCGAAAGACCGCGAACTGTGTGCTGGGAAATGCCTTCGGACAGCCTGCGATCACTGTCGATACGCATGTCAAACGAATCTCCTGGAGACTGGGTCTGACCGATCACCAGGATCCGGACAAGATCGAGAGCGATCTCAAGGAACTTTTCCCTCAGGAGGACTGGCTCGAAGCATCCCACATGATCATCGATCACGGGCGCGCGATCTGCAACGCCAGAACCCCGCGATGCGCGGAATGTACACTCGATGATATCTGCCCCAAGAGGAAGTAGGTGAACGATGTCGAATCCGATTCCTGAAACGCTCTCATCCGAACAGCTTTTTGCCGGTCTGGTCCTGTCGATCTCGAATGCCGCCATGATCGCGATGGGAAAACTGGCCGATCCCGAGGCGGGGACGACCGAGATCAACCTGGACATGGCGAAGCTGAACATCGACATGCTGGAGATGCTCGTCGGGAAGACGCACGGAAATCTGACCGAGAACGAGGATGCATTGCTGGGCACCACTCTGACGAATCTCAGACTGACTTACGTCCGTTCCGTCAAGTGACGCCCAAACCCGGCATCAGGACATGATCTCGGTGCGCAGACGCGTCAGGCTGTCTTCGGGTCCGATGATGATCAGGCTGTCGAGGCGGGTGAGGATACGATGCGGCATGGGGATTTCCGATTTGACCTCGCCTCCCTGCGTTCGATTGATCGCGATGATGGTCGCATTGTAGCGGTTGCGAAGGTCCAGTTCACGGACACTGCGATCGACGAGTCTGCCGACGACCGGCAGGACGACGATGTTGAATCCCATCGGGATCGTGACATAGTCATTTCGGACCACCGCAGGCGTTCGGGTGATGAATTTCAGCCCGAGTGTGCCTTCTCTGAGGATTTCCCGATCGTAGATATTGAATATGTCCCGATAACTGATAATCCCCTCAAACTGCCCCGACATCGGCTCAACGACCGGAATCTCGTCGAGCTGGTTGGTCTTCAAAATGCGGATGCAATCCAGCAGCGAGGCATCCGGAGCAATCGAAGGAAAGCGCCGGTTCATCAGATCGATCGGGCGGCGTTTGGATTTGATCCCCTCCGTTTTGATCACGAGCGCGATCTGGGGCAGAGCGATCGCCCCCATGTAGACCCGGTCGAATCCGACCACATAACTCTGCGGGCGCGCATCGTTTACCATCAGTTCATACAGGAATTCGAACGACATGTCGGGTGCGACGGGCTGCACATCCCGATGCATGACATCCTGAACGAAGTGTCGCCGCATGATGCTCGATTCCAGACCGCCGTGCACATCGCCGCCTCGTCGTTTGAGGTGCACATGGTAGAGCGATTCCTTGCAGAGTCTCGAACTGATCAGCGAGGAGGTGATACAGGCGATCATGACCGGGAGGATGATGTGATAGTTGTGTGTGGCTTCGAGCGTCAGAACGATGGCGGTGACCGGAGCGGAAACGACGCTGCTGAGCATGGCTCCCATGCCGGCAATCGTCAGCATCTCGTAAGAAGGCGGAAGCATCGGCAGGAACCGGCGTGCCACAACTCCGAGACATCCTCCGACCGACGCACCGATGAACATGCTCGGAGCGAAAACCCCTCCCCCTGCTCCAGCCCCGAATGCGATCGACGTGGCGATGATTTTCGCAAGAACGAGGCCCACGAGCAATTCCATACCGTAATTCCGGTTGATGATCTCCTGAATACCCTCGAATCCGCTCCCGTAGATCCGGGGAAAAGCGACAATGAGACCTCCGATCATGACAGCGCCGACCAGCAACCGGAATGGTTCGGGAATCCAGCGTGAGGCGATCCATCGTTCCGAATACTCGATCGTCTTCATGAAGAGCACACTCGTCAGGGCGATGATGGCACCGAGAACAAAGTAATAGGGCAGTTCGAGCGATCGGACCGTGAGTTCCGCCGGGATCTGAAAAATGGGCAGACGATCGATATGGTGGTGGGCGATGACGGTGGCGATGACCGATGAGGTGACGAGAGCGGCGAAGGTGTTGAGAGCGAAATGGTTGAGGATGATTTCGATGGAAAACATGACTCCCGCAATGGGAGCATTGAATGAAGCTGCGATACCGGCCGCCGCTCCGCAACCGATCAGCACCTTGATCTGCTCGGGAGAAAACCGGAAGAAGCGCCCGAACGAAGAACCGAACAGCGCGCAGAGTTGGACGATCGGGCCTTCTTTCCCGACAGGAGCACCGGTACCGATCAGAATAATCGACGCGATCGATTTGGTCGTGACGATGCCGGCATCGATGCGGCCCCCCTTCATCACGAGCGCTTCCATGACCTCAGGTATACCCATGCCTTTGTACCGCCGGGCGAAGATAACCAGAATGGGCGTCGCCAGCAGAGCGCCCAGGACCGGGATCAGCAGTCCGACGTACTTCGGATGATTGAGCAGGAACGACACGGGGTGCATGAGAGGACCGAATGTCAGTTCATGGATGCGCCGCAGGCACCACCTCACCATCAGGGTGGTATAGCCGCCGAGCAAACCGATCAAGGTGGCCAGCAGTATAGTCTGTAGATTCAGATGAAGGCGCAACAGGTCACGCAGCATGAAAAACGGATTGTACAACCGTCTCATGCGCACGACTCCAACGGGTACCGACGATCATCCCCGGTTGCAGCACGCCGGAGTCTTGCGGAGAGCGTCCTGTTCGGTGCAACCGGGGAGATCATGGGTCACCACTCGATCGTGGTCACAATCGAGTTACTTTTTGTCGCTGACGAAGAAAACCGGAACCAGACCGCCGCCCTGGTGGACATTGATGATGTTGCCGGTTGCCGCACGCAGGAAGGCTCCGACGAACTCGCCGGCATGCGACCAGTAGTTGATGTTGACGTTCCGTTCAACGAATCCTTTGTATTCGCCGTTTTCGACGATCGGGAAACGATCCTTCGGGATCCGCACGAACTCCTGAACCGCGAAATTGGCGTTGGGGGATACCGCGACATCAACGGCCTTCTCCCACTGTTCCTGTGTTGCGTCGCACCCGATGGTGATGCCGAAACCGCCGTAACCGACATTCGGTTTCAGAACGAAACTGTCTTTGTCGCTCTTGAGGAGTTTCGAGATTTCCATTGTTTTGCCGTGGAAGGTTTCGTCCTTGCCCGGTCGGACAAAGCGCGTCCAGGGGACAGTGGCAAGCATGGTTTCCCACTCTTCTTCCGAGAAATGTTTCCGGTATTTTTCATCGCTCATGATGGCCGGAAGGGTTTTGAAATCACCCGTAGCGGCGCGAACCGGGTTCACGAAGCAGATATTGCCGTCCCGATATGCCCGGATGATGTTCTGCACATGCGGCCAGAATTCCGGTTTGATGAAATCGTCGATCGCGTCGCGATAAACGGCATCGACCACCGTGCCTTTGACGCTGACGGTTTTTCCGTCATATGCGAAATCGGCCGGATCGGCAAAAATGGCGTCATACCCGCGGCGCTTATATGATTCGACAATTTCGATCACGTCATTGAGAATCGTGGAATCTTTCCAGCACACGATCGCGAACGTCGGTTTATCTTTCGGCTGGATCCCCTTTACCTTGCAGAACTCGCGATACTTCTTCAGCATGGCCTGCAGATGGGTTTCGAGCAGGTGATCGGTGTGGAGATCGTATGACTCACCGAGTTTCCTGACGGCGGGAAGGCCGAGAAAGATATCGAGCATCGCGTCATTCCATCCCATCCCGCTCGGATCACCGCAATTGAACTCCAGGAACTTCATCTCACCGCTTTCAGGATGATAAAAGCAATCCAGACGGACCATGACCTGGTAACTGGGGTAAATGGGGTCCACCTTGGACAGATCGGCGATGAGACCATCCTGGTACACGAGGCCATCGAAGTTGTTTCCTTCGAGAAACGCCTTGCCGACTTTTTCAACACCCCGAATGATGTTCCGGGTGTGGAGTGAAATGAGCGGGCGATGCTTCATGTCGACAAAATACGGTTTCAGAAAAGTCGGAAAATCCATCTTCTTTCCGTGCATCTCCATGAACATGTTCTTCTCGCCCATCTTCTGCGTGAGTGTCTTCATCTGCGAGACGGGATCGGTCTGTCCGACGATGCGTTCATAATCCTGGTTCAGTCGCTGCAATAAGTCCATGTTGCCTCCTTCGAGAGTTGAGCGATGATGCTCGGTTTATCTGATGAACGGTCCCAAGCCGACGCCCGGACGCTTACACACGTAATCGTCAATTTTGCGCGGTTTGCGTCCAAAAAGCAAGCATCTTGCGGCGGAAATTCAGATCCACATCGTTCCTGTATCACACAAAGGAAAAACCCCCTCGGGGAAGGGGGCTTTTCAGGGGTTGCAAGGAGGTCTTTTTGACCGATCCGGGGGAAGATCGTGTCTATCATAGATAACGAAACTAACCCGAAAAGAGTTTCATGTTTTTTTCTCGGTTTGACATCATCACCCGGTTTTTCTAATCTTCTGAGACTCGACACCGGGAGACTTCAATGCCGGACACACCGCATGGCATCCTCGGGAATGCGCATCAGACCGAAACAGTTTACTGGATGATCGCCCTGGCTGCATTACTCGCGTTCTGCGCCTGGCTGCCCTGGCTGTGCCGATATCTCAATGCCCATCCGCCTCGTTCGATCCGGCCCGAAGATCCACCGCCATCCACATCTCCGTCTCGTGGAAAATCATCTCACCGATTTCTCCGGGCAATCCGCCACCCCTTCCTGCCCTCGATCACCCTGTTCATCACCGCCTGGATTCTGCTGAAATCACTTCCCGCCTCACACCTGTCCGCGGCTCTCTTCATCTCGATCATCCTCGCCGGAGCGGCAGTTCTCCTCTTCCATCGCACGTTTCGCACCGCCAGAACCGCTGCCGCGTTTCTTCTGATCGCCCTGATTCAATTCCTGATTCCCGAGAATCTGATTGTCAATCGGATCGCGCACGGCATCGCACCTGTTTTCGGAATCGAGCCGGGTGTGACGGTCGTCAAACACCAGACGGTTCAATTCGATCACCCGATCTTCCGGACAACCGCATCGAGTCTCGAGTTTTCGAAAGACCGGACGCCGTACTTCCGGAGCGATTATTTTTCACTTGAAATCACCGGCTGCCTGGATATCGAATCCGCGGGAGAATACCAGTTTTTCCTGATCTCGGATGACGGAGCTGATCTCGAAATCGACGGCAGGACCGTTCTGTCGAATCCCGGATACCATGCCGCGCAGGAAGTATCCGCGGCAATCGTTCTGGAAGCGGGGTGCCATCCACTCCGGATTCCCTACTACAATGGAGCGTCGGACGCGGTGCTCCGACTCGAATGGTCGACTCCGTATCATCCGCGATCCGCGATTTCCGCATGGAACATCTTCATCAATCCCCCGGATCCACTCAGATCCCGGATATTCCGCAGGTGCATCGGATGGGGACCGCTTTTTGCGTGCCTTGCGATGGGAGGGCTCGCCCTCATCCTTCTCCGTCCGCACCTTCGCCGATCCGATTTCATTCAGATCGTGTTCGATTCCGCGACTGAAAAAAACGATCGTTTTGAATCCATCAAAGAGTTTCTCCGTGTGCATCGGCGGACCCTGCTGTTCGGTCTGGCTACCGGTTTTGCAGCGGTCGTGGCCTTGTGGACCTGGTTTTATCTCCCGCGGTTTTCACCGGTGAAACATGGACTGAAGGGTACCGTGTACGCCGCGGGTGACTTCGACACACCCCTGCAATCATTTGACGCCGGGAACGCACGCATGCACTCGATCAGTCACCGACACCTGAAACGGAACGCCTTCTGGGCCGTATTCGAGGGATATCTGCAGGTTGACCGGAGCGGCATTCACGCTTTCTCGCTTCAGGCCGACGACGGATCTCGCCTGAAGATCGATCATGCCCCTGTTTTAAATGCCTGGAACATGGATCCTCGACGTGTCTCGAAGCAGACCCGCGAACTCGATGCCGGACTGCACCATATCCGTGTCGAAATGCACAGCGAAAACCAACCCGCGTTTATCGACCTGAAATACCTGCCGCCCGGGTCCGCATATGCCCACCCGATCAGCATCAGGCGGTTGTTTCCGGAAAAACCGTCCGACGAGCGACTCCGGAGCGACCACCTCTTCTGGATCCTCCGAATCTCTCTCTTCACAGTCTCGACCCTGTTATTCCTCGGGTTCTCAATCCTTGTCATCCGCTCCTGGCGACGCTCAGAAATCAAACCATGGGTTCTGTCCGCGATGGTGTGCCCCGTCACGAGTTTTGTCCTGATTCAGTCGATCTGGATGGATCCGGATTACCGATTCGGCTTCAACTGGTTTCTCGGACGGAGCACATCGGTCCGGTTGCTGATTCTGGGTTTCATGTTCATGTTGTTTCTGCCCCCGGTCAGGCAGGGGCTGGCCCGAAGGTGTCCCGACTTTAGTTGAAAGTGGGTGGCTGAGTTCATGTTAAGCAAC
>CALFER010000041.1 GCA_937951895.1 uncultured bacterium
CCGGAGCGAACATTCCCTGCGGAAGAGAATCATCGAAATCGTGAATTCGAAGGAACGGCCAGGTCGTCGTTCGAGATCCCCTTAGATAGAATCGATAATCGCCTACTTCATTTTCTGGTGAGTGAGTTCCGGGAAAATGAGCCTTAAAGTATCGTTCAGATTCAGATGGGGAAGAATAGAAGTTTAAATCAGATGAAAGATTTGGGTCCTGCGGCCAAGGTTCTGATTCAGATACTTGAGGTATGGTGTTTTCTGTCTTGGCAATTCTGACCGGATTATCTAACAAAAGCTCATAACCCCAAACTTTCCCAAGCTTGAGCCAGACCTGCGCGTCATCGGCGGAATAATGGTTATCTTTTCCGTATCCGGCGGAGAGGATGTAGTTGACCGGGATGGGTGTCCCGCATTCCGGGATGGGCGTGGGGAAGATCTCAGGACCGCTGAAAATTGACTCAAGGTGGCCAGCCAGCGGATCATCGAACACGACGTTGTTTCGGCAGGGAGGTTCGGGTGTCGGTAACGATGCCGGAACCTCCCACCAGAAATCGTCCGCATTGGACCACGGTTGTCCTGATTGCAACTCGACCTCTTCGCCGTCTTCGAAGGTGCAGGGATTTTCTGGAGGAGACCCCGGGAATGGTGTGCAATCGACTTCGTATACACCGGTATGTTCATAACCCAAACAGTGCAACGCTTCTTTGGTGTTGAACCCCGCTCCGAACAGATAACCGATGAACGCCCAGCGTCGACAGTTCGAGTCAAAATCCCGGCCTTTCGGTCGGTGCAATTCCCAAGAACTCGTTCCCCGATGGCAGCCGTCGGTATCGACAAGTCGCGCCTTGTAGAAAGGTGTCGCCTGGGTGATGCAATCATCGGTGAGTCTTTCCGCTTGATCGCCAAGAGTCACGACATTCCATCCCTTGATTTTCTGCTCATCACAAACTCCGGCAGGAGCGGGTGTCGGAGTAAATGACGGTAATGGTGGAGGAGGATTGGTCGGAGGTGTGGGATTGTCCTGATAGCCGTGATAAGCGGCATGCCGCGACATGATGTCAATATTGGAATCTTCGAGAATCGCTCGATCGATCGCCTGCTTTGCTTCGGTCGTTCCGCTGAGGGATTCGACACAGGAAACGAGTCGATCATGCTCATCGGACCCGCATTCCGATTTGATCCATCCCGAAACGGTGCTGATCCAGTTTTGAACCTGAGCGGTATTCGAGCACATGATCTCATTGGCAGTTTCATAGATCACATTCGGATAGTGTTTGGTCTCGCTTACAACTTTCCGGACAAAACTCTCCTGCACGTTCCTCAGGGCAGTGTTGTTCTCAAAGAAAGCACACAGGTTGTCCGAATCCGTGATCGTTGGATATGGGGTCGTCACCGTGTTGCTCGAAAGCCACGCAGAATAGTCGTGATCGTTGCTCAAGTCCTCGGCAAAATCGAACAGAGACAACAGCACGGTAACATGGTAATCCTGCGCGGCATCACAAACCCGATGCAGTCGATTGAAGTATTTCGTATTGAAGTTCGTAAGATCATACCCGTTTTCGTCACGGGTGAACGGGAAGCACCGTTCGGTATGATCGACATCTCCTGAATAGATGAAAAACCTGACCAGATTGATTCCCTGCGAACTCAGATAATCGAACAAGTAACTCGGCAATTCGGATTCGTCCCCGATTCCTGGTGCAAGGAGGGGATTCTCAAAATCACCCCCGCGGATTTCATAATATTCACCGGCACCTCGAAACAGAACAAGCGAGCCATCGGCGGAATAAATATGGTTCCCCTTTCGATGAAACCAACCACTCGTGAAAGTCGGCGTCGATAATGGTGTGTGTGATGGCGTTGGCGTTGCTGTCGGCTCTTGTCCAAGTACGCAAATGCCATTAAACAACAACATCAGAAGACAGATAATGGTAAACGACGATCTGACGATCTGACGATCTGACGATCTGACGATCTGACGATCTGAGAACATAATACCTCCTTGTTGAATGTTATCAGAAATCACACCGAAGCAACACGAAAAGAGACGATTAAGTTATGATACAAGGAGGTAGGAATTTCGGCAAGTTAAAACAGGGAGATATCCCTTTCTTTCCCCCTCCGTTTCCACGGTTTGTTGAACGGTAACCCCTCTTTATTCTTCGTAACCGAAGGATTTCATATCATACATGCCGATCAGGCGGGTTTCGGCATCGTCGAGAAACGCGGACCAGAATCGGATATCGGCTTGTGATCCGGGAACATCGGGCCAGGTGAACGAGATCAACCGTTCATTGAGGACACGGGTGCGGGATGCGAGCAGCCTGGAAACCCCCGATGGTTCCTTCTCCCAGGCCGGCCAGAACCAGAACTCGCCGCCGATGTCCAGCACGAGATACAGGCGTGACGCGATATCTTCCGGCCGGTCGTTCCAGTAATTGATTCCCAGTATGAAGGTGTCTCCGGGTTGGAACACGGCCTGATTGATCATGACCTGCACGGCCACCGCCGCATCTTCCGGCAGAGGCGTCGGTGTGGGAGGCGGCGCATCCAGCATGACGGCGGTTTCGATCGTCGCCGCGAGCAACGCTCGTACTGTCTCGGTGAAAAACGCGACGTCGATCTTGTCCGGCGTGTCCTGCGCATTGTGATAATACGGATAATTCAACGGCTCGTCTTCGATTCCGAGAAACGCCGGATAGCCGTGGAGCCAGAACGGGGAGTGGTCCGAATAGACCAGCGTCGCATCGTTCACCGCCACAGTGGGAAGCGACGTGTAGGCGTCGGCGCATTCGATGAAGAACCCCACGAGACTCATCGAGTCGGGATTGCCGATGACGTCGAGATCTTCCGGGGCGGGAGACACCCATCCGACCATGTCGTAGTTGTAAACCGCCACGATGTTCTCCTCGATCGCCGCCGCGCGTTCCGCGTAGGCATACGAACCGAAGAGCCCCTCTTCTTCACCGGCGAATGAAACGATCCGGAGCGTCCGGTCGAACGGTATTCCGGCCAGAAGACGCGCCGTCTGGAGAATGGCCGCAGTGCCCGTTCCGTTGTCGTCAGCGCCGGGGCACGTCGGAATTCTCGGGTTGCTGTTGATCGAATCGTAATGCGCGCAGATCACGACGATCTCGTCGGGGCGAATCAATCCGCGAGACTCGGCGATCACGTTCGGCGCCATGTCGGGGCGGAACCGCTGCGTCGTGATGGCGTATCCCAGGTCATGGTATTGCTGCCGGAGCCATTCTCCGGCCTGTTCGCACCCGGTGTGCATCGAATGACGACTCCGGTAATCCGCCAGATGCGTGACATCCGCCATCAGATCCGTCGAAGACACCGTGTTGACGATCGACTGGACGGCTGGTTTCGCCGAGACTCTTCCGGGAGCTTCGAAACGGACGGGAGCACGATAGACGACGGGATGCGGAAGGCGGACACCCGGCAACCGATCGAACGCCGGGCTGTCCGGAGCGATGCTCACCAGGCACATCGCGTCATCCAGAGCGACACAGTGTGCAAAGCGGGGATCGCTTCGAGCGGATTCTTCGGTTGCATGGATCAGATAGAGCATGTTGAGGGGTGAGGGGGGAACAAGCGGGCGGGCGTCGGGAGCGCTGTTCGAGTCGACCAGTGCCCAGCGATCCGAGATCCACCAGATGGAGCGGCCCAGTTCAGACAGGCTTTCGCGGGAGGCGGCGTCCGGCAACTCGATCCGGCTGATGCCGGGATGTCCGGCGGTCTGGAACAGAGCCAGAGACGGGGTGGTCAGCGAGGCAATCGATAAAAGTATCAGGAACCATCCGGATTGTTTCATGGGAGCAGCTCCCTCCTTGTCCTGCTGGATCATACGTATTTGAAGGGAAAAAGTTAAGGGAAGCGTCAGACAAGAAAGCACGTGTGTCAGATGTGTCGCGAATCGAAACAATCGCGAACGTGTAGCGATTCGCTGCACGGATCGGGAGCCCTTGAGTTTGCTGCGATCCGGCGGGCGTATGCCGGATTTTTCATGAGATCTGCCCGTTGGTTTTGTGGAGCAAATGCGTTTAACTGATTGAATAATATATGTTATTGGGGTTGGCACGGAGGTTGCTAAAACAATGGGCGTGGGTCGAAACCCTAAACCTTAACGGTCGCGAAGGAGGATGGAACATGAAACGGTTTGGAATGGCAGTGATTCTGGGTATCCTGGTGGTGAGTATGGCGAGTTTTGCTCTTGCGGGCGCTGACGGCGGGTATCTTTCGGGGACCGTGGTTGACGCGGAAGCCGGTCTGCCGGTTGAAGGTGCGCTGGTATTTGTCCGGATCTGCATGGGTGGCGATGGTGGAGTCCAGGGTACGCACATCTACTCGGACACAACCGATGCGGATGGCGCTTTCTACATTGCGGATCTTCCTGCAGGCGAATGGGAAGCGATCGCGAAGAAACGCGGAGTGGGTCGGGATGAAGAAACGATTCTGATCGAAGTGGGCTATGAGACTGTTGTCAGCTTCGAACTTGCTCCGACCGGTGGTAACCTCATGCTTCAGATCCGTGAACATCAGAACGAAGAGTGAGTCATGTTGATGCTCTCGGGGGGCCGAAAGGCTCCCCATTTTTTTTGGTTGAAACTTCGATTGAAACATCGTGTCTAATAACGAGAGTGTCCGGGGGGCGGCCGGGGGAAGCCGGTCTGGCTGGGCATGAACAGGAACAGGGGCGTCATCGGAACGGTTCATGAAGGAAAAAGGCGAAAAAACGATTCATATCTGTCTGATCACTGACGGTGAGTCTCCGGAGGAGTTGATCCGCGCAATCCCGAAGGATGAACACATCGGGGTGATCCGGATGTCGATTCCGGAAATCCAGCCGGCGACGATCCGTCTGAGCGATATCTTCCTGGTGCGGACTCAGGACGCGAAAACGCTCAAGTCCGAACCGATTCTCACGCTGCTTGACGGCAGGGGTCGCAAACGAACCGCGCTGATCGCATCCGGTCTGAAACCGAACGAGGTGATCCGGTATGTGCGATCAGGCTTTGTCGACGTGTTCGATCTCGAGGCGGAATCGGATCTGATCCGCGAGTGGGTACTGGATCGGTATGAAGAAGTCTTGCGGGCGTTCGGCAAGGAGGAGCAACCGGCGGGACATGACCCGGCCGAGCGGATAATCGGTGAAAGTCACGAGATTGAATCCGTTCGTCGCCTCTGCAGACAGGCGGCCGGAGTATCCGCGCTGACCGTGTTGATTCAAGGCAGCACGGGAACGGGCAAGGAGTTGGTGGCGCGCGTCATTCATGATCTGTCCGCGCGGGCACACGGGCCTTTCGTTGAAGTCAATTGTTCTGCGATCCCGGAAACGCTGATGGAATCAGAGTTGTTCGGGTATGAGAAAGGTGCGTTTACGGATGCCAGACGGCAGAAGAAGGGATTATTCGAACTCGCACATGAAGGCACGTTGTTCCTCGATGAAATCGGCACGATGTCCTTGCAGATGCAGAACAAGATCTTGAAGACGGTTGAGGAGAAAAAAATCCGTCGAATTGGTGGAGATTCCGAGATCGGCATCGATGTGAAGATCATCGCTGGAACCAATGTCAATCTCAGGGAAGCGTCAGAAAAAGGTCAATTCCGACCGGATCTTTTTTACCGCCTGAATGTCTTTACGATCCATATTCCGGATCTCTCCAGCCGGCCCTCTGATATCGGCATGTTATCGATGTTCTTCCTGAAGGAAATCAATAAACGATATGGTCTGGACATCAATGGTTTTCATCCATCTGTCATCGAACTTTTGAATCAATACGCCTGGCCGGGAAATGTCCGGGAATTGAAACATGCCGTAGAGCGGTCTGCGGTGATGGCGGGAAGCGGCCGGATTTTACCCTCGCATCTGCCCGAGGAAATGCAAAAAGCCGATCTTCTCCGGGAAGAAAACCTCCTGGAAAATCTCGATGACCGCAATATTCTGAAAATACCGCTGCCTCCGGATGGCATCGCGTTGAATGATCTCGATACATACATCATTCGTGATGTGTTGAAGCGCTTCAATCACAATCAGTCTCGCGCGGCTTCTTTCCTGCGAATATCCCGAACACGCCTGATTCGACATCTTCCTCCGCGGGACGAGAGGCGCTGATGGGCAATCGAGAAAGAATATGGTTCATTCAAAACCGAGTCTTGAATCAGGCATGGGAATTGCTGCAGTGTGATGTGGGAACGAGAGGTTCTTCCCGGGAGGTTCAGATGAGACGAAAACAGCACCAGTATCGAGTGGCCGTTCGATTGATGATAGCAGTCGTGGGCTTGAATCTGTTTGCGGGTTGCGCGAACCCTCCGACCGCCCCCGAGGAACCCGCGATGTTCGCGGCGGATTCCGATGCGGCGACTTTCCAATCCATCGGGATGGATCCCCTGATCCAACAGGCCGGACCATTATCGGCATGGGATCCCGAACCCGATCCATTCACCCGGAACGAGTCGCTGCGGAATCAGGGGATGGGCAATCATTACTCCGAGACATTCATCTCGGTCGAACAAGGCGGAACTCTTGAATTCTTCAACGGAAATCTCATGGTGCTCCCCCGTGCTCTCTCTGCTGATACAACGATATGGGCTCGGATTTTTCGATTGAACCGGCATGGTTTCTTTAAACGTATCTACGAATTCGGTCCTTCCGGAACAACATTCGATCCGGATGCGATGCTGACACTCTACTATGGAGATCTCGGACCTCTCATGCCGAATTCGCTCGAATTGAAGGTCTATAATGAGAGCACCGGGCGATGGGATGTCGCCGGGCATATGATCAACCACCCGGAGTCCCGCAGTTTTGTCGGACCGATCGAACACTTCTCACGATACTCCCTTTCGGGCAACGGTCAGGTTCTCGCTCCCGAAATCGAGGAAGACTGAGCGTATATGCGAACGGAATGGATGGCATTGAAACGCACGATATCCGAAATCGATCATCCGGATTGGACGGACATCGCCGGTAAGTGTGAACTGGCGATGATCCGGGATGGGATGAAACCGGATTCGAATACGATCGTGTGTGGACTGGAACTGGTCGATGCCATCCCCTGGGATCAGCTTTCCGGAATGCAGAAAACGCGTGTTCGTCTTCTGCTGAGGTTGGGCAGGATTGCCGAACAGCTCGGACAGTGGTCTTCCGCGAGCACCTGTTTCCAATCTGCAGGAACGCTCGCGCACACATCCGGGGAATATCGCCTCCAGGCTATCGCTCTGATGGAAGAAGGTGAACTTCTCAGACGGATGGGAAAGCTTGAACAATCCGTTTCCTGCCAGGAACAAGCCATTGATCTTGCACGCCGCGAAGGCCTGCTCGCGGAGGAGGCTGATGCCTCTAACAATCTCGCCAACGCACTCACGGAACTCGGCGAGATCGACCGGGCGCAGGATTGTTTCGCCGGCAGTCTCGAAATTGCCGAGCGCCTGAATGAATCGCGCATCGAAGGACATGTTTACAACAATCTGGGGGTTATCCGCTGCATCCAGGGAACCTTTCGAGAAGCGATCGGCGACTTTTCCCGGGCGGTCACCAAGAGGGAGCAATCTTCGGATACCCGCGGAATCATCGAAACATATCATAATATGAGCATGGCCTTTAAGGATCTCGGCGATCTCAATCGAGCAGAAGAATCCATCCAGATCGCGCTTGAAAAAGGAGCCTCGATTTCAAACGAAGGCTTGATGACGAATCTGATGCTGACCTCGCTCGAGATCAAGATTCTTAAAAAAGATTATGAGTATGCCAAGTATTTCGCTCGGATAATCGAAGCCAGGCAGAAGAAAATCGGCGACACTCCGGGTTTGGCAGAAACGCTGAAACTCAAAGGCACAATCTGTCTTGGAATGAAAGACGGGATTCAGGCGGATGCGTTCTTCCAGGCTGCGCTGAAAATGTTTGCCGGTATGAAGTTGCTGCACGGCGAAGCGGAAACGCTCGAACTGCTGGCGGAATGCAAGGTTTTGTCGGGTGATCACGATGCGGCAGGTTCCTATCGTACCCGGGCGGGTCAACTGTACTCAAGATTGGGAAATCACGAGAAGGCAGCGCGTCTGTTGATCCAGCCGGAGTAAGCGGGAGCAGGAGTCCTTCCCGTTCGCGCCTGAATGGATGCGCTCAGAATGGCTCGGCACTTCCGTACGACCACTCCACGACATCATAATCGATCAGTGTCTGCGCGCCCGGGTTCACCATCCCGCCCCAGAACCGGAGCCCTTCCGCACCGCCATCCGTTTCCGGCCAGACGAACGTCAGAATGCCGGTCTTGGAGAACGAATCGGGGTCGAGTGTCGCGGGGCGGAAGTCGACCGATTGCGACCATGACGGCCAGAACCAGTAATTCTGATACACATCCAGAATCACGAATTCATCGAACACGAACGAAGCCGCCAGCGGATTGGCGCATGCACAGTCCAACAGGAAGGTGTCACCGAGGGACAGGTGACGATCCGGCATATCCAGACTCACAAACGGAACCCCGTTGCTGCTCATGAATCCGATCGTGCGGCCACTCGACAATCCATGCACATCCGTCACCCGGACCGGAACAGAAAAGACGCGGTCGCTCTGGGTCGGCGTTCCGTGAAACAACCCGTCTTCCGACATGTCCATCCCGATCGCCGGATCGAACAGATAGCGGTCCGGTGTCCACACAAGCCTGGTGTTGGACTCGATCGAGGATTCGCCCATGATCGACGACAGAATCATATTGCCCGAACCGTCTGAAATGCCGGAAATGAAGGAGAAGCCTGTCTCACTCATCGGACCGTACGCAAAGAAGATATCTCCGGAGGCCGTGAGTGTCGCGCTGAAATCGAAATCCGTGTTTGTCAGATTGTAGCGACTCGTGACCCATCGAACGGTCATCCGATCCGTCAATTTTTCGACAAAAATCCCCTCCCCCTCCTGCGTGGCGTACTGCTGCAGATCCGAACCGAATGGCGTGATCGCCGCATGGTTTCTGAGATTATTGATTCCGCGGATCGCCACAAACGCATCTTCGAAGATGATCGAACCGTCCGTTGTCACGGCAATGTGCTGATAGGTTTCAGAAAAGAACGGGAAGTCGAATCCGAGATCAATCGGGACGAATCCGTCATCAGGATTCGGCTGAGGCGTCAGCGGATCCGACGTGACGGGCACGTAGTCCGCCGACTCGGTCTGCTGCGTGTATTCCGCCGCGATTTCCCAGGTGTACGGAGGCGTTCCGCCAAGTGCGCTCAGGGCCTGACTGTACGGCTGATCGACGCGAGCGCCCGGGAGCGATTCCGTAGTGATCGCCGGAGTCGAAAAGGCGACTGTGAGGGGGATGCAGACTCGTGTGGTCCGGTTGTTCTCCAGCGCCATCGGCAACCCGGATGCGGGGGTCTCATTGGCGGTCTCCGAGGTATAATCCATGACTGAACAGGCATCGATACTCCCCTCATCAGCATTTTCCGGATCGGATTCGATCACGTCGAGAAACAGGGCGAAGGGGGCGTTCGGGGCAACGTGAGCCAGGAGCGGCGACACATCCAGCCCGAACTCGATCGTGCGATCCTCCGGGTCCGTTCCGCCCTGCATGTAGTTCGGGCCGCCCTGAAAGGCGAAAATCGGCAGATTGAGCCGATATTCCGGTTGCGTGGCGTCCGGGTCCGACGCGATGCCCGGAACGACCGCGATCTTGTTCCGGCAGGTGTGGGTCAGCGTGATTTTCAAGGTGAGCAGCGGCGCGTATTCCGGAAGGGGTTCGCACGTGTAAATCTGATTGTACAGACCCATCCCCTTTTCAGAGACAGGCACAGCCAGCAACCGGTACGGCATGTAGATGAAGCCGTCGTTCGCCCATCCGGCGCCCCAACTGTTGGCGATGATCATGGCGCCGATCTCCCAGTCCGTCAGATCGACCACGCCATCTCCATTGGTGTCTTCGGTGTTGGTATACCGGCCGTCACCGTTGTAATCGAGACAGATCGTATCGTCGTAGCCGACAAACGTCATGAGGTGATCCACCAGAAACTGTCCCTGTGGACCCCATTCTCGGATAACATATTCCCCCTCGAATGGTGTCCCGGCCGGAAGCTGGTCGGCCGTCAGGTCGATCGTGTTGGCGCCGAACAGTGCGATTCCGCCGGTTTCGGAACCGCTGAGGCGATTGTCGAACCATTGACGCATCGTGTCGAGTTGATCCGCCGCCGACACATCGATCAGAGCCGTTTTGCAGAGGCGGTTGTGCATGGCGTGAAAGTACTGGTCGTAACCGGTCATCCAGCGCTTGAAACCTCCTGCGGCCAGCCCGCCGTAAACGTCCTGATTCGGGATGCCGCACGCCGTGGCGATCTGCCAGCCGTCGAAGGGGTCCGAGGCATAATCCTGGCCGTTGTTGAGGAAATTGTAGGTGAAATGGGTCGGGTATCGGGTCGAATTGGAGTCCGCTGCGACGTCGCGTGCCCGATCGATTTCGTAAGTGAATATGTATCCGATTGCGCTGGCCTGGGAACAGGATCCGTTGATCTGTGAGAATATGCCGCGGAAACAGGGTTCCTGCGAGTTGTCGATCCGGGGTGAGGGGGAGCGTCCGGGAGGCGTGGCGGAAAGCCGGATGAAGTGCGGGAGGTGTTTCCGGAATGCCTCTTCGGTGACGCCGGTACGGATCATGGATCGCCATGCCGGGTGGTTGGGGTGGGATGGATCGAGACCGGCGGCGGTGAGGTTCGTGATGAGTCCCGTCATGGAAAGAACGGCGATGCAGAGCAACCAGATGGATATCCGAAACATGGAAAAAACCCTCCGAAAGTGATTGAAGGAGCAAGGTGCAATCAGATCCGGATACGAGATTGGCGTGGGATTTGTTTATTGGCTGAGCCGTCTGGAAACAGAAAATACGGAGTTGACAAACCGGAAAACGGGATGTAAGAAAGAAGCATCTGCCGGAAACGGCAGGTGACGCTCTACTTTTTACTCCTCTCGAAACTGCGTATTCCCTGACGCAGTTTCCGCCCACGCAGTTCGGGGCTGACACAGACGGCCTCCCAATTCCGTCTGGCTCTCACTCACCGTCAGCCTCGAACTCTTTTTTTTTAAACCGGGTGAACAGACTGAATCGGGAACGCCGGCACATCCCGGACGCTGAGCGTGTCGAAGCGTCCGATAGGATGAACCATGAATGAAAACGTAAGCTGGAACACCGGAATGGGTTTGTACTAACAGCTCCCTTCGACAGGCTCAGGGAGTGGGATAGCTGATGGGTGAACAGACTGAATCGGGAACGCCTGCGCGGAGGCAGGCGCCACCCGAATCAGGATGAACAGAAAAGGGGGTGCCGGCAGAGACGCCGGCACAAAAACGACTCGCCACTGAATAGAATCAAGACGCAGTGAAGGGTTTTAAAAATCTGCGTAATCTGCGTAATCTGTGGATGCCTCCTCCCGGATCCAGCAGGCGGAAGAGACCTGTGCAGGAGGGGGATATTGGCCGGACGCGCGGGCTGTGCTAATCTTCCGGCATGTCCGAGACCCCATCGCACCGTTTTCCCATCGCCGTTTTTCTCCTGTTCACCGGCTTGCAACTGCTGCTGTTCGCACCCCGGCTGAACTCGGACGGTGCTTACTATTACGAATTCATGCGGTCGCTCGTGATCCAGAACGATCTGAATTTTGATGATGAACGCGAGTTCTTCACGTGGGAATGGGTGCCGGTGTTCCGGGAGTACATTCCCGGGAAATGGGGCGATACGGGATATCCCCCCAATATATTCTCGTTCGGACCCGCCATGGTCTGGCTGCCGGCCTACACGGCGACACACGCCATCATCCGGGCGCTCGGCGCCGTTGACTCGCCCCTGGCGATTTCGGGTTACGGCATCGCCTACCGGCTCCTCCCCATGACCATGTCCATGCTCGCGGGCCTCCTGACGCTTTGCTGGATCGATCGCCTGTCGCGCCGGTCGGGGTATTCCCGTTCCGCGCGCACGCTGGCGCTCGCGGCCATTCTGGGGGCCTCCAACCTGCCCGCGTTTCTGTTTGTGACGCCTGCGTTCTCACATGCCATCAGCACGGCGGCATCCACTGCCTTCTTTATCTTGTGGCTCGACAGCCGCGACCGATCCTCGACGGCCTGGCGCTTCGCCCTGTACGGCCTCGTGACGGGGCTCATGATGGCATCGCGATGGCAGAACGGGGTGAATCTGATTCTCCCGTTCGCGGATTTCATTTCCGATCTGTTTGTGCGATCCGGCAGGCGCCTCACGGACACGATCCGGCGCTGGTCGGTCTGGACGGCGTCGTTTCTGATCGCTGTCGCGCCGCAACTGCTGGTGACCGGCATCCTGTACGGCAATCCGTTCGTGGATCCGCAGGGACAGGGCGGGATGCACTGGCTGTCTCCCCGGTTCGACCTCGTCCTGTTCGAGGCGACCAAGGGGCTCCTCATGGTCAATCCGGTGTTTCTCCCGGCCATCCTTGGAATCGGCGTGCTGGCGGTGAAGCGCAGGGACCGGATCGCGTTCGGAGCGGTTGTGCTGTTCGTGTTGCATCTGTATATCAACGCCGTTCGCCGGGACTGGGCGGGCGTCGGATTCGGCATGAGACGTTTCCTGGATCTGATTCCCGTGTTCGCGCTCGGATTGATGGCGCTGATGGATGTGTTCCACGTGGAACGTCGCCGTCTGCTCCGAGGGTCGATCGCCGGACTGATCGGATGCGCCACGATCTGGAATCTGCTGCTGATGGGCCAGTACTATTACTCGAAGATGGGTGCCCCGTGGGTTCCCATGACGCGGATCGACATGATCCGGACGCAGTTCACGGAGGCGCCGGGATTACTTATGAAACTGGCCGGAACGAGTCTTCTCGGGGAGATGTTCAGGACTGCCGCAGCGACCCCTGCCATCGCGCTGCTCCTGTCACTGATCGCATCGATCGGTCTTTGGCGCGCTGTACGGAATCACCCTGCCGGCCGGTCACCCCGAACCGATCGCCTGCTTGTTCTGTCCGGAGCGGTGTATGCCGGAATCCTGATCATCTGGATTGCCGGGTCGGCCATTTCAGCGGAACGGGTTCACACGGTCAACATGGTTGAGGGAAACAAACAGGGTTCGATCCGCACGCTTCGGATGAACCCCGCGCAGGTCTATCGGGGGTGGCCCGGCGGCATCCGGTTCCATGGTGATTCCGGATGGACCCAGGTTGACGCCAGGGCGGAATACACCCGCAGCGAGTTTCTCACGCTGGGAACCATGCGTCTGATCGAATCGGAGCATCGATTCTGGCATGAATGGGGCCTGCGTCTGACGACACCTGTTCACGGCCGCTGTATCGCCATCGTCTACCGTCCGGAAACCCCTCACCCGGAGCCGGGTATCCTGGCGCATGTGACGGTCGGATTCGCCGATCGGACGGAGGAGCGATTCGATCTTCCCCGGCCGGATCCGGATGAATCAGGCAAAAAACAACCGGGAATCACCTGTGTTTCATGGCGATTCCCGGCGATTCAGGCTCTTGCAGTCGGATCACAGCGTGCATTCAGCGCGGAGTTTGCGCTGAGCGACACCCGGGCGATTCAGTGGATCAACGTCGCTTCCACGGCCGAAGCCGGCCAGTGGATGCTGCACGGGATGTCGATCCGCCCTTAGAATTACGGACCGAATCCCCATTCGGCTGTTGCGAGATTCGAGCGTGTCTGGGTGACGGTGCTGTCGGTGATGACGGAATAGAACCGAATACCGCTCATCGAACTTCCGACATTCGGCCAGTAGAACGGGTCAAAGACCGGCCATGTCCAGTTGCCCGTGTCGATGTTCCCTTCCCACCATGAATAATAGGGCGGATAGCCCTGCCAGTATGGCCAGAACCAGTATTGGCCGTAGACATCGAGCACGACGAAGAGTTTGACATTGACCAGGCTCGAACCGGTGTTGCTGACGACGGTATTCGCCCAGAACAGGTCACCGGGCTGGAAATAGGAGCTGGGCATCTGGAGCTGGACGGTCGCATTTCCGGTCGGGGGAGGCGAGGACGGGGTGGGAGTCGGGGGTTGAGCGCCGTAATTCGGCAGGGGTGCCCATGTTCCGATCACGCACTGTCCCCGGGCGATCCTGAAGTAACCGCTTTCGCCCCAGCTTCCGCCCCAACTGTTCTTGCAGATCCAGCAGTTCTGGGCATCGTCCCAGCCGACCAGCACGACGAAGTGGCCGCCTTGGTTGTTGCCCCAGGCATACGAATAGACCCCACCGCCATAGTTGTAGAAGTCTTCGTAGACCTCCATCCGGCAGGGAATCGGGCGGGTTGCGATGGCGTTTTTCAAGGCGGTTTCGTCGGCCGTAGCGTTGGTAACCCAGGTATAACTACTGATCCGTGTCGCCCTGGACTGCCAGTCGCCGCAGGTCGAGCCGCAATTGCTGTCCGATTGCGTATAGGGCAGGCAGGCGTCATCCGGCACGCCGTAGTCACGGAAGTAGTCCATGGCGCCTCCGAGATTCCATCCTGAGATGCAGTTGCCTCCGCCGCAGGAAAACAAGTGCTGTTCGGACAGATCGATTGCCATGCCGGGATTTCCTGTTGCGACCCGGATGATTCCTTCGACTGCGCCGACACTCGCGAACGCCGCGCAACTGCCGCACTGAAGTTGATTCTTGACGCTGGTCATCCAGTTGCTGCCGTTGTAATTCCGCCAGTCGAAGCTGCTGCGCGAGGCATTTCCAATGAGCGGCATGTTTTTCTGGATGACGGGTTTCTGTCCCGGAGCGGGTTCTTTTTCCGGGATTGCGCCCAGCATTTTCTTCCGTTCCTCGGGCGGCAGGCTGCCGATTTCGGTTTCGACGGCTGTCCACTGAGCGCCGGAGTCGCGGATGGCCTGGCGGATCTGATCGAGATCCTCGTTGCCGGCCAGCGCGGCGCCGGCACACGCCACAAGCGCGCATGCCAGAAGCAATCGCATCATGTTCTGCATAATGGGGGTCCTCCTTCAATGGTCCATACCTATCATTAAAGCGAAAGCGAGGGAGGGTTGTCAATGCGAGGGATCAGTGGAGAGGAGCGAGGAAAGAGTGGCGGAAGGGGAACGGATCGGGGAAGCATGAAATGCAAAAAGGGGGGGGCACAGGTAATGCTCATGCCCGGTTCATATAGTTCTCCGGAACAAACACATTTCGAATACGGAATGGTGCGGGAGATTCCAGCATCAGACGAACTCTGAGAGCAAACGACCCGGCCGGGAACGCAAAAAAAGGAGTCGGACTGTAGATATGCTCCACCCATCGGGGCGATTCGATCCCGTATTCGCGGCACAACGCACTGACGACCGCAGAGATAAGACCTTCCATCCGGCCGATCGTGACGATCGGATCCTCGACGAGTCTTCTGCGTGTCATGTCGTCCGCACGTCTGAAATCATCAATAAATGTATTAACATATAATTGATATGAGTGGTTTGAAATCAAAATGATATTCAGGCAATCAAGGGCCGTCATCGAAAAGTTCCTCCAGGAGCAACCTGGCACGAACAGGAAGAAGCGTCTCGGGATAATACTCAAGAACGATGCTCAGAGCTTCATCCGCGCACTTCAGTTTCATGACGTCCGACAGAAAGCGAATGTCATCAGCGTCCTCCTGCGTCCTGGCAGCCGCACACTTCATTGCAAAGAGAGTTCTGAGATCAGCCACGAGGATTTCCAGATGCGATAGAGATTTCCAGAGTTCGAAACCTGCACGCTGCGGGATAAAGGCCTTGGCTGCGTCATTGAGCCAATCAATCGGCAAATTCAATTCCTCAGCGACCTGCCGCGTTGCCTCCCGAATGGAGGAAGACTCTGTGAACCAGGCATCGACATCTTTCGTGGACGGCCTCGCATTATGGATCAAACACATGACCGCACCACCAACGATGTAGATCTGAGCCTTCAGCTCGAGTATTGACATGCGATGATTGAGCGCATCAAAGGCAGCTTCTATTTGATAACGGTCCAGAAGTTTCATTGGTCAAGTATGCCTTGACTCCTGCCGATAATGCAAGTGTCCGCCCGGATGCATCCGGACTCGTCGCCCGGTGAAAAAACCAGCTCCACGAGAATCGAAGCATCGGTTTTCCTGATACCAGGCGGTATGATACGATGCACCCCCGGAAGGCGGGATGAATGAGCGGAACGAAGACGAAATCCAAAAAGAACGAACCCGGCAGACCGCAACGACGGACCTCACCACCGCTCGATGATCGCAACCCTGTCTCGCGCGGACGATCCAATTCCTTCCGCGACATCATGCTCGGCGCCGCACTCCTGCTGCTCGCCGCCCTTATCGCGCACTTCCCCGCCCTTCAATCCCAGGCACTCAGTCTCGACGACGACGCCTTCCTGGTCGACAACCCGCTCGTCCGCTCCCCCGGCCCTGCCTCCGTCACCCGCTTCTTCTCGGAAGTCCTCGCACCATCGACGGTCAAAGGCTACTACATCCCCCTCACCATGACGTCACTCATGATCGATTACGCGCTGGGTGGTCGACCCGACGATCTGACGCAATTCCATATCACCTCGCTCATCCTGCACATCGCCGTGGTCTGGCTGATTGCCGCCTGCTTCCGCCTCCTGTTCAACCATCCGCTTCCGGCTCTCCTGGCAGGGCTCATCGCCGCCGTCCACCCGCTCACGGTCGAACCGATTGTCTGGATCGCAGAACGGAAAACGATGCTGGCCGGGTTCTGGTCGATGCTGTCCCTTTTCTGCTATCTGAGGAGTGTGAAAACGACCCGCCGTCGCTTCCTGATCGCGTCCCTGCTGGCCTACCTCGGCGCACTGCTCTCCAAACCGACCTCCGTCCCGCTGCCGTTCATCCTGCTGATTCTGGACATGATTCCGCTGCGGCGGCTGAACCGGAAGGCCATCACCGAGAAACTCCCGTTCTTCGCGCTGATGCTCGCTTCCGCCGTCATCACGCTGATTTCGCACGGAAACACCGCATCGGTCGAGTCATCCGGCAGCCGCACGGTGCTGCTCCTGTTCTATAACCTGAGTTTTTACGTGGCGAAACTCCTGCTCCCGGTCGATCTGTCGTCCTGCTATCCCCCTCCGCTGCCCTTCACGATTGCCAACCCCTCGCTCTGGGGATCGATCGCGATCGTCATCGGCATCTCCGCAGCGGCAGCGATCCTTTTGCGGCGGTTCCCCGCTCTTTCGGCCGGGTGGCTGATCTACGGCGCGGCGCTGATTCCGACCGCCGGCTTGGTCTCCTATTCATGGGTGGTCACGTCGGATAAATACATCTACCCGCTCCCGCTCTTCGGTCTGCTCATGATTCCGGTCGCGCTGATTCACCGGCTCGTGACGGACGCCCGATTCCGTGTGCCTGTCCGGCACGCGATCCTCGCCGGCGCGCTCATCGTCATCGGCGCCTGCATGATTCAGACGCGGAACGTGGCCGCGAACTGGCGCACCACCGAAACGCTCTACAATCACATGATCGCATCCTCGCCGGATGTGGCACTGCTGCACAACAATCTGGGGTTGGAGCTGGCAAGACAGAACCGTCATGCTGAGGCGGTCGATCGCTATCGCCGGGCGCTCGAGCTGAAGCCCGATGCATCCGGCACGATGAACAACTACGGGTTGTCGCTGATGGCGCTGGGGCGGAACGACGACGCGCTGGAGCAGTTTCGCGCGGGTGCCAGGCTGGACCCGACCTACTGGCTCGCGCACAACAACATCGCCTACCTCTTGACGATGAAAGGCAATCTGGATGAGGCGGAAGCGGCCGCAGGCAAAGCGCTCGAATTGAATCCGCACGCGGGCGGCGCCTATATCAACATGGGGCGGATCAAAGCCTACCGGAACCAGACGGACGAGGCGATCCGGTGTTTTTCGAAAGCGGTCGAGCTGAATCCGACCCTGCACACGGCCTGGAGTAATCTGGGCGCCATGCACGTCCAGGCGGGACAGGTGGCCGAGGCCGAAAAATGCTATAAACGCGCGCTCGCGATCAAGCCGGATTTCGTCGAGGGCTTGAGTAATTACGGGCGGCTGAAGAACCAGCTCGGCGCGTTTCCGGAAGCCGAAACGCTCTTCCGCAAAGCTCTCGGTCTCAACCCGAATTTCGCGCCGGCTGCCGCAGGACTCGGTCGAGCGCTTCTCGGACAGAATCGATCGGGTGAGGCGGAACGAGCGCTCCTGCACGCGAAAAAACTGGCACCGGCGGATCCCGAGATCCAGCGGATGCTCGACGAGTTGCCTCGGCAGAATCCATGACCGGCAACGATCAGTAGATCACCTCGACCGGCGCGGAACTGCCGATCATGCTCCCCGTGCCGGGATCCAGCGCGACGGCATGAAAACGCAGGCTGTTCCCTGAAACGTCGGATATCGGCCAGTTCAGTTCGAACAGGGGGACTCCGAAATACGAGCCGACCGGCAGCCGGAAATCGATCGACTCCGGGGTTTCACTCCACGCAGGCCAGAAGTAAAACCGGCCATCCGCCTCCAGTGCGACATAAAGCCGCATGTCGACCGGGATCCAGCGCGCCGCCAGATTCAGTCGAACGGCGGCCGACGACTCGCCATGGAACACCGGTGCCGACGGTTGAAGGAATAACACCAGATTGCGTGAGGCGGATTGCGGGAAAATCTCGATCGTACGCGTTTCCCGTGCATCCAGCGAGTATTGGATTTCGACCAGACGATACCCTGGTATGTCCCACTGCCCGGTGATGTCCGCGCCGGTGCAGCGGTAGTCGACATTCGGCCGCATCCTGACACGATACTTCAACCCTTCGATCGGTGTGGATTCCCGGTTCCTCGCACTCAGAAGGATTTCGTCTTCCGTTCCCGTCGACACTGGCGTTTCGTCGACCGACACGGCGGTGGCGCTCAGATCGGGATACTGGCTCAGACGCCCGTCATCGAACCGGAGCCAGCGCATGGGGCGACTCGAACCGTATGTCGCGGCGGTTTTCAGGTAGAGCACCCCTCCCGATGTGTCCACGGAGCTCTGGTGCGTATGACCCGAGAGCGTGAGATCGACGCCGAGATCCGGGAGCGTGGTCCAGAGTTGGTCGTCGAAATCGTGATGGTAGGACAGGATCACGGACGCCTGGTCTTCGCGGATCTGAGCCTGATACCGCAGCCAGGCCATCTGGTCCTCCGTGAAACTCGTATCGGGATAATACCCCTCCCAGCAGTCCGTGTAGTGGACCCAGCTTTCCATGAGCAGAAACGAGAGGGGGCCGATATCGAATACCCAGTCGCGCGTGGCCGAGTCCCAGTGGCCGGGCTGGGAGGGGTCCAGGTCCGGCCAGCCGAAGCTGGTCCACATGTTCCGCCGACCATCACCGGAGCCGCACCATTCGCCGAGTTCATGATTGCCGGGGGTGTAGCACAAACCGGATGTGAATCCCCGGATCATCTCGCAGAACAGCTCGGCCTGGTCGCCCGAATCGCCTTCCGTGTATCCGTCGCCGGTATGGATGACGAGGTCGGGGTTCATGACACGAGAAGCATCGATCACGTCCTGAAACTCGCGGGAGTTGTCCGGCGCATACTCGCCCCGGAAGGGGATGTGGCTGTCCGTGACATGCAGGACGGTAAGGTCACCGGAATGTGTATCCGATATCAGCGTGATGCCGCCCGGAACGGTTTCAGGATGCCCGGGATCCAGAATCGTCAGGTCATACGCGCCATCCGGAAGATGTCCCGGCAGATCGATCGAATAGACCTCGAGATTCCGGGGATCGGTTCCGGTCCGCGTGGCGGTCAGCAGATCCGCGGCGGAGTGGTTTTCGATCAGACACGCAATCATCGCCGGAAAGATATCCGGGCGGGTGTGGATATCGATCCGGTCGAGCGGGGCGGCGATCACCGGCATGCCGCGGACAGGCAGCATGACATTCCGGATCGGCGCGACAGGGATCGGACCGGGGGGCTGCCCGGAATCATCGAACGCCCACGCATCGCCCGATTCGAGCAGGAAGATCGCCGCGCCTTCGCTCATCGCCCGGCCTTCCGCATCGAACCGGAAGAGCGCCTCAACCGGAGCCGCCCGATGCACCTCCACGGCGATCGAGCGGAAGTTGCCGTCGAGACCTTTGTCGCAGGCGTTCAGGACGGGTGAGGCGTCGAAAGTCTGGATGCCGGTTTCGTGCGGGAAGGCGGCGGGGAGGGCGGGGTCGAGATCGCCCGGGGGAAGCGATGCCGAACGGCCGATCTCGACGCCGTGGAAAAACACGATGACGCCATCGGTCGAATGGATCGTCACATAGAGCCGATCGATGGGCAGATCATACTCGTCCGGGATGGAGAGGAGTGTGCGGAAGCAGTAGGTGACGTGCCCGGATTGAAGGGGCGTCGCGACATCCGTTCCGAAACCGAGGGGGGAGGGGCCGGATTGCCAGTCGCCGGCCGGATAGGATTCTTCATGCCAGTGCAAGGCCAATCCCGGCGTCGGGGTCGATATGAGGATGAGTGTCAGGACGAGCGATGCCCGCAGAGTTGTTTTTCCCGGCATGATGGATCCTCCTGCCCGCATGATAGTGCTTTACGGACCGTTTCTCAAAGTGATCCGTCGCGTCTCAGGTGCCGGATGGTGAGCGGCGTCTGTTGGAGACCACGGTGTAGATCACAGGAAGAACGATCAGCGTCAGCACGGTTGAGGTGACCAGTCCGCCCATGACGACGACCGCGAGCGGTTTCTGGATATCCGCTCCGGAGCCGGTCGCGTAGAGCATCGGCAGGTGCCCGATGAAGCTTGTCAGCGCGGTCATGAGGAGGGGTCTGAATCGGAGGCGGCAGGCTTCCCGGACGGCTTCCCGGACACTGCGTCCCCGATCGCGCAACTGACGGAAGAACGCCACCAGAACGACGGCATTCTGCACGGCGATGCCCAGAAGAACGATGAAGGCAACCGCCGCGGATACCGATAACGGCATTCGAAAGATGACGACCGCGACAATGCCTCCGACGACGGCGAAGGGAAGATTCAGCAGCACGAGCATCGAGTCGCCGATCGAGCCGACGGCCATGAAAAGCAGGATCATGATCAGGAGCAGCGCGACGGGCAGGACGATGGCGAGTTGTCTCATGGCGCGCTGCTGGTTTTCGAACTGACCTCCGAATTCGACAAAGTAACCGGAAGGCAGGTCACGAGACAGGGGTTCGATCTGTTTTCGGACATCGGCGACGAATCCACCGAGATCCCGACCGATGACATTGGCTTCCGCGACGACGCGGCGCATCCCGTTCTCGCGGCTGATCTGTGAGGGAGCGTCGACGATTTCGATGGATGCCAGAGATCCCAGCGGCACGCGTTCACCGTTCGGGGCGGGAATCAGCAGGCGCCTGATCTGCTCGATATCGGCCCGCGCGGATTCCGGAAATCGCACGACAACCGCGATTCTCCGTTCTCCTTCGATGAGCGTGGTGGCGTGTGTTCCCGCCACGGCGGTTTCGATCACCGCATTCACATCCGACACGTTGATTCCGTACCGTGCAACGGCATGACGATCGATCACCGCGTCGATCTGGCTCATTCCCGACACCTGTTCGACTTTGACGTCCCCCGCGCCTTCCACCTCCCGAATGGCCGCGGCTGCCCGATCCGCGAACGTTTTGAGCACGTCGAGATCCGGGCCGAACACCTTGACCGCCAGGTCGCTTTTTACTCCCGAGATCAGTTCGTTCACGCGCAGGGCGATCGGTTGAGAGAACGACAATCGCAAGCCGGGCAACGTGGCCAGGTCCGCCCGGATGGCCTCGACCAGTTCGGCTTTTGACCGTCCGGTCTTCCACATTCCGCGCGGTTTCAACATGATGACAAAATCGCTCTGTTCGGGTCCCATCGGGTCTTCCGAGATTTCCGCCCGGCCGGTCTTGCTGACCACGGTGTCGATTTCCGGAAACAACAGCAGCCGTTTCTCGATGAAGCCTGCGACCTGAACCGATCCTTCCAGCGACGCGTTGGGGAGGCGAACGGCGTTGATTGCGATGGCGCCTTCGTCGAGCAGCGGCATGAACTCGGTGCCGATGAACGGGATGAGCAGGAAGGCGGAAACGAGGACCAGGCCGGAGACTCCGAGTGTCAGCGCGGGTCTGTCGATGGCTTTATCGAGAGAACGGATGTATGCCCGGTGCAGGCGACGGATGAACCCGAATTCGCGCTCGGGAACCTGCTTCAACGTGATTTCCGCCAGTACCGGAACGACGGTCAGCGCGACGACGAGAGAGACGAGCAGGGCGATGAGCATGGTCAGAGAGAGCGGTGCGAACATCTTCCCTTCGATGTCCTGAAGCGTGAACAGCGGAACCAGGATGATCACGATGATCAGTACCGAGAATGCGACCGGACGGGCAACCTCATGAATCGCATCGACCACGATCCGACGCTTCGGTTCATTCAATCGCTCCGCCAGTTGACGGCGGATGTTCTCGACGACGACGATCGAGGCATCGACGACCATGCCGACCGAGAAGGCCAGGCCGCCGAGCGACATCAGGTTGGAGGTCAGGCCCGCCCATCCCATGAGGATAAAGCTGGCGAGGAACGTGAACGGCAGAGAAAACACGACGATCAGCGAGGTGCGCAGCTCAGCGACGAACAGAAACAGGACGATGATGACGAAAAAACCGCCCTCGGCCAGCGCGTTCATGACGGTCCGGATACACGCTTCGATCAGGGAGGTCCGATCGTAGAAAACGCTCAATTCCACGCCTTTGGGGAGTGTTCCGCGGACCTTCTCGACCGTCTCCTTGACGCGCGTGACCACGTCCCGGGAGTTCTCTCCTTTCAACATGATGATCATTCCGGCGATCGCCTCACCCTTGCCGTCTCGTGTGACGGCTCCCTGCCGAGGCTCCGCGCCGATGGTGATCTCGGCGACATCCCGGACGTACACAGGAGCGCCGTCTTCGGATTTCAGAACAATCCTCCCGATATCCGGGATATCCCGCAGCAACCCGACTCCACGCAGGTAGAGTTGTTCCCAGTCGCGAACGACGACGCCTCCTCCCGCGTTGGCGTTGTTCTGTTCGATGGATGCCACGACATCCGCGCTCGTCAGCCCGTATTTGATCAGTTTTTCGGGATCGACGAGCACCTGGTACTGCTTGACGAAGCCGCCGAAACTGTTGACCTCGTTGACACCGGCTACAGGCTTGAGCATCGGCGCGACGATCCAGTCCTGAATGCTGCGCAGTTCGATCGGATCATGCACATCGCTCTCGAGCGTGTATTGATAGATTTCACCCAGCCCGGTGCTGATGGGTCCGAGTTCGGGTTCGACGCCCGGAGGCAGTTGTTCCCCGGCGGCAGCGAGCCGTTCGAACACGACCTGGCGTGTCCAGTACGTATCGACTCCATCCTCGAACACGATGACGACCTGCGACAGCCCGGCCCGTGACAGTGAGCGGACCTGCCGGACGCGCGGCAATCCACGCATGACCTGTTCGATCGGATAACTGACTCGCTGCTCGACATCGACCGCGGCCAGTCCGGGAGCGGTCGACAGAATCATGACTTGAGTATTGGTGACGTCCGGGAATGCGTCGATCGGAAGCCGATTCCAGGCCACAATTCCGGCCAGCGCGACGATTCCGGCTGCGAACAGAACGACCAGACGGTTCTGCAGGATCCATTGTATGGTCTTCATGTCGGCCTTCAATCCGCGCATCCCGCGCCCATCTTCTCGCGCAGGATATCCGATTTCAGCATGAATGCTCCGGAGGTGACGATGGAATCCGTTTCGGAAATGCCCGACAGGATGATCCGTCGGTTCTGGAACTGGCGGCCTGCTGTCACGAAGGTGCGAAGATAGAAGTCATCCCGGACATGCCGGAACACGAAATCGCGCCCTTCGTCATTCTGAACGGCTTCGCGGGGGAGCGCCAGCGCGTTTTCTCCGGCCCCGATCGCGATCCGGCCCTGACAGAACATCCCGGGACGCAGCCGGTTCTGAGGATTCTGCAGCAGGACCCGAACGCGCACGGTCCGGCTTTGTTCATTCATGACCGATCCGATGTGATCGATGGTCCCCGAGAATGTCTCACCGGGGAAAGCCAGCGTTGAGATTTCCACGGGGATGGGGCCCAGGCGGTCCGCGTCGAGCAGCGCCGCCAGGTCCTGCTCATAGATGTCGAGCCACACCCAGAGCGTGGACAGATCGGCGATCAGAAACACATCCTTACCCGGTTCCGCCAGCTCACCGATCGACGCATGTTTTTCGATCACGACACCCTCCAGGCGGGATCGATACGCCAGCTGGCCGATCCGGCCGTTATGGTCGCCGATTTCACCCGTTCGGATCTCGTCTTCAGAAACACCCATGACATGCAGCTTCTGTTCGGCTGCGCTCAGATCGGCTCTGTATTGTTCGAATGTCATCTGAGATTCGATGAATTCCACCTCCGACGCGATCTTTTTCTCGAAGAGAGCCTTTTCGCGTTCAAAATTCCGTCGGGACAGTTCCGTCAGCGCTTCCAGTCGACGGAAGTCGGCGACCGCCTGGCCCAGTTCCGGACTCGCGATCTCGAACAGAGGGTCTCCTTTTTTGACGCGGTCCCCGAGATCCACATTCACGGCCGTCACGACGCCTTCGATGACCGGTGAGACATGCAGCTCCGCATTGCCGTTGAGCTGGATTTCTCCTGCCACTTCCAGAAGAGTGGGGATGTCGGTGCGAGCGGCGTTCTCCAGGTCGACTGGTCCGCCGTTGATCTTCAGCAGATCGGAGGTCACCCGGACCAGGCCCAGTTCGTACCGGCATTCATCGCAGGTATGGGTCGGTATCGCGTGTTCGCATTCCAGTCTGAACAGTTCGTCGACAGACAGATTTTCGGGCGCGGCATGCGCGGAGTGATCATGGTCCGCGTCGCCGTGTTCGTCGGCGTGCTCGTCATCCACGCCGGACGCCAGGAACACCCAGCCGGCGGAAAGAGACACAATCAATACTGCCACAATGATCAGAACTTTATTCATAAGAGGTTTCCTTCCTGTTGAATCCCATGGTGCCAAGCCGACCGCCGCATATCCGGTCGAGTTCGGCCAGCCGTTTTCGATATTCAGCCGATGCGTTCATTCGCCGGTTGCCGGAATCGATCAGAGCACGGCGGGCTTCGAGACTATCCAGGTAGCCGAATTTGCCTTGCCGGAATCCTTCCAGAACCGCTTCATGAACCCGTGCGGCAGCGGGAGCGGTGATGTCGCGCAGTTCCGAAATCTCAGCGAACAATCCGCGCAATTCCGAACAGAGCCGGCGTGCTTCCGTTTCCAGTTCCACCCGTGCGGTCTGTTTGTCGGCGAGACTGGCATCCCGTGTCAGCGCGGCGGCGCGAACCGCACTGCGGCCGCGTGAGAAGAAGGGCAGTGTGATGGTCACTCCTGCTTCGTATGCGGAGTCTCCGGTCGCATTCTGACGGCGCACGCTCCCGCCCAGTTCGATCGCCGGAAACGTCAGGCTCGACGCCGCGAGCACGGCGGCATTGTGCCGATCCAGTTCCGCATCCCATCGTTTCAGATCCGGATTCGATTCGATGTGAGGGATGACAGCGGTATCGTCAGGCGGAGGGGACACATGCAGAGCGGCATCGTCGATCAGACCGGGGATGTCCGCGCCCGACCCGTTCCACAGGCTGGCCAGACTGTCCCGTGCGGCGGTTCGGTTGCGTTCCGCGCGCCGGCGTTCCATGGCGATCAGCGAATACTCGGCTGCCGCCCGGTCCGCTTCCATCGGTGACACTCTGCCGGCCTCGGCCCTCCGTCCCGCGCTATCGGACATTTCTTTCGTCAGTTCTTCAGCCTGGACGGCGAGATCGAGTTGGTCGTCTGCAAGCCTCGCGTCGACGAATCGCCGGACCGTTTCCGTGATCAGGTCCAGCCGGGCGGTTTCGAGGTCGCAGGCCGCGGCGGACGATATCGCTGTCGCCTCCCGGATCCGCGCGCGGCGGGCTCCGAATGGCTCGATGGATGCCGTGATCCCATACACCATCTCGGCGGAATCCCATGCATCGTCCGATCCCTCCTCCGCGACATTCTCCGCGGCGATCCCGATGCCGGGTTCCGGCCAGGCCTTCGCGTGTCGGATCGTTTCTTCCGCCGCGAGTGCCTGGAATCGGGCGGATGTCAGGTGCGCATTCATCGACAGAACACGGTCGAGGCACTGGTCGAAGGTCAGCGGACCGTCGAATTGGGTCGGATCGCCGGAGCCTGTCGCCCGATCGGATCCGGAAAACAGGGCAATGTACAACAAGAAAGTAAAAACGAACTTCATCGTGATCTCCTGATAATGATGTGGGATGTCGAGGGGGCCCTGTGCCTCAGCCGTCAACTCCGGCAGACAGAGGTGTCCGTCGAGGCGGGCGTGATGCGATGGAAACGCGCGATCAGGCAGTGGGAGGGCGGAAAATATCCGAACCGAACAACGGCGAGGGTTCCTGACGGTCGGCAGTGACGATGCGATCGGAACGATCCGCGAACGGGTCGCGATCCGCGCCGTCATGATTCAGGATGATCGAGTGGCACATGCAGGAGCAATCGTCCTGATGGTCATCCTGGTGCATGGGAGTGCACGACGCGCTGTCCGCCACATGCAGCAGCAACGTGGACAAGCTGAAAAGCGCGATCAACAGGATGGTCAGGCATCGTGCGGAAGTCATACGGAGGATACATACTGACAGTGCCCTGCAATGTCAAGCCAGACGGGATCCCCGGTCATTCGTGCTCGAAGCCGTGACTATCAAATTTCAATGTCCGGCTGTTCTCCGTGACCGTTCGCACGACGTGGTCCGGCGCGCCGTCCGGAATCGTCGCGTCGATCTCGAGCGTCACCGTCACGTTCGACCCGACCAATCCTGTGAGGTGTGCAATCACCTCATCCGCAATCTGACTCGCATCGCGACCCACCCGCGTCGAGTTGAGTGTAACCGTTCCATGGAAACGGCGGAGAGGATCGGGTGGCCGGGGGGTATCGGGAGGAATCGGTCCGGCTTTGGGAGGCGGTCCGGGGTCCGGTCCCGGTCCGGGTTGAACCGGAACCGATTCCCTCTGGATCTGCTGCCAGGCGATGCCGGATTGAACCAGGAGTCCGGTGCAGTCCTGTTTGATGGTGATCTGCTGCCCGCCGCGCAATCCGCGATACCGCCCTTCTGTCTCGTCATAACTCTCGGCATACGCGAATGAATCCGTCTGCCAGGTGAGCAGCGACACGCCGTTTTGGATCGCTTCGAGCAATACGGATGCATCGGCCAGTCGCGGCAGATAGAGATACCGCGCGAAGTCTTCCACAAGTTGTCTGATTTCGACATGATTACCGCGCCATAACGGGACATCGTCCATCTGTTTTCTCAGGATAGTCGCCCCCAGGCTCATCACGAGGGATTCGTCACTGCGAAGTTTTCTGCTGACGCGAACGGCGAGCGCATCACTGCCACTCAATCGAATCGCCTGCCAGTCACCCGGTATCTGCGGTTTCGTTTGCACCGGAACGAGCAACCATTGATAGGTCTCCGGCAGCCGGGCGGTCACGGCACTGTCCGCAGCCTGTTTCTGCGCCTCGGCCTGCTTCACCTGGTTGGGTGACAGATCGAGCAGATCTTTTTCTGCGAGCACGGATTCCCAGGCCAGAAATCGGCGCAGTGCTTCATCGAGATCCTGCAGTCTCGCCTTGTCCGCCGCCAGAAACACCAGCGTGTTCATGTACAAGCGCGGTGCGTTCCCTCGCCGTTCCAGAATGGCCCGCGCGGCAGCTTCCGCCGGATTCCCCGGTTCCTTGCTGTAGGGGTATTCGGCTCCCAGCACAACGAGGCGCGCATCGAGATCGTCCGGAACATCCGCTCCCGATCGCGGCATGGGGTGAATCCGTATAAAATCTCCATTTTTCCGCAGATCGGCTCGGACACGTCTGTCCAATTCCTGAATCACTTTATCGACATCCCGCGTCAACTGCTCCGCCCGGTCCTCGGCGAGTTTCGTGACGGTGGGTTGAGTGGAGTACCAGACGCGAGGGCCATCTTGATACAGATAGGTCGCTGCTGCCGCCAGTCTCCGGAGCGCATCACCGAATACAGCCGGCGATTCACCCGGCATCACGCAACCGAGTTTGACCCGGCGATCTTCGATTCCGCACTGTGCGGCGGTGGTCGGTGCCGATCCGAGATAAATCGTCCGGGCGACGCGGCGTGTCGCGTGCGCTTTCCCGAGATTCGGAACATCTCCGTCGATTTTGAGAGGGAGCGATCTCGGCCCGTCCACGTCCTTCTCGATGATCGGCTTCCAGTTGTCCGTCAGGTACCGGGTGAGTTCATCGCGAACACGACCATCATCGATCGGAATGGTCGACGGCATGATCAGCGGATTCCGATCGCCCAGTTCCCAGAGGCTGTGAATGACGGCCGCCATCAGACGCAGTACTCCTCGCGTCCGTTGGAATTTGAGCAGTGTCGACCAGTCGGTATAGAGTCGGTCGAAAATCTCCGGGTGGATGGGATATGCCGCCTGGATGCGTTTCTCGTAATCCGCATCCCTGCATTCAGCGGGAAACTCAGCGGATTGAGACCGGTACAGGTCCGCAAACGCACGGGCCGTCATATCGCGCTGTTTGTAATTCTCTGAACCGGCAAGCGGCTCGAACAACCGCCGCCGAACGATCTCGAACCCTTCCTCCGCGGTCGCCGGTGTCCAGGATGATTCCACCCGGCCGATCACATTACGGAGTCGATCGAGAGCTTCACGGCCTCGAATACCCCCGACTTCCACATCATCGGAGTGGGCATGCGGCGATACGCCCGACGCGGACGACGGGAGTGAAATCACCAGAAGGCAGTTCTTCGCAGCCTTGGCGGATTCGGTCAGCGCCTGGGTGAATGTAAACTGAGTCTCGAAACTGCCCCCGGCGAGATCGCTGTGATCGTGAAGTTGCCGGGCGTAGGCCACCCATTCGTCGATCAGGATGAGGCAGGGGCCGTAATCGTCGAACAACTCCCGCAACCGATCGCCCGGGCTGGTCGCGTGTTCATCATCGGGTGCGATCCGTGCGAAGGCGTCCTTTCCGCCGAGCTGATAGGCGATTTCTCCCCAGAGTGTCCGGATAACCGTTCCATCCGGCTTGATTGCGGGATTTGCCGGTGAGATTTTATTGCCGACCAGAACGACCCGGTTCGTTTTGGGAAGGAACCGGACACCCGTGCCGGCCAGCATCGCATCCACACCTGCCAGTTCTCCGGGAGTGGCGCCTGAAAACAGATGAAACAGCGCCAGCATGGAATGCGTCTTTCCTCCGCCGAAGTTGGTCTGGAGCTGCACGACCGGGTCGCCGCCTGTGCCCGTCAGGCGTTGAACCGCCCCGACCAGAAGGCGCATCAGGCTTTCCGTCAGATAGGTGCGCCGGAAGAACTCGGACGGATTCCGGTATTCAACCGCGCCGCCGCCCAGGTGAACCTGCCACAGGTCGGCCGCGAACTCTGCCTGCTGATATCGGCCGCTCGCGACATCCGCGTGAGGGGTTACGACGTCGCGCCACGGTTTGATCGTGCCGGTCAGCGCGGCGTCGATGAGGGATCCTCCGGCGCGGTGTTTTTCGCTTCTGACCTGTTGTTCAAAGATCGTGCGGCGCAGTTCCATCTTCATTTTGTTCACGTCGTCGGCCTGGGGAGCGGATACAGCCGTCAGCAGGCGTGAAATGGAATCCAGAGCGCGATCCGCATCATCACCGGAGAACTGTTCCTGGTGGGCCCATTTGTTTCGGATATCGCGGATCTCGCTGACCAGACTGCGTTCGGCGTGACCGAGTGTTTTTCTGAAGACCGCGTTCCATGTGTCCCAGATCAGTTTGATCAGGGCGGAGACGTCCCACTGGTCGGGGGCTTTGTCTTTGAGGATGGGGTCATCGAGAAAATCCCGCAGCACTTGCGGGGAGCAGGTGCCGTCCTTGATCGAGGCCTGGAGTTCCCGGTCGACATAAGGACCCAGTCCTTTTTTGAGCAGTTCGAGAGCTTTTCCGACACGTTCGTAATTACTCAGTGCCATGGGTTACTCCTTATGATCGCCAAAAAGTTCTGTTTGCTGGGTTGGTCTTCGAGTTTCTGTGGCAAGTCGAACAATTTCCGGCCAGCTTTGCACCAGAGCGTTATAGCTGAGGGCTTCCGCGGCTCGTTTCTTTCGTTCGCAGATCGTGTAGAGACGGTATGCGAGATCCCGGGCGGATTCCGCTTTGCTTCCGAGTGTGGCGACGAGCAGGGCGGCGGCGGATTCGCCGTTGGATTCCAGCAAACGGATCAGGTGGTGGACCATTTCCCATGCTGTGAGGCGGGAATCGGTTTGGGGATTCCAGTCCGAAGGAAGTTCGGACGGTTTGAGCATGCGCACCGTGCCTCGACCGGAACGGATGATACCGGCATCGACCATTCCGGTGACGCTGGTGTTTTTGGCTTTTGAGAGGGTTTCAGCGATGCCGTATTCGCCATCGTCGAAGCCGTACTGTTCGAACCATGCCAGGGCCCAGCGGGTATCGGAATCGAGATGACCGTCCTGCTCGGCGAGAACTTCGTCGAGGGTTTGGTTGATGAGAATGAGTGCTTCGCGCACTGAAAGTGCATGTCCTTCGGTGTCGAGTACTTTCGAGTAACGTGTAAAGATTGCCATGCCGGGACCGATGGCGGACTGGGCCAGGTCGACCGGGGCGATGTTACCGCGCTGGAGGTGTGTCAGTGCCATGGGTAGCTCCTGCTTGAGAGCAGTTATAAACTCACGACGGGTTGTGTTTGTTGCCTCTGACGTTCTTTTCTGACAAACAAGCACGATGCTGGATGCTAGAGCATTCGTACCAATGCCAACTGATCGAGCTGTTCTCTCTGTCCTCATTGGCCAAGTGCCACTGAGTCCGAAACCGGCTCGGATAACGGCATCAAGGAAAGTTTCCCAGCCTGTGCTTGCTGTACCAGCGTCCGTCTCGCTCTCCGACTGCTTGAAAGCATAATAGATTGTTACTGGGTACGCCGGGTGCGCTTGCTCAACAAGACGGCGCATCGCCTGCGTCATTCCATCGAGGAAGAAAGCCTCTGCCTTCTCCTTACCCCCATGCCGATATGGTGTTGCGACCAGTTCCTCGATTTTGGGAACAGCAAGAGTATTAAAAAATTGAGGAAACACATCGCGAAGCGAACGACGAAGCCAAACATAGAAGAAATCTGACAGATCAGCGTAACCAATGTTATCATAATACGGCGGATCAGTAGAGATGATCTTATCTATGCTTCGCCGCTGAAGTGCAGCATCTGCTTGATACGCAAAGCCTGAACCTCCGCATGGCAAACCTTCGATCGCTTTTGAAATCCATTCGATACCTGCTAACCAGTTGCCGCTTGTATTTCCAAAAGGAGGTGCTTCAGCGTAGTCCCATGTCATCGGTATAGCTTGTCTAGCGAATGTACCACGGATAAAGCCGTCCGCTGGCGTAGCAATAACCGACCAATAGTTTGCTGCATAATCAACAGACAACCCCAAATACAACCCGACTGTCTCCTCATACGCCAATGGGCCGGTACCACCCTCGGAGAGAGAAACGAGTGGGGAGGAGTGAGGAGTGAGTGGGGCGGACTCGTTTCTCACTTCTCGCCACTCTTTACTCGCCTCAATCGCATCCCGACGGACCTGTTCCATCGCCTCGCCCACAAGATCGGAGAAAGTCGTCAACGCTACGAGCTGGCGGAGGGTGAAGAGGTCGCCCCACGACGTAAGGCCGTAGGGCGTGCAGTTGCCGCCGGTCATCCGCTTGGGAATCTCGCCCTCGGGCTTCCACGTCGGCCTCGCCGTGATCGCGATCGCTTCCATCTCCGGTGTTGGCGCGAGATAGACCCGCCCGCGGTCGCCCTCGACCACGATTGCCATCAGCCGCGCGCCCATGCGCCCTGCCATGCCCTCGGCCTTGATGTAGTCACCCGAAACCGGAGTGCCCGACATCAGGCAGATGAAGTTCGCGCGCGATAGCTTCGTGCCGTTCCTCGCTCCCTCCGCATCCTTCGGCCTTCCCACTTTTACCGTGAATCGATACCAGCCGTCCTCGATCACCGGCTCGACATACGCTTCCTTGCCCGGTTTGGTTGAAAGCATGAACGTCGATGCCAGTGGCACATCTACATGAGCAAAAGCGGGATTAGGACTCTTCACCGTGCGTGCCCAGATCCACGCGATCACTGTCAACTTCTGTCCGACCATCGGCTTGAGATCCGGGCGCTCTTCCGCCATCTCTGCCGTAATCTCGACCTTCGGATACAGATGCCCGATCCGCTTCTCAGCCTCATCCCGCATCCACTTGCCATAATACCGGACATCATCGGCAAGCCCCTGTGCGCCTTTCCATTCCCTGCTGAACAAGTCTTTGTTCTTTCGTGCTTCCGGATTAACAGGTGGTCTGCCGGCAAACTTCGGCGGTATCTCGATCATTGCCTTGTTGATCAACACGGCAACGGGATTCAGATCGGACGCATACGCCTCAAGTCCTAACCGCTGCGCCTCCAACGGCAATGACCCGCCTCCCGCAAACGGATCGTGGAACGCCGGGAGTTTATCCGGATCGAACAACTCCTTCGCTCGCGGGTGATCCGCATTATCGGCACACGTCCGCCGCCAACTCACCCGGATCTCCTCCCTGGCCCGCTCCAGCACCGCTTCATTCGTCGTGTTTTCCCACAGCACGAGATCCTCGATGATCCGAAAGAGACGCTGCCGTTCTGTCTCCTGGGCTTCCTCGGTGGGAAACAGTTCGGGACGCGACGACGGATCATCCACCATCTGCGAGAAAATCACGGCGCGTGCAGCCGCCAAGGGTCGACGTGCCCACCACAGGTGCAGTGTGCTGGGATGGCCGTGCCGAATGGATTTCTCGCGGGCGGATGCCGTGTTGATCGCATCCAGTGGCAGAGCGACTTCGATGAGTTTCTTTCTTGCTTTCATACTGTTCCCTTGAAGAATCGGATGATTACTCTCAACGATCGAATGATTATCGGATGAATCGTGACATGCATCTGACGATTAGACGTTTTCATCTGACGATTGTCTGACGATTATTCTTGATATGGCTATCGATTGTAAGAATCACGCAATGACTCCTGATCATCAGGTTTACGATTCGTGTTGTCTGCTTTACGATTACTTAACGATTTGTCCATGGTCATAAGCCGGTATCGAACTGACGAAGATGTTCAGTTTGTTCGTCATCCGGGTATCTCCGCTCTGGTCAGCAATTCCGCGAAATCGTAGTTCACACTCGTCACCCCGAAATCCGGTTCGCGATGAAAGGGCTGCCGTATGTAATGCACGCGATGTCGGTCACGATCCAGGAATTCGACGATCGCCAGAATGAAATCATCCGGTTTGTTCAAACTGGTCAGAATCTCGTTCTTGGTCACCGTGATCGTCGCTGCACCGGACACCCTCCCCTTGACCTCGATGAATCGCAATCGACCCGTTCCCGGTATCCGACTCTCGACATCGTACCCGAGTTTCTCGAATTCCCGATCCACGGGTTCGAAACCAAGCCTCCGTTCCTCCTCCATCACAATCGCGCGTGCCCTGGCAGCGGATGCCTGGGTATCGATCGGAACGGACACCCCGTGCCCTTCACCGGTCATCTCGGAAATCAATCCGATGGGAACAACGATCAATCCCCCGAGCGCAACGGGGGGCAGCGCCGAGATCTGTGCTTCGCGATCCAGATCGATCAGTCGTTTCTCGAGCCGTCCTTGCAGATCGTCCGCTCGCCGTCGTGCCTCCTGCGAGTTCACACGCGCATTCGTCTTCCCCGCCTGCTCCTGAAGCTTCAACTCCTCCGCACGGTGATCCCAGTGCGCAATTGCCTTGGTGAGTCGATCCTTCACCGCCGCGCGCGTTTTCGTAATCCAGTTGATCCGGCGTGTCTGCACCTCACCCAGATGCTCCGGCACGATATGAGCAATCGCATGAGACAACGCCCGTTTCTCGAGATCGCGAGCGATCCATCCACTTTCCGGTCGCGCGAGCAATGCATCGATGCCGGGTTCATGGGCTCCGAGTGGTCGATAATCGAGATACGGCGCGGACTGGACATGGCGCGCTGTGCCATCTGCATCCAGTTCGACGTACAGCATCCGTCTGGACACATCGCGCCGATCGCCCGAACGGGTCACGGTGGCATCCTGTATCGTATGTTCGAGATAGAAAATCACACGTGGAACCACTCCCGAGTCGCGTTCGTCCACGAGAACCGTACCGCGACGCAACAGATCCCGGTGCCGCTCCAGAGTCAGATCCAGCACCGCATCGAGCAACGGGTGGCCGGGACAGATGAAAGCGGCGAGCGGTTGACCGGACGGTGCGATCAGGTCTTTCTCGAAGGCAATTCGCTCGTAACGCGGCAACACGGGTTCCCCGGTTCCGATCAACCGATCGCGATTGCGCACAGGTGCCGGGACATGGGTAATCTCATAGCGTCTCGGCTCGCGTTGACGGACAGTGCCTCCGAGTTGTTTGAACGCTTCAAGAAAGAATGCTTCGATGTAGTGCGGTTGCAGACGACGTGCTTCGGCCCGTTCCATCTGCTCGCGCACACGAGCCACACGGCTGACATCCATCACATCGTTCGACAGCGAGCGCTCCTCGATCAATTCCTGGAGACGCGACTGATCCACGGCGTCGGCGATGCTTCGGGTCAGGCGTGCGCGGACCTCGGGCCGTTCACCGAACCGGATGGCTTCGATCAGGAGATCGCGCAACGGTTTCCCCTCAAACTGCAGTTTACCCAGCACATCGAACACCTGGCCTCCGAGAGCCGTCCGTGCTTCTTCCAGTTTTTCCAGCAACGTGCGGTACACATCGCCTTCCCGGGTTTCCTCGGCCACCAGGTTCCAGAGATGACACACTTCGGTTTGATTGATTCGATGAATGCGCCCGAATCGTTGTTCGAGACGATTGGGATTCCAGGGCAGATCGTAATTGATCATCAGGTGCGCACGTTGAAGGTTGATCCCCTCACCCGCGGCGTCCGTTGCAAGCAGCACCTGCACATCGGGATTATGAAGGAAACTCTCCTGTGCCTTGCGACGTTCCTCGCGGCCCATACCGCCGTGGATCATCGACACCGCGTCCCGTCGTCCCAGAAGCGTCGCAATCCGGTGTTCCAGATAATTCAGCGTATCGCGATGCTCCGTGAATATGACGAGCTTCTGGTGCGGAGAAGATTTCGGGGGTGGAATGGTACCCGTACTGCTGGAAACGATGTGATTCGTGATCGGACCCGGATCAGCAGTCTGAGTGAACAGCACGGTCAAAAGATTGGAGAGTTCCTGCCATTTCGTGTCACACCCCCGACGGCGGACTTCGGCAGCGAGCGATTCGAGATGCGCCAGAATGACGATTTCCGCTTTCAATTCATGGATCGTGCGCGCGGCCGTCGCCTGATCGAGAATCTCCTCCTCGACCGCCATGACCTCCGACTCGGGTGCGTCATCGAGGTCTTCCACATCGTCGTCATCCAGCGTCCTGCCCGTTGCGGCAATCGGTTCGGCGGCGCTGCGCTGAAGTAATTCGAGTTCCCGCAGGCGCTTCTCGAGCCGCTCCTTTCGCCTTCGCAATGATTGATAGATCGCCTCGGAAGAGGAGGCGAGGCGACGTTGCAGGATCGTCAGAGCGAATCCGACCGTTCCTGCACGTTTATCATTCTGCAGCGCTTCCGCACGATTGAACTCCTCCCGGACATAGTCCGTGACGTCCCGATACAACCGTGCTTCATCGTCCGAGAGCCGGAATGGGACCGTGTAGGCGACACGTTCCGGAAACAGCGGACAGCCATCGAACTTGAGCAGTTTCTCCTTGACCATGCGTCGCATCAGATCGGAGACATCCACCTGATGCACACCATCCCGGTACTGACCTTCGAATCGATCGCCATCGAGCAACGCCAGGAAGAGATGGAAATCCTGTTCCTTGCCGTTGTGCGGTGTCGCCGTCATCAGAAGAAAATGGTGTGTGATCCGTGAGAGCAGTTCTCCGAGGTGATATCGTCTGGTGTATTTGATTTCCCCACCGAAGAAGGTTGCGGACAGCTTGTGGGCTTCATCGCAGACAATCAGATCGAACCGGCAATCCGGGGCGTTCAGTTTTGCCTGGACATCCTCATTCCGGGCAAGCTTGTCCAGGCGGGCGATCACGAGATCGTTTTCGATGAACCAGTTGCCGGTGCGCGCCGCCTCCAGTTTATCGTTCGTCATGATTTCGAACGGGAGATGAAATCGTCGATCCAGTTCATCCTGCCATTGTTCCGCGAGACTGCCCGGGCAAACGATCATGCAGCGTTTCAGGTCGCCTCGAACGATGAGTTCTTTGATCAGGAGTCCCGCCATGATTGTTTTGCCGGAGCCGGGGTCATCTGCCAGAAGGAATCGGAGCGGCTGTCGCGGGAGCATCGCTTCATAGACCGCGGTGATCTGATGCGGCAGGGGGTCGACGAGAGATGTATGGACGGCAAGAACCGGATCGAAGAGATGAGCGAGTCGTATGCGATGTGCTTCAGATACCAGGCGGAACAGCGCGCCGTCTCCATCGAAACTCCATGGACGACCGATCTGAATGATCTGCAACCGGGATTCATCATGACGGTAGAGCAGCAGGTCCGCGACCTGACCGGTGGAATCACGATAGATCAGGGTGAGTGCATCGGAGCCGTGCCATTCGACATTGACGACGGAAACGAGGGCATCGGGCAGGATACCGCGAACGGACGCATTGGGCAGCAGGTCTTCGAGCTTCATTGTGTGTCTGATTCCCTCCGATGCGTCGTTCTGTCAGTCGACAGATCATTAAAAGCAGGATCTGTTACATGCGTAAGGATACCATTTTCAGCGAAACCCGACAACCTGTGAATGGCCAATATAACTCCCCATCACGGAACAGTTGAGATGAGAAGATTGTAGCGTCCGAGCAAACACACCTTGGAATGGATTTGATCGGAGTAAACTGGGTGCAGGTGTTTGAATGCAGCAGTTTCTTTGAAAACAGAACAGAGAACGATTCTCGCGAACGGGCGGCGTGAAACGGAGTCTGATCGGGATCAAACAGTGTTTTCCAGCGATCGGGGAGCAGGTCGTCGATCGCCCCGGCCGACCAACCCCTCATGAGTGTATCGAGATCACCTTCCGGAATCAGTCTACTACACGCAGCATCGATCGATCGTACACGCGAAGGTTGCCGGCTTTGTTATTGTATGCAGGACGATAATCGTGCAGCGCATCATTCATCCATTTCAAGCTCGTCTGCAGCAGATAGGGTGTTCGGAGGCCGATTTCATACATGGAGTGACCGTTCCCATAATGGGCATTGGTGTCCCAGATCGTATCCAGTGTTCGGGGTTGCCATTCTTCGCTGAACATCTTTCCCTGATTGACCTGCAGCATCCCGGGAAGCGCCAGTGCCGACGCGAACGACTTGATCATGTGGCGTGTTTGTTCCTGCTGGCTGTAGTATCCGTATGTACACGACTCTTTGAATGTCGTTCGGGGAGTAAAACCTCGCGGCGCATAGGTCGCATCGGCAGCCCAGAATACCATTCGTCCGAATTCGTTCCCATACCCGAATTCTTCAAACACACTTTTTATGAAATTGTAGTCGACTGATCCGGAGTAGATGTTCGGGCTGATAAAATGGAAATCGACTCCGTCGAATGGCAGGGATGCGCCGGGGTAAGTCTCGTGGAAATATTTCATCATCGCATAAAAGTACTCGTTCCTGACGCTGCACATGCCGACCACGAGCGTTGAATCGGGGAGTTTGGAGTGAAACATGGGATAGAAGTAGTGGAGAAACTCGATGTACGGTTCCGGATCTTCGAGATTAAGGCCATTGTTATCGGCGGTATCCGCTTCGGTATAAAATCGGTACCGGGTCTGCCGGAGAGAAGGGTCCGACCACCGGATCGAGTCAAGTGTTGCTTTATACTCATCCAGCCACAGTAAGATGTTGTTTGATTGCGCAAGAAAGTAGGCGTGTACATCCTGGACTGTTATCGGATTATCGCCGTCAGCCGCGCCTTCTCCGAGGAATGTTGAGTACGGCATGATGTTGAAAGGGACAAAACAGGTCTCGATCCGTTCCTGGAGCTTTTTAAAGTTCCAGTTGATCCCGACCGTCAGTTCTTTTTTGAGAGGTTCGGTGGTGTCGATCCGAGTATCCTGCATCCAGATGAAGTTTTCGTATTCATCATCGATTTTGGATGAGTATGTCGTGATGTGATAGTCGGACGTGAATGCATGAATGGGAGTATTCGAAACAACTCCGGAGGCCAGTATGAAAAGGAGGAGTACCAGTCGAACGATCAGTTGATTTGCCGGATCGAGCTTTTTCATAGTTGACTCCACGAAAAGATCCATTCGCCGGACACACCGAGAATGGATGTGACGGAAGGATCGGTCATTGCCGCGATGAACCGGGCATGGTCAAAGGAACCGGCATGGTCCGGCCAGTTGAATGATGCGATCAGGTCGATATCGGTTGTACCGGGAGCGACCGAATCTAAAACAACACCATCCGGATCGGAAGACCAGGACGGGTAGAACCAGTAGTCACCCAGAATATCGAGAATACAGAAGAACGGCGTTTGAGTGATGGGTACAGCGGAGGGGTTGCAGAGTGTTGCTGTCAGAGAACACGGATCTCCGGGCTGGAACAGATGAGAGGGCATGGTGAGTGTGACACCGAGAGGACATGGCGGGGTTGAGGAAGAAGTTGGGGAAGGGGATGGCGTTGGTGTCATCGTCGGGGGTGCGGTTGGAGTCACGGTCGGTGTCGGAGTCGGTGGCTCGTAGTATTCCCACGTGTCGTTTAGGTCTCCCCAGGCATATCCTCCGAAGAGCACGATACGTTCGCGGATGGAATCGTAGCACATGGCCGTGTTGTCTCGTCCAACAGGCTGAGGGTGAATATCGATTTCCGTCCAATCCGTGCCATCATACTCCCAAGTATCTTCCCAGAAGTCACCCGGAGCTGTTCCGGAAAACAAAACAGATCGGCTACGCTTTTTGTCATACACCATGCTTGTTTGAGAACGAACACCGGGTCGATGTTCAGTGTTTATCTCATTCCACGTTTCTCCATCGAATTCCCATGTATCATTCAATCTGACCCCATCTTCTCCTAGCCCACCAAAAACAACAATCACTTGACGGTGATCGTCATATGTCATCCCGAAAAGACATCTTGGATCAGGTGTATCCGGACAAATAATCATTTCCCAATCGACACCATCCCAAGTCCAAGTATCATTCTGATAGTTAGGGCTTTCATCATATCCACCATACAATATAGCTTTCGATAGATTGGGCAAGTAAACCATGCCAACACCTAATCGGTTTGTCGGTCTGTTCACAGGATTCATCTCAATCCACTGAGTCCCATCCCATTCCCATGTGTCCCCCAGATAGTCGAATCCCTGATACCAACCACCGAATATTACGACGACGCCTCGAATAGGATCAAATGCCATTCCAAAATTTGCTCTGAAGCTTGGCCAGTCTCCAAACGGTTCGATTTCAGACCAGTTGTACCCATCATACTGAAAGATCCCATATACCCGATCAGTATTGATCTGGATTCCGCCATACAGGAAGCATTTTTCCTGAATTTCATCAAAAACCATATTATGGCTATCCATCGGTGGTGGTGAATATTCAGGAGTAAGCTGAAACCATTCCGATATCCCATGGCAATGAACATCAATCATTATAACTAATAGAAGAATGGTGACCGCTATCTTGCTCATTATCAGTCCTGGGGATTCCCGACCGCTTCCACATCGACAGGCAGCACAAGGCGCAATCACGGCACAGTTCTCCAAAGGCGACCATGTCGGTGTCCAGACCGGAGGCACAACATCTACATCAAACGGGAAATCGAATCGATCCGGAACACGTTCCTCTCCTGTTCCACTCATCAAAAGACCATTGCTGTTCCAGAGAATCTTCCACCCCCCCAAGACGGTAGGTACCCTATAAACAACATGCATCGTCGAAAAGTCATCCGACGCCATCCGGATATCACTGATATCTCCGGTTTCCGGAGACATGATCTCCTGACGAAGTGCATTCCCATACTTGGGATCGACAGCAGTAAACCGGATCCGATTATCGGTTGTCTCCTGCGCTATCCAGTTCAGACGATTGATGTCGTGATACTCCGTCCCATTCCCCGTTATCGCAATTCGGGAGAGTTGACTGTGATCCCGATTGTCCGGATCCTGATCAGACAGAAATCCCTCCGTTTCCGATATCCAGCATCCCGGACTCTCCGGCAGCGGGTCGTCGATCCAGAATACCCGATGATTGGCACGGTCGCACGCAACGACACGATGGAGCACGGAATCATACGCGATCCCCTGAAGACGGTAGCTGCTGTTATCCGACATCCCGTTCCATTCTGCAGGTACTCCCTCCAGCAGGTCAAATTCAGTCCCCGGCGCAGGAAAGGTGATCTCCATGTATCCCGATGGATTCCAGGATGCCTTGACAATCCGTCCGACAAGATCCCGATCGGACCCGGACCCCGGCTTCTCATAGATGAACGAACCCGTTTTCAATTACGAAACTGAAATGTCACCAAACAATCGGATGATGCGGCCATTTTCGGGACATTGTCAACGGGACGTGTTTCGGAGGATGTTAAGATTAACCACTTTAACAGAGGGAGTGCCTGGCAAATTCAACGCATCGGAGCCAAGCCGTTCGCCGTTGACGACCGAAACACAACCCTGGTTGCCGGATGGATTCTATCTGTCGACCGGAAGTGTATCATCTTCACCGGACCCCGACAACGAATCGGTTGAATTCCACCCGGGATCGTTTATGATGACCGCATGAACACGCTCACGGCATGGCTATCAAAACCAATCACACCCCTCACACGGGTTGTTCCGCTGGTGCTCGTCGCCTCGGCCCTTCTGCTGGCTGTCGGATGCTCACGTTCAGACACCGGGAATCCCGATCGAGTCGTACACCTGATTCAGCCCGGATTTTACGACCTGATGCGGTCGGTTCCCGATCGCAAGCACGAAGATCCGAAGATACTGGATACCACACGCGCGTCGATCGTGCGGGGTGAGATCAAAAATGTGTCGTGTCCGTCGGTCGTTCTGTTCGACGGCGTGCGGCACCGGTTCGACTGCACGCTCGTCGATCCCTCCGGACTCCACTTCCGCTTCTGCCCGTTTCTGCTGGATTCATCCGACAGCCCGGAGGTCCGTACACTGACCATTCGTCTCGTGAAAGAGGAATCGATCGTCGCGACAAGGACGATCGAAGCCCGGATGGATGCTCGCGACAAGGCGGACTGGCAGACCGTCACCTATCCGTTGAGGGGATTGAAACCCGGTGACTACGGGGTCGAATTCGAATTATCAGGAGGTGCCCGATCGGGCGATCCGGGCCGGAACGGTGTCGTGTTCATCGGCGCTCCGGTGATGTTCGACCGGACATCTGCCCCGCGAAAACCCAACATCCTGTTCATCGTGCTGGACGCGTTGCGCGCGGATTTCCTGGGCTCGGGAGGCGACAGCGCACCGATCAGTCCGTTCATGGATTATCTGGCCCGCACCCACATCCAGTGGACTCCGCTGGTCTCGTTCAGTTCCTTTACCCGTTTGTCCATGAATGCCATGTTCACCGGGCGGTTCAGGCACACGCAGGAGAGCTTCAACAAACGCAGCCTGTCCCTGAAAAAATACAACAACCGCGCAGCGATTCTCCCCGCCCGCCTTTACCATTCGGGATATCGGACGATCGGCGTCAGCGGGAACATCCTGGTCGATCCGGAAAACGAATATGACTACGGGTTCGACTGGTTCGATACATTTCCCTGTCAGTATTATCACCCCGGCACCTTCGACGTGAACAACGGTTGCATCGAACGCGCGATCACGGCCGCACCGGATCTGCCATGGTTCGTGTATCTGCACTGCATCGATCCGCATGACCCCTATTCGCCTCCGGAACCGTACGAGCGACTGCACCTGGATGTTCCCCCGGCCCTTTTCAGAGATCCGGTCGAAGGCCGGAACGGCTATCGCGGCGAAATCCGGCGTGTGGATCACATGCTGGAGGAACTGTTCCGGAGACTCGCTGACCTGGGCCAGCTCGACAACACGGTCTGCGTCATCACGGCGGATCATGGGGAGTCGTTCGGCGAGCACGGCACGCTGACGCACGGGAAAAACCTGTATGAGGAAGTCCTGAGGGTTCCGATGATCTGTGTGAACGGGGCGCAACCGACCGGTCAGCTGAAGCATTACAACGGCACCTCCGTCGATGTATACCGGCTGTTCGAAAATCTCGCAGGATTGGACATCATGCCCCTGACGGACGTTTGTGATCCGATCGAGGCATCGGCGCCGCACGATCGCATCCTGCACAGCCGGCTGCATCATTTCAAGGATGTCGATCCCTGGCAGGTCGCCCTCACGCAGGGAAATCTCAAGGCGATCCGAACCGGCGGCAGCAAGGCCCAATGCTTCAATCTCGATACCGACCCCCAGGAGCGGTCTCCGTTCGAATCATGCGGGCTGGACGCCGAATTGGACGGTCTCGTGGAGCTGTATGCACCCACCGACCGGGATATTCAATCTCAGGAACTGATGCCATTCGATCCGAGGGAATCCGAAAAACTCCGGGAACTCGGATACCTCCAATAAACCTGATCGGGAAAGGAAGGGAATCATCATGACACACATATCTCTCGGGCGATGCGGAATCATGTGTGCCGAGTGCCCGGCATTCATCGCAACCCGGACAGACGATGCGGAACTGAGAAAATCGACGGCGGCGGAATGGTCGAAGATGTATCACGCGGAAATCAAACCGGATGATATCGTGTGCGACGGCTGCATCTCGGACGGCCGGCACTTCAGCTATTGCTCGGTCTGCGAACTTCGATCCTGCGCGGGTGGCCGCGGACTGGATCACTGCGGACAGTGCGACGAGTTTGCCTGTGACAAGCTGGAAATGTTTTTCACGATGGTTCCCGCGGCCCGTGACAATCTGCAAAGTCGGCGGCAACTCTGACCGCGCACCCGGACGCTACTCGAGAGGAGGCGACCCCTCCATGACGCGATCGATGAGCGACTCGATGGGGACGGATTCGGCTGTTTCCAGCATCACCGGCCAGATTTCAGCCGGAAACATCTGCTCGAGCGTGTCGAGAATTTTGCGCGCATGCGCCCGGGATTCCTCGTTCAGAGATGTACTGCCCGCGAGTCTGACCAGGAGGGTCACGGCGAATTCGGCTTCGTCCGGGCCCTGATTCGACAGAATTTCGGCGAGCCCCAGGAGTGCTTCGAGCCGGATCTGAACGGCGTCGATCCGAAGTGAATGCGTCAGGGCGTCCCGGAACGACAACTCGGCATCGTTGAGCAACTGTTCGGCGGCCAGCGCATATCCCAGACTGATATGCGATTGCACGATACCAACCGAATCATGAATCTCGGAGCAGATCGACAGACTCGTCCGGCTCGACTCCACCGCCCGGTCCGGACGTCCCATGATAAGCGCCAGTTCGCTCAGTTTGTTCAGCGCCCGGGCCTCTCCGCGCCGGTAACCGATCGACCGGAATATCTGGAGACTGTCCTGGAGGAGGCGATCGGCGGAGATGTATTCTCCGGAGGATTTCAACACCGCCGCCAGGTTCAGTTGTGAGGAGGCGATCCCCCAGCGATCCCCGATGTTCCGCCGGATCAGCAGGCTGTCATGAAGTGCCTGCCGGGCGGATGAGTAATTCCCCAGAAAATGCTCGACGTAACCCAGAATGTCCAGCGAACTCGCGATCCCGTGCCGGTCCTGGATCTCGTTCCGGATCCGGAGACTTTCCTGCAGGTATCCCCGTTCGGTTTCGACATCCCCGAGTTTTCCGGCGGCGATGGCCAGTTCGACGAGAATCGTGGCGATCTGTCTGCGGGATCCGTTTTTCCGCAGGAGGTCCAGGCTGAGTTCATAGAGCATGCGGGCTTTCGAGATATTCCCCTGAAAACTCAGAACGCCGGCCATGAAATACAGCGTTTCACCTTCGCCGATTCCGTTCCCGAGATTCCGATAGATAACGAGAGCCCGTTCGTGGAACCCGAGCGCCTGGTCGCTGTCTCCTTTGCGTCGATGCACGCGCCCCAGGCCATTGAGCGCCTGGGCGATCCCTTCTTCGTTCCGCATCGTCTCGAATACTTCAAGCGCGCGACTGTAATGATCGAGCGCTTCGTCGTAGCGGGCGAGATTGAACAGGAAGCTTGCCAGATGCGTCAGCAACTGGGCTTCCAGATGTTCCGGCTGCCCTGCGCGCCCCCCCTCCCGGGGACTGTCGGAAAGACCGAGAGCCGTTTCGAACAGGTGAGCGCCTTCCTGGTAGTTGCCGATGCCGGCGTAATAGGCCGCGAGTCCGTCGATGTACAGACTGATCGCAAGTTCGTCTTCCGCATCGATGGTCGATATCCACCCCTCACGGATGTTCTCGATTTCAACGGCAATCTCCCGGCAGAAATTCAACGTGTCTTCCGGCAGATAGCGCCCGACCATCCTGGACATCCAGTTGCCGTAATGCTCCCGGTGACGCCTGCGGATCTGAGCGGAATCCCCCGGATCGGCACTCAGCTTCTCCTCACCGTACTGACGCAGGGATTCCAGAATGTAATAGCGGCCCGACGCCGAGCGGTACAGGAGGGATTTGTCCTTGAGACTCAGAATCGCGGACGGCTGCGTATCGGTGATCTCCTGAGCCGCATCGCGAGTGAAACCGCCCCGGAAAACGGACATGCGCATGAAAACCTGGCGTTCGAAATTCGAGATCAACCGCCAGGAGTGGTCGAAAATCGCGCGCAGACCCCGGTGTTCCGGGGTGAGGTGTCCGAGCGATCCGTCGAGGAAATCGATGCTTTTTCGAAGTTCCGATTCGATTTCCGGGCAACTCAGGACCGATATCCAGGCGGCCGCCAGTTCGATGCCCAGCGGCAATCCCTCGACCATCCGGCAGATCCGGATCGCGCAGGAGGCGTCATGGTCTTCGAGCGAAAAGTTCGGGTCGACCCGTCGGGCGGCGTGGATAAAGAGCTGAATCGAACTGAAACTCGTCGGGTTGTCCGTCGCATCATCCGGCACCGGAAGCCCGTTCAGTTCATAAATCACCTCACCGTGAATATTCATCAGTTCCCGCGTCGTCGTCACGATCTTGATGTCCGGACAGTGCTCGATCAGTTCATGGATGATGTCGACAGCCTCGATCAGGTGTTCGAAGTTGTCCATGATGAGCAGGAGATCTTTTTCGCGGAGGTGGTCGATCAGTTGCCTGTCCGGATCGCTCTGCCCCGCAAAGGTGAATCCCACGGCATCCGAAATGGCGGTGATGATGTATTCCGGCGAGGTGACCGACGACAGTGAAATAAAGAAGACGCCATGTTCGAACTGGCGCAGCTTTTCATATCCGACCCGGATCGCGAGTCTCGATTTCCCGATGCCGCCGGGTCCGGTCAGCGTCACGAGACGATTCTCATCGACCAGCCGGCACACCTCGTCGATTTCGGATAACCGTCCGATGAACGGTGTCAGTTTCGAGGGAAGGTTGTTCGGGGCGATCGATGAAGACAGTCCGAGGCGGTCGGCGATGTTCAGTTCGCGGTATCCCGCATCCAGTGTCCAGACAACCTCGTTTTCGCGCGTCAGAACGCCTCTGCGGATGAGATACTCCAGGGTTTTGACGATGAATCCGGGGGATCCGCGGGTTTCCGAATAGAGCCATTCGAAGAACGAACGGGGGCCTTCCCAGTGGAGCAGTTGCTGCAGAAATGCGCGTGAGGCGTCCCTCGACAGATACCGCAGTTCGATGAACTCGTGCAGGGTGAATTCATGCACATCCAGCCGTCCGGCCAGACCGGTCTGCGCCGTCGCGACGATTCCGACGATGGGGGCGATGGACTGGACGACCAGTTGAGTGATCCGGCTGAGGACGATGCGGTCGAACTGTTGGAGATTGTCGATTGCGATGATGACCGGGGGGATCGATCCGGACTGGAGTGATTCGAGATGGCTCTGGACGTCCTGGACGGTCTTGTGATGACGCGGGTCGAATTCGATGCAGAGATACCCGTTGGAGGCTGCCCGTTTCATGAATTCGATCAGACAGCGGGTTTTGCCCGAGCCGGGTTGGCCGGAGATCGCCAGGAGACCGCGTCGGGCGTCCGACAGCAGATCCAGAAAACGGTTGAATGCTTCCATTTCGAAGTCGCGTTCGAGCAGCCCGGCATCGAGATCCGCGAGTTGGAAGACCGGTGCGGATGAAAGGGATTCGAACACGAAGCGGTCCCGACCCTGACTCTTGGCATCGAGCAATCTCCGGTCGGCAATCTCGAACAACTCACCCGGCAGTCTGGCGTCATCCGGAAAATCCGCCATGCCGATGCTGCAGGTCATGGAGATCGGGTGGTCGGTCAGAAACGGAGTGGCATGCACCACATCGATCAGACGCTGGGCCAGGATCCGGGCCTGGCTTTTCGATGTATTGGGCAGAAGCAGGACGAATTCGTCGCCGCCGTAGCGGAACAAGCGATCGGACCGGCGTATTGTTGCGAGCATTTTCTGAGCGAACTGGCTGAGAATTTCATCGCCGCGGGTATGTCCGAAGGCGTCGTTGATGCTTTTGAAGTAATCGATGTCGATGATGAGCATGGTGAGATGTTCATCATATTTTCTCGCCCGCTCGATTTCGTCGGGAAACCGCTCCTGAAAGCAGTCCCGCGTGAAGACTCCGGTGAGTGGATCACGAATGTCGCTGTTCATGCCTCAATCAGCCTCCCGCGTCGCCCGATGCCCCCTGCCTGACATCGATATCCTACCACACGGCGTTCCATATTACATCCACTCCGGGGTGAACACATCATGTGAAAAATAGAATTCTCGCCGATCTTCCGGCAGAGACTCCCCCACCAGACGGCGCACCGACTGCCGGTTCAGCCCGGCCGTCTGTGCCTCCTCGAACCGGTTCAGTTCCCCGAAACACCACGCGCTGGCGCGATGCCAGAGACCTTCGGTTTCCAGAAAGTGTCGCGGCGACTCCTCCCATGGCAGAGCGATCGACGGATCCTTCCGGATGAATGCGTGCGCCAGAGACCGAAACCGAGACAAAATCCTGCCGAGGTTTTCGGTTTCTGCGGGTTTGACACAGAGGGCCGCAATGGTTTCGAGAGTATTCGAGATTCCTGTCTGGTGATTCCGGGTCAAGGTATCATTCAGTTCTCCGAGCAGCACGCTGAAGATCACCTCTGTGTGCTGCGGATCGGATCTCGAGAGCAGTTTTTTGTTGGATCGGGCGGCCGCCCGGTTGTGTCCTTTGATCCGGAGACATTCCGACCACAGCACGAGCAGGCTCATGAGCATGACTTTGTCGCCCGACTTCTCCAGCAACTGGCACCGGAACGCTTTCCGCAGTTCGGCGGTGGCGCGTCCGAGATCTCCGGTCAGCATCAGAGCCATCGCGTGGCGTGCCCGAAAGCTGACCTGTGATACCGTTTCGGGATAATCGGGGAAGACACTGTCATGCCGTTCGACACAACGCAGGATCGCGCCATAATCCCCCACTCGCAGATACAATCGGCTCAGATTCTCGAGGGAAATCGCGGATTCACGCGGCAGTCTCCGGAGCAGGCTGAACTCGAGCGATTCCTCCATGAGGGGCCGGGCTTCATGGTAACGTCCTTCCGACTGGGCGATGAGCGCGAGATCATGCAAGTTGCAGGAAATCCAGTAATCGTCACCGAGACGCCGATGGATGTCGAGGGCCTCCCGGATGTACGCCTCGCCATCGCGTTCCCGGCCGCAATTGATCAGCAGCGCGCCCAGACCGCTCAGGCAGGAAGCTTGAAGATCGGAATTCCTGTCCCGGATCGCCTGCTCAATGGTCGCCCGGAAGATACGCTCCGAGACGGCATGCCGTTTCAGTCGATGGAGCGTGTACGCGACCATGAACGGATTCCATTTGAACGCTTCCTGCTGGCCGGTCGAACGCTGATGACGCTTCAGTTTCATCAGGGCGGAGAAGGATGCGTGGGGATCGGACAGCGAGAGACCTCTGTAGATGTTTCCGCTCAGGATCGCTTTCTGCGCGTCCTGCGGTGGAAACTGATCCTGCACCCGCCGGGATTCGTGATCGCCCTTCGCGATCTCACCGGTCATATAGAACGCGATGATCCGCTGTCGCATCATCTCGAGTTGCTGGGCCATGGGAAGCGCAGGCAACAGAAATGTCTCGGTTGCAGCCGACAGGTCGAGGAAGCGAGTGAACTCATTCCGATTGTATAAACTCCGGTAATACGCGAAAAGATAGGCCAGTCGCAGGCGCTGGGCCACGCGAGGCAGTTCGTCGCCATGCTTTTCGATGATGGCTTCTGCCCGTGCACCGAATTCGACGGCCGAAAGTTCCTGCTTGGCGGCATCTGCCTCACAACAGGCCTGCCCCCAGTACCGGATCGCCTCCGTCCATTGCCGTGCCGCCTCGAGATGCCGGGCGATGCGGTAACTCGACGCGCCGGGTTCCGGCAACGTCTGCAGCACCATCGCGATGTCTCGATGCCGACTCATCGTATCGCGTTCCCCCATCATCTCGATGAGAAGATCCCGCAATTGCTGATGACAGAATCGATAATACTCCCGCTGCCCGTTCGAATACGGTTCAATGAATCGTTGTGTGATGAGTCGATCCAGACGCATCAGGATGTGATCGTCCGGTCCTTCATCGAGATGCCGGAGAAGGAGGAAATCGATTTCCGGATCGAGCAGTGCGGCCCAGCACAGGGTTTCAAGCGTTTCCGGATCGAGGTGATCGAGTCGGGTTTTCAGGACATCGCGCAGCGAGATCGGAATCAGGGTGTCGGACTCCGTCTGGGGTTCCGTGAACCGCCAATGATCGGCACACGGCATCAGGTGACCCCGGTGAGCGAAGGATCGCACGGTTTCGACTAAAATCAGCGGGAACCCCTGCCCGTAACTGACCAGACGCATGCAATCCGGCGACTGTTCCGGCTGATGAATCATGGAGGACACGAGCTTGCAGGATTCGGAAAAACTCAGGGGAGCCAGTTCGAGACTTCGGATCCGATCCGGACGCTCCCGGGAGGAGAACCATTTCGCGAATGCGGAGGAGTCGATGGTGTCTTCGATGCGGACACTGAACCACCAGACGCACTGAAAGTCATTGATTTCGGCCGATGTCATCAATGTGTCGATCAGGTTCAGGCCGGCCTGATCGGCATTCTGTATGTCCTCGATGACAATCACCCAGGGGGTCTGTGCGCTGAGACGGGCGAGTATTCGGGCGAGGGCGCGAAACAGTTTCCTGAAATTCGTCTTTTCGCGCTCTTCCGGAGATGATGAACACGCCGGTGACACACGTTTGAAATGTGCGCTGATGAGCGGGAGATCGCGGAGGGAGTCCTGGAGTTCGGTCATCAGATCGGGGGAGCGTTCGAGCGTTTCGGTCATGACGGAAAAAAGTTCCTGGAGCGATTCGAAGGGTAATGATCCGATGGGTGCCGATGGAAGTTCGACTATCCGTATATCCTTACGGTTGATACGATTGAGCGCTTCCCGGACGAGACGGCTTTTACCCGTCCCTCCCATGCCTCGGATGATGCGGATCGCGAACGGAACGAAACCGGTCTCGGGGATGGATCCCGCCAGAAAATCACTCTCGTGATCCCGTCCGGTAAACCGGGACACGAGTGGCGGTCCGTGGGTCGGGCTCCGGGAGGGAGCGGGGGGTGTCGACCGGTCGAGATCGTCGGCGATGGATTGAAGCGATCGAGCGGCGAGTTCTGCGGTGGCCGGACGTTCCCAGGGATCTTTCGCGAGAAGCTTTCGGAGAAGGTCATCGAGGGGCGCGGGGCAATCCTTCACGCGATCCGCGAGCCGCGGCGGCGGATGGGTGAGATGCATCATGGCGAGATGAATCATCGAATCGGATTGAAACGGCAGTTCGCCTGTCAGCAGTTCGTACAGAATGACCCCGAAGGAGTACAGATCCGATCGCGGATCGATCTGGTCGTTCCGGAGAATCTCCGGTGAAATGTAGTTCATCGTGCCGACAATGCTGCTGGTCTGCGTCAGGTTGACCGATTCCTGAATCGGCTTGGCGATTCCGAAATCCGAGATTCTCGGTGTGCCGTCGCGGTCGACCAGGATATTGGCCGGTTTGAGATCCCTGTGGATGACGCCTCGTGAATGCGTATACGCCAGTCCGTCGGCGACAATCGTCATGATCCGGCAGATCGCGGCGGGATCCCGTCTGAGCGTCACGGCATGCCGGGCGATCGTGGTTCCCGCGATATACTCCATCACGAAAAACGGCCTCGCCTTCCATTCCCCCTGCTCATACACCGCAACGATGGCAGGATGTGACAATCGTGCAATCGACGTGAACTCGCGGAGAAAGCGCGCGCGCGCAATCCCCGTACTGCTGCCTTCCGACAGCACCTTCAGCGCGACATGGCGGTTCGATGTCGGATCGAGTGCGAGGAACACGCTGCCCTGAGCGCCCTGTCCGAGCAGATCGATGATGCGGAAGCGGTTGATGTGAGATGGCAGGGTCGGTTTCATGGTCTGTGCTTTCAGATTTCGGGTTCTTGCAGGCGATTCATCAAATCCACCGGAATGGTTTCGGGAGCGTTCCCGCGAAACAACGTGCCTCCGTTTTCGAACAGTTTGACGGATTTTTCGAGATCACCGAGTTCTTCCCGGAGACTCGGATCGGTTTCCAATCCCATCGCCCGGGCGTCCTTCCGGATGGCATCGCACTCCGTCCGGGCAGACTGATTCCGGAACAAGGCGATGTGTGCCCGTTCAATCCGTACGGACAAGAGCAGAATCGGATCGATCCGTTGTGCATCCAGCGAATCGATGCGCGCGAGGTATCGTTCCGCCGCGTCCGGGTCTCCGAAGGCCTGACGGGCGATCATCGCCAGCCCCCGGAGCGGCCTTGGAAGATGGGGAACGATGGAGAGTTCCTCGAGGATCGCCAGGGATTCCTCGAATACCCGCCGGGCCGTGTCGATCTGCCCCAGATCGAAAATCGCATATGCATAATTGTTCAGCGTCAGCGCTTCGAACAGCCGGTCACCCATCTCCCGGTGCATCCGGATGATCTGGTCGTATAAAGCCGCCGCGCCGCGCAGATCGTTCATCGAGTCGAGAATCACGGCGAGATTCGACAGGATCCCCGCTTCCTCTCTCCGGTCGCCAATCTCGCGTGCAACCGACAAGGCGCGCTCGCAGTAGGTCTTGGCCGTTTCAAATTCATTCCGTGCCCAATGAACGATTCCGATCGTCTTCAGATCGTCCGCCTCGCCATGCCGACGCCCCTTTCCGGAATGGATTTCGAGCGCTTTTTTGAGGTGGTTTTCCGCATCGTCGAGTTTGCGTTCCTTGAGCAGGAGCACGCCGAGGCGCATGAGGGTATTGGCGATCGAGTCGGTGTCATCGAGATCCTTGTAGATGGTGAATGCATCATTATAGAGCCGCCGGGCTGAATCGATATCGCCCTCGCGCATCTCGATCGATGCCAGTATCGACACATGGTGAGCCTCGGACAGACGATCTCCGATCCGCCGGCAGATTTCGATTGCCTCGAGACAATGTCGCCGGGCCTGTGCATGATCACCCCGCAGGGCCAGATGATAGACGATCCCGGAGAGTGAATCCGCGATGCCCGATTCGAGATGTGCGGCGCGGGCCTCCTCCCAGGCGGTGAGATGTTCCGCTTCGGCTTCCTTCATGCGGCCCTGGAAGGCCAGAATCTGGCGGCCCAGCGCGTTTCGGGCGGTGATGCGATCGGGATCGCCCGGTGCCGTTAGGCGGATGTACGCCCGCAGATGATACTCGGCTTCCGCCACGGCATACCGTTTCATGGCATCGCGCGACGCGAGCCTGTAGTTGTGGATCGCCCTGGCTGTGTCTCCGGCACGCTCCCAGTGGAAAGCCAGGGTTCCCAGCCGATGCGCGGATGCGGGGTCGTCGCCGTGTTCGATCGATTCCGCCACGATCCGGTGCATGCCGAGCCGGTCGGCTGCGTCGAGCTGATCATAGGCAACCTGATGGACCATCTCATGCACAAACCGCAATATACCCGGCGTGTATTCCTCGAGCAGATGGGCATGGATCAGCGCGTCGAGATTGTCGAGGGTGTCGTTGTGGAAGGGCGCCAGCGACCAGAGCATCGCAAAGTCGATTTCTCGGCCGATCACCGCAACGGTGCTCAGAAGGCGGCGGGCGGCCGGCGTGAGCGCATGGAGTTTGCGTTCGATCAGGTTTCGCAGGGTTTTCGGTGCCGGCAGTTGTCTGAATTCTTCGAAAGTCGCAGATCGATCCGACGATTCCAGAACCTGCCAGCGTCCGTCATCGTCTCGGAATATCAGATTTTCCTCGACACACGACCGAAGGAATTCGGAAACGAAAAACGGATTTCCGTCGGAGTACGATTCGAGAAATCCGATGAACATGTCGGAAGGGTTCGGGTGGGCCATCATGTCGGAGACGATCGAGAAGATTGCCTGGCGCGAGAGCCGTTCCATCCGGCGTGAAAGGACGGATTGGGAGGCCAGGAGCCGGCGGAGGGCCGGTGAAACTTCTTCCGGACGATAGGTTCCGAGCACGAAAATGGGGTTCCGGGCCAGAAAACCACCCCGGAGCAGGAATTCCAGACACCCCGATGTCAGATCGTCGGCACACTGGAGATCGTCGAGGAGGATGAGGAGAGGGTGGTGCTGGGCGATCAATTCGAGTAACAGGGCGAGGGCGTTGAAAAGCCGGATGCGACCTGCGTCGGGCGGAAGTTCCGCCGGAGGGGTCATGGGGAGTGATTCACGGAGGTGACCGATCGGCGCGAAACAGGGTTGCAAAACGGCGCCACGCTGGAGGAAATACGCGCGGATCTCTTCGGAGTCGCTCCAGGACGGGAATGCATCGCAGATGTCCTGAATCATCCGCTGAAACGCCTGGAGTGATCGGGAGGCGGGTTCATGCTCGAAGGGGGCGCACGAACCATAATAACACTGTGCGCGGAGACGGGGGGCGAGACGGTTGAATTCGAGCAGGAAACGGGTTTTCCCCATGCCGCTTTCTCCACCGATCAGTATCATCCCGCCCGCACCTTCCTTCAATCGACTCACCTCTCCGGCAATCTCGTCCACAAGCGCCTGACGCCCGGAGTATGACGGGCGATAGAGATACGATCGGGGGCGGGGATACGTGTGCGCATGCGGGTCCGTTGCTCCGAGATCCATGAGCACGCGCGCCACGCCTCCGGCATGCCCGATCCGCCGGTTGGGTTTTCTGGCGAGCAGTCTGACGATCAGGTCATCGAGCGCTCCGGGGACATGGTCGACCAGTTCGGAGGGGCGTACCGAGAGCGCCGACTGGTGCGCCTTCGATACCTCGAACACGCTGCTCGCCAGGAACGGCAACTGTCCCGTGATCATCAGATAGAGGATGCAGCCCAGGGAATAGAGGTCCGCGCGGGCATCCGTCGGGTCTCCGCGGATCTGTTCGGGAGGCAGATACAGGAGCGTGCCTCCACCGGTCCCCGCATCCTCGATCGCATCACGGCCTGACGTGCGCCAGAACTCCTGCATCAGGCCGAAATCCATGATGACGGGCGAACGGTCGGCCCGGAGCAGGATGTTGGAGGGTTTCAGATCGCGGTGGACGATCCCCTCACCATGCAGATAGGCGAGCGAGTGGCACAAGGCGAGACCGATGTTCAGGACTTCGGAAAGACGGTTTGCGGCGGCCGGAGGTTTGTCGCCCAAGACCGGCCGGGGCACTTCGGGTTGGCCCGATGCGGCGATCAGGTCGGCATCGAGGCTTTCGGCGTCGAGAGTCGGGCCGAGAATCTTCTCCCAGCGCCGGAAATCGGATGTCGTGATGGAGCGCGATCCGTCCGACGGAAGCGACGGCCGGGTCCAGTCCGGATCGGTCGAGCGATTGCCCCAGAGATCCTGGGAGATGTAATCCGAGAGCGTCGTGCCGGTCAGCATATCCATCGCGAACCATGGCGTCTGACCCTCGATGCCTTCCTCGATGATCCGGATGATCCCGGGATGACGAATGCGGGCCAGGGCGCGGATTTCCCTCAAAATGCTCTGAAGCTGGCGCTCCTGCGACACATAGACCGTCTTGATCGCCGCGACTTGCCCCGTTGACTCATGCTGCCCGCGATAGACCACACCCATTCCGCCCCGGCCGATGACATCGAGGATGGAGTAAGGGCCGAGCGTGCGGGGTAAATCGCGTGAATCGGGAGTCACAACCGCCTCCTGTATGCATGAGTCGGCAGACGAATACCTTCATTATGCCAATGTTCATCCCGGATGACAACCCGAAGCTCCGGAAGCGTTCCGCTTGCACCTTTTCAAGCGCCGGGGCAGAATCGATATTCCATGAGCGCATTGCATCGGTCGGAATGCCGGGGTAGAATCGGTGCGCATCACGTGAGGTGACTGAGATGGGATCGCTGATCCGGGACTTCTGGAATTTGACGCAGCCATGCCGGAAAGCCTTTGTTCTGGCCGCGGTCGCATTGGTTGCCGCCACCGCGTTCCAACTCGTACTCCCCTGGGTGCTCCGGATGGCCATCGATTCGCTCACGGCGCGGACAAACGATTACCGTCTGATCATCATGCTGGCGTCAGGACTCGTCGGCGCGGCGGCAGGGGAGGCGATTTTTACCTTTCTGAAGGGAAAATGGGCCGCCGAAGCGTCGGAGGGAACCGTCACACATCTGCGAAACCGGATGTTCGAGCAGATGGTCCGGATGCCGTTCTCGGCGCACGGAACCGTCGCCGCGGGAGATTTCATTCAGCGCGCAACCTCGGATATCCAGACGCTCGGCCGGTTTCTCAGCGTCCAGGTCACGGAAGTCGCCCGGACGGTCTGCCTGCTCGCGGGCGTCAGCACGCTGATGTTCATGATGCAGCCGACACTCGCGCTGGCCGCGCTGGCACTCCTCCCCCCGATCTTCCTGTTCTCGATGGTGATCTTCAGGAAAATCCAGAAACGCTTCGAAACGCTCGATGAAACCGAAGCCGCTCTGTCGTCGAACGTCCAGGAATATCTCACCGGGGTTCGCGTCGTCCGCGCGTTCGCGCGTGAACCCTATGAATCCGGACGTTTTCGTGAGTTAAATGCGAGACTGGTCCGTGAGGATATCGCCCTGTCGACGCTCCATGCGGTTTTCTGGCCGACCTCGGATGTCATGTGCATGCTCCAGGCGGTCATCGTGCTGTACCTCGGAGGCATGAAAGCCGTCGACGGCGACATTTCCCTGGGCACGTTCGTCGCATTCAACAGCTACGTGATGTATCTGATCTGGCCGGTTCGTCAGATCGGCCGGTTGCTAGGTGAGATGGGGCGGGCATCCGTGTCGATGCGCCGGATCCGGGAGATCCTGGATCTGCCGCGGGAAGCCGATGCCGAGGGAGCGCCGGAGGTCGAATCGAAACGGCTCAAGGGTGGTGTGTATTTCAAGCACGTCAGTTTCGGATTCGACGGGCAAAAGGTGCTGCATGACATCCATTTCCGGGTCAGGCCGGGCAAAACCGTCGCGATCCTGGGGGCGACCGGCAGCGGCAAAACAACGCTCATGCAACTGCTGCTCCGCTTCCACGACGATTACTCGGGAGCGATCTACATCGACGATCGGGATATCCGGCAGATTCCGAAGGACGAGCTTCGTTCGCAGATCGGCATCGTGCTGCAGGAGGCCTTCCTGTTTTCGAAGTCGATCTATGACAATATCAGTTTCGGAGTGGATCAGCCCGAGCGCCGGTTGATTCGCAATGCCGCGGCGGCGGCGGCCGTGGATCGGTTCGTGTCGGAGTTTCCGGAGCGGTACCGGACGGTGGTCGGCGAACGCGGCGTGACGCTGTCCGGCGGGCAGAAGCAGCGCATCGCCCTGGCGCGGGTGCTCGTCAAACGCCCCTCCATCCTGATTCTCGACGACACGACCTCGGCACTCGACACGGAAACCGAGGCGGCGATCTGGAGTTCGCTGCGCAAGTGGCTCTCGGACTGCACCGCGTTCATCATCACGCACCGCCTCAGCACGGCGGCGGCGGCCAACAAGATCATCGTTCTGGACAAGGGACGGATCGTGCAGCAGGGCAATCATGAGGAACTGATCCGGCAACCCGGGCATTATCGGAAGCTGCACGAACAACAATGGGCCAAAATGGCGGTTCTGGACAGGGAAGCGAGTCGCGGTCATGCACGACGAAGAGTTCAGTAAGCAGTTCGACACGAGCGTCTGGCGGAAAGTTTTCCGGCTGCTCTCGCCGTACCGCTGGCACTATGCCGGCATCATGACCGTCATCATGCTCATGGCCGGCGTCGAAGTGCTGTTCCCGCTCGTCGTACGGTATGCGGTGGATGAAGGCATCACGCCGGGCCGCCGGGATGTGATTCTGATCGCCGTCTTCGAGTATCTCGGTCTGATCATCATGCAGGCCTTCCTGGTCGCGTCGTTCATCTCGGGATGCGCCCGCGTCGGTGTCCGTGTGATCGCGGATCTCCGCCGCATGACCTACGACAGGCTTCAGAGTCTGTCGATCTCGTATTTCGACAAAACACCCGTCGGCTGGCTCATGTCGCGCATGTTCAGCGACTCGCAGCGCGTCGGCGATACGCTCACGTGGGGCGCCGTGGATTTCGTCTGGGGCGCCGTCAACATGAGTCTCATGGCCGTCGCCATGCTCGTCGTCCACTGGAAACTCGCCCTCGCGGCTCTCAGCCTGCTCCCCCTCATCGTCGGCATATCGATCTTCTTCCAGCGCCGGATTCTGAGGGGGTACCGGTCGGTCCGCAGGATCAACTCCGAAATCACGGCGGGATTCAATGAGGGGTACATGGGCGTGCGCGTGATCAAGTCGCTGGTGCGCGAGACGGCCATGGCGCGTGACTTCGAGACGCTGACGGGGAAGATGTTCGAAGCGTCGGTGCGTTCGGCGGTGCTGTCGAGCGTGTATCTGCCGATCATTCATGTCATCGGGGCGACCGGAAGCGCGCTGGTGATCGCATTTGGCGGATCCGGCGTGATCGCCGGCTCGATTTCGCTGGGAACACTGGTCGCGTTCATTTCCTACACCCGTCGGTTTTTTGATCCGGCGAACGAGATTGCGCGTGTGTTCGGGCAACTTCAGGAGACACAGGCATCCGCCGAGCGTGTGTTCATGCTGCTGGATGCGGCGCCGGAGGTGACCGAGCGACCGAATGCGTCGAACGAAGGCCGGATCCGGGGGAAAATCGAATTCAGGGACGTCTGGTTCGGTTATGACCGGAAAACCCCCGTGCTCAGGCAGTTCAACCTGACGGTCGATCCCGGTCAGACCATCGCGCTGGTGGGGCCGACCGGCAGCGGAAAGACGACGGTCATGAACCTGTTGCTGCGGTTCTATGATCCCACACGGGGAGCCGTGCTGATCGACGGGGAGGACATCCGGCAGTGGACATTCCTGCGGCTGCGATCCCAGATGGGTGTCGTGCTGCAGACGCCTCATCTGTTCAGCGGGACGGTTCGTGAGAACATCCGGTACGGGAAGCTGGATGCGACGGACGACGCCATCGGGACGGCGGCGAAGCAGGTCGGCCTGCACGAGTTCGTCGAGGCGCTGCCGTCGGGGTATGAAACCGTGTTGCGGGAAGGCGGGGAACCGCTGTCGACCGGTCAGAAGCAGCTCATCTCCCTTGCCAGGGCGGTATTGGCCGATCCGGCGATCTTCATCATGGATGAGGCGACATCGAGTGTCGATACGGACACCGAGCTGCGGATCCAGAAGGCCTCCGAGCAACTGCTTGCGGGACGGACTGCGTTCATCATCGCACATCGACTCTCGACGATCCGACAGGCGGATCGGATACTGGTGATCGAAAAAGGGCGGATTGCGGAGAACGGGACGCATGCCGAGCTGATGGCGCGTCGCGGGATGTATCATCAGTTGTATTCGCAGCAGTTTATGAAGAGTTAGTGCACGTGTGTGTGCCGCCGGGCACGGATGCCCGGCGTTGCAACGGCAGGCCTCCGCGCCTGCCGGCACATACGTGGCAGGATCGAATGCGGCCTCCGTGCAATAAAAAAAGCGCCCCGGTTGGAGCGCTTTTCCGATTAACAGTATGAGGCAGCGATTACAGAACGCCCTGAGCGATCATGGCATCGGCGACCTTCAGGAAGCCGGCGATGTTGGCGCCTGCGACGTAGTTGCCGGGCATGCCGAACGCCTGGGAGGCTTCGAGAGCGGCCTTGTGGATGCTCTTCATGATGCCCTGGAGGCGCTGATCGACTTCTTCTCGGGACCAGGAGAGGCGGAGGCTGTTCTGCGACATTTCCAGACCGGATGTCGCCACGCCGCCGGCATTGGCTGCTTTGCCGGGCCCGTAGAGGATTTTGTGATCGAGGAAGATGTCGACGCCGTCGATCGTGGTCGGCATGTTGGCGCCTTCCGATACGCAGAACACGCCATTGTTAATGAGGTTCTGTGCGTCTTTGGCGTTGATTTCGTTCTGTGTCGCACTCGGGAACGCGCAATCCGCCTTGTGATTCCACAGCGGGTTGTAATCCAGTTTCGGATCGACCGGTGTATAGACGGCTTTCGGATACTTGTCGGTGTATTCCTTGATGCGTCCGCGTTTGACGTTCTTCAGATCCATGATGAAGGCGAGTTTTTCGGCATCGATGCCTTCTTCGTCATAGATGTAGCCGTTCGAGTCGGAAGCGGTGAGGACTTTGCCGCCGAGCTGGAGCACCTTTTCGGTGCAGTACTGCGACACGTTTCCGGAACCGGACACGAGGCATTTCAGGCCCTGGAGTGATTTGCCGCGGGTTTTCAGCATTTCCTGCGCGAAGTAGATCTGGCCGTAGCCGGTGGCTTCGGGTCGGATCAGGCTGCCGCCGTAGGTGAGGCCTTTGCCGGTAAGCACGCCGGTGAATTCGTTGCGGAGTTTCTTGTACATGCCGTACATGAAACCGATTTCACGACCGCCGACACCGATGTCGCCTGCCGGAACATCCGTATCGGGTCCGACATGGCGGAACAGTTCCATGAAGAAGTTCTGGCAGAACCGCATGACTTCATCATCGCTCTTGCCCTTCGGATCGAAATCGGAACCGCCCTTGCCGCCGCCCATGGGGAGGGTGGTGAGCGAGTTCTTGAAGACCTGCTCGAACGCGAGGAACTTCAGGATGCCGAGATTGACGCTGGGGTGGAACCGCAGGCCGCCCTTGTAAGGTCCGATCGCGCTGTTCATCTGAATTCGATATCCCTTGTTGACCTGAATATCGCCACGATCGTCCATCCATGTCACACGGAACAGAATGACGCGTTCGGGTTCGGCGATCCGCTCGAGAATCTTGAATTTCCGGTAGATCGGCCGTTTTTCGAGCACAACGGCCAGGGAGTTGAACACTTCCTTGACTGCCTGATGAAATTCGGGTTCATTCGGGTTCTTCGCCACGACGTTCTGATACAGTTGATCAATCATCCCTTCACTCCTTTCAAAACTGCAATTACCTCATGTTATGTCGAAATCCAACATAACGCCCAATTAAACGCTGAGTGTACCCCTTTCAGGTCGATCGAGTCAATACCGTTTGCGATCAAGATGATCGGCGACTGTTTCCGTGGCCGAATCGTCCGAGACTCATCAGCGCCGTGACCACCAGAATCATGATGACCAGGCCGGTCGATCCGGACGAAGGCACCGGTTGAGGTGTCGGAGTCGGGGTTGGTGTGCCGGGGGCCGGGGTATTCGTCGGGGTCGGCGTCACCGGAACCGGAGTCTGCGTGGCTGTCGGGGTCGGCGTATTCGGTACTGTCGTGGGGGTCGATGTCGGCGTCGAAGTGTTCGGGACTGTGGTCGGCGTCCGAGTCGGCGTCGGTGTATTGGGTGCAACTGTGGGGGTGCGGGTGGGTGTCGGTGTCCGCGTCGGGGTTGCTGTGGCGGGCGGCGGCGTATTCGTCGGAGTGT
>CALFER010000042.1 GCA_937951895.1 uncultured bacterium
CGAGATATCCACTCGTGACTGGAGTTCAGACGTGTGCTCTTCCGATCTCAACGCATGGATCTTATGGGGAAAAGAGTTATCCGAAATCTTCTGAATCGATACTTTAAACATCCCAGATTGATGCATGATCGCGTCTGGTCGCGACTGAGATCGTATGCGAATGATGTTGGAACTGATGACCTGAGCCAGCCGATTCTGTCCTGGATTGAGAAGTCCATGTTGGACAAAGAGCAGACGGCCATCTCTAACGAATGTCTCGAGTTACTGGCATCAGGTGGCGACAATGATCTTCAGAAACGAGCCAATCGGTTGGCATTCGCAAGACGGATCATTGATCACATTGCTGGAATGACAGATCGATACATTGCCAATGAGTATAACCGCTTACGCCAGAGCGGCCGTGAGGTCGAGTTGCAGGATGAGACCTATTTTTTCTTATAATGCCGACAGTTGAACCTGATCCCCAGCCTCTCCTGACCATCCAACACGAATCTCAAGTATGATATTGACCGAAACACGACTCTCCTCGCTGGTCAAGTTCCCCTGAATCCAATATAGTATATATGGTGATTGATTCGGGGGACAGCATGAATACTGATGTTGCCGAAATCCCCAGCGCAATCGGGCCGTATCGAATCCAGAAGCTGCTGGGTTCAGGCGGGATGGGCATCGTGTATCTCGGATCCCACCAGGTATCCGGCACTCAGGCCGCCATCAAAACGGTCCGGGCCATGAACCCGAAACGAATCTCGGGTATCCGTCGCGAAATCCGCGCTCTCGCACGCATCCACCATCCCGGTGTCGTCAGAATTCTCGGAGAAGGCATCGAATCCGGCCTTCCTTGGTTCGCCATGGAGTTTCTCTCGGGAGTCACCCTGCGCCAGTTCTGCTCCGAGATCATCTGGAACAGCTCACAGGCGTCCACCGCGAGAGCCAGCGATCTGGTGGCGGGACATGAACATGGCGTATTTCATCCGAGTTCTCCAACCGGATGGTGGACCCGCATTTTCGGCACCACCGTCGACTCCCAGTACATCGAAGAACTTCGAGAACTGACAGGCATCGAGACCCCGCCGATCGCCGATCCGGAGCACCCTCGTCTCCCTCTCTCGGATGCCTCCCTCAAAGCCATTCTGACCCTCATGGTCCAGTTAACCGCCACTCTCGCTTATCTTCATGGCGAGGGGATCATGCACGGCGATCTGAAACCGGACAACGTGTTGATCCGCTCACCGGGATTCCCGGTCATCATGGACTTTGGCCTGATGACGCAGCTTTGGGATGAGGAGAATCGCGAACAACTCGAGTTACTGGGTATCCGGGGCGGCACGGTCGCGTACATGGCCCCCGAACAGATTCTCGGGGAACTGGCTGATTCCCGCGCCGATCTCTATTCGGTCGGATGTATCCTCTACGAACTGCTCACCGGTCGCGTACCCTTCCCCGGCAGTTCCCTGTCCCATACCATCAAAGCGCATCTCGAACTCAACCCGCTCCCCCCTTCGAGATTGAATGATGGTATTCCCGAGGAACTGGATCGCCTGATCCTGCGGTTGCTCGCGAAGAATCCCCAGGACAGGATCGGTTGTGCCGATGATGTCTGCGCGACTCTCATCCGCCTGGGCGCAGACGCAACGGCTCTCGATGCCATGCCGAAGCCCGGACTGCATCTCTGCCGCCCACGTTTTTACGGTCGCGATCAGGAAATTGATCGGATCACCCCTCATCTCGATCGATTGGAGTCCGAATCCGGTGGGGTCCTGTTCATTGGAGGGGAAAGCGGAATCGGAAAAACCAGGCTCCTGCTCGAATTGATGCGATTGTCACGCATTCGTAAACTCGATGCGCTTTCCGGAAGCTGCCTCCCCGCCCTGTCATCCTCAACACCATCTGTCGGCAGCAGTTCCTGCCTGGAAGTATTCCGCCGACCCGTTCAGGCCATTGTCGATTACTGCCGGGATCGGGATAAATCCGAAACGGATCGCATCTTCGGATCTCGCGGGAAAATCCTCGGAAAATACTTCCCCGAACTTCTGCAACTCCCAGGTCAACCGGATAATCCTGACCCCCAGGATCTCCCGCCGCATACCGCACGAATCCGCCTGTACACCTACCTGTCCGATGTTCTGGAAGCCTACTCGCGACGAAAACCGGTCATGATTCTGCTGGATGATCTCCAGTGGGCTGACGATCTGACGGTCGGATACCTGGAGTTTATCATGCGGATCGGTCGATTCCGACACGTTGCAGTTCTTCTGGTCTGCGCATATCGATCCGAAGAAGCCGAAGAACCCCTTCAGCGCCTTTTGAACAAACCGGATCACCCAAGGATCATCCTGAGCAAACTCGACGAACACGCCGTCGGACACATCATCGCGGATATGATGGCCATGCCTCAACCTCCGTTCCGGTTTGTAACATCCCTGGCCAGCCAATCGGACGGCAATCCGTTCTTCGTCTCGGAGTATCTCAGGACAGCGGTCGAGGAAGGCCATCTCTTCAGGAAAGGAGACGGCTCCTGGCACATCGCGGGTGAACCGAATGTGCCATCGACTCTTCAGAAACTTCCTCTTCCGAAAGCCATTTTAAAACTTGTGGAACGCCGACTGAATGCGCTCTCTCCCGATGCATTGAACGTCGTTTCAGTGGCATCGGTCATCGGACAGGAACTTCCACTGCTCATTCTCTGGCATCTCATCCCGTTCCGTGACGACATGCTGGACATCATCGATGAACTGATTAAAAAACAGGTCCTGATGGAAACCGAAGTCGGACATCTGCGCTTCACGCACGATAAAATTCGTAACATCATTTATGACACCCTGTCGCCGGATCGCAGGTGTGAGTTGCACCGAGCGGTTGCTGAAGCTTACGAATCCGAGTACGGAACCGACAATCCGGAGTGTGCCGAGATGCTCTCGCGACACTGGGAAGCCGGCGGCGATACGCAGCGCGCCCAATCGTATTATCTCGTAAAGGCGCAGAAAGCCGTCGAGCAATTTGCGCTCCGGGAAGCGGAATCCGCATTCAGAAAGTGTCTCGGATTGATGAACGATACGGATATCGGCCGTATCCAGATTCGTTGCGAATTCATCGAGAATGTCCTTCTGATGCAGGCTCGATACAAAGATGCTCTCAGTGAACTCGAACAAGCGCTCCAACAAGCCACCTCTCCCCTTCTGCGAGCCAATTGTATCCGCCTCAAAGCAGTCATCCTCAAATCGCTCGGTGACGCCCGGCAATCCCTGGTGCTCGCCCAGGCGGCAATGGACTCCTATGAATCACTCGGAGAAACCAAAATGGTCGGTCTGGCCTGCAGCACGCTGGCGGCGATCCGGTTCGATCTCGGGGATATGGATGAGTCCAGAGTTTTATATGAAAAGGCGGATGAAATCCTGGATCAGATCGGAGATCTCAAGTCGAGAATGGCCATACTGGGTAATCTTGCCTCGATCCATTTCATTCACGGCGATGTGAATCGGGCGCGTGAGCTGTTCCAGAAGGCATACGACATCAGCAGTGAGATCGGGAACAAGTTCATCATGGCGGTCTGCCTGGGCAATCTATCCAATGTGTCGAGTTACCACGGGGACAAAACCACGGCCCGGCGACAACTCGAGGACGCCCTGAAGATCATCCGTGAGATCGGCGACCGGCACAACGAAGGTGTGATCCTCCGGAATCTCGCCAGCCTCCTGTCCTCGGACTCCGATTACCATGCGGCACGCGACCTGTACCATCAGGCACTGCGAATCCACCGCGAAATTGAAGATCGACGCATGGAAGGCATCACTCTCGGGAATATCGGCCTGATCGACTGGGAAACCGGCGCGATCGATCAGGCCGAAACGATGTTCGAGCAGGCGCTGCGGATTCACCGTGAGGTCGGCAATGCGCGCCGCGAAGCAGAGATACTGTTTCGTCTGGCGGAACTCCGGCGTCTGGCGGATGATGATCTGGATGATGCCGAGGCCTGTATCGAGGCTTCCGAAGCGATCTATGTCCGGACCGGCGAAAAACTCGGGAAGGGAGTCTGTCTGATCCAGCGCGCGTATCTGGCGCTGGCAAGGGGTCATTCCAGCCGGCCCTATTGGGAGGCGATCCGGACCTGTTTGCAAGAATCGCAATCCGGTCCCAAAAGCCAGTTACAGGAAGCCTTCGAGCATCTGTGCCTGAGTGAGGATGCATTTGAAAACGGACGGTTCCTGCTGGGCGGTCAGGCTCCGGAAACGCTCCTGGAGGCACTTCGAATCGCACTGACCGAGCGCCGAAGCGAACGACAAACGTAACGCCATCTTTCATCCCCGACAGCTATCTCGACCGGAATCACGTCCTCCACGGCGAACCCAATTCGATTCCTTTTCGTATACTATGCAGACCGATCGCAATCTCTGCATCGGATTCTGTCCCGGAGGTCGAGTTATGAAACTGTTACTGGCACTGATCGCCACTGCAAGCATTGTTCTGCCTGTATTGAACGCCACTTCGATCAGAGGTTCGCGCGAACTCGCGTCTGAAGCGCGCACGCTGGAACCGTTCCGATCCATCCGCGTCACCAACGCCGCCGATGTGACGATTGAACAGGGGGATGCGCAATCCCTCACGATTCGCACCGATACCAACATCCTTCCCCTCATCAGTACGAAGGTCGAACATGGGTGTCTGGTGATTTCGGATCTGGAGAAAAACCTGAAGCCGTCAGAGTTGACCGTCGAGATCATCGTACCCGAATTGGAGGCGATCGATATCACGGGAGTTTCGGATGTGCGCGGGCGGGGAGTGCTTACAGGTGATTCATTCAAGATCAGCGTCAGCGGAAGCGCGGATGTTGATCTGAGACTGGATGTCGGGAAACTGCAGACTCGGGTTACCGGCGCCTGTGATCTCGATCTGAACGGAAAAGCGAAAACACAGGTTATTCAGATCAGCGGCAGCGGAGATGTTTCTGCATCCGATCTTGCAACAGTATCCACCGATCTGGAGATATCGGGCCACGGCGACTGTGTGGTGGCGGCGTCGGACAAGCTGAACATCGAGATCAGCGGGGTCGGGCAAGTGCGTTACCGGGGTCAGCCGGAAGTCACAAAATCGATCACCGGACTCGGGGATGTGGCGCGGACTGAGGACTGATTTGCGGCCAGTCGTGAACACCTCAACAGAAGAAGCGCGCGGAGCTACTCTGTCCAGTTGAAGAAAAACGAATCCATCGTGCCGAACAGCGCCGTGACACCCGGATCGGTCAATGCGCCGTAGAACATGCAGCCGCTGAACGTCCCGGCTCCGGTCGGCCATGTGAATTCCGGAAGCACGTCGACTAGAGTTTCTCCGACCGGGAAACTGGTGCAGATGTCCGCGTAGTTGTCGTAAGTCGTGAAAGACGGTGCAAAATAGTATGTGCCGGCGATATCCAGAAGAACAAACAACGGGTAGCTCACGAGCGATGTCGCGCCGCTGTTGCAAACGGTTGCTGTGCAGGCGCAGGGATCCCCCGGAGCGAACGAATGGGCGGGCATC
>CALFER010000043.1 GCA_937951895.1 uncultured bacterium
AACTACAACAAACTGCCGACGACAGGGATCATTGCGAGCCGCGGATGTCCCTATCGATGTCGCCATTGCAGCAAGGGTGTCTGGGGCAACACGGTGCGTTTTCGCTCGGCGCGTTCGGTATTCAACGAGATCAGCGACTGTGTCGAGCGATTCGGAATCCGGGATTTCAGATTTTACGACGATGTGCTGACGTTGCAGGAAGGCCCGCTGGATATGTTGTGTCAGCTCATCATCGAAAACAACCTGCGGATCAGCTTCAATTGTTACAGCCGGATCGATCAGATCTCCCCGGACCGATTGAAACTGATGCGTCGTGCCGGCTGCTATCACATCAAGTTTGGTGTCGAGTCATCATCACCACGTGCAATCGCGCTGTCCAATCGGAATACAACTGCTGACGATGCATTTCGGGCGATTCACATGACGAAGGATGCCGGAATCCTCGTCAAAGCGACTTTCATCATGGGGATGCCGGGAGAAAATGAAAACGATTTCGATCGCACCATCGCGCTCGCGTGCGCGCTCAAACCGGACCTTGTCTCGTTCGGACTCTTCACGCTGTTTCCCGGAAGCAATTTCTACCGGCGAATCACCCATGAGAACGATCTGGAACTGCGCAACAGCATCTTACCACCCGAGATCGTTCTTCCTTACATAAGCGCGGCATATCTGAAGTTCTATTTTTCGTTCGGTTTCATCACGGGAAAGATCCGGTTCCTGGCTCGTCGGCCGGGAATGTGGATTTCCGAACTGAGGCGTATCACCAGAGGGATCGTGACACTCGGATGGTTTTTCGTCCGGCGGTCATTCAATCAGGCTTGAAACCTGCCCGTCACAGGATATATCGACGATGGTGCATGTATGAACGATTCGACCAAACCCTTGTCCGGATCCCAACAGGATCTATCGACAACGTGGAATACGGGCACTGAGATCCTTCCCGGATATACGGTTCAGAAACTGCTCGGGTCCGGAGGATTCGGACAGGTCTTCCTCGTTGACAGACGGATCTCAGGCCAGACGTTCCATTTCGCCGTGAAGATCCTGCATGGCAACATCGGAGAGGACACGGAACAGGGCAAGGCGTTTTTAAGGGAGCTGCGCACATGGATTGAACTGCCCACGCATCCGAACATTGTTCGCTGTCGATTCCACCGATGGATTTCAGGCAGACTCGCGATCTTTTCTGATTACATGGATGGACGCTCGCTGCACGAGTGGATTGCCGAGCGGAAACTCTGTTCTCTGGAATCGATCCTGGATGTTTCGCTGCAGATCGCCCGTGGAATTGAGGCTGCTCACGATCAGGGCGTCATCCATCAGGACATCAAGCCCTCCAATGTCATGCTCACGTCCGCGCAAGAAGCAAGAATCACGGATTTCGGCCTCGCCGGGTCGACTCTCGATGCTCTTCAATCTCATCTTGAAACCACCCGGGGATCGACCGGACTCATCAGTTCCCGTGGATTCACGCCCGCATTCTGTTCTCCGGAGCAAGCCAGCGGTCTCCGCGTCAATCGGAAGACCGATATCTGGAGTTACGGATTGACCATTCTACAGATGTTCGCGGGAAGGATCACCTGGCGCTTCGGACCCATGGCTGCGATAGCGCTGGATCAGTATCTGATGAACAATCCTGACGCTGTTCTTCCCCGCATGCCGGATTCCATTACGTCAATATTGCGCTGGTGTTTTCAGGAATCGATCGACAAGCGCCCGCAGAACATGCGCGCTGTCATCGACGCGTTGACCGACGCTTACGTGGAGCTGTTCGGGAAGAAACCACAAAGTGCCGCTTCTGAATCGTCAGGTCGCATGGTGGATCCACCGGAGTATCTCAGGGCCCACGAGAATGGGATGAAGTGGGAAGACCCCGTCAGACTTCTCGGCGAGGCGGTCCGGGATGCAACAAATGGACAGACCGAACTATCGGCAGAGGGTACGATTCCGCGTTCACGCCGAGCCCAGGCGCTGCTCGATATCGAAGTGTATGATATTGCGATCCGGGAGTTGCATTTCGCAGCGAGGTTCGACGATCGCTTCCAGTTCCCCCTCGCGGTTGCCCTCATGAACAAGGGCTGCATTCTCCATATCACTCATGATCCGAACTCCGCGGATACACTCTACGTGCAAGCGGAAACGATCCTGCGAAAGCACATCCATGAACGCGCCGCCGCACGAAAACTGATCACTCTTCTGATGTGGCGCGGTCTCGCGGCTGATGCACTCAATCGCTATGCAGACGCTGAACGCATTAATTGCGAACTCCTGTCATTGAACGAATCGCTAGCGGAATGCTTCTCTTCCGAGAACGATCGAATCCATGCAAGACTCAGCGCACTTATGAATCTCGGATCGAATCACTTCGATCAGAACCGGCTGGAGATCGCGATCGAAATCAATCAAACCGCGGATCTCCAGGCAACCTCGGCGCTCACGGCAGATCCCGGAAACTCCGATTTTCGAGAAATTCTGGCTCGGGTGAAGATGAATCTCGGGTTGGTGTACCTCAGACGGACGGACCTTGACGACGCCGAACGGCTGGTACATGAAGCTGTTGCGTTTTTCGAGGATCTGAAGACCCGGTCGCAGGATACCGTCATCCGCAAGAGCCTCGCCAAATCACGCATGAACCTAGCGGTCATCATCTCAATGAAAGGCTCGCATGAGGAATCCATACGGATTCTCGATGAATCCATTGCAGATTTCGAGTCCATTGCGTCTCCGGAATTTCCAGGCGAGTTTTCACGGCTCAGGCTCGCAGCGATGTTCAACAAGGCTATGGCACAATGGTTTTTAGGACAGGCAGAATCCGCGATCGAGTTACTCGTATCGGTCGAACGACGGTTGGAGGAATTCGTGTATCTGTATGGTCAGGATACCCTGTTGATTCGCCTGGGAGCAGTCATCTCGGAGATCGCGCAAATCCTGCTCGACCAGCGCCAATACGACAAAGCCTCGGGGTTCATCGAGCAGGCGATCGGTGTCCAATCCGAGATCGTGACGAAGCATGGAACGATCCAGTCGAAACTGAATGTAATCAACGCCGTGACGATGAAAGCAGAATGCCTGGCGGCATCCGGAAAACCGCTCGATGCTCTCGCATCGGCTACAATCGCATCGAATCTCATCGAATCCTTCCCGGATCAGACCGATTCAACTCTCGATCAGTTCAAGGCGCGGATTCAATCGATTCGGCAGATCGTACCGGATTCCCTCGTTTAAAAGTAGCCCCAACCGAATGGACATGTATCCATCTGCCCCAGCAATTCCGTCATCCCGGGATTGGTCATCGCCGATATAAAGCTGACGCCTGATCCTTCGCCGGCGGTATATGGCCAGGCAAACTCGGGAATGACGATCTGTTGCGAAAAGCCCGTCGGTACAGATAGGGTGTAATGATCAAACGCAGAAAAACCGGGAGCAAAATAATAACTGCCCATGACTTCGAGCAGAACGAACAAGGGGATACCGGTCATGGGAGCGCCCGGATTACACAGTGTCACAGAACACGAGAATGTATCGCCTGGAGTAAAATAATCCGAGGGCATCTCGATCGTGACCCCCAGGGTTTCGCATTCGGGGGGGAATCCCAGAGCGAACAGGTCGCAGGTGCCGCCGTTGCCTGAAAAAAACAGCATACCGTCGGAAATCGACACCTGAGAAGTCGGTTCGACTTCGTACCCGATCGGAAAGGTGCGGATCAGCGATCCGTTGGATTCACGAATCGCGTACATGTTTGTGTCGGACAGGAAGTAAATGACTCCGTTGGCCATGGTTGGCGAGACGATCGCATCGTACCCCGTATACTGCCATTTCGGTGATCCGTCAGTCAGATTGAAAGCGTACAGGAACGGGTCGGTTGCAAGCAGAATCGTTCCGGTCGCCGGGTTGATCGCGAGTGAACCGGTTGATGGTCGGCCGGGTGAAAACTGCCATTCGACGGCCATTGTATCGAGGTCATAGACCACGAGTGTGCATAATGTCTGGGACATGGCATCATCGTCGGCATAGAGAACCGCGATGTAACCGTTGCTGATCGAGATCCAGACAACTTCGGGGAAAGTCATGCCCGCGGGGCGTGCAAGTGTGCCCGTCACCTGGTGCAATTCCGGATCGATACGCGTGACGCGCTCCACCCATGACTCCCCGTCGGTCGTCGCACAGTAGACGGCATTCCCCTCGACAAGTATCTGTTCTCCGGATAGCGCGATACTGTGCGTCGCCGGTCCCATGTACCATTTGACAGCCCCTGTCAGACGATCCAGTGCGTACAGTTTTCCGGAATTCGGGCCGAAAGGCACCTCCGGCATGTAAACGGTGTTGCTTGCTTCATCCACCGTCACGATTGTCGTTTGATTGTACCCGAGATCGAACTGGAGGGGGGAATGCCAGATTTCCTCGCCTGTCAACCCGTTCAGGCAGTAAAGCGTGTAGAGATTGATATGACTTTCGAGATACAGGATGTTGCCGCCGGTCGTTACCGTGGGTTGCGGGGACCAGACAGTATTGCCGTTCCCGAATCCCCATTTCGCCTCACCAGTCCTCATATCGTTCGCCAACATCGATCCGGAAGCACTTGCCGAGAAGACCATTCCGTTCGCGACGGCCGGAGCCCGAGAGATCACGCTGAAATATCCGTCATCGCAACCGATTCCCCATGCTCGGATCAGATTGGGCACTGTCGATTCATCGAGCAGGGTTTCGGAGGCATTACAGCCTGAAAAACAGTTGTCTGCTCCGAAATGATACCAGGCGGCGCTCACCATCTGCGGAACGATCAAGAGACATACGCTGATGCACCCGATCAGTACTCTCATCATGGACCTGCCTTTCTTGTCGAACTGAATCCATTGATGCCGCTGTCTATAACAAATATTGCGACTCGTCGCAAATGTATCGGGTCTTCCGCTGACCGGAGCGATTTTCCGGATCCTGGCACCGCGATTTATGCTATTATCGCCGTGATCATTTTTCATGGGAGGTGTTCATGGACGTTCATAAACTCGATCGGATCTTCAAACCAACCCGGATCGCCCTTTTCGGTGTGACACCGAATCCGAAAAGTGTCGGAGGGACCGTTCTGAAGAACCTGGTTGGAGGAGGGTTCAAGGGGGTGGTGTATCCGATCAACCCCACCAGCGAGGCTGTTCTGGGCATACAGTGCTACGCCTCACTCGCGGATCTGCCCCGCTCACCGGATCTGGCTGTCGTCTGTTCCCCGAGCGCGCAGGTGCCCGGCATTGTCCGGGCGTGCGGTGAAGCAGGGATTCTGGGGATCATCATCATATCCGCCGGGTTCCGGGAGGCGGGTGAAACCGGACGAAACCTCGAGCAGCAACTCCGGACGGAGTTTCAGAAGTTTCCCGGGATGCGGATCATCGGTCCGAACTGCCTGGGTATCATCGTCCCCGATCAGAGTCTGAACATCAGTTTTGCGTCGGGCATGCCAAAGAGCGGCAGCATCGCCTTCGTGTCACAGTCCGGCGCGCTCTGCACATCGGTTCTGGACTGGGCGCTGGAGGAAAACGTCGGATTTTCCTATTTCGTCTCCATCGGAAATGCTCTCGATGTCGATTTCGGCGATCTGATCGATTATTTCGGAGAAGATGAGAAGACCCATTCCATCATTCAGTATGTGGAATCGATCGGCAATGCGAGAAAGTTCATGACGGCGGCCCGTGCGTTTGCCCGGACGAAACCCGTCGTGACCTTCAAATCGGGACGTTTCCCGGAATCTTCCGCGGCCGCGGCCAGTCATACCGGTGCGATGGCGGGGGAAGATGCTGTCTACGATGCGGCGTTCCAGCGCGCAGGCGTCGCTCGGGTTTTCGACATCGGAGAAATCTTCGATTGTGCGGATCTGATCGGCCGGAAGAAAGTCCCGAGAGGTCCGCGTCTGGGGATCATCACCAATGCAGGCGGACCGGGGGTCATCGCCACGGATGCCCTGATCGCGGCCAACGGAAAACTCGCCGCACTCTCGGACGAATCCATCGCACACCTGAACGAAAACCTGCCGGATTCCTGGTCACATGGCAATCCCGTAGATGTTCTGGGTGACGCCCGGGCAAATCGAATCGCCAAAGCCGCTCAGGTTGTCCTCGATGATCCCGGTGTGGATGCCATGCTCGTCATCCTGACCCCTCAGGCCATGACCAATCCGCTGGCGATTGCGAAAGCCATCAGCCAGCTCGCCGAGGCGACTCCCAAACCAATTCTCGCGGCATGGCTTGGCGGCGCGAGCATGCGGGACGGGATCCGGCATCTCAACGAAACCGGTATTGCGACTTACACGACACCGGAGCAGGCGGTCCGAGCCTTCATGACCTTGGTTGCTTACGCCCGGAATCTCGATATCCTCTACGAAACACCCCGGGATATCCCGGTTCATTTCACGATCGACCGGACCATACTCCGCAATCAGTTCGACCGTTTGCTCCCGGAAGAGGGATCGGTGCTGACGGAAGATGCTTCCAAACGGGTTCTGGAAGCGTATGGAATACCGACCGCGAGACCGCGGATCGCCCGATCTTCGGATGAAGCCGTGGGGTGCGCGACCAGCATCGGATTTCCGGTGGTGCTGAAAATCTTCAGTCCGGATGTCACGCATAAAACGGATGTCGGCGGTGTCAAACTCAATCTGGGCGATGCCGATTCGGTGCGCATCGCGTTCACAGACATTCTGGATGCAGTTTCGCGGAACAGACCCGACGCCCGAATCGACGGAGTGTTGGTTCAGAAGATGATCGAATCCCGCAATGGCATCGAAATGATCCTGGGGACCAAGAAGGATCCGGTGTTCGGAACCGTGATCATGGCCGGCATGGGTGGAATCGCGGCTGAGCTCATGCGCGACTTCAGTCTCGGGTTCCCGCCGCTGAACGAGCGACTCGCGAGAAGGATGCTGGAATCGCTCAGAATGTGGCCACTCCTTAAAGGATACCGGGGGCGCCCCGGCGTCGATCTCGATCGCCTGCTCGAAATCATGATCCGTCTCTCGTATCTGGTTGCCGATTTCCCGGAAATCAGTGAAATAGACATCAATCCTTTGCTGGTCGGCCCGGATGCCATCACGGCTCTCGACTCGCGTATCGTGATTGATCGCGATCCTTCGATCCGGCAATCTCCCCCATATTCGCATCTCGCACTCCACCCCTACCCCGAACACTACGTCAAGACAATCACGACGAAAGATGGAATCGATCTGATCCTGCGTCCGATCAAACCGGAAGACGAGCCGATGTGGACGGAGTTGCTCGGCAGATGTTCACGCGAATCCATCTATATGCGGTTCCGTTACTTCTTCCAGTGGGCATCGCACGATGTGGCGGTCCGATATTGCTTCATCGATTACGACCGCGAGATCGCGATTGTGGCGGAACAGAACGACCACGGCTCACGAAAACTGCTCGGAGTCGGCCGGCTGGTGGCCGATCCGGATCACGAAAACGTGGAGTATGCCGTACTGATCGTCGACGAGTGGCAGAATCGGGGACTTGGCGGAATTCTGACTGATTTCTGCTTTGAAATCGCGAAGAAATGGGGGCTGAAGCGGATCGTTGCGCAGACCACCACCGACAATCCCCGGATGATCGAAGTCTTCAGAAAACGCGGCTTCTCGATCGCGATCGATCCATCCAGTTCACTCGTTGAGGTGGAAAGAGCTCTCTAATAACCCGGGTTCACCATTTGTC
>CALFER010000044.1 GCA_937951895.1 uncultured bacterium
CGCCAGTTTACTCCGATCAAATCCCATTCCAAGGTGTAGTTGCTCGAACGCTTACACTGCACCGGTCATAAAGGCGGGGTTTGCAAGAAGGATTATGTCCGGGAGGAAAGCCTGGATGAACAGATTGCGGTTGTTTTGAAACAAATCGAGATGTCGGATGAACTTATTGAGATCGTGAAAGAGGCATTGAAGGAGAGCCAGAAGACTCAGGTTGAGTTCCGAATCCAAGCACTCCGCAAGATAGCTGAAAATGAGACAAAGCTCCGTAACAGGTTGGATAAAAGCTATCTCGACAAACTGGATGGGGTGATCTCAGAGTCTGCGTACCAGGAAATGTCTACCAAATGGAAAAACCAGCTCCGAGATCTCGAACGGCAGCGGGAGAAATACAATGACACTGAATTTGACTACTACGAGACCGGAGGAAAAATTCTCGAACTAGCAAAACGTGCCCACCAGCTATATCTTCATGCAGAATCCGACAAAAAACGGAAGATTGTCCAGTTGTTATTCTCGAACTCGGTATTAAACGGGAAAGTCATTGATTTTACATATAAAAAGCCCTTCAACTATATAGCTGAAGGGCTTTCCGTTCTATCCAGCTCCCCGAGTAGGACTCGAACCTACAGCCTAATGGTTAACAGCCATCCGCTCTGCCGATTGAGCTATCGGGGAATGGCGCCCAAGGCGCAGACCAGTCTTATAACCGGTTTTTAAAACCGGTGCAAGTACTTTTTATTGATGATTTCGAGGCCGACACAGGACAATCAGCAGCGCCATCACCCCCATCAGCACGGCCGTACCCATCGCCCCTGACGCCGGAACTGCGGGCGGTGTCGAGGTCGGCGTCGGGGATACCTCAGGCGTCGGTATCGGCTCACTGTCAAACCGGAAGATCCACCGGTCCTCCCCCGCCATCAACCCCATCTCCGCAGTCGGATTCCACTCCACCGCATAAATCCGTAACGTCCGGTTCGTGAAATCCCCTCCCGTCACCGCCAGCGCATTCGTCACCTCATCCCCATCCCCATCATTGATCATGATCCGGTGATACGGCGTCCACTCCTGCCGCTCCAGAAAAATCCCGATGGTCCCCGATGTGTTGTAATCCGAATCCCCTCCCATGATCGCCGTATACCAGTCGGGATAATCCAGAATGAACGTCGCCGGCAACGACTGCTGCGTCCACCGGACCACACGCCCGTTCCCCTTCACCAGCACAAACCGCTTCCCCGAAACGGGACTCATCAGCACGGTGTTCGTGTTGCCGACATAAAAATCATTCCCGTAATACTGCATGTTGCCCGACGTATCCGGAAAGGTCGATCCGTCCGGATCAAAGACAAAAAAACCATGACACAACGGAGACGTCTGCGTGCATCCGATCACCATGTAATCACCATCGGCCTGAAACGCAACCGATATCGGTGCAAACTCATACTGGGCCACATAACTCCCGCCGGAGTAGTCCGCGTAAACCTGAGGCGAATCATACGGATCATAACGAACCACCACCAACTGATGACTCGACCCGCTCCCCAGGTTACACGCGATATACGCCGGACCGCCCGGGTCCGAGGGATCCCAGACGATGTCGTAGAAACTCAGCGGAGTCGAGCCGTGACTTTCGATGTCCGTGATTTCAGCGAGTGTCCCGAATCCGGTTGCGGCGTGCTCGTACCGATAAATATGCGTCCCCCCGGTGACCAATGCATACGACCCGTCCGGCGCAAACGCCGCCCGATACAGCGATCCGGAAAACACCTGATAACTCAGCGCTCCCGAGGGATGATCATATCGATACAGTCCGGTGGTGTTCGCAAGAATCGCATAGTCGCCCTGCGGCCTCCACGTGATCGAACTGTTGTAAAACGACGGATCCGTGGTCGCGCCGGGTGCGTTCACATCGGTAAACGTCCACCCGAACACAGGGAACTGCAGCCACACCAGCATCACCGACCATATCAGATGTTTCATGCTCCCCTCCCTCGCCTCGCCATCCCGGGAATCTCGACGTTACAGACCATCCTGCCAATGAAATTGTGGCGATCAATCCACATATTGTCAACCAGCCCCCGCCTGCGCACTCGGTGTGCCTTTCCAGATAAAATGCGTTTCTATGCCGGTCGAATTCGTCAAGAACCGTCTCTTCATGTATCATAGATGCAGGTCAGTTCAAGGCCGGATGGGTCGAACATGCCGATCCCGGCCACCTGAATCGAGGCATCACCATGATCAAACCAGACCGTCAGAATCACTCGGCACACCACTCAGCCGGAGACCCGACTCTTTCATCCGGCGCTGAACCGCAAGCGAACGCTCAGGGGAAAAAGACTGTTCTGCTTCCCGGATCAGTCCTTCTGAACCGGTTCCGGGTCGATCGCCTGATCGCTGAAGGCGGCATCGGCGCGGTGTATCTCGTGCACCAGATCCCCGACGGCCATCCCTTCGCCGTCAAGATCATCCCGGAAGCCGGCATCCGGAACACCGATACCCGCTGCTCCTTCATTCATGAACTCCGCCTGTGGATGGACCTCCCCAGCCATCCCAATCTGACCGCCTGCCGGTTTTTCCGATCGATCGACGGGAACATCACGGTTTTCGCCGAATATGCCTCGAGGGGATCACTGAAAGACTGGATCCGCGGGGATGAACTGACTTCCTTCGCCATGATCCTCGATCTGGCCATCCAGATCGCCCGCGGCATCCATGCAGCCCACGAATGCGGCGTCATCCACCAGGATATCAAGCCGGCAAATGTTCTGATCTCCGAGAACAGGATCGCAAAAGTCACGGATTTCGGACTATCAAGAACACTGCATGAGATTCTGCCCGAATCCGGAGACTCGGAAGACCGAACCGATAGTAATCCCGAGGTGAGTGTATCGGGGATGACCCTCGCGTACTGCTCACCGGAGCAGATCTCCGGGCAGAAAGTCAGCCGGAAAACCGATATCTGGAGCTACGGGGTGCTGCTCCTCGAAATGCTGCTCGGACGACTTGACTGGAAGATCGGCGCGGTGGTCGATACGGTTTTCGAACGCCTCCCGCAATCGATCGACGATCCATCGAAACGACGGATGCTGGACCGGCTCAGTGACGTTCTCGGCGGCTGCTTTCAGCGCGATCCGCAGAAGCGCTGGAACTCGATGGCCGATATCGAGGATCGCCTGATCGCCGTTTACGAAACCGAATTCGGCGCAGAGTATCCCAGACCCAGACCATCACTTGCAAAACCCTCGTTTCGTTCCGCGGATTTCTATTCACGCCAGACCATCAATCTGGGGAAATGGGACGACCCGATGATCTGGCTGAGGCGCGCAAAGCAGATCGCGGGACTGCCGGCCGAGTCGACCGAACCGGATGATCCGTCCGTGTTTGTCTCATCCGCAAGCCGTGCCCTGAGTGATCTGCAGATTTATGAGAAAGCCGGGGGGATTCTGGAGGAGATCATCGTGAGCGGAGGTCGTGATTTCAGCAAGGATCTCGCATTGCTCAAATACAACAAAGCGATGGTGTATCAGGCGGCGAACGATCCCGCCGGAGCGATCGACGAATTCGAGAAAGCTGCACAGTTGTTTCAACAGCAGGCGGATTTCGATCAGAATCCCGATGAACACCGATTCTTCGGCGGTTGCTGGAACTCGAAAGCCATCATTCTACAACGGATCGGCCGATTCGACGAGGCACGGGAGGCCTATCAGCATGCGTTGAAATCGCCTGAGCGCATGATCGAAAGCGGGAAGCTCACACCACTGCAAGCAAGCCATCATCGCATTCTCCTGAATCTGGCGTCGCTCGAACTCGTCTGCGGCCACCCGGATCGGGCTCTCGATCTGAGCGATCGGGCAATCGGTGTCCTTTCCTCAAATGACGATTTTCCAAGAACAAATCAGGATCAGTACGACCTGTCCGTCATGTTGACGCAAAAAGCGCTCTCTCTCGCCGCATTGTCCCGAGAATCGGAAGCCATTTCAGTTCACCGGCAGGCGTTGTCGCTGGCCGAACGAATCTGCGCGGACGACCCATCGGCCGCCCATCTCCTGCGCCAGGCGCAGGTATTGATCAATCTGATCGGATCACTGACCGGGATCGGCGCAATGGATGAGGCATTGTCTGCGGGACGACGTGCCATCAGGATCTGCGAAACGCTCTGCCATGAGCGAGGCATGCCGGAGTGCCTGAACATCCTGTCGATCGCCTTATCCAACTCGGCGTATGTCATGAACATACTGAGATTGTTCGATGAATCCGAGCAGTGTCTCACGAAATCCCTCGGGATTCTCGAAGACCTGATCTATCGCCGAGGTCAACCGGAAAACCTGCCTTCCCTTGTCCGAACCAACTATCTCCTCTACGCTCTGTATCATCAACAAGGGCGCATCGAAGAGGCATCTCACCATGCACTCGCGATGAAAGATCTCCTCACGAATACGGGAAACCGTTCCTATATTCCCGATCACGATACGCTGCTGTCCTTAACGGAGTTCTGTCTCGGAGGAATCGAGTTCAAAAAAGCCGATCCCGTCGCAGCTCTCGAACACTTCCGGCAATCATTGGCCCTCCAGAAACGACTCGTCGAGGAGGAGCATCTCCTCAACAATCGGATTGATATGGCCCTGAGTCATTTCTGGATCGCCCGGGTTCTGGCCGAACGCGGAGATCTCGAAGAGGCACGCGTCCATTTCGATCAGGCCATGCCGATATTGAAAGAAGAGCAACCCCGGAGTGATCGCACCGATATCGAGGATGCGCTCGCGCAAGCGCCGGGAATCGTCAGACTTCTGAGGAGGTATGATCATGATCCCGATGCATGAACGAATCGTCCCGAGTTGGTGTATCGGAATATTCTGCATCCTGATTGTTCTTCCTGTCGGTCAAGCCGCGACGCTCACAGGTCACGCATTGCTCGACGGCCAAAGCGACCATTCCGGGATCGTCGTAACGCTGGCCGGATCCCGGACTGTTCCTGCGATCGGATGGGTCGCCTCTCTCATACTAATACTCATCGTGAGCGGCACACTGACTCGTAAACACTGGAAATCCCGCCTTCCGATCGTTGCCGTTATGGTCCTTGGATGGGGCGTGTTCTCGGGGTATTCCCCAATCCGTGAGCAGACGGTGACCACCCCGAGCGGCGAATATGCATTCGAGAACATCGAAGCCGGATACTACAGACTCGAACTGGATCGGAACTGCTACGTATCCTCGATGATCGACCCGGTTCATGTGACATCGGACGGTGTTATCGCGGAAACCCGGACGCTGGTCAGCTCGATCCCATCGAACCAAGGCGCGGTCGCGGGCGCGGTCATGGAGATCCGGACTGCGGAGGCCTTTTATCTGTGGCACTCTCCTCAGCACACCTACACCGGTGATATTGCTTGCCTGTGCAGCGGAAACGGTGCCGGCGGGTCCGGGTATCTGGCGGATGAGTATGCCGATGGAATCGAGCATGGATACACGTTTCAGATCACTCCGCTCGATCCGCAGGGCGGAGGTGTGTACCATGATTGGGAACTCAGCGCGACACCTCAGGAGTATGGCTGTTCCGGAACGCTCTCGTTCTACGCGTCCGCCGATTCATTCTACTGCTCGTGTACCTCTTGCGCAGGCGATATCGGCGGCGCGCCGGGGCATGCCGGTCTTCCCGAAGTCTGCCTCGGGAACCCTCATCAGTCGACTCAGCGCGCGCTCATGGACATCACCGCCGCTCAGACCGATTACAACAACAATTCATCACCGCACACCTATACCGGTCCGCTGGCGTGCCTGTGCAGCGGAAACGGTGCGGGCACCGTGCCCTTTCTCTGCAGCAGCCTGGCGGATAATGAAATGTGCGCATACCAGTATCAGACGGGACTGGGCGATTACTCGGAAGGCTCTTACTGGGCCTGGTCCTGCTCGGCCTACCCGATCGTGTACGGACCAGACTCATCCCTGTCGTTTTACATCGATCAAACCGGCATCATGCGTTCAGACGATCTTGATGGCGCTCCTGGAGATCCCTCGCTGCCTGTCCACACGCCTCTCCCGGGGGGCTGCTACGATTGAGTCGCCTGGCTTTTGAATGATCGCATCTCCTCTGATATGCTCCCTGACGTGTGTACGACTCTCGTGAAAGGAACATCCGTATGAAAAATCGTATCGCCGACATCATCAGCAAGTATAAAAAGCAATGCGATCTGATCGAGATCCGTGTCGAGGAGTTCAACCGGACCGAAATCGCGATTCGGGGACCGCGGATCGAGATGCTCCGGGAAGCGCAGGAACTCGGAGGCGCTATCCGCGTCTATTTGAAAGGCGGCATGGGATTCATGTCGTTCAATGATCTCTCCGTGATGGACTCCGCCGCCCGAAAGGCGATCGATCAGGCCCGGATCGCCGGTCGCTCCCGAACGGTTCTGGCCGATGTACCGGTCGTCCGGGACGATTACCGCGCACCGATCGACCGGGATCCCCGTGACGTCCCCCTCCCGAAAAAGCTCGAGATTCTGAAGCAGTACAACGACATGATCCTGAATTACGATTCACGGATCATCCTGTCATCGATCCGCTACCGCGACGAATTCAAGGTGTCGTGGTTCGCCAATTCGGAAGGGTCCGATATTCGCCAGGAACGTCTCGATATCGGCTGCAATTTCGCCGCACGAGCCGGTGATGCGTCCGGTTCGCAGATGGCGCATGTCGGCACGGGCAGCTCGAGAAGCTTCGATGTGGTGATGCACCGCGAGGATGAATTGCGGGAGGCGTGCGGTCGGGCCGTCGAGTTACTCGGCGCGCCGACGATCAGGGGCGGTAAATACACCGTCGTCATCGATCCGCATCTCGCGGGCACCTTCGTCCACGAGGCATTCGGACACTCCAGCGAAGCCGAAAAGGTCTATGAAAATGAACATCTTGCCGAGTTGATGAAGATCGGCGCGGCATTCGGCTCACCGGTTCTCAACATCTACGACAGCGGCATCACGGAAGGCAGCCGGGGGTTTGTGAAGTATGACGAGGAAGGCGTGGCGGCGCGTCACACCGAACTGATCCGCGACGGCATTCTGGTCGGCCGTCTGCACACACGCGAAACGGCGGGAAAAATGAAGGAAGCGGCAACCGGAAGTGCCCGTGCGGTGGATTACCGATATCCACCGGTTCCGCGCATGCGCAATACCTGCATCGCCCCCGGCCGATCCACGCTCGACGAGATGCTCGACGGAATCGAACTCGGAGTCTACGCCGCGGATGCACTCGGCGGCCAATCCGAGGAAATGTTCACGTTCACGGCTGGGTATGGACGGATGATCCGCAAGGGTAAGCTGTGCGAACTGGTCAAGAACGTGACACTCTCCGGGAATCTCTTCACCACCCTCAAAGATATCGACATGGTCGGTTCGGACTTCAGACAACTCGAAAGCGGAGGGGGTTGCGGAAAAGGCGGCGGCCGCCTCTTCCAGTTCCCTCTGCCAACCGGCACCGGCGCTCCTCACATTCGGATTCAGAATGTCGTCATCGGAGGAAATTGACATGCGCGACCTGTTCAACCGCCTAATAAAACTCACCGATCACGCCGAACTGTTCGGACTTGATTCCACGATCGACCTGATCGGTTTCGAGAACAACCGCTTGAAGAGTCTGAACACCCTCGCGTCCCGCGGTGTCGCCATCCGCGCCATATCGAAAAACCGGATGGGTCAGGCCTATGCGTCCGATCTGCGCGATCCCGACACCCTGGCCGCTCGCGTGGCGGAACTCGCGACACTGGGCGATCCTCCCGAATTCGATTTCGCTCCGGCCGCACCCCTCACCCATGTCCCGCTCGTCGACCCGGCTCTCGAATCCATGAGTATCGAATCGCTCACGACGCTTGCTCAGGAGGCGATCGACACGGTGCGGCAATCGGATCCCGCCGCGCTGGTGCATTTTCTGGGTGAGCGGACGCTTGAGCGGATCACCGTGATGACATCGACCGGCGCGGATTATGCCTATGACCGGTTATACTTCACCGGCGCTCTCTCGGTCGAACGCGTCGAAGGCCGCAACATCGTTCAGCTCGCCAAATATCACAAGGGTATCCGTTGTCCGCGATCGCTGGAACCTCTCGCCCGCGACATCGCCGCTGATCTCGCGCTGGCCCGGCAGACCCGCCCGTTCAACCCCGGAAAACTCGACGTCATTTTCGCTCCCGCAGCTCTCGCGGACGTCCTCATGGCCTTCACAGGCGGGATCGATGCCGAAATGGTCGCCCGGAAAGTCAGCCCCCTCCACGATAAACTCGGCCAGTCGATCCTGGATCCCCGCATCACCATTCTGGACGATCCGTTCCACCCCGACGGTATTTTCTCGGCGCCCTTCGATGATGAGGGGACGGTCACGCGCCGAAAAGCGATCGTCGAGCGGGGCGTGCTGAAGGAGTTCATCGGCGATCGAAAATCCTGCACACGACTCGGCATTGCCCCGACCGGCAACGGTTTCCGTCTGACCCCGTTCGATCTGTACAAGACATACTCGCAGGGCATCAGCGCCGATACGACGAATCTCGTGATCGAACCCGGCACCACACCGGTAGACGAACTGCGCTCGAAAGTCGGCTCGGGGATCGAAGTCCATCAGATCAACGGCATTCTGCTCGGCGACCTGATCTCCGGTGATTTCTCGGGAAGTCTCGAAGTCGCCTACCGGATCGACGGCGGTCAGAGAGTCGGACGGATCAAGGATGCAATGATTTCGGGAAATTTCTTCGATATCTTCCGGAATCAACTGATCGATCTCAGCAGCGAGCGATCCTGGAGCGGCACGTTCGGCGGCTGCTCGGGCGCGTTCCTCCTGCCCTATATCGCTCTCGAAGGAATCGACATCGCCGGGGCCTGATCGGCCCCGGGATATCCGTTTATCGAACTCGACAGGCGCGACGGCTCAGTTCGCCGCGAGATATCCGAACTCCGAGAAATCGACGAATACGAGCTCCCGTGTATCCGGGGTGCGCAGAGTCGTTAAGATCGCATATTGTCCAGCAGGTTCCACTCCAATGAACGTATGTTCGAGCAGTCTTCCGGCAACATCCAGCTTTTCCGGAATGCGGATCGCCACGGGTGCAACCAGATCCACCGTCTGCGAGCCGTTGACCACGAGCGCGATTTCAAGAATGCGATCGACACCCTCTCCGGTATTGATCGCCTCGATCGCCAGACTCACCGTCTCACCGGTCCGGTATCCGCTCCGATCGGCGCACGTTCGGATCTCGACCGCCGTGCGATCCGCATCCGGCACCCCCGCAATCGTCCGCGACCAAGATCGGTTTCCATCGCCGCCGACCATGACCAGCCGGTAAAAATATGGAGTACCGTTCACGGCATCCCGATCGATGTACCGGTATTCCTGTTTCGAAAAACTCGTGCCGGCACCGGGAATCAGCGTCGGATTGATCCGGTTGAATCCACCGGTGAAGGTGTTCGACCGGTACAGATCGAATCCGATATTGTTGATCTCGGTCACCGTCACCCAATCGAGCTGCACTGCGGCATCCAGGCCACTCGATCTGAATGACGCCAGCTCAACCGGAACGATGAAATCGACTTGAGTATAGTCGTACGGGTCGCACTCCTCCGGCTGAGTTCCGAACGTCATGACATAAACCGGATAGGTGATCGCTTCGAGACCCGTCGTGTCCCAGTAAGCGGTGGCGATGTCGAGGTTGCCTGCCCGGATGTTGTTGATAAAGGCTGGTTCACCGATCAGGATCGGGTTCGGATCGTCGCCGGGATCCAGAGGCGTCGATTCATAGGCAAAATAGACCGTTGTCGAATCGACATCCAACGTACCCGTGTTCCGCACGATTGCGCTCACAGTCACGATTTCACCGGGCTGCGGAGCGCCGGGATCGAATGATAATTCGTATGAGTTGATCGTCAGTTCGCTGCAAGACGGCGTTGCTGTCGGAGACGGAGGAACCTCGGTCGGCGTGACGGTGGGTTGAGGCGTTTCGGTCGGTCGAGGGGTATCGGTCGGTAGCGGCGTTGGAGTATATGTCGGCGATGATGTCGGAGAGGGTGAAGGCGTAGAAGTCTGTGTCGCTGTCGGTGTGGCGGTTGCGGTCGCTGTTGGAGTCGGTGTCCGGGTCGCCGTCGCAGTCGGCACTGGAGTCGCCGTGAAAGTTGGAGTCGGAGTCTGTGTTGGCGTATCGGTCGGTACCGGAGTCAGAGTCGGTGTATCGGTCGGAATCGGTGTGAAGGTCGATGTTGCTGTCGGGGTCGGCGAGGGGATCAGGAGTTCGCCGCACAGGTTGAACGCGAAGTCCTGCTGCGACAGTTCGAACGCCTCCTGTGCGCTGGACCAGCCCGCCGGGTATCCGAAAAATCCACTGGGATTCAACACCTGGGCATCGTATCCATTGATCGATTCCGACAGATGTCGGCCGAACTGGAAACACGACACAATGCTCATCTCGGGATAGCACACCACCCAGAAAGTGCCTGCAGGCAGTTCGACGGGTGTTTCAAACTGAATCGTCACATCCGACAGATACCCGCCACTGCCGGTCGACAGGACCACATGCGGATCGTCCATCGGAGCGGAGAACCCGAAAATCTCGCCGCCGTTGACCGGATCGCCCGCCGGGACTCCCCCGTTGTCCGCATAGATGTAAAAATGGATCGCATCGGCGCAGCTCAGATCTCCTCCGGTATTGTAGGTGTTGCCCGGGAAGAAGACGGAAGCGATGCGCGAGGGATAAAGCGAGGTGAAATCATCGGCTATGTAGGTATCGAATTGATCGAATGCCGACTCGAAATCCTGGTCGATGTAAACGCTCAGATCCGAACCCACGGGCTGATCCCAGAAATTCTGGCACGGAGCGGGGGTAACGGTCGGCAGAACGGTCGGTGTCGTGGTCGGTGTCGTGGTCGGTGTCGTGGTCGGTTCAAGAGTCGGCGTATCGGTCGGAACCGGACTGTCGGTTGGTGTCGGAGTGGGGGTATCCGCAAGGCATGGATTCGAGATACCCACACTGGGAGCGAACAGCGCGAATGTATCCGTGTTCCGGAATCCGCCGCTGCCGTTCGGGCATCGCTGCATCGACTGGATCCCGGCCTGGGACGATCCGTTCTCGTCCACCTGCGGCTGGCCGGCGTTGAGCAGGATGAGGAGGCCCGGGTCGTCGGCATCGGAGGTATCGTAGACGAGGGCATCGATGAGGTTGACCAGTGTCACCGGCGTGTTGTTGGGGAAATCCGAGTCACTCCCGGAATAGATGGCCGCGGCATCCTGGCCGTTCTGGAGCCAGCCTCCGGAACCCGGTGACAGCTCGATATCCGTCCCCATTCCAGTCGACCCGATCGTGAAATAACCCTGGCTGTTGGTGGAATAGCCGTCGAGATCGATCGCGAGATAGCTCAGGTCGTTGGAGCCGTTATAGAGCACGACGACCAGTCCGTCGAGGCTGACCGAGGTTCCGGTCGGATTGAACAGCTCGATGAACTCCTGTGTATCGCTGCCGGTCTGATCGCAATCCAGTTCGTTGATCAACACCGTCACGGGAGTCGGCGTTGCGGTCGGTTCCGGAGTATCGGTCGGTGTCGCGGTGGGTGTTGCGGTCGCGAGCGCCGTGAACTGGAGTTTTTCACAGCCGGTTTCCTTGTTCCAGGACTGCCCCCCTGCACGGAGAGCCGCCAGTGTGACGGGATCGAAGGCGACATTGGAGGTATCGTAATTGAAGTTGAGATTCGGTCCGAAGATCCATGCGCCGTTGTAGAAATACTCCGTGGTGCTTTTGCCTTTGCCGAGAGACCCCATGCCGCCGACTGCCCAGAGATGTGAACCGTCGAAGAAAGCGCCATGCCCGGATCGGGATTCATTCATGTCCGCGATCGTGTCCCAGAGGCCTGTTTCGGGATCGAGGCGCTGTACGGTCGCGATGGCTCCTGTTGAAGACTGGATGCCGCCGACGAGATAGATATACGTATCGTCGGTCGCGACCGCCGCGGCGAACACATCCGTTGGAGGCACCGTGCCGCTGGTCCACTGGTCGTTTGCGATATCATACATGTAGTGAACATTGTTGAATCCGCCCAGGACGTGAATAAACTGACCGAATGCGCATACGGCATGCATGTAACTTGCGCCCGGCATCGGCGCGAGAATCGAAATCGAGTTTGCGGAGGGGTCAAAACGCTGCAGCATGGCGATCTCTCCGCTGCTATTGTCATATCCTCCGGGAACATAGATGTAGTTACCGACTCCGACTGCCCCGGAGTCGGTCACCGGGATTGTCAGGCCGGTGCGAGGCGTCCATGTGTCGGTGGTGATATCGTACTCTTCGATCGGCGGGTCCGCTTTTACCCCATCGGTGGGCATCGCCGTGCCTCCGACACAATAGAACTTCCCGGATCCCGGGCAGAAAACGGTCGTGCTGCCGGGTCGGTCATAAGTCAGAGAAGAAACCACCTCCCATGCACCCCATGACGGGTTGGGTGGTTGAGTCGGAGTCGGTGTCGGGTCATTTGTACCGTAAATCCGGATCGCATCGATATGGCAATCGCTGCCGTAGTCCGAGATTCCGAGAAAACCGATATGAATTGCCGACAATCCTTCCACGATCGCAGACACCATATGCGATTTCCATTCATCCGACCCATCATACCGCTTGATTGATGCACCGGCATCGCCCCAGGATGTTCCGCCATCCGTTGAAATCTGGAATTGAATGCGATCCAGGGCGGAGTATTGCGTATCGTGATACATCGAGAGTTCGACCCGGAGCATGGAGTAGCCCGTGCAATCGAGCGATGTCAGATATTCGAGCCGACTGGATTCGCTGTTATAGGTATCATAGGAGTTGAAAATGGCGAGACCCTCGTTGGGGGGAGTTACACCCGATGGATTTCGGGTTTCCGCACCCCACAACCAGTCCCCGTCGGTGCCATCCACATCCGTCACCGACCAGCCGGTCAGGTCGGTGGTAAAATCCTCGGTCAACAGCAATGTCTGGCCCATGACCGGGCATCCTGCTGCAAGAATGAAAAAAATCGATACGGATATCACTCTGCTCTTCATATCCTCTTCCCCCTGATCCTGCGGTATCACGTGTCGCGTAAAGTCAATCTCTCCATTGATCTGCGTTGGATTATACTTCAGCGAACATCAATTCGCAATCTTCGCAGTCCCGGACACTGAGCTTGTCGAAGTGTCCGTAGAAGCGCGAAGCGCCCCGGACACT
>CALFER010000045.1 GCA_937951895.1 uncultured bacterium
GTAGAGCGAGGGACTGAAAATCCCTGCGTCGGGGGTTCAACTCCCTCCCTCGGCACCAGTTTTTAAACGCCTCTGTTTTTCAGAGGCGTTTTTTTATACAGTCAGAGTTTCAGGAGGATCGATGATGAGCCGGTTTCCGCAAGACGATCAGGAGTTACTGGAAAAACTCCGGGCAAAACTCGGAGCTCCGAAAAAAGTCGATGAGCGCGCGGAACTCGAACGTTTGTTCGGGAAAACGGTTCCTTCTGCTGAAGATGCCCTCAGAGAAAAACTCGTCAAGAATCAGCCCGTACTGGCCAAAGGAGATATCATTGACCTGTATATAGAGAAGCTGTCTTTTGGGGGCGAGGGAATCGGAAAGCACAGGAATGCGATCGTTTTTGTTCCCGACACAGTCCCGGGTGACACCGCCAAGGTGCGAATCGAAACTACCAGTGCGGATTTCTTCCGGGGCCAGCTGATGGAAATTGTCGCTCGAAGCTCGGATCGGATTCTCCCCAATTGCCCGGTATTCTCTCGTTGCGGAGGATGCCATCTGTTGCATCTGTCCTATACGGCCCAATTGCGTGCCAAGCGTCAGATCATCGAGGATGCAGTAAAACCACTCGTCCAGGAAACATCGATCGTACGCGCGCCAATCGCATCGCCGGATGCATTCGCGTATCGACTTCGAGCGAAAATTCAGGTTGATCCGAATTCTTCCCCACTGCGTTACGGTTTCTTTGCGCGCAAGAGCCACGAACTGATTGATCTTCGCAACTGTCCGCTACTCGCTCCTCTGTTGAACCGAACGCTTGCGGCTCTGAGTAACGCCCTGCCGGCACCATTGACCGCTCCGATTCCGACTGAGATCCATCTGCATGCAAATGTACAAGGCGATCAGATCGCTCTGTCATTTGAATCAGACAAGCCGATCTACTTGACAGAGATTTTTGCGAAGTTAAGAACGGCGGGCATCCCCGTGACGGGAATGCTGAACCAAGGTGCGGGCAGGATATTCGAAACCATCGGTGAGCCGTCGGTTCTTCACCGTGTCGGCGGAATCGATTACATGACATCGGCAGGATCTTTCTTCCAATCCAACCGTCATTTGCTGAAATCACTGCTCGACCAGGCTCTCATGCTGGCATCGCCAAACCTGAAAGATCATATTCTCGACTTGTATTGCGGGGTCGGTTTCTTTTCGATCGGATTGGGACGATTCGCTCAATCGGTTTCCGGTGTCGACCTCGATGCAGCCTCTATTGCTCATGCGGAGCGGAATGCTCTGACCGCCGGAGTGAAGCAAAGCGCTTTTTACAGTGGGGCGGATTCAACTCCGTTCAGATTGAATGACCCGCGGCCATCCCTGCTTGTGATCGATCCTCCCAGAAACGGCGTTTCACCGACATGGATGAAGCGTATTCGCGATCTGCGGGCAGCCAAACTCCTCTATGTTTCCTGTAATCCGCCGACATTCGCCCGAGATTTAGGTCTACTGATGGAAGAAGGATACAAGCTTCGGGTCATTCAGCCGATCGATCTCTTCCCGAACACGTATCACATCGAAGTGATGGCATTTCTGACTCATCCGTTGACGCATATTCAGGCAGCGAGTGCCGTGATTCCGGATCTTCGTTAAGATTGCACACGCGATCAATGTTTGGTAAATTGTGACTGGGAGCGGGGGGTGTCTGGTGATGCCTCCGGACTTCAAATCCGGCAGAGGGACCTAACAAGCCCTTGGTGGGTTCGATTCCCATGCGCTCCCGCCATTTTTTTTCTGGATTACAAACAATCATGACAGAGCATCGAATCATCGTTCAGAAGTTTGGAGGGACGACGACGGGAGACCCTCGGTTGCGCGCGCGGATCTATCAGCGGATTCGAGAAACTGTTCATGAGGGTTATCGTGTAATCGCCGTCGTTTCCGCAATGGGTCGCAAAGGCGCACCATATGCCACCGAGACCCTTCTCGGGTTGCTGGAGTATCCCGGATTCATCTGTCGTCGTGAGCGAGATCTCCTGATGTCATGCGGAGAATCGATCGCTGCAGTTCTGATCGCGACTGAACTCCGAGCATCTGGAATCGGGTGTATCGCCAGATCCGGTTTTGATGCAGGTATCATCACCGATTCAGAATTCGGTGACGCTCGGATTCTCAGAATCGAAACCGATCGTCTTCTGGCCGATATGGAACTCTTTGAAGTCGTGGTGGTCGCAGGGTTCCAGGGTGTATCGGAATCCGGTGCCATCACGACGTTGGGGCGTGGCGGTTCGGATACCTCCGCGATCGCGATTGGGGCGGCACTGAATGCGGAGCGGGTCGAGATCTACACGGATACTGACGGCATTTTCTCAGCAGATCCCCGCATTGTCCCGAGTGCTCGATTTCTGAAGGAAGTGCATCCGGAAGACATCCGTCAGATGGCTTGGCAGGGAGCCAAGGTTCTGCATCCCAGAGCGGTTGAACTGGCCATTCGGCATGACATTCAAACGAGGATCGGGCGGGTTGATCGGTCAGTTAGCACGGTCATCACACAATCATTCGAGTATGAAGCGATGATAACCGGAATCGCCTGCGGCCCCTCTGTCGATCAGATCAGCGTTGTCCTTCCGAATGCCGACGATCATGCTTTTGCCACCGTCGTGTTTGAAGCGGTGGCGGCTGCGGGGATCAGCATGGATATGTTCACCTTGACGGAGAATCTGCTACGTTTCACAACCCCTGTTGTTTCGCGCGAGCAGCTCACTCTGGCACTGGGGCGTCTGGACGCCGAGTGTTCAATCCGTCAGAACTGTGTAAAAGTATCGATTGTGGGAGCAGGCATGCATGGCATGCGAGGTGTCATGGCTCGATTTTCCAGATGCCTGCTTGACGCAGGAATACGGCTCATCCAGACAGTAGACTCCCACGCGACCATCAGCGGATTGATTCGGCTGGAAGATGCTGAGCGCGCGCAGATCATCCTGCACAAGGAATTCATCGAGAATCCCGGCTGATCAGGAAGGCTTATTCGTCCAGATAGCTTCTAACGAGAGTCAGGAAGCGTTGATCCTCCCAGAGTCCCTGAAAATCATCATCCGTCATCGCGACTTCGACAAACCGCTCATCCGTATCGAGTACTTGCTCAAGAATGGAGAGTGCATCATCGAAACGTCCTTCACGGGCATGAATAGATGCGATGTTGTATGCGGCATCGATGTAGCCGGGTTCCATCTCGATCGCTTTCTCAAAGTACTTCAGTGCTTCCGGGGTATTGTTCGAATTGAACAAGTAAACACCGAGTTTGTAGCAATCTTCCGGGTTTTTGGCTTCAGGAAGCGGTTCGACACCTCTTCGCGAATAGACGGAGTGAAACATCCGAGCTCGTTCAACGATGTCATTCTCTCCCTTGAATGTTGTTTCGATGAATTGAAACTCTTCGAGTGCTTTCTGGAGATCGCCAGAGCTCAGAATCTTGAAAGCATTGTCGAATTCGCGGATGGCACGCTTTCGACGTTCGGTCATTTCCCGCGGGACATATCGTGTTGTGGAAGGAGTCATCTGCGTTGCGCTTGGGGCTTTGACCGGGAGTTTCTTTTTGCGGATCTTGAATTCATCGAGTGGAGCGGGTGCTGTTGTCGGTGAGTCCGCGGTCAGAGACCCCGCATCTTCCTCATTGAGTCGATGCAATCCGAGTCTCCGCAACTTGCCCTGAATCGATTTCTTGGATACGCCAAAACGTTCTGCAAGTTCCTGATTCGAGTATTTCAGATAATTCTCACGCAAAAACTTGTTGTCTTCCTCGTTCCAAACCTTGACCATGTACGTATCTCCTTCCGTGGCTTCTTGCCGTCAAAGGCAACAGGAATGTAAAGAGTTTCGGGACATCTGTCAAGCGCATCCATCGGATAAAGTCTTTGATTATTTCTGTAAATCACGGTAGATTTCTGCCTTAACTATCGGACAGACGACTTTGGAATCTGTCCTGGACGGGAGGCCTGAATGCGACTCAAACCTGACGAGATCGCCAATCTGACCCGAATCATCTTAGATACACTTGAAGCAGAAGAATACATCGAAGTTCTTGATGAGGGAAAGGCCCAGGAAGCATTGCAGCATGTGATCAGTGAAGAGTTGAAAAAAGAAGAGAATCTGGATGAAGAGGTCAAGGAAATTTTAAAGAAGTTCACTGAGAAGATGGATCAGGATCATATCCACTATCATGAAATGTTCAAGATGGTGAAAGAAAAGCTTGCGAAGGAGCGTAATATTATTATCTGATCCTTCAGGAGATTTCGGATGAAACTTTCAAACCAGAAAATCAATGATCTCGCCCGTATCATCGCAGACCGGATCGAAACGGAACCGAGTCTTGAAGTTTTTCGTGATCAGAATGATATTCGCCTGCGCATTAAACATGTGATCACAAGCGAATTGAAAATCGGCGAAGAAATCGACAAAATCGCCCGGAAGATGATTCAGGGACAAGCGAAGGCGCCACCGGAAGGAAGCCGGGATTGGGAGGTTCTTTACGGCAAGTATTACGAAGAAGAACTGAACCGGCGAAACATCAGGAAGGATTCCTCCCGGAGACACCGTTGAAGTCCCTCACATTCCCATCGCCGGTCGTTCCATTCGCTGCAATTCTCACTCCGGACGCAGCATTGTTCGACGAAGCCCGACAGAAACTGGAAGTACTGATGCCTCCGGTGATGGAAGTTCTGGCGCCATCTCCCTTTAACCATACCGACTATTATTGTGACGAGATGGGGGATGAACTCTTCAAGGGATTTGTCTCGTTTCTCCCTGCATTCACTCAGGACTCTCTCGTTCAGTTCAAACTCAATGCACGGGGAATCGAATGGGGTTATGCGTTTCTCGAAAACAACCGCATCCGTCGACGGATCAACATCGATCCGGGATATGTCGATTTATCGAAAATCGTACTGGCGACATCAAAGAATTTTGCCCATCGCATCCATGTCGGATCCGGGGTTTTTGCCGAGGTCACCTTGATCTATCAAGCCAGGCGATGGTCAACGCTTCCCTGGACTTATCCCGATTTTGCTTCAGACCGGGTGCAGCAATTTCTGTCTCGGTGTCGAACCGCGCTTTCCACTCATGTCAACCGATGCGCCAGCGACCTTGCAGAAACTCAGACCGATCGTACGTGTGACTCACACACGATCGTGACACAGAGAGATTGATCCATGATCGCATTGAAAAGTGTATTCACGATGTTGACACAACCCGCTGCAACAATCCGGCGATATCTCGTCCACCTGCCATCCGGTAATCCCTGGTTCGTGTTCGGTGGATTTGTTTGCTCCTGGTATCTGTTCCGGTTTCTGAAGGACATCGATTTGTTTCGAGTCCGTCCGTCCAGTGTGCTGATTCTGGTGCCTGTCGAGCTGTTACTGATGCTGATCTTTTTCTTCGCCTCCGCAGCAGTCCTGCATATGACAGCCGACTTTCTGGGTGGCGGAGGGCGCGGAATCACTTTGTTCAGACTGCTTCTGATCGACATCCTCCCTCTTTGGTTGCTCGGTCCGATTTCCTACCTTTTCCATACTCTGACATCGCTCAGGGTGCTCAGCTTCATTCTCATGTCGATCCTGTTGCTCTGGACTCTCTTGCTGATTGTCCTCAGCATCAAGGAGGTTTATCGCTTCACTTTCACTCGCGCACTCTCGACACTCCTGACCCCACTTGCCATTACCGCAATCGGAGTTTTCTCATCTTACTTCTTTCTTGACACCTTCGGTCTCAACTACTTCAAAGACATGATCCGGTTCCTTCTCGGATGAAATCCGAAGACCCGGAATCAATCAGAGCATGATGGTGGTGAGGGGTTTGTTTGCTTATTGCAAATCAACCCGTTTTCTTTTAGATTGACTGATCTTGATCGCTGGTTTCTTCGGAAACACAAGCTTCGAATCGCATTTGCCAAGGAGTTACCGATGCTCAATACGTTTCGATCGAAAATTAAATTCTGGAGTCATGTTGCGTTGTGGCCTGTGATCATCGCATTCATTGCATTTTATGGTTGGAGTTTTGTCGGGACGGATAACGCACGACCGGCTCGCAATGCGGCAGTCATCGGAGAACGGGTGATAGACTGGTCTGAGGTCAACCTTCTTCGAAACCGGTACCAGCAGTTTTATCGTCAGATGTACAAAGAGAACTTCGAACAGATGGCTCGAAACATGAACTTCCAGGAACTCGCATTGAACCGGCTGGTGGATGATGAGATTCTTGCGCAGGAGGCCATGAAACTCGGCGTCACGGTTGCCGATGAGGAAGTCAGGTATGCCATCAAGACAACCAGCGCATTTCTGAAAAATGGCCAGTTCTCTCCTCAGTACTACAATAATGCCCTCAAATCCATGGGGATGACACCGGCTCAATACGAGCAGTCGATCGCACGTGAAATCCTTCTGACGAAAACTCGGGCATTGATTGGCTCGCTGACTCCAGTCACCCGTGACGATGCCCGCGAGACTTTTATCCGGCAATCCATCAAACTGGATGCCGATTTCATCGCGTTGAAGAATTCTACTTATCTCGACGAGATCAACCCGGACGACGCTGAAACAGTCGCATACTACGACGAACACAAAGCAGAGTTTAAAGTCGGTGATCAGTTTAAACTGGATTACATTCAGATCGACACAACCGCGCTGGAAGCATCGGTTGACGTCACCGATGACGATATCGACGATTATTACAGCGAGAACGCGGATCGTTACAAACAACCGGAGCAGGTAAAAGCCTCACATATCCTTATTAAAGTCGAGTCCGGATCCTCTGAAGAAATCTGGACCGCGGCGCTGAACAAGGCAAACGAAATTAAAAAACGCCTGGATGCCGGAGAATCGTTTGAAAAACTGGCGACCGAGTTTTCCGATGATACCAGCGCGGCCAATGGCGGCGACCTTGGCTACTTTTCAAAAGGACAGATGGTGAAACCGTTTGAAGATACTGCCTGGGCATTGGAGAACGAACAGATCAGTGAACCTGTAAAATCCAATTTCGGATATCACATCATCAAGAAGTTTGATCACAAGACCGCTTCCTACAAACCTCTCGAAGAAGTTCGAGCAAGCATCGTCACGGCGATAAAAAGGGACGCCGCCAAGGAACTTGCTCTCGAAAAAGCCCGGGAAGTTAGTACGGATGAAACGAAAAAATTGTCGGATATCGCTTCCGAAAACAATCTGGAAATCAAGACCACCGAACTCTTCGAGAAGAATCAGCCACCACGGGAGATCGGCCGGGGAAGAAACTTTGATGAAGTTTTCAATCTGGAACCCGGTGCGGTTTCCCCTCCGATCGAAACCAACCGCGGGATCTTCCTGTTCAGCCTGAATCAGAAAATCGACTCACATATCCCTGAGTTTGACGCCGTTAAAGAAAAGGTCACGACAAAGGTTAAGCAGATCAAAGCTGGAACGATGGCAAAACAAAAGGCCGAAGAACTGTATCGTGAATTGCAGTCCGGGGGTGACTTTGCAAAAGTTGCGGAAAAGCATGGTTTGAAAGTTGAAACAACCGGCGAATTTGCGCCTGGTGCTTTCATCCCGAAAGTCGGAAGCGATGAAACGATCTCGGATGATTTGTTCGCAATGAATCCCGGTGATCTCTCAGAGGTTAAAGTCTTCAACGATAAATGTGTCATCTTTAAAGTGAAATCGTCCAAGGCTTTCGATGAGACCCAATTCAATGCAGAGATCCCTTCTTTAAATGCGAAACTCCTGAGTTCGAAGCAGCAGCAAACCGTAAATTCGTACGTTCAGAACCTGAAAGAAAAAATGAAAAAAGAGGGCCTTCTGACCGTCGAGGCGATCGACACGCCGGAAGAGTAGTCTCATTCGGATACCTATGACAGGTTCATCTCAATCCGCTCTGTTCCAGGATCCGTTGATTCAATGCGGTCTGGAGCGAATGGACAGGGAAATCATCGATCTTTTCAGTCGGGACGATCCGGAAACCCTTGAATTGATTCTTCCTTTGATCCGACGACCCGGAAAGCGTCTCCGACCCGTTCTTGCATTGTTATCCGCCGGAGCATCGGGCTGTTCGGATAGTCGCTGTTTCAAATATGCTGCAGTCATAGAGCTGATCCATTCAGCCAGTCTGTTCCATGACGATGTCCTCGACAATGCCTCGCTGCGGCGCGGATTGCCCAGCGCCAATCAACTCATTGGCAACCATCTCGCCATCCTGGTCGGTGATTTCCTCTATTCAAAGGCCATCTCGATGATGATTCGCGATAAAAGATCCTGCCAGGCCGCCGTCAACGCCACGGTCATCGCGATGACGGAAGGAGAGATCGTTCAACTGAAGAATCAGCATTCCGATACAGGTAGTATCGAACGGTATTACTGGGTGATCGAACGGAAAACGGCCCGGCTGATGGAATTGGCCTGTTTTCTTGGTGCTTCCGCCTGCGGCACAACACGGGAAATCCGTGCACTCGCTCAGTACGGCAGACATCTCGGACTGGCATTCCAAATCATCGATGATCTTCTGGATTGGATTGGTGGCGAAGAGGACCTTGGAAAGAAAATATTCCAGGATGTCCGAGATGGGAGGATCACTCTTCCTGCCTTACTCCTGATCGAAGCACTCGATCCGGTATCCTCGAAAGAGTTCATGGCGATCCTTCAATCAGGTGCCGGACCGGATCTCGATACAAGATTGATCGATTATCAGTCAAAAATGAACGAGTATCAGATCGATCGACAGGTTCGTGATGAAGCAAGGAAACAATCCGTTCTCGCAGTCAAAAACCTCGAACGAATCAAGCCTTCACGTGAGCGGGAACTTCTTGAAAGACTTCCAGACATTCTGATCGACCGAATCCGATGAAGCACATCCCGCAGGATCCCGAGTCTCTCTTTCAGGAACCTTTCACGAACGATCGCGGGGTCCGCTGTTTGTTATGTCCGCATCGTTGCCTCATTCCTCCGGGAATGAAGGGATTGTGCCGATCACGAGAAAACCGCGGGGGGCGACTGGTGTCATCATCCTACGGACACGTTGCTGCATTGCATGTCGATCCTATCGAAAAAAAACCGCTGTACCACTTTCTACCCGGATCCCGTGTCCTTTCGGCGGGGAACAATGGCTGCAATCTGAAATGTGCATTCTGCCAGAACTGGTCGATTTCCCAGATCGATGCCGAAACAACCTACATCTCCCCTGCTGATTTGCTTCAAGCGACTCTGAACGCGGGTACTCCGTCTGTTGCATTTACATATGCCGAGCCGGTCGTGTGGTTTGATTACGTTCTGGATTGCTGCCGCATGCTTCGTGAATCCGGCATCAAAACCGCTCTGGTCACCAACGGTATGATTAACCCGGAGCCTCTGGCGATGATCTTGCCCTTCGTTGACGCGATGAACATCGACATCAAGTCGATGGATTCGGATTTTTATCGATCAATCTGTCATGGTTGGAGGGACCCTGTTCTCGAGACCGCCAGAATGGCAAGTCACCACTGTCATCTGGAAATCACCAACCTCGTGATCCCGAACCGCAACGACAGCGAAGAGTTGTTTCATCGACTCGGAGTGTTTATACAAAACGAGTTATCGAGCCATACCCCGCTTCATCTCAGTGCCTACCATCCAGAGTATCGTTTGTCAGAGCCCCCGACGTCTTATGAAACATTGAAGACCGCCCGCATGATTCTCAGGCAGTATCTGGACTTTGTCTACCTGGGCAACATCTCTCCATCCGAATCCGACACGATCTGTCCGTCCTGTGGAACGCCGGCTGTTCAGCGATCCGGATATCGAAACATTCAGATTGATCTGTCGCCCGATGGACACTGCCTCAATTGTTCGCAGGATTTGCATGTTATCCTGAAATGACGAGCACTGGTAGTTTCACGGAGTTATGGCTCGCTTCGGGTTCACCCCGGAGAATCGCACTACTTCGTCAGATCGGTCTCGATCCGCGAGTCTGCAAGCCGGGTTATCAAGAACCACCGATATCGGGCCTTCTGTCGCCTTCGGAAGTTGTCATCATGCATGCGAAAAACAAAGCGGAATCCGTGCGTCCCGATCATTCCGGCATCGTTGTTCTCGGTGCTGATACCATTGTCGTTTGCGAAAACCGGATATTGGGAAAGCCCTCCGATCGATGTCAAGCCGAGGACATGCTGGCATTGTTGTCCGGTCGCACCCATCGGGTCTTCTCCGGCATTGCATTCTCATCATTATCGGGTCGAACCATCACGCGACATGCAGTCAGTACGGTTCATTTCAGATTAGTATCCGAGTCTGAACGACGTTTCTACCTGGAGACAGGCGAATGGAAAGACAAGGCCGGAGCTTACGGCATTCAGGGATATGCCGCGGCCTTCATCACCCGGATACTGGGTTGTTATTTCAATGTGGTCGGGCTCCCGCTCTCTTTGACGGTTCAGACACTACGGACACATTTCCCCGGAATCTGGCCCCCGAAGGCCTGAAGATCTCCCATTCATCGGACTCGCATGGAATCATTGCAGATTGAGTCCCGATCGTGTAGTTTTTTTTAACCCGCGCCGCATCCCGAATGGGATGTCAATGAAATTGGAGGTCACATCGATGGGAAAAGCCGGATTACCGCTGGATGAACGTAAAATGATAGTCGATCTGCTGTTGAAAGTCAGGCAGAGGATGATGACCCCGGACGTCTTGAGGAAACTCGATAAACTGGAAGAATTCCCGGAGAACATCATTCGGGAGCTTCTCGGTCCCAACATCGGTCTGCAACTGCTGTTCATTCCCGAAGAATTCGGCGGCATGGGTGGCGGAGCCAGAGATATTGCAGTCATCTCGGAAGAAATGGCGAAAGTCTGTCTCGGGATTGCAACCGCTTTTCTTGCCATTCACCTCGGCACGGATCCCATCCTGGTCGGAGCGACACCTGAGCAGAAGCAGAAGTGGCTGACGAAGATAGCCGAGGAAGGTTGCATTGTCGCTTATGCAGTCACTGAACCGGAAGCAGGCAGCAATCTCTCGAACTTCAAGACAAAAGCGGAACCGGTAACGGATGACACGGGATCGATCGTGGGATATCGAATCAATGGGAACAAACAATTCATATCCAACGGTGGATTTGCGGATTTCCTGACCGTCCTGGCACAAACCCCTGAAGGCCCGACTTTTTTCATCGTCGAGAAAGATGCAGAGGGATTCAAACCTGGAAAATCGGAAGAAAAGCATGGCATCAGATGCTCCAATACCGCACCTTTAACCTTTGATAATGTTTTCGTTCCATTGGACCAACTGGTAGGAGGCATACCGGGACTGGGCCTGAATCAGGCCAATGAAGTATTCGGCTATACGCGATTGATGGTCGCCGCATTTGGACTCGGTGCGGGCGTTGCCGCACTGGAACGAGTCGTTTCGTACGCCCGGGAACGCATCCAGTTCGGTAGTCCATTGATCGAAAAACAGGGGTACACACACAAGCTGATCATTCCGCATTATATCCGCCTGGAAGCGGCTCGCGCTTATATCGAAGAAGTGGCGGATCGCCTGGATTCCGGAGAAAAAGATCTCCAGATAGAGGGATCCATCGCGAAACTCTTCGCGACTGAATCCGGCAATGCCTGCGCGGAGTCAGCAATCCAGGCGCTCGGTGGCTATGGATACATTCATGAGTATGATGTCGAGAAAATCAAGCGCGACGTAAAAATCACGACCATTTATGAAGGTACCAGTGAGATTCAGCAGATGATCATCAGTACCTTCAGATGGCGTGCCAGTGTCAAATCGAAGTGGCAGTTTTACGGAGCCATGGTTAATGAAATGGCAACTGTATCGGATGACACTATCCATGCCGGTCTGGTTGGTCAGGCCGCACACATTCTCAATGAGACCATCCAATTCGTTCATCAGCAGAAATTGACACGGATGCAGCACTTGATGTTCCTGCTGGCGGACAATATGACGGAAGTCGAGACAGCTGTTGCTCTGATTCGAAAAACCATTTCCGCACGCACTCAGGGTTCACCTGATTTTCAACGCCTCCAGCTGATTTCCCGCATCTTTGCACGCGAAGTGCTTCTCCATTGCCACTCGACCTCTCAATTCATCAGACTCGGCAGCGCTGCCGTAAATCCTCCCGAAGAAACAGCCCAATCCTTGAACGACACCCAAGTATATAGAGGAATGCTCGATGATATGGACTCGCTCCTGCGTTATCTCTGATTCGCCGACGACGCCGGGATTCCTCTTGAACCGGCTATTCACCCTGTCGCTGACGATTCTGCTTATCTTCAGCATTCAGGGCTGCTCCATAAAGCGATTTGCCAGAAAGTACGTCCGCTCTGCCTCCAGTGCCATCTCCGATAGTCTTCGGCAACAACCCGATCCCGAAATTGCCCGTGACGCGTCGGCCACGCTGTTGTTAAGCATCGACGCAGCGATCAGTCGATCTCCCGATGACCCGCAGTTGCTTCTTAGCGGCGCTCAGGCATACACCACATACAGCTCGGCTTTCATTCAGGAAGAATCCGGAGAACGCGCTTTTGTGCTGTATCATCGCGCTCTTGAATATGCTCTGCGGGCTTCCAGAATCGCATTCGATATCGACGGAACATTCTCGGAACTGACTCCGGATCAACTGAACGGCATTTTGCACAAACTCGACCCTGAACGCGTCCCTTATGTCTATTGGACCGCTTACGCCTGGGCGGGTTGGCTGGTTACTCACCCAGACACGATTCTTGCCATGGCCGATCTGCCCAAGATCATCAGCCTGATGGAGGCAGTCATGAAAGTGTCTCCGGAGTACAATGATGGAGGCGTGTTTCTGTTTTTCGGAATCTACGAATCCCGAAAACCTGTCATTGCCGGAGGTGATCCGGAGAAATGCAGGGTGTTTTTCGAGCGTGGGATCGCGATCGCCGGGGAGGATGCGCTGATGCCCCGGGTGCTGTTTGCGGAGTATTACGCCCGCTCTGTTCTTGATCGGGAGTTGTTTCGGCAAACGCTCGAAGGAGTGCTCGCTGCATCTCCAGTCCATTCTTCCGATCTGAATCTCTCCAATGCGCTCGCCCGCAGGAAAGCCACCAATCTCTTGAATTCAATCGACGATCTTTTTTAGGAGGCTCGATGAAAATACCTCTTCTCGCTCTGCTCGTAACTCTATTACTCACTGCGTTTCCTTCGGCATTGTCTGCCGCAGAATCATCAGTTGTTCTCAAGATGTCCATTCTTGCGCCTGAAGGAAGCGCGTGGGTGAATCAATTCAAAAGCATGAATGAAGAATTGCAGAAAGCCATTGGTGGACAAGTCCAGTTCAAGATCTATCCCGGTGGTATCATGGGAGATGATGATGTTGTGCTTCGGAAGATCCGAGTTGGCCAACTCGACGGAGCCTGCCTGACCAGCCGGGGTTTGTATAAAATTTATCCGGATTTTCGGGTTCTCACTCTGCCCGGTGTTTTCAGATCGGATTCTGAAATTGATGTGTTGCTCCAGAAACTGACCCCCGATCTCATAAAAAGTTATCAGGATCTCGGCTTTGAGACTCTCGGTTTCACAGGAGTTGGTTTTACGTATCTGTATTCTCAGAAGGACATCCGGAATACCGATGACTTGAAAAAATCCAAGGCATGGCTATGGGAGAATGATCCGGTAATGAAAGCGCTGTATGCGGCAGCCGATGTCACGCCCGTGTCACTCGGAGTAGGCGATGTGATGACTGCGTTGCAGACCGGGTTGCTGGATACGGTTTTCAACACGCCCACAGGCATTCTGTCGCTGCAATGGTTTTCGAAGATCAACTACATGTCGGATCTCCCGCTCAGCTACTCGTTCGGAGGTTTTTTAATCAGTGATAAGGCCTGGCAACGGGTTCCAGAGAACCTTCGTGAACCAGTCCGGGAGATCGTCAGTCGACATATGAAGAACATCACCGATCAGATACGGCTTGAAGATCAACGAGCCATTGAAGTAATCAAAGGCCGTGGAGTTCAGATGACAACGCCATCCGAGGATTTTCGGAAAAACGTGGAATCGATCTCGGCAGATGCCCGCAAGACTCTCATCGACAGCGACAGTTCGAAGATCCTGTTGGAAAAAATCATCACGATCGTCGGGGAACCGAGGCATTGACCGGTCATACATGAAACTCGGATCTCTGGAACGAATCGGAACCATTGTACGGCGGGTGGAATCTGTCTATCTGGTCTTCCTGCTGGCTTCGCTGGTGATTCTTTCGTTCGTGCAGATCTCCGGACGTCTGCTGTTCAACCAAGGATTCACCTGGGCCGATCCAATCATCAATCACCTCGTCATGTGGAGTGCTCTGGCTGGAGCAGTCGCTGCAACGCGGACGAATGAACACATCAACATCGATGTTTTCCAGCGTTTGTTGTCGCCCCGCGGCCGGGCATATATAGAATCCGGGATGTTTTTTGTCTCAGTACTGATCTGTATCGTTCTGATTCATGCATCCGTCCGCTTCATCATCGATGAGTATCAGATGGGCCCCGTCATCGTTGCACCCATTCGTTCGTGGATTCTGCAACTTCCGATTCCAGCGTCATTTCTGTTCATCGGCTTGAGATTTCTGATCCTTGCCATAGATCGGATCACGGGGATCGGTAAACAACAATGATCCTGCTGGGTCTGATCACGCTTCTTCTGGCTCTTTTAGGCACGCCCCTGTTTATCATCATTGCAGCGAATGCCATCATGCATCTGTATTTCAGCGATCTTGATCTGTCGTTGACCATGATCGAGTTTTACAGATTGGCAAGCATGCCGATGCTGTTGCCGATTCCGTTGTTCACTTTTGCCGGTTACATTATGGCTCAGAGCGGGACGCCACGCCGTCTGGTTCGTTTGTCGCACGCCGCGTTCGGCTGGATACCGGGTGGTCTCGCTCTCGTATGTCTGATTGCCTGCGCATTATTCACGGCATTCACTGGTGCATCCGGAGTGACGATCGTCGCGCTCGGAGGCTTGCTCTTCCCTGCTCTCGTCAGTGAATCGTTCGGCGGAAAGTTTTCTCTTGGCTTGATCACGACCTCAGGCAGTCTGGGCTTGTTGTTTCCTCCAAGCCTGCCAATCATTCTGTACGGAGTGATTGCGGGCACGTCGGTTGATGAGCTGTTTATCGGAGGCATTCTGCCGGGTTGTCTGATGATCGGATTACTCGCGCTGCTCTGTATGGTATATGCCCGCAAGAGGAACATTCCAAGACAGACTTTCTCATTTCAAGAGTTGTTCAAAGCGATTGTTGCCGCGCGATATGAGATTCCACTTCCGATTATCGTGATTGCAGGTATCTATTCCGGCAAGTTCGCGATCTCCGAAGCGGCGGCATTAACGACATTTCTCGTCGTTCTCGTCGAGGTCTTCCTCTATCGGGATGTTGCATTGAAGGATCTTCCCAATATCATCCAGCGCAGCATGATCCTTGTTGGATCCGTCATGATCATCATGGGCTGTTCACTCGCATATACCAATTACCTTCTCGATGCGGAGGTACCGATCAAGATTCTGGACTCGATCAAGGGTCACATCACGAGCCCATTGGCTTTCCTGATTTGTCTGAACATGTTTCTGTTAATCGTCGGTTGCATGCTGGATATCTTCTCAGCCATCATCGTCGTCGTGCCACTGATCACTCCCATCGCATCGAGTTACGGAATCGACCCAGTACACCTCGGAATCCTCTTCCTGGCGAATCTCAATATCGGTTATCTGACTCCGCCGGTCGGGATGAACCTCTTCATTTCCAGCATACGGTTCAAGCAGCCCGTCATATATGTCTATCGCGCCACACTGCCGTTTCTGATCATTCTTCTTCTGTCTCTCGTGCTGATCACCTACATTCCCGGAATTTCGCTCATGCTGCTCGATCGCTGAACCGAATCATCCATTGATCATTCGAAGCGGCTGACCCGTGCTTTGCACGACGGACAACCATTCCATGCCGTCGGGATCCAGGACTTTCCGTTGAGACACCGCAAGGGCCATAGGAATGTGAACGAAATAGTTATTGCAGGTTCCGACGAGCATATTGGTCCGGCCGGCAAACGCTGCATGCACAGCATTGTGGGCGAGTTCGGAACAAAAAACACTATCTTCTGCACTGGCTTGAGCCGATCGGATTTCATAACTCGGATCGAAATAGCGAATGTTAATTCCAATCGATTTCGATTCAAAGTAATCCGCGATGCGTTGTTTCATGAACGTGCCGATATCCGCAAGACGACGATTTCCGGATGCATCGGTTCCAAGTTGGTCGGCTGACTCTTTTAGATGTTCCTGCCCACTGCCTTCGGCGATGACCACAAGAGCGTGTCCACGCCTTTCGATCCGATGTTCGAGATGCTTCAAAAATCCGTTATCTCCATCCAGATCGAATGGTTGTTCGGGGATCAGCACAAAATTGACGTCGCCGCTGGCCAGAGATGCGCGAGCGGCAATGTATCCGGAATGACGTCCCATGAGTTTCACCAGGGCGATTCCGTTGGGAGCTCCCTGCGCTTCGACGTGTGCGCAGTCCAAGATTTCTTTAGCTTTTGCCACTGCCGTAATAAATCCGAAACTGCGATCGATAAATGCGATGTCGTTGTCGATTGTCTTTGGGATTCCGATCACGCTCACGGGATAGTCTCGCTTGCGGCATTCTTCGGCGATCGCCATCGCCCCGCGCGTGGTACCGTCTCCTCCTACTGCAAACAGCATCTGAATACCTCTTCGCTGAAGGAAATCCGCCATTTCGACCGCTTCCTGATTGCCGCGGGATGATCCGAGAAATGTGCCGCCTCGAGTGTGGATATCCGAGACGATCTCCGGGGTGAGGGGGATGTTCGTGCCGGCATAACGCATGGTCATACCTCGGAATCCATAGCGAATTCCAAAAATTTCCTGCACGCCATATTGATGATACAAAACCATGACGACTCCGCGGATCACGTCGTTCAATCCGGGACACAACCCACCGCACGTTACGATCGCGGCTCGGACATTCGAAGGATTGAAAAATATCATCGGTCGCGGGCCGGCCAATTCAAACGAAGGAGGTTCCTGACCGCTCTGACAATATGATTTCCAGTCGTGAAGATAGGCCGATACGGTGATTCGTGCTTCCATGGTGATGAAATCGGATATCAGATCTCCTTTTATCCTGGACAGGGCGAGGGGCGATGGGTAGCTTGGTATCCCGAGGCTACTGATTTGGGTGTTCATCTCTGGTCCTCCTGCGGATCAATCCTGATGGCTTCCTTTCAATGACCCGCATTGATATGATATAGAGCGGATTGGGAAGAACAAGATGAAAGCTCTCAAAGTTTTAATCGCGGATCGCTCCTTCGAAATCGATATCTTGAAGTTAACCGAAGTCCTCGGACATTCCAGGATCGATTTTACGACAGATCTGGATGATGCGGATCGTTCGGATATTGTGATCGTTCCTTGCAACCAGGAGCATCGGATCTCCAACACGACGCATGCCCAGCTAAATTATCTTCACCTTGAGATTCCCGTCATTGGCATTGAGAATCCTGATCTGTCGCTTGCTGGAGGTGTCGAACATACATTGGACCTGACTTTGCCGCAGGATGCGCCTCCATCCATGATCGCCCATGCGCTGTTTCACATTGTTCAAAATTCGCGACAGCAGAAAACGATGTCACGATTGCAGGAGGATTTTTCGACCCGGATCAACGAGATCGGCACATTGGTCAATGTGGGTCTCGATTTTGCTTCGACCCTTTCGGCATTCGAGCTGTACGATTTGATTGTATCACGTGCCGCTCAATTGATTCCGGCAGAATACTACGCGCTGTTTATCGTCTCGCAGGATATGAACATCGGAATCCTGCGCGGCCAGAAGGGACAAAAGAAAGATGAGAAGCCCTTGCTGCCGACACGGCGTTTGCATCAGACACTGATCCATGCGCTGCGAAATTGCGACGGACCAATCTACGATATCAGCCCCTTCTCGAAACATGAGATCATCCGCGACGAAGCCATCTATCTCGAGAGGATTTTCACATCGATGATGATCGCTCCGATTGTCTCGAAGGATCGCCTCATCGGGTTCCTGGAATTGGGAAATCGTCAGAACATCCTTGGTTTTTGTAAGAGTGACGCCGATCATATGGAGGTTCTGACGGATTTCGCAGCAGTTGCGCTTGAAAATGCGTATCTGTATGAAAAGACTCAGCAGTTGGCGCAAATCGATGACCTGACTCGAGTTCAGAACTTCGGATTTGCCCAGCAGTATCTTGAGAAACTGATCCATGAGCACGATATCTTCAGCATGCTCTTCATCGATCTTGACGGCTTTAAAAAAATCAACCAAAACCATGGACATCTCAAGGGAAACGCCGCTCTGCAGCGGGTCAGTGAGATTTTCCGCAATCAGCTTCGAGCCGTCGATCTGGCCAGTCGATTCGGGGGGGATGAATTCGTCATCGTGATGCCGGGTAGAAATCTCGATGCGTCCATCGAAATCTCACAAAGAATCATCGATCTCATCGAGAGTGAACGGATGTTTCCCGATGTGGCACTCTCGGCAAGTATCGGACTTGCGGTCTATCCGGATGACGGCGACACGATCGATGCGATTATCTCAGCTGCCGATACGGCCATGTATCAAGCTAAAGCGCTTGGGAAAGGCCGGATTATCACCTATCGCGAAATGAAGCACTCAACAGGAGACGCTGGATGAAGCTCTTTAAACTCGTAGTCTGTGGCATTTCCCTGCTGGTCTGGAATGGGTGTATGCGATCACTCATTCTGCTGTCTCCAGAAGATCACTTTGCTCTGGGTAATTACTATCTTGAGGAAACTGAGTTTAATAAAGCCGAGAATCAGTTTGAGAAAATTCGGGATCGATATCCATCGAGCGACTATGCCACGATGAGTCAATTCAAGCTTGCGGTGGCTCGTTTCGAGAACAAGAAGTATGATGAAGCCGCTCTTGATTTTGAGCTTTTTCTTGAGTTTCATCCCGCACATAAACTTGCGCCGTTCGCTCAGTATCATCTGGCTCTCAGCAAATACAAAAGCAAACTCATCCCGGATCGTGACCCGACTGTCGCGCATGAAGCGCTGGAGGCATTCAATACATTCATCGGTATGTACCCGGATCATGAAAACTATGCCGATGCGGTGAAGTACCGAGATGAACTGATCGACCACCTGCTCGAACATGATCTCGAAGCCGGACTCGTATACTTCCGACTCGGTATCTTCTCGTCTGCAATCCCACGCCTTCAACCCGTCGCGGACACAGCACATGACAAACAGTTACAATCACGTGCGGCATATTATCTTGGACGCTGCCAGTTCCACCAGAAAGCATTCGCAGACGCGAAAACATCATTCGAAAAAGCCATCGGAGCGGATCCTGACTCCAAATGGGCACGAAAATCCTCATCCTGGATGAAAAAAGCCTCGAATGAGGCGCAGTGACCGGTTTATTCTGACGACTGAACGATCCGGTTGGCTTCGCGTGCAATGACGAGTTCCTCGTCGGCCTTGATCACGATAATCTGCACAGCCCCTTTCGATATGATTCCCGGATCCTTCAGTTTGTTACGCTCGAGATCCAGGACCAAGCCCAGAAACTCGAGACCGACCAGCGAGCGTTCGCGCATCTGCGGGTCGTTTTCGCCTACACCTCCCGTAAACACGACAGCATCCACACCACCCAATGCAGCAGCGTAAGCACCGATGTATTTCCGAATCCTGTAAGCGTAAATGTCTCGTGCCAGAAGAGCCCGTTTGTTGCCGCTGTCAGCCGCCAGTTCAAGATCCCGCATATCACCGGTCTTCATGCCGGCCAATCCGTACACTCCGGAGTGTTTATTCATGAGATTGTTGATGCCGTCAAGAGTGAGTTGATCCTTCTCGATTAAGAATGGAATGATCGCCGGATCAAGATCGCCGCATCGGGTACCCATAACCAGTCCTTCGAGAGGCGTAAAACCCATCGAAGTATCGATCGACTCTCCGTTTCTTACAGCGGCGATCGAAGCGCCGTTTCCGAGATGACAGGTTATGATTTTAAGTTCCTCGACGGCACGTCCCATGATTCGCGCGACCTCTCGCGAGGCATAATAGTGTGATGTGCCATGAAAGCCATATCGCCGGATTTTGTACTTTTCGTACAGCGAGTACGGCAACCCATAGAGATAGGCATAATCCGGCATTGTCTGGTGAAACGCCGTGTCGAAGACACCAACCTGCGGAACGTCAGGCAGCAACTCCCGGCAGATCTTGATGCCGCGAATATTCGGGGGATTATGAAGCGGTGCAAGTTCGATGCATCTCTCCATGGCATCGATCACATCCGTGCTGATCAGCACCGATCCGGTAAAGGATTCTCCCCCATGCACGACCCGATGCCCCACCGCTCCGATGACAGCGACATCCGGTACGATACTGAATCTCGCGTCTGTGATAACGGAGATGATCTTTGAAATCGCGATCCTGTGATCGAGTATCTCGGAGGATTCCTCATAGGAGCCATCCTTGCCGTACTTCAATTTCAGCCTGGAAAAGTTCGATCCGATTTTCTCGACAATCCCTCTGCACAGCACCGTCTCCGTTTCCATCTTGAAAACCTGAAATTTGACCGATGAACTACCGCTATTGATGACAAGAATGATCATAGCACCTCTCCGATTTGCGACGCTTTATAGGAATGGAAACCCTGGCCGGCTTTTTTCCCGAGCATGCCGGATCTGACCATATAGCCCAACCTTTCCGGAGGTTTGAACTGAGGCATTCCATAGAAGCGCCACATCGATTCCATCATCTGAAAAATCGCATCCAGGCCAATCGTATCGGCGTACTCGAGAGGACCCATCGGTAAATTCATCGACAGTCGCATCACCCGGTCGATCTCATGCGCAGTGGCGCATCCTTCCGACCAGAGACGGATCGCTTCGTTGATGAACGGCGCCATGATCCGCGTCGAAATTCCACCAATTGTTTCATGCAGAACGACAAACTCCTTTTCGAGAAAACGTGAGACTCCTGCCATCCTTCGGATAACATCTGCGGAAGTCGTCCGAATCGGAGTGATCTCGACGATTTTTCTCCGTGAGACGGGATAGACGAAGTGAAAACCGATCAGTCGATCCGGTTGAGAGATTGCGTTTGATATACGTTCGAGCGGGCAGGTTTCATCATCGATCGCGACAATCGTGCAAGGCGAGATCGTGTGATCCAGTTTCTGGTAGAGGGCGACTTTACGATCGAATGTCAGACGTGTTGTATCGAAGACGATGTCGACATCAGTGAGTTTCCCGAAATCAGAAGTGGCATGAATGTTTTGAAGAATCAGCTTCTTCTCGGTCTCGGTCAGTTCCCATTTTGTGATCAGCCAATCGAGATTGCAGTGCATGTACTCCATGCTTTGTGTAACATCCCGGTCCGAGTCTCCGATCATCACGACACGCACGCCTCGGACGGCCATGATTTTTGCGATCCCCCGCCCGATTGTCTCGCTTCCGATCACACCGATGACTTTCATTTCGATCGAGTCTGTGTCGTCGATATCCACCGGGTATCGTTTGAGAAGCATCAGGTCCTCGCAATGAATACGAGCGAGTTCCGAAGCCAGTTCAGACTCGGTGACATGAAATTTTTCGGCGAGTTCCCGAAGGCGATTTTTTAATCGATCCTGGTTTCCAATGTTCAAATCCATACAACTTTTCCCTCCCTGCACACGGCACATCAATCTCAATCTCTTTGGATATCAAAGTCAATACATTTCTCGTGCGAGCGGACAGTGCGAGGGATCCTGTTCCGGGGCTTCGCCCGGCCTTTCGTCTCTCATTCGTGATTCGATCCGGCATCCGAATCCAGATACCCCAGAGTCTCCAGTTGTTTTGTTTCATGAGAGGACAAATTTTCGGGAAAACGCGCATTGCGCGGATATGCTGCCTGCTCTGATCGTTGGCTCAGGGCATGACTCAGACCTGTGTATATCCTCGGGTAGTCGGACTGGATATTCTTCGTTTCGGCTGGATCGGTCTGGAGATCGAACATGCTGTATTCGGATTGGTCAACGGTGAGGATCATCTTGAATCGGGAATCGTAAACGGCATGCATCAACCCTTTACTCAGTTTCTTTCGGGGCAACGGTGGCGCACTGCAAAACAGAAATGGCTCGGGACGCATCCGACTGTTACTGGCCAGACCGATCAAGTTGACACCATGACAATCCTTGTCGTCAACGCTCATTCCGCATTCTTCCAGGAGTGTCGGTAGCACATCGATGTGGTGTGCGAGACGATCGACGAGTTTCGGCTTGCTCCGACGGTCCTGAGTCTGCACGATCATCGGGACAGCGACGGCTGATTCCCAGAGACGATCACCATGTCCGAAATAGTAATCCTTTTCAAATCCCTCGCCATGATCGGATGTCAGAATCACCAACGGTTTTTCCCGGCCCGTGGTTCGGAAGGCGATGAGCAATCGTTCAACACATCGATCAACCGTTGCCACCTCCTCCAGATAATTCGCCCAATTCATGCGAATTTCACTGGGGGTCGCAGTCAGGGATGTCGGATCCTTGACGAGAACATTGAAGTCACCGGCACCAAGAGCCGTCTGAGCGTTCTTCTCATATGCCGCACGATGCGCATCTGTCGCGGCGCTTGAAGCGGGATCCGAGAGCGTTCGACGGAAAAGTTCAGGCGGCGCGTACGGGCTGTGCGGGTCAAACAGATGAATCCAGACGAAGCAAGGCACACCCGGATCGGTTGTTCCCAGCCAATGAATCGCGGCTCGCGTTGTATCATCACCGCTCCGTTCAACTGAACGGGTCGACCATTCATCATCATAGACATCGAATCCGCGACCCAATCCGGTGACACGATCAATCAATGAGTATCCGCTGATGAATGCAGCCGTCCGGTAGCCCTTGCGGGAAAAAAACTCCGGAAGAAGTCGAACCGACGCCTCGATCGGCATCCCATTGCTGTAAATACCATGAAACGCAGGATCCTTCCCCGAAAGAATAGTTGCATGGGAGGGGGCTGTCGTCGGGCATTGAGCGATGCATGCAATGAATTGCATATTTGATTTGGAGAACCGGTCTATTGTTGGTGAGTGCCCGGATGATTCTCCGTAGCATCCCAGTGCATCCTTCCGACAAGTGTCAATCGTTATCAGCATGATGTCCGGTCGGCGGGAAGGCAAGTTGACGCGAAGATTCTCGAGAATCTGATGCAGCACGATCAACGGAGAAAGCAGAAGCACAAACAGAATGCTCCAAAGGAAGTAACTCCGGGTGTTATTCGATCGCATCGGTGCTGTCCTCGCGCTTCTGAAAATACATGAAGTACCCCAGATTCGTCTTTCCTGTTTTTCGTTCGTATTTCTCCTCAAATTCTGCTTGATGAATCGAAGACCAACCAGAATCGTCAGGCAGCTTCTGAGGGGAATCGGCGATCAGCGAGAAAGACTGGTTCTCCGGCAGGATGAAGTCCGGTTCCCTGCGTAAAATCTCCGCTTCGACCCGTCTGAGTTCGTCCTCCTCATCGAGCGAATGATAAATGATCGCCGCGATTTCACGATCATTCAATCCACCTCGATCGATGATCCGCACACCCGAGTAATACGGAATGATACCCGCCAGCCCGGTCGTCAGAACATCACTTTTTTTCGCATTCACGGAAAACCAGGTGCCGACCGATTTCCATGTTTCGAATTGCGCACGCTCCCATCGCAGGATTTCATTGTACCGACAGCGTCTCATCTGAATGGGATTGATATGCGGCGAACTCAGAGCGAACAGGGTGCATAGCAGGGGGATCGCGTATCGCAGTCTCGGCCAGGCGTTCAGTTTGGCATCGATGAGGGAGAGCGCACTGAGGGCTATCAATGGCATGAGGGGAACGAGATACCGACCCATGGGCATCCAGTCACCTCCGATATGATGGATGTATGCGCCATACAGGCAGACGGGCAGACTCCATCCGAGACACTGGTTCCGGTGTTTCCCGCGGATCAGGGGTCCGAGCAGGGCGAGCAACACGGTCAGGAGACCGGAAGTCGGCAGATACTTCATGAAATAGGCGGTCCCACCGCCTTGAAAGCGGGTCGTTTTTATCCAGAAAGTATTGGGCACCAGGGTTCCGTAGTAGATGTATCTGAACAAAACGTGCGGGATAACAACGCAAAACCCGCCCATGAAAACGGTTGAAAGATATCGGATAGGGTTATTCCTGAAGCAAGCGTTCACAATGACGTAAGTTCCGCAGATGATTGAAGCATCAGGACGAGTCAGCATGGCGAGACCGAAACAGATTCCACTCAAGAAAGAGCGGGATGAGCGCTCGGATTGATCACAGTACATGCTGGCAACAATCAAAAACGTGACGAGGGGCGTTTCGAGTCCTGCGACCGTCCACACGAGAAATCCGGGAGATGCGGCAATCAGAAGCGGGACAAAAGCAGCGGAAGTCCGCGAGAGGGTTCTTCCGGCGATTCCATATGAAAGCACCAATGTGAACAGAGAACAAAACAGACCGACCCATTTGGCCGCAAGCGGCAGTGATTCGGTCGAGCCCATCATTCGTGGAAGCGTCAGAACGAGCACCCAAAGGAAATTCGTATATCCCTCGACACGTTCTCCGGGGTTGAATACCAATCCGTCTCCTCCGACGAGTCGATCGACATACCGATACGAGATAAACGCATCTTCAACGGTATAAAACCAATAAAAGCACGCTCCTGCCAGGAATAGAAGAATGGACACCATGAAGAGGATCCGGCCGGGATCTGTGAATCCGTGTTTGGTGTCTGGAATCGGTGTCACATCCGATCTAACGTTTCACTGCGCCTGGAGCTTTGTCGAGATACGCCAGACCCATACGGATGAACTTGTGCACAATGACATACAACGTGTCTTCAGAGAGGCTTGTGACGTACTTGAGCATTTTGATGTTGGTGCGACCGTCGATTCTGGAAAAGACAAAACCTTCCTGGAGCGTCAATTGCAGATTATCGGGTTGGATCGAGCTGAAACTCTGGCGAATCTTGGGAACAAGATCCGGAGAATCGATCAGTTTCCGGGCATCCATCAACAGCATTTTTTCGACTCGCTTCAGCTCCGCACGGCACTCACTATGAAATGGAGCCTGTTTGATGATCGAGATCAGTGACTCAATCGCCTCATGATAATACTTTGACTCAATCAATGTCTGTACCCGTTGCATCGTGGAGGCGATCGAGACATCGATCTGGATCCGTGCATTTTCAACATCAAGATCCCGCACGATTGCTCCTTTTTCCAACAACTGATGCAGGCAATCATAAACGGCGAGTTCAGAAGCATATAGACGCTCGTTGATTTCCTTGACCGTCCTAGGGTTCTCGAGCATGTTGAAAATCCGTGTCAGAAGAGGATGCTTCGAATCGGGTGCTGGAACTTCGGGCGATGTCTTTCTGTAAACAGCATTTTCGGAGGGGATCACGGTCCTCAGTCGCGCCATCTCATCGCGTCGTCGCGCGCCTTCCAGGAGCAGATTGCTGATTTTAAGAGGAAGGATCAATCGTTCACTATCTTTCAATTCACGTTCTTCAAAGGAAAAATCTCCGGAGATCCATCCGAGCACTTCGAAGACGATCGCCTGAACCTGTTCCTCAAGTGCTTCATTGAGTTGTTTTTTCGTGATGAGTCCTTCTCGAATCACCAACTCACCGATGAATGTTCCGGTTCTTGATTGTTCCGCGATGAGCTTATCGAGCGTATCTTGTTTGAGGCCCTGAGACTGAATCAGAATGGATCCGAGACGGTCGCGCAGACGCGACGAGTTGACGGCCACCACCGAACCATCGCATACAAAAATGTTTCTCGTGTCATTCCCGGAACGAACATACAAAATACCGCTTTTCTGACCGCGTGAGATCCACTGGAAGAGATCTTCTGGTGGCATCGCTGAGAAATTTCCACTGATCGACATGCCGCTCTTCTCAATCTGCCTGAAATCAATTTTTCTCAGGAATGATCGCCGTTAAATCGCCGAAGCGGGTGATGACCGCATCGACACAATGCGAATATTCTATCATGCCGATCGCTTGGTTGTCCTCAAAAAAAAGAATTGTTTTCATACCCAGAGCATGAGCAGGCTGAAGATCCCAGTCGATGCGATCACCAATCATGATGATCCCCTGCGGATCTGCTTCAAGGTTCCTCGAAGCAATCCGATACAGATCAGGAGCAGGCTTATGATAAGGAGTCGCGCCCGAGATCGTGATGGAATCAAAAAAGGGACCGAGATCAAGCCGGTCAATCTGTTTCTGTTGTGTTTCAACCGAGCCTTCTGTGATCAATCCGATCCGAAAATGCTGTTTCAGAATCGTGAGAGTTTCCCGCACCCCCGGGAACAAAGAAGCGCCCTCGGCCCGGCCAATTCCGTATTCGCGCGCCATCGTTTGAAGCAAGGGCTGTGTGAAGCTTGTGCGGAGTCGATCGAGGGTTGCGGCGAATCGCTTGACACGCGTGTCGAAAGCCGAAGCAGTGAGCCCATGCTTTGATGCTTCGGGATGCTCATTTTCAATGATCGCAGCATAGGCGGACGCGAATTCCCCGAACATGATCTCGGGAACATTACCCTCCAACGCCCGGTACGCTCGTTTCAACCCTTCCGCCGAACTGGCACGGTAATCCGTGATCGTCCCATCGAGATCGAACAGAAGTGCTGATCGGGAGGAGGCGAAATCAGGATTGAGTGGGCCGAATGATGTCATGATACAGGTCAGGGCGTCGGTCAGCCAGGAAGGGAAATTCCTGACGAGCGAGACGGATAACATCCAGATCGAGGTCGGCGATCAACAGGGCATCGCGGTGAAATGCCGGTTTGTTCACCATCTCGCCGAATGGATCCACGCAGAACGATCGACCATAAAACTGCAGATGGCCGGTTTTGCCGACCCGATTGATACGGAAAATGAACAGGTTGTTACTGATCGCATTTGCGGAAATGACGGAAGTCCACCGACTTTCAGAATCGAATGCCGCAGCAGTCGGGGAAAAAATGATCTCAGCACCGTTCAAGGCCAGAGTACGCGCGCCTTCCGGGAAGAAATTATCCCAGCAAGTCTGGATCCCGAATTTCGCAAAAGGTGTCTCAAAAACCGGCAACCCTGCATCCCCCTGTTGGAAAAAAAGCTGTTCCTCCCAGAATGCGATGTTCGGGATGTGGTTTTTTCGGTATCGCCCCATGATGCCATCGGGGCCGACGACGACCACTGTGTTATAGTTACCGTTCGGGGTTCGCTCAAAAATCGGGCATAGTGCATAGGATGAGAACTCGTTGCACAACTCCAGAAATGGTTCCGTCGAAGGGCCGGGGATCTCTTCGGCGAAATCGAGATACTGAGGATCGCTGGGTTTGAACCAAGGCAGGGAGAACAATTCGCTGTATGCGAGAATTCGAACACCTTTTTCGAAACCGACACGAGCGAATCCGAGCGCTCGTTGAATGTTCTGCTGTCGATCCGGGCCGGCCGAAAACTGGATACCGCCGACTCTCACTGGTCTGACTGGAGTGTATCCGGATTCTCCGGTTGCGACGCCCCGCAGCACTTCTTGTATTTCTTCCCGCTTCCGCACGGACATGGATCGTTTCTCCCGACTTTATTGGAGATCCGCCTGACGGTCGTGACCGGTTGAGGCGTTCTCCGGTTGTCATCCGGTTCTTCTCTTTCCGGCGAGTGCGCGCTCTGCATGGCGCCTCTGCCTTCGACGACGCGAGACGGTCGTTTCGCAAGTGGTATCTCGGAGTCTGCTACCGGCTGAAAATGAAACAGCACGCGAACCGACTCGCGCTTGATGGCGCTGATCAGCGCTTCAAACAGGTCGAATCCCTCCCGTTTGTACTCGGTCAGCGGATCGCGCTGACCATACCCCCTCAACCCGATTCCTTCCTTCAGATGATCCATATTGAGGAGATGATCTTTCCAGTACACATCGATGCGCTCGAGCAGAATGTACTTCTCCAGACGCCGGTGGAGTTCGACTCCAACCGCCTGCTCTTTCGCGCGATAGACCTTGAGATACTCGTCCGAGAGATATTCGAGAAACGTGATATCGGTCCAGTAATCGCCGGCCGGATGACTGAGATTGACCAGTCCGCCGAACGTCATGATCAGGGATTTCTCCAGCCCCTCCATATCCCACTGTTCGGGATGTGATTTTGAGGGGATATGGTTTTCGAGTATCTCCTCGAGAACATCGGCAACCATCTCCTGAACGTATTCGGTCAGGTCTTCCGAACGCAGAACGACATTTCGCTGTGAGTAGATCAACTCGCGCTGCCGGTTCATGACATCATCGTATTCCAGAAGATTCTTGCGGATGGAAAAATTATGCTGTTCGACGCGCTTCTGAGCAGTCTCGATCGACTTCGTCACCCAGGGATGCTCAATCGGTTCATCATCCTGCATTCCGAGACGCTCCATCAGGGATGCGATCCGATCGGATCCGAAAATCCGCATCAGATCATCTTCCAGCGAGAGATAGAATCGGCTGGATCCCGGATCTCCCTGGCGTCCGGCACGTCCGCGCAACTGATTGTCGATCCGGCGCGACTCGTGACGCTCGGTTCCAATGATATGAAGTCCCCCCAGAGCGACGACATTGTCATGTTCTCTGCGAGTCAGTTCCTTCATTTTCTCGAGATTCTCCAGGTACACCCTCTCATACTCATCACTCTGCTCCGGCACTCCGCTGCGCACAGTCTCTTCTCTGGCGAGAAACTCGGGATTGCCTCCGAGCAGAATATCGGTTCCTCGACCGGCCATGTTCGTTGCAATCGTCACCATGTTCAATCGACCGGCCTGAGACACGATTTCGGCTTCGCGTTCGTGATGTTTTGCATTCAGGACGTTATGCGAAATGCCTTTGCGCTTGAGCATCTGGGAGAGTTTTTCAGACTTTTCGATCGCGATTGTTCCTACCAGAACCGGGCGACCGCTCTTGTGGTTCTCTTCAATCTCCCGCACCACAGCGTTGAACTTCTCCCGTTCGGTCTTGTAGATCACGTCCGGATATTCAACGCGAATCAACGAGCGATTGGTCGGGATGGAGGCCACATCGAGTTTGTAGATATGAGCGAACTCGGCAGCTTCCGTTTGAGCGGTTCCGGTCATACCCGCGAGCTTTTTATACATCCTGAAGTAATTCTGAAAGGTGATCGATGCCAGTGTCTGGTTCTCGTTGGCAATCTTCACACCTTCTTTCGCTTCGATTGCCTGATGCAATCCATCGGACCACCGCCGGCCCGGCATCAACCGGCCGGTGAACTCGTCGACGATGATAATCTGATTATCCTTTACGACATAGTCGACATCCCGTTTGAAAAGGACATGCGCACGTAGAGCCTGGTTGAGGTGATGCTGAAACAGCATATTTTTCGGATCGTACAGATTATCGATACCCAGTGACTTCTCGGCTTTGGCAATCCCTGATTCATTCAAGGCCACACTATGACTCTTCTCATCAATCGTAAAATCGACATCCCGCATCAAACGGGGAACTACCTTGTCGAGTCTGGCATACAGATCCGTTGTTTCTTCGGACTGGCCGGAAATGATGAGAGGCGTTCTGGCTTCATCGATCAGGATCGAATCGACTTCATCGACAATCGCAAAATGATGCTCCCGCTGGACGAACGTCCGCGCATCATGTTTCATGTTATCACGCAGATAATCGAATCCGAATTCGTTGTTCGTTCCGTACGTGATATCGCATCGATAGGCATGGAAATGCTGTTCCGGATTGCTCGTGGTCTGAATGACACCCACCGACATGTTCAGGAAACGATAAATGCGCCCCATCCAATCTGCATCACGCCGGGCCAGATAATCGTTCACCGTCACGAGATGAACACCTTTTCCGGTCAAAGCGTTCAGATAAATCGGAAGGGTCGCGACGAGCGTTTTCCCTTCACCGGTTTTCATCTCGGCAATCTTACCCTGATGCAGAACAATGCCTCCGATCAACTGAACATCAAAATGCCGCATTTCGAGCGTCCGACGCGACGCTTCGCGCACGACGGAGAACGCGTCGATCAACAGGTCATCCAATGGCATCCCGTTGTCGATCTGCTGTCTGAAGAAAGCGGTCTTGTCCCTCAATTCCTGATCGGACGCACTCCTCAAAGCGGATTCCCGTTGGTTGATCGCATCGACGATCGGTCGCAAACGTTTGATCAATCGATCGTTAGCCGAAGGAATGATTCGACGGACAGTAGAAAACAAGGTTCCAAAAACGCTCACTCGCTGTTTCTCCTAATACCAGATCCAGGAACACTCATCATCATACACAAAATCTCATGTCGGTGAATCCGCGATCTTGCGTCTGATGATGGGATCATGTTCGAGTGTGATGATCTGATTATGATTCATCTTCCGGCAGGAAATACTCCGGATTGACCGCCCGTCCCTCGATGCGCACCTCGTAATGGAGATGGCTGCTTGTCGAACGCCCCGTGCTTCCGACTGATCCGATGATATGCCCCTGATCCACCCAATCTCCACTTTTTACAGCGATCGTATTCAGATGCGCATAGAATGTCGTAAGCCCGAACCCATGGTAGAGAGTGACGATCCGACCATAGTCTCCATTCCATCCGCACTGAATGACGATGCCCTCTGCAGCCGCCGCTACCGGTGTCCGGGGCGGACTTACAATATCGAGCCCACTGTGCATCTTGATCGAATGTGAGAATGGATCTTCCCGGCGTCCGAAATCCGAACTGATGTACCCTCCCGTTACCGGTCGGATACTCGGGATGGCCCGCACCAGTGCGCTCTTGGACTTCAAAAACCGGATCAGACTCTGGCTGCGCCGCTGTTGAAACGTCACATCCTGCTCGATCTCCTCCATCTCCGTCCACATTTTATCCAACAGCTCGCTTTCCGAGTTAAAGTACGCGACTTTCCGCACGTTTTTCACATCTTCGATGTTCTGTGGACCACCCAGACCTTCACTCTTCAATTTTTCAATTCGACCCAATTCTGTTTCGACTTCCAGATTCAAACTCCGGGCACTGTCCAATTCTTCACGAATCTGACTCATCCGATCCGAGAAATAAGCCAGCTGCGTGTCTCGATTCTGAAGTTCCTGGCGTAATCGAGCGATTTCACCGGCAGATTCGCCACGATCCATGAAACCGACTCCCGCAGACACAATCAAAAGAGAGACTGCGATAACAGAGATAAAGGAGACGATCAGGGAAGTTCGGCTGATTGTCAGGCGCCGAATGCTCCCCGTGCGAAAACTCCTGATCACTAATTGAAAATCGCTCTTCATAATCTTAACCTAAACAAACAACCCGTATGCACGTCACTTGGTGCGACGCACACGAAGTGCGATACTAAATCTTCAGAAGTTTGATGTCAAGAGAGTACACAACGAATGGTCATCCACCTGACAAAAATCACAACGGAATGTGACAGGCCGTTCATTCACATACCGGATGTTCGGTTTCAATTGACTCCGCTGACGCTTGCGATTAGTTTAGATTTCAATCGGATGGAGGAAAACGGTGAGACATTCAATTTTTCTGTTCATCATCCTGTTGATCGCAACCACACTGATTTCAATCGATCACTCGATGGCGTTCGTTTTCGGCTACCGGAACGAGTTTAAAAAAGCAGAACAACAAGCCCGGTCCGACCCGGAACAGGCTCTGGCGAGTTTTCAGAGACTGTTATCTAAAAACCTTCCCGACGATCTGGCACAGGAGATTCTTTACACAGCCGGTCGCCTTCAGCTGCGGATCGGGAGACAGGATGACGCGCTTCGTTCTTTCAAGCAGGCGACAGAGAACCCTATCGAATCGGATTTCAAAAAAGCCGCGATGATCGAACTTCTATATCTCGAGGGGAATAAAAATCCGCTGGAAATCATCGTTGAACTCTTACACGAGTCCGAGAAAATCCAGTCAAAAAATCTGGTGGATCGTGCCTGGTTTCTGACAGGGAGATTGCGCTTCGATAATGCGTTGTATGAAGACGCAGTGACAGCCTTTCGCAAGTCGGTTTCCGTGCGGGCAGAAGATTCCCGGGATGCCTACGATCTTTGGTACCTGTCAGCCTTGTGCCATATGCATATGAATGAGTTTCCAGCAGCATCGAAGGACATCGACCGGGCGATCGAGCTGAAAAGCTGGGTTCAGCCTGATGCCTTCATCCAGAGACTGGGTATTCAGATCGCACTGCATGAAGTCCAGTCGGGACTCGAATCATTTCCAATGAAGGATGAACATGCAATCGGCCCTCATACCGAGCAGATTGAACAGATGTTGTCGGGATTGACCTACGAGCAACTCCGGCAGGTGAACATGGACCAACTCCCTCAACCCCTCCAACTGATTCTGATGAAAACGACAGTTCGAAAAGCGGCCGAAACCGGACTCAGGGAAGACGCGCAACGGGGGCTTGAAAAACTCATCGAATCGGTGCATGCAGAATCGGCGGAAATCGAAGCTTTCATCCGTGAAATCAGGGAATTCAACTATCAGAGAGACGACTCGATCGGGCTGCTCGTGCCACTGTCCGGAGAACTCGCATCCATCGGAATGAGCGTGTATCGGGGAGCGACTCTGGCGGCTCAATCCTTCAATACAATGTACCCGGATACGCCTGTCCGGCTTGTGACAAAGGACACCCGGGAAGAGCCGGACGTCATTCAGCGGGAGTTCAATCAGTTGGTCAACGATGAGCAGGTACTGGCCATTATCGGACCCGTGAAAAGCTCTTCAGCCAAACATCTTGCGGAACTGTCCGTCAATTCGAAAATCCCCGTGCTCACACCGGGATGCCCCAACGACAGCGTTCCGCCGATGTCGAACTACTTTTTCCGAGTCTATCCGTCCGTCGAGCGTGAAACGTTCATCTTGTGTCATTACTTCCGATCGGTGTTCAATGCCCGTCGATTTGCGATCGTTTATCCTGACATTGCCTACGGACAGCAGGCGCATGCAGGGGTTCAGCGAGCGCTTACCGCATCGGAGGGGACGGAAACCGAGATCGTTTTCGCGGCGCATTATCCGGAGAACTCGACCAACTACTCACCCTACCTCGCTGGACTGAAAGCGGCCGCCCCGGATTTGATCATCGTGCCGGACAGATCCGATCGAGCCGCTCAGATCATCAACCACATCCGGTTCATGGATATGTTCAATGTGCCAATCGGAGGGACAAGTGAATGGGAATCATCTGATCTGGTACAAATCGCAGGGACGAACGTCGAGAATTCTCTGTATATCAGTGAGTATCCAACGTCATCCGGGATGAGATCGCAGATGAGGACGGAGTATATTGCGCGATTCGGAGAAGATCCGGACCCGTTTGTTTTCAGGTCATTCGAGATTGTGTATCTGCTGGGACAGGCGCGGCGGGCCGGGATCCATACCCGCGATCAACTCCGGATGTATCTCGAAGGCCCCCTGACAGGATTGGACGGTCCTGCCCGTTTCTCCAGGGAAGGTTACTTTCTGCCCACGATGACCATCTTCCGCATTCAGAAAGGTCACGCCGACCCCTTTGTGCAGTTCGTCTCGAATGAGTTCCTTCCTGTCGAACCCACTCCGACCGCTTCACCCTCTCCGGAAAGCGACATGTCCGATTCGATCCAATCCGCGGATCGTTGAGCCCCAGGATAGAACCCGGACGATGAAATCATCGCGTGTCAGTCGAATCGCGATCCCAGAGCAGGTCGATTCCTGAACTTGCTTTTTGACCGGAGCCGCTGCACTGCGTGCATGTGCGCAGGGGCTCTGTTCCCTGCCGAAACGCTTCATGCACTTTTTTTTCACAATCGGTCGAAACAAGCAGACCGGACTTCGCACATACATCCGCGTAGACGATGTTCTCCGGTTCCACGAAATTCTCGATGGGATAATTCTCATGAAAACTTTTCATGGCCTTTAACCAGATTGGCAGGGCCGTTGAAGCACCGGTTGCCTTTTGTCCCAATGATTCCAACAGGTCAAGACCGACCCAGACACCGGTAACGATCTGAGGCGTATACCCGATAAACCATGCATCGTTGCTGTCGTTCGTCGTGCCTGTCTTGCCGCCGGTGGGACGATTCAGCTCACGAGCGGCGAATCCGGTACCATGTTGAACGACTCCCTGAAGCAGATTGTTCGTCAGGAAAGCAGTCGCGGGATGCATGGCTCGCCGGATCTCGGGGTAATACTCACGAATCGTTTTCTGATCCCGATCGAGAATCCGATCGATCATCATCGGCTGGCACACCAGCCCATTTGTCGGAAATGCACTATATGCCTTGGTGATCTCAAACAAAGTGACTTCATATGACCCGAGCGCAAGGGTCAGAGTTTCTTCCATCCGACTTTCGATACCCAATCGTCGCACCAGGCGGATCGCAGAAGCCGGTCCGATGTCCTGAAGGAGGCGAATTGTCGGCAGATTTCGGCTTTTAGCGAGCGCGACTCTGAGCGTTGTCGCGCCCATATACTCACCGGCATAATTCCCGGGTTTCCAGATTGGCGCAGAATCATCCGGTTCCATGGTCTCGGCTTCGCTCTGAGACTCATCCTCTCCGGCGAAAATATCAGGTATCACAGGCCCGCCGCTCTGAAAGACAACAGGTGAATCGTAGATGATATCTGCCGCCGTGTACCGGCTATCAAGTGCGGCCGCATAGACGAAGGGTTTGAATGCGGATCCGGGTTGACGGTGCGACTGAGTGACCCGATCGAACTGGCTTCTTCCGAAATCATAGCCGCCGACCCAGGCCAGTACTCGGCCGTCGCGCGGATCCATCGCGAGCAATGCTCCTTCGACCTCCGGATGTTGAACGATCGTGCATTTCAAAATCTCCGAAGGCTCGATGTCCGAATCATACTCGTCAACCTGGACCAGGAGTCTGTCGCCAGGTTTCAACTTGATGAGATCCTTGTTCTTGATCCAGATATCCTGGAACATCATCGTCTTTTTCAGACCGGCCAGGTCAATTTCGAGTCGATCCTGCGCAACAGACGTGATCCTTGCAATTACCGGTTGACCGACCGGTGGCACGTGTTCGGCAAGAGGCAGTTTCGGATCGGTTCCTCTCCAACCCCGCCTGCGATCGGCAATCCTCAAGCCCCAGGTAATCGCTTCGGTTGCGGCCTTCTGGAAGGAGAGTTCGAGCGGAGTAAAGATTTTCAATCCGTCCGTGTAGAGGACCCGCGGTCCCAGTTCTCTTTCGAGTTTTCTCCTGAGGACTTCGGTGAAAAATGGAGCTTTGTTCGGGGTCTGCATGCCTCTTTCGAGTTGGATCGGCTGTTCTTTTGCCTCACGAGCGGTTTCACCATCGATAAACCCATTGACGACCATTCGATCGAGCACGAGATTTCGACGGGACCCGGCCACCTGAATATCGTTGAAGGGTGAGAACCGTGAAGGCGCTTTGGGGAGCCCCGCGAGCAGTGCGGCCTCCGAAATGGTCAGTTTCCCACAGGGCTTATTGAAGTACACCCGGGATGCCGCCTCGATACCATACGCTCCGCTGCCGAAGTAAACCTGATTGAGATACAACTCCAAAATACGGTTTTTCGTGAGCGTTTTTTCCAATTGAAGGGCGACGAGAGCTTCTTTGATCTTGCGTCCCAATGTGCGTTCACGACTCAGAAAGAGGGATTTCGCGAGTTGCTGCGTGATCGTGCTCCCGCCCTGGACCACCTCCCCCGCCTGCAGATTCGAGATCGCCGCGCGGAATATCCCCGGGATGAACAGACCGTGATGGCTGTAGAAGTGATCATCTTCAATCGCGATGATCGCCTGCTTCATGATATCGGGAATTTCCGATATCGACACGGTCACACGCTTTTCAAGATAGAACTCGGTGATCAATTCGCCATTCCGATCGAATACCTGGGTAATCAGAAAGGGTCTGTAATTGACTGCCGCATTCAATTCGGGGATCTGCGCCGAGAAATGGACATAGACTCCACCGGCGCTCCCGAGCAATCCTCCGAGGAGTATGGTGAACGATATTCTGAAGAAAAGCCGCATGATGTATTCCATTGCATCTGACACCCGGATGCTCTCCGGCCTGCATGCACGTCGACAGACTCCCGAGTATAGAAGCATGATTCTTCAGGGTCAATCGACCGGTCTCGAATTGGCTTGCATCTCGAAGATGCGCTCGGCTATATTCTGGAATTCGCGAAGGGGGGTGATTCGGATCCAGGTCATCAACATCAATCGGTACCGCGAAATCATCGAACGGTTTTCCCAACTCAGAGTTCTCGTGATCGGAGACCTCATGGTTGATAAGTACATCTGGGGATCGGGTATCCGGCTGTCCAGCGAGGCAGCGGTGCCGGTGATCAAGGTCAGTCGTGAGGAATATTCGCTGGGTGGTGCCGCCAATATCGCTTTTCATCTCTCCAATATGGGCGCAATCATTCACCTCTGCGGACTCGCCGGATATGATGACGCGGCGCATCATCTTCGCTACCGAGTCTCTCAGAACGGAATGAATGCCGGTGGGATTTTCCCCTCCTCCGATCGACCAACCACGCAAAAAATCCGGATCATGTCGACCGAACACAATCAGATACTGGGCAGATTCGACTATGAGCAATCCAATCCCATGAGCAAGGAAGAACTGGCCATGGTGACTCAGTTTATCCGCACCTATGCGGACGAAGTCGACCTGTTGATCCTCTCTGACCACGGCAGAGGCATGTTCCAGACGGAGGAATTCAACCGTTTTCTTCTTGATGTGACCTCGCGGGGCCGGATCGCGGTGTATGCACAATCGCGATCGAGTTGTCCGAGTTGCCTGAACTGGGTGGATTGTTTTTCGATCAGTACTCGCCTCGCTTCCAAACTGGTTCTTTCCGAATCATCCCAGATCAACCCGGAACCGGGTCAGATTGCTCGCGCTTTTCACAGTCAATTCGGTATCCAGAGCCTTCTTCTTTACAACGGGGCAGATCGCTTCATTTCATTTTTCTCAGGTGGAGAAGAATCCTTTCGATATGACGAGTTTTCCGATCAGATACTCGATCAGACTGGCATCGGTGACCTGGTGTTATCGGTCTTCGCCGCATCCCGGACATGTGGCGCCGCTATCGATGAATCGATCATTCTCGCCTTCAAGAGTATGATACTGAAAGGCAAGCAGGTCGGAACCGGACGCGTGACGCGCGACGAGTTACTCCAGATTGTTTCGTGATAAAAACCGAACAACCCCCAGACCGGCAACGCTGGCCGTAACAGACGTCAGGATACTCTGTCCGAACGAAATCGCCGTACACCCGGCTTTCAGTCGGTCAGCTTCCCCTTCAGTCCATCCTCCTTCGGGACCAACGATCCAGAAAACCTCATCCGCATCCCGGATCGCGGCCGGATTGACCGGATGGGCCGAGGCATATTGGGGCTCAATCCCTGCAAGCACAATCGTTTTAGAACCATCGATCTGATCGAGCAGATCATGGATTGGCAGCGGCGCAGACAGGGTGGGAAACCATGCAGTCCGAGACTGTTTACAGGCATTGCGTATGACCTTCTTCCATCGTTCCATTCGATCCGCGCGCTTGACAATCCGATAACTCTCTGAACGAGCCGACATCAGCGGAACGACCCGTTCTACTCCAAATTCCGCACTCATCCTCAGAATCGCCTCGAACGCCGACTCGTTCCGGGGGACCGAAACGGCAAGGCTCACAGAAGGTTTCTCTCGCATGACGATTGTCAGTCTTTCAATCCGCAGCCGAGCTATTTTCTTTTGGACTTCCATCAATCGCGCCTGGGCGCATACACCTTCACCATTGAGCAACGTCACGACGGAACCTCGCTCCGTCCTCGCGACATGCAGGAGGTGATGCGATTCTGTTTCATCCAGTTCGACACATGAACCGGTTGTCATCTGTTGAACGCAGATATAACAGCCGGCAGGCAATCCGTTCATTTCATCCAGACCATCGCCACCCAGTCACCACGTCGCTTCTGTTCCAAAAGGTGCAACGACTGGGCATGCAGCAGCATCGCGATTTCATCAAACGCATCTTTGACGATACCCGAAACAATCATTCGACCGCCTGGGCGGAGAAAATCTGCAAGTGTCCGGTGGAAGCATCGGATAGTTGGGGCATCGAGATTGGCCAGAACCAGATCGAACCTGTCGGGTCGGAGTGCATCGGGAGCAGACACAGACAGCCACGGCTCGATCCGCAAGTGATTACCCTGTATGTTTCGCTTCGTCTCGGCGATCGCAATCGGATCGATGTCGAATGACACAATCGATCTGACGCCGAGAACAATCGCGACGACAGTCAAAATTCCGCTCCCGCAACCCGCATCACAAGCCGATAAGCCATTGACGTCGAGTCTCTCCAGCAATTCGACGCACAACTGGGTTGATTCGTGATATCCGGTTCCGAAAGCCTGACCCGGGAATATCTCCACGGCGATCCGATCGCTCTTCTCAGGAAGGATCCATGGCGGGTAAACAACAAAGCGATCACCAATCGTTTTCGGTTTGAAGTAGTCATGCCATGCAGTCTTCCATCCGGCGTCACGAATGGCATCGACGCGGATTTCGACAAGCGCATTCCGTTGAGAGGCCCAGTCTTTGATGATTCCTGCCGCACGGTCACGTTCCTGCTGAGATTTGAAATACGCGATGAACGAACAGGGGCTGGATGAGGAGATTTCGTGGATACCGAGTGTATCGGTATCCCAGCAGAGTGCCTGCAAAGGTTCGAGATCATCCGGGATGCACTGGATCTCGATGAGAGGCCAGTCTGTCTGAGTCGACATGTCGCAGGACAGAGGAATCAGCTTTCGAGTCGTTCGACGTTTTCGGAAGCGTCTCCGGAAAACCCTCCGTCTTTGTAGACGATCTGAGACAGTTTTACGGATAACTCACGCAGTTCGCGCACGGCGTTGATGATTTTATCGATTTCCCGGAATTCGAGAGCTTTTTTCGCATTGGCGAGGCATTCATTAATGCGTTCGAGATCCTGATCGGAGAGGCGCTCGCCATATTTTGCAAGACTCTTTTCAGTGGTGTAGATCAGCGTTTCGGCCGAGTTTCGAGCCTGGATGATCTCACGGCGTTTCTGATCTTCTGATTCATGAGCACGCGCATCCCTGATGATTTCCTCGATTTCGCGATCGGTCAATCCAGATGAAGCCGTGACAATGACCGCAGTTTCTTTTTTAGTTCCGAGATCGCGGGCTGTGACATTCAAAATTCCGTTGGCATCGACACTGAATGTCACTTCGATCTGGGGAACGCCACGGGGCGCCGGTGGTATTCCCTGCAGTTCGAAGCGTGCCAGACTTTTATTGTGAGCCGCCAGTTCGCGCTCACCCTGTAGAACATGCAAGGCCACACAGGTCTGATTGTCTTCCGTCGTGGAATACATCCGGGTTTTCTTGGTCGGGATAGTCGTATTACGTTCGATCTGCCTCACGAATACGCCACCGACGGTTTCAATGCCGAGCGAGATCGGGATGACATCGAGCAAAAGAATGTCTTTGACTTCGCCGGTCAGGACTCCGCCTTGAATCGCCGCCCCGATTGCGACGACTTCATCGGGATTGATTCCGCTGTGCGCGGGTCGTTTAAAGAATTCTTCGGCTTTGCGTCGAACCAACGGCATGCGTGTCTGGCCGCCGACAAGGATAATGTTGTCGATCGTGTCAACTGTCAGTTCGGCGTCCTGCAGCGCTTTTTCGCTCCAGGGGTGGAACGTGGCATTCACGAGATCTTCGACGAGCGATTCGAGCATGGCTCGGGTCAGCGTGATGTTGAGGTGTTTGGGACCCGAATCGTCGGCAGTGATGAATGGCAGGTTAACCTCTGCTTCGTCGACGCTCGACAGTTCGCACTTGACCTTTTCGGCTGCCTCTTTCAGCCGCTGGAGAGCCATTCGATCTTCCCTGAGGTCAATATTTTCCTTCTTCATGAATTCTTCGGCCAGAAAATCGATGATCCGACGGTCAAAATCGTCACCGCCAAGAAATGTATCGCCGTTCGTCGAGATAACTTCAAAGATGCCATCTCCGATTTCGAGGATTGAGATATCAAAAGTGCCGCCTCCGAGATCATAGACGGCGATTTTCTGGCTTTTTCGATCACCAAGTCCGTAAGCCAGCGAGGCAGCGGTTGGTTCGGGGATGAGGCGAAGCACATCGAGACCCGCGATGCGACCGGCATCCTTGGTTGCCTTGCGCTGATCGTCGTCGAAGTAGGCCGGAACCGTAATGACGGCCTCCGCGACTGGTTCTCCGAGATACTCTTCGGCGGTTTGTTTCATTCTTTGAAGGACCATCGCAGAAATTTCCTGTGGTGTGTATTCCTGGCCTCGGATCTTGACCCGGACGTCCCCGTTTGGAGCTTCAACGACTTTGAAGGGTGAGACGCGCGCGAATTTAGCGACTTCCGCCGAATTGAACTTGCGACCGATCAAGCGTTTGACCGAGAACACGGTGTTCTCAGGGTTCGTGATCGCCTGTCGTTTGGCGATCTGCCCGACTAACCGTTCATCATCATCCGTGATCGCGACGATTGAAGGAGTGGTCCGACTCCCCTCGGAATTCGGGATGACGATCGGTTCGCTCCCTTCCATGACCGCAACGCATGAGTTTGTCGTTCCCAAGTCGATTCCTATTACGCGTCCCATGTGTCCATCTCCCCAAGTTATTAACCGGTACGATCAATCAGAACTCGCACGCATCAGTAATGCGCCATTATCCATGTAAAACTTTTCGATTTCAATAGAAATCAGCGATTTGTCAAATCGGATTCGCCCCTGAATCCTCCGGTGTAGAGGTTTCGCCACGGTCCGTACCCTCGAGATCGGCGTCAGATGTCTGATGCGCTTCCCGTGACGACCCGCTGTTTCTCGACTGAGGCAGATAATTGACCAGAACCTGCGCCGGTTTAAGCACTTTTGCGCCGATCATATAACCGCGCGCGAACACCTCCAGTACGATGTTGTCCGGTTGCCCCGGGTCAGACCTCCGATCGATGGCGTCATGCACAACGGGATCGAACGATTCACCCACACCCGGAATCTCGGTGATCTGATGCGCAACTAGCAGTTCGCTCAATTGTTTGTAGATCAGTTCGATACCCTCTTTCAGTCCCTGAGATGAATCGGTATGATCGAGCGCTCGCCGGAAGTTGTCCGCAATCGGAAGAAACGATCTGAGAATTTTCATCTGTTCCATTTCAATGAATTCATTGAGTTTAGCTTTGCTTCGCTTTTGAAAATTCTGATAATCCGCCGATACACGCACCAGACGATCCTCTGCTTCCTGAGCTTTTTTCTGTTCGTCGCTCAGAGTCGATTCCGCAACATCGAGTTTCGAATGCAAGCCACGGAGAGCAGCATTGAGTTGCCGGATCTGGGCCTGATACTTTTCCTCGATTTCGTGGAGTTTCACCTTCCATTTCTCATCCGGTTCCTTCTCGGTGACCACAGGTGCCGGCTTATCAACTTCCGCCGTTGAAGGAGCCGTCGGTTTTTTCTTCACCCTCGTCGGTGTTCCGGAATCCTCATCATCCATTCCGAACTGTCCGAGTGCAGCCAGAGCGGACGCAATATCGTCATCAGCATGCTGGGCGTCCTCCTCGCTGAATGAGATGACATCCCAGTTGCCCTCTTCCGGTGTCGCATCCCCGTCCTGCGGTTCGTCTTGCGGCCGGTGCTGCTCTATCTTTTCCTGATCATCCATGTGCCTCGAAAAAGTCCTTCCCACCCGAATCTCACGTCAGATCCGGATCGATGTTCGATTGTGGCGAGTTTCTCAGGATATAGCTCATGACCCGGGCCATGTATGCCACCAGTGCGATCACGGACTCGTAAGGCATTCGGCGAGGTCCGATCACCCCCAGCCCCCCGGAAACATTCCGCTCAATCTCGTATTTCGAACTGACAATGCTCATGTCCCGAATCTCGGGAATGTTCGTCTCTCCTCCAATTGCAACCGAAACGCCTTCCTCATCGAGACACTGGTCGATGAGTCTGATCATTTTCTGTCTTTCCGAGAGAGTTCGGAACATATCCTTCAGTTTTGTGAGATCCTTGAATTCAGGCAGTTCCAGAATATTCATCGTCCCACCGATAAAGACTCTCTCGGTCGCCGTGCTCTCGCCCTCCAGAGTTTTTTCTCCGAGCAGAGATGCCGATTCGAGCAGTTTCGTGTACTGGGACTGGGCATCATCGGACATTTTCAAGAGCTCGGTCCGCATCTCCTGGAGTGTTTTATTTTCAAAGCGTTCATTCAGGAATTTAGTGATCTGATCGAGATCATCCTGGTGGAAATCGTTGTGGGTGACCACTACCTTGTTCTGAACGATGCCCGAAGCAGACACGAGAATCGCCAGAACCCGGAACTCGTCAATTCTGATGAATTGAATGCGTTTATAGATTGTATGGACTATTTTGGGAGGTACGACAAACCCGGCAAAATTGGTCAATTTGGACAGCGTCTCCGAGACCTGCTGCATCAACAGCGCAAACTCATGTTGATCATCCAGAGATTGCTGGATCTGACGTTTCTGAGCCTGGGGAACCGCAGGGGCAGCGTCCATACGGACGAAGTGATCGACGAAGAACCGGTATCCCGCATCCGACGGAACCCGTCCGGAAGAGATATGCGGCTGTTCCAGCAAGCCATATTCCTCAAGATCGGACATGATGTTTCTGATGGTAGCGGGGCTGAGATTGAATTGCCTGGCCAGTTTTCGAGATCCGACCGGTTCGGCTGTCTCGATATAACTTCGCATCAGCGCGTTAAAAACAACGCGTTCACGCTCGTTCAATTCTGGAAAATCAGCATGCGTTTTCGTCATGATTTCAATCCATAAACCGAAAAAACCTTATCCTATAAGCTTTTGAAAGTCAATTCCCAGGCATCAGTCCAGCATTTTCACTTCCCATGGCAGGATAAATCATGTAAGCTCGCATCCCATGAAACGACGACTGATTTTCCGGACGATCCTCTTCTCACTCGGATTGACATCCGGCTTCTGGAGCTGTGCAGACAGGATGCCGAGAGGTCATGTCCCGCTCGTTCTTCTTGGAATTGACGGGGCATCGTGGGATGTCATCGACGACATGATCGCCAGAGGTGAACTACCGGGGTTTCAACGCTTGAAAAGCCACGGAGTCTGTGGGCCACTGGAGACGTTCCGACCGACCGAGTCGGTGTCCATCTGGACATCCATCGGGACGGGGGTTGATCCGTCTAGGCACATGATCCAGACATTCATGCGCAGAATCCCCGGCACCGACCAGTTGGTATGCACACCCAGTACCGATCGTCGTGTCCCGGCACTCTGGAATATTGCCTCCCGATCCGATCGGACCGTGCTGTGTGTGAAATGGTTCGCAAGCTGGCCTGCCGAGGAAGTCAACGGCCAGATGCTCTCGTCCCGTCTCGAAGATGATGCCGGAGGATTGCAAACCTATCCGACCGACCTCTACAAGCAGATTTCTGATTATCGAGACAAGACGATCCTGCCGACTTTTCCCAAACCCAGCACCCGCAACCATATTCAGGTCGACGATGATCAACCGCCGAAACCGGGGATGCTCATGGGCAGGAATCGCGTTCAGGAACGGATGTTCGACGACACGTCCGTCTGGCTGGCGGCCAGAGATCTCTATCGCGCCGGAAAACCTGACCTGTTCATGATCTATTTCAAAAGTCTCGATCGAGTTCAGCATTTTTTATGGGGAGCCCACAAGCAGGCGGTGCGTCCTGATGCGACCGAGGCTCAGAAGCAGGATGGCGAGGTCATGTTCGCCTGGTACCGCTACTTCGATTCCATCATCCGGGAATTGATGCAGGATCCCGATCGGATCCTCATGGTTGTGTCCGATCACGGATTTCAGTCCATCGAATCCGTGCAGCAGATTCACGACATGCACGACATCAACCCCGATCTCATGCTCGCACATCTCGGATTTCTAACCAGAACTCCCCGGGATCAAACGGATTGGCCGCACACCCAGGCCTACACAACCCGACTTCTTCCATTCAGCCATCGGATCGACATCAATCTGAATCGGATCGGCCGCGAACCGAATGGAATCGTGTCCGACGATCAGGTCAGTGCCCTTGTGGAACTTCTGACAGGCAGACTTCAATCGATACGGACCACGACCGGTACTCCATTATTCAAATCAATCAAGTCCGCTGGTTCTCCGGATCTGATCTGTCTCCTCGACGAGACCGTTTCGATTGAGGATGCAGTGCTTGTCGATGATCAAACCGTGCCACTGACGACATGGATCCAGGTCAAGGAACAGCCCAGCGGCGTCCATATCGACGCGCCGCCCGGGATCTTCGCGATGATCGGCCCGGGTGTCCGCAAGGGAGAATGGATCACGACCGCATCGGTATTCGATATCACCCCATCCAGCCTGTATTGCCTCGGACTTCCAATTGCCGAAGATGTCAAGGGTCGATGTCTGACGGAATGCTTCAATCCAGGCCAGATCCGACAACGGCCGATCACCACTGTCCCCAGCTATGGAGACCGTCGCGTGGATTCGACGCTGATCCACTCCGATGGTGATGACCGTCTGAAAGAGGAACTCAAAGCACTTGGATACATCTGAGGCACTCAGCCGGATCCGTTTCCTGATCTTCGATGCGGACGATACGCTCCTGGATTACGAATGCGACTCCCGCGCCGCACTTTCCAGCACATGCTGCCGATCCGGAATCCAAGCCGGATTTTCAGCGATCCACGAGGCATACAGACAGATCAATCTGCAACTGTGGGAGCAGGCCGAAGCCGGCTTGATCACCCGAGAAACGGTCGCACGACTTCGATTCGACCGCCTTCTCGCGCGATTCGGTGTCACCGATGTGAACGCAGGAGATATGGCCGAAATCTACCTGGAGGAACTCTCGCGGAACGCGACATTTCTCCCCGGAGTCGAAAATGCTCTCGGGGTATTGCACCAGCAGTACACGATGTTTCTGTTGACCAACGGTATCAGCCGCGTCCAGCGGAATCGATTCAGATCCCTTGGACTCGACCGGTTTTTCGACCGGATAGTGATCTCGGATGATGTCGGTCTGACCAAACCGGATCCTGCACTTGTCGACCTGCTGATGGATCGGATTCGCTGGAAACCGTCTGAAGTGCTTGTTATCGGAGACAGTATGACCAGCGATCGGGGATTGGCACAGGCAGCCGGGATCGCGTTTTGTCGGATGTCATGGAAATCCGACCCGCATGAAACCGATCCGCAGGTCGATTTTCTCGCTCACGACATGAACGAACTCATGGAACTATTGAATCGGAAATCCAGAACCGTCTGAGTTGAGACCAGGATGATGCGGTCAGAATCCGACGAATCAGGTCTTCGCGATCCGCGACCGCCTGCTGAGGGTTTTTGCCGATAACGTCCCAACCCAGCCTGACGATGGCTTCTGACATGTGGGAATAGATCGAGATGATGATACAGAGCACCTTCTGGCGGGGTAGAGGGAGTGTCCTGGCGAGCGTATCCGCCTGCACCATACCGATTTTCCCGTATTGCTGGCCCAACAGCCAGAATTCACGCACCATCTCCGGAAGCGACGAAGGGATCTTCCCCGACTCAGCGATTTCCCGCAGACATAAACGCGGTAGTTCATACTTGCGGAGAATCTCATCCGGAATCAGATATCGTCCTGTATCACCGGTCAGCAGATCTTCTCGCAGATCCCTGAGAATGTGAACGGTATACGCCCAGATCCCGAGATTTCTGCCGGTCGAGATATAATCGAAATTGCCGGAATGATCCGGCCCCAACTCTGAGGTCTGTGCGCCGATCAGCATGAGATAGATCGTCGTTGCCGCAACGGACGCACCTTCACAATACTGCTTGAAGTGATCAATCGTATCGAACACCACCCCGTCATAATCCATCCACATCGCCCTGAAAAAGTTCTGCCACAAGGATTGGGGTATGGCATAGCGCTGATTGATTTCTGAGAGCTTCACTGCGAAATCCGATTGGGGCTGTCCGCAATAGGTCGAGTGAATCATCGATTCCCAGTATTTCAAGGATGCAGCAATCGATCGTCGCTCTTCGACAGTGACCGTTCGCTCGAAAACGGCATCCACCGTGTCATCGATCAGTCGCATGACCGAGTAGAGTGTTGTAAAGGCATCGCGTCGCACCGGATCATCGAACAGTTGACTCGCGATCACCAGATTGGTGGAATCGCGGTACCGGGCGAGATCGTTCTGTATCTCATTCGAGCCAATCAAATTACTCATTGGAAACCTCATGATCGGTCGTGTTCCGGTGTTCGGCATCGTGGAAGTGAGAGGTACGGTTTCGTCCGTTGTTCTTGGCGCGATACAGAGCCAGATCGGCTTCCTGCATCAGGGCGTCAGGGTTGAGGGGACCCGATTCGATATCACGAGTTGCGATCCCTCCGGACACGGACACCTGAAGGTTCCCCGTCGATTCGCTGAATACCTTCATGGTCTCGATCGCAATCCGAATCCGTTCAGCCACCTCCACGGCGGTGGTCCGATCGGTTTCCGGCAGAAGCACGGCGAACTCTTCTCCGCCGTACCGGGCCAGCGTATCGGTTCTGCGGACCTGTTGTCCGATCATTCGTGCAACGGATACCAAAACTTCGTCGCCGATGGCATGCCCATAGGTGTCGTTGAAACCCTTGAAGTGATCGATGTCGAACAGAATGACGGAAATGGGTCTGCCATACCGGATGTGTCTTTGCCATTCCGATGTGAGCTGACGGAAGAAGAAACGTCGGTTGTAGATTTTGGTCATATCGTCGGTGATGGACAGCTTCTCGAGTCGATCGCGTTGTTCTTCCAGCTTTTCCATCTGTCTTTTAATCACGTCGGTTTGTTGATTGACTTCGGTCTGCAGCACTTCGGCGCGGTGCCGGATGCGGGAATTCCGGAATCGCACGATCCCGGCGACCAGCATTACGGTGAGAGTCAGCAGGCCGCTTCTGATATGAATCAGTTCCCACCATGCAGGCAGGACTTCAAACGTGAAACGCGCCGGGTAGCGCGTCAACGTTCCATCGCGATTGGCCGCTTCTGCGACGATTGTGTAAGTCCCGGTCGGTAGATTGGTGTATCGTACGAACGGTTCGATCTGCATCGCTGATTTGAAGGGGTCGAATCCGAGCAATTGGAAGCGATACTTGTTTCGAGTCTCGTTCGCAAAACTCAAACACGCGAATCGGAACTCGATGTATTTCATATCGTTCGGAAGTTTTCCACCTTCAACGATCGGTTCTCCGTCGGCGACAGCGCTTTTGAGTTCGATGGTGGGATCGATCAGCGGTTGGATGTATTCAGAATCAACCAGCGTGATGCCGGAACCTCCGAACCATAAACGTTCCTCCTGATCTTTGATGGCACAATTCGCGATGAAATCATCTCCACTGATCCCATCCTCCACATCGTAATTGATAAATCGGCCCTGATTCAGGCAACTCAGGCCCTTGCTGGTGGCAAACCACATGTTCTGCTGAGAATCCTGTTCGATACTCCAGATGCTGTTAGAGATCAATCCATTGGATGCGTCAAACAACATCTTCAGATTGGCTCCGTCATATTGAAACACGCCGGAATTGGTGCCGATCCAGATAATCTGATCCGGCGCCTGGTAGAAGCTGTATGCATGCCGCACACGCTTTCCACCGATCTGAACTTCCTGGAACGAGGGGTATCGATAGACCCGCACTCCCGATTCTTCTGTCAGAACCCAGAGATTCATGAGGTGATCGAATCGGAGGGTGTTGACTTCGGGGATTTCATCCAGATGAAGGAAGGTATTGAGTGAAACGAGCTTTCCGCCCTTCAGTTCGAAGACCCCCTGGTCGGTTGCACAGAGGATCCTGTCATCGGGGCTGGCGATCATATCGAGAACGACCAGGTTGTCGATCTTCGCGATCCGGCGGGTTTTATGCTCCGACACGGCAAATATACCGACGCTGTTGCTCACAAACATTTCATCGCCCTGTTCAAACACCGACAGGCAGTAATCGTCCTGTATCCCGTCGCTCGATGTCCAGGTCCGCCTGGAGTTCTCTGCCAGACGAATCACTCCTCCGCTTGTCGCGCACCAGATAGCGCCATTTCTGTCAATTGTCATATCCATGACGGATGCGAGCGGCAGGTCATTTTTAGGGCGAATCTGGCGGAACTGAAGGCCGAAGATGCGACCCATCCCGTTATCGCTCCCGTACCAGAGAAGTCCTTCTCGGTCGATGCACAGGCAGTAGATCATATTGCTGGAGATCTGGTCCGTGACATCAAACTGATCGATCTGGCCCTTTCGCACGAAGAAGATGCCCTTACTCGTGGCGACCCAGAGACCTCCATGTAAATCTCGCACGATGTCGTAAACATTCAGTTTCTCGTCGCGCGGAGTCAGTTGATAGGTCATCAGGTTCCCATTCGCGATATTGTACAATTCGCCGTTCGAACCAGTGACCCAGAGCGAATCCGGGGATTCGGGATAGAACATGGTGATCGTCGTCCGGATCGAATCCGGCAGATCGAGACTGTTCCATTTTGAGTTGGCGAACTGATAGATGCCCCTGGATGTCAGGACCCAGACACCTTCATTATGGTGTCGATCGAGTTGGTAGAGACGTACTCCGGAGAGATACTCGGGGCATGGATGAAGACGGATCTGACCGTCGGTGATCGAGAACAGGAGGGAATGATTGGTAATTCCCCAGATACACCCTTTTGAATCCCGCACGAGCGTGGTGACGTCGTTGCGGGTATCGGGCGTTCCCAGATCATGTTTGAGATACTGTCCATCTTTCATCGATATCAGGCCGCGTGTGGTCGCGATCCAGAGATTTCCGTTGAAATCGAACTGACAGGAAGCGGTATTGAGTGAGACTTGGTCGGGGTAATCGTTGAAAACGATAAACTCCTGGCCATCGTAGCGGACGACTCCCTGTTGGGTGCAAGCCCAGATGAATCCCTTGTCGTCCTGAATGATATCCGAGACCGAATTGCTGGGCAGTCCATGACGGGTCGAGTATGTCTTCGACGAAATGGACTCAATTTCAAGCAGGCGGGCGTGACAGCAGAGCGAGGCGAGGAGGATCAGAGATGCAGCAAGAGGTGCCGCCCGATGATGCATGCGCTGATTCACAGGAATGTTTCCGTTCACCGACACGGTTACGATCGCCAGTGGCGATCGTGAGCGAGATTCACTGGAGAACCTGACCGGAGTTGGACACTTGAATGGAGGTAGGGGGATTCGAACCCCCGACATCCACGTTGCGAACGTGGCGCTCTCCCAGCTGAGCTATACCCCCGTGTATGCGAAGTGACGTGATCCGTTCCGATTCCTGGAACGATCCGAATCCGAAGGGAACCGACGCGTACTTCGCATCCCGAACTCTCAAACAGAAAGAACCATCAATCAGCGACGAACGGCATCAGGGCGATATTACGAGCCCGTTTGATCGACAATGCCATCTGGCGCTGATGGGTCGCACAGTTGCCGGAAATCCGCCGGGGAATGATCTTGCCCCGTTCGGTGATGAATGTTCTGAGAATCTCGATGTCTTTGTAATCGATATACTCAATGTGATTCTGACAGAATCGGCACACTTTGCGTTTTTTGAATCCACGTGTTTTCTTTTTTCTGAGTTCTGGTTTGGACATTTCTATTCCTTTCTGACAATGAATCGAGCCCAGCAGAAATGGGGCGGTCTGCGCCCACCAGTTGGCGGAAGCTTAAATAACAGAGTTTCCGGAAGGTTTCAAGAAGAAATTATTCCTCGTCCTCGAGAATCTCGACGACGTATCTGCAACCTTTCTTCATCCCGACATTGCTCAGGATCGTACGTATTGCAGAAATGGTATTTCCACGCTTCCCGATAACTTTACCGATATCCGAATGAGCCACTCTCAGTTCGATTACATTGGTATGTTCGCCCTTGACCTCATTTACCTTGACCTGATCCGGGTTATCCACGAGTTTTTTCGCAATGAGTTCGACGAGATCGCGCATGATGATACTCCTTTTCCAACGAGTTTGAGTGCCTGAGCCAAATCAGGTAGTAGAAGTGTAGGGCTCCGAACGGTCCCTGTCAATCTAATCTTCTCCGATTCAACGAGCGCATTCGACCAGATTTTTCGCTTTCACATCATGCCGGCCTCTGAATTAAATTGTTGTCATCATCGTCTTATCATGTTAAATTCAAATCTTAGAATGTCTTAGATAAAGTGTGTAAAGGAGTGCCGGGATGAAGGAAATCACGATAATCTGGCTGAACCGAAGCGAAGCGAAAATCATCGTCGCCTCACCGAACGAACTCATCCGATCCACCCACGTCCAATCCGCAGAAGGAGCGCTTTTTCAGGGCACGCCATCCGAAGTTCGGAAAACGAAGACCCGCGCACGCAAGGATTATTACGACGATATCATCGCACAGATCGAGAGTGCGCGTGAAATTGTCCTGTTCGGACCTGACAATACCAAGGAAGAATTCCTGGACTATCTCAGCCAGTCCCATCGCGGTATGTTCTCAAAAGTCATCGGGGTCGAGTCGTCTCAGGATATTCCCGAGGAAAAGATTATCGGTCGGGGACGAAAATACCTGTAAATCGGCCTCACCACGACAAAATGTGTTGTGCTCATGACGAACTCTTCGACCTTGCGAACCGCAGGAAACATTCGAATTCTTCTGCCATTCAAACGTACCGAGCGGTGTGTTCGGGTTGCCCGGATGCTCGAAACCTGCCTCCCGCCTGTCGCCGTTGAACTGCATGTCCTTCATGTGATCGATCCTCGCTCGAATGATCAGGAAGTCGATGTCCTGTTCGATCTGAACCAGATCTCCCGGGAATTCCTCCCGAACTCAGATGTCCAGATCCACATCGAACGAGGGGATCCTTATCGCACCATTCTCGATCGCTGCACACGCCTCCATATCAATCTTCTTCTTGTTCCGCATCCCCCGATTCAACGCCGGTTTTTTTTGCATTCACCCTCCAGTGTCTGGTTCTTCCTGAAGCACTCCCCGGTACCGACTCTGTTCATTCCGGACCCCGGAGAAGGACAGTCCGGCCGCCTGTCATTCCGCTCCGTACTGGTCGATATCGATGCCAGACAACTGACTCAGCCGGATGCTTCGATCCCCTACGCCCTGAAAACGGCACGTCTGCTTTCGCCCAATGTCTGTGTTTCAACAACCGGCAGATCTCTGAACAAGCCTCGGATCCAACGATCCCTCGAACGACTCGCGACAACCTACTTCGATTCCCGATCGAGATCGCAACTGACGATGATCAACCTGAGGGGATCCTTCATCCGAGCCATCAGTAGCGCCATCAAGACCGGATCACCCGATCTGATCATCCTGACAAGTCATCCATCCGACCACCCCCATGCTCTCCGACGATTCCGTAAAATCGCCGAACTGATCCCCTCTCTCACCGTTCCATTCCTCATCTGCCGGAAGAACTCACGTCTCTCTGAACTCGAATCACGGTATCATCAGATCTATCACTCGCTCTCGAACGTCGACCTGGCGCAATACGCCGCTCCTGCTGATGACCGCCGAGACGATGATCTGTTTCAGACAGGACGTTCACAGCAGCGGTTTCTTGGTTTGTACAGCCGTGAGGGAATCGAGAAAGCCCTGATGCGGTATGGTGTGATCCATGCTCTCGCCCAAATCGGATATCCCAACGTCAGCGTTGATCTCGATACCCACGACCCCTTCAGACAGCGGCTCCGGATCGCAGCGTCTCAACAGGATGAACAGCACGACTCGAAAGTCCCGCTCGTCGATCTGATCGTGCGACAGCAGAAGTATCCCGATTTCGCGGGAGCTTTGCCGGAAATGCCCACGTTTCCCGAACCGTTTCTCTTCGTGGAATGGATCTGTCTGCAGGATCCCATGCGGAAGTATCGCCGCAATCAGATTCCGCTTCCCGGACAGTCTCATCCCGGACTCGGGATGGGTTGGCAAGTTCTGCTCATCCTGAAACTCATGGCCAGGCGAATGGGATCGCCGGGTCTGTTCAACTGCCCGGAGTTCTATCATAACGCACGTTTCTTCCATCGGTTCTTCCATTTTGCAGCTCCTGCGGCGGAAGCGGACCTGCTGGCGATCGATCGGGATACCTTCCCCATCCATAGTGTCGAGACTTCCTGGTTGATCGTGCATCGACTGCTCAAACGCCATGAACTTCAAACACCCTATGAATGGAAAGGAACCCCTCAGATTCTTCCACTGCATCCCCTCCTGCATGCCTATTTTCATTCCGATGCCTATCTGCATGCGGTTCACGAGCACCTGAAAACGCTCCGGTTCTCCGTCGATCCGGACGCATATGCCGGATTGCGCGAATCGGGCGCTCTTTTTTCGTCACCCTGAATCGATCAAAGGAGAACCATCATGAGTCAGACCCAAATCCAATTCCTCGGTGCGACCGGAACCGTTACCGGTTCGAAAACGGCCTTGTTCGCCGGAAACACACTTGAAGATCGGATACTGATCGATTGCGGGCTGTTTCAGGGATTGAAGGATAACCGGCGGAAGAACTGGAATCAGTTGCCGGTCGAACCGCAATCGCTGGGCGGTGTTGTCATCACGCATGCCCATATCGATCACTGCGGCTACCTGCCTCGGCTGGTGCAGGACGGGTTTGCTCACCCGATCTACTGCACTCCGGCGACTGCGGAACTCATGGCTATCTCACTCCGAGACGCCGCACATCTGCAGGAAGAAGAAGCGCGATACGCGAACAAGGAAGGATTCAGCAAGCATACGCCGGCACTCCCTCTGTTCAGCACGGAAGATGTCGAGATGACACTCGAACTGGTGCGCCAGGTCAAATCCTCCGAGCCCCTCACCATAGGAAAAAACCTGACCGTCCGATTCCTCAATTCCGGCCACATCCTCGGATCAACCAGCCTCCAGATCACGTCGACAGCCGGAGAAAAACCGATTTCGATCGTCTTTTCGGGGGATCTCGGCCGTTTCGGATTCCCGATCCTGCCAAATCCGGAATCTCCCTCCTCTTCCGATTATCTCGTGCTCGAATCGACTTATGGAGATCGGGTTCATCGCAATACCGACACTGCCGCAGACCTCGCGGAGACTCTGCAGAAGAATTTCGCTCTCGGTGGAGTCACCTTGATTCCTGCCTTCTCAATCGGCCGGACCCAACTCATCCTGTTTTATCTCAGACAGTTGCAGGATGAAGGCGCTCTCGACGATATCCCGGTTTATCTTGACAGCCCGATGGCGATCAAGGTGATGGAAACGTACCGGCGGTATACCGGAGCTTTGGACGATGAGATGAAACACCTCATTCGCAGCGGCGTCAATCCATTGATGCCGAAGAGTTTCCGGGCAACGGCATCACGAGAAGAATCGATGGCGTTGAATTCGATCAACGGCAATGCCATCATCATCTCGGCAAGCGGAATGGCGACCGGCGGACGAATTCTCCATCACCTCAAACAGCGCGTGGGTTCGGTGCGGAATTCCGTGCTTTTTATTGGATACCAGGCCGAGGGAACGCGCGGACGCGCCATGCTCAACGGAGCTGATTCGATCAAGATCCATGGGAGTCAGCATCCCGTGAGGTGTAATGTGCAGCAAATCGATGGCTTGAGCGCACATGCGGATCGCGAGGAGATGCTGGCCTGGCTCGAGCAGTTTCCCTCCCCTCCCAAACGCGTTTTCCTGAATCACGGTGAACCCGATTCCTGCCGCTCGTTTTCCGAATTCATTACCGGGAAGACCGGCATTCCCACTTCCATCCCATCCTATCTGGATTCCTTCACCCTGGATGTTTAGTCACCCGATCGGTCCTCTTTCTGTTGGTTCACCCGGAACCGCTGATCTGGAACGTTTCGAATCGGATACCCGCCGGGCCTGAGTAAGAGCCGAAATTGTCCAGAACGAGTGCATAACTGGTCTGAGTTGCTTCAGTCGAGAAGTATGCGTGTTCGAAACCGGTGATCAGGTTGCCGCTGACCGAACCGCCGCGTACGGGCGAGCAGACGCCTTTGTCGTGCAGATACCCGAGTTTGATTTCGGCTGCGAAGTTTCCGGAGATCGTATCCGGCATCATCGCCGAGAATGCCGCCACTTCGAGAACCGGCGTGTCTGTGCGTCGCAGGCTGTCGAGCGAACGTTTGCCGATGGGGATCTCGATATTCGCGATCGAACCGGTCGGTTCGATCCCGAGATACTCGGCGTATTGCCCCGCGCTCCAGGGCCTCTCGAATACACCCTCCCGAATCAGTTCACATCTGCATGCAGGCAACCCGTCGGAATCGATCGGACGCGTTTTCAGGCCGAAGGGGACAAATCCATTGCTGATCAGCGTGAGGCGATCGCCACGAAAGTTCCCGATCGGCTCTCCCCGTGTCAGCATGGATATGTTTCGATACGCATATTGAGCGGAACTGTGCTGGATGATCGGAGCGAAGATCCCGGTCAGAGCATCGTGTGTCAGCAGAACCGGATACCGGCCGGAAGGCGGAGCAACGGCTCGAGTGCTGTCCTGGACGAATCGTGCATTCCGGGCGACGATGGCAGGAATCGGTAAATCCTGCACCCGCCTCGCTCTCGGTTCAAAATGCAGTTCGATCTCATGCCCGGAATCACCCGAGAGCAGGACGCCGTCAAACATGATGTCCGTCTCCGACCACGCGACATCGACTCCCTTACTGTTCAAAAAGTGAACATCCGTCGCATCGACAAAGAATTCAGCGCTCGACAATCGAACGCCGGCATGCTGGCCGACCGAATCGATGACCTGATCAGCGAGTTTCACAAACAGAAGTTCCTCGAGATTATCGATCAGAGTCGGATCGAATGTTTCAACGCACGGATATCGCCGGAGGGGTCCTTGCAGATGATACAGCGGATTGCGGATCCGGCGAGCGACAAACACGGCCTTCCGGAGGCGGGGTTCGAGATCCTGGAGTTCGTGTGAAGAGACCGAGATATCGGTCGATCCGATCCGTCCGTTCTGTTCGCAATACACCGTGATCTGAAACCTGTCCGTCGACACTTTACGAACGGTGTCGAGCCATTCGCCGATCACGTAGATCTGATACCCCGTCGCCTTACGATGCTGTATCCGCCAGTCTGTGATCTCGGGAAATCGCGACATTTTCTCTCTGATTCGGTCGATCATCCCAACCTCGCTTTGAACTTGAGTGCCGGTCCACCCGCCGTTACCCGCACCATTTCCTTATGCCCCTTCCCGCAATGACCGCCGTCGCCCATGAATCCGAGCGTATCGCCCACCATGGAAATCGACGACAGCACATCAGGCACAAAACCGGTAATGGTCGACGGCGCAAATGTTTTGTTCGTCAGTCGGCCATGCCGGATCTGCTGGGCGAGATTGATACCGACCTGAATGCCCCATCCTTTCGGATCCTCCATTCCACTACTCGATTTCTTCAGATACAGGCCGTCATCGACAGACTCGATCATGCTCTCGATCGACGACGTGCCTTTCTGGAAATACGTATTCGACATTCGCGCGTACACCTTCCTCTCGAAGCTTTCCCTCCTCCCATTCGACGTTCTCGGCAACCGCAACACCGTCGCCGATCTCAGATCCGTCAGTGCACTGACGAGGACTCCGCCGCGGATGATCTGCGTGGATCGCGCCGGCATCCCCTCATCATCGAAAAAATAACTGCCCATGAGTCCCGGAAGGGAGGGATCATCGAACATATCGATCTGTTCCGCGGCGATTTTTTTCCCGAGAAATGATGCTGCCTTCGCGCGCTCCTTGGCGAACATATCGGCTTCTACACCATGACCGAATGCTTCATGAGCCAGTATGCCGCTGACTTCTGGTGAGGAGATCACCGTATACTCGCCGGGGTCGATCGGCCGGCTTTCGAAGAGCAGCCTGAGATCATCGATCATTCCGACGAGGTCCGATTCCGGAACACGAACCGCCTCGAATCCCATCACGCCGCCCTGTCCGATAAAATTCATGTGTGTCGCCCCGTTGTGCATTCCAACGGCCACAGCACGAAACGAACAGGTCGTCAGAGAACTGGAGAGCAGTCGGTTCCGGTTGGCAAAAATCTTGTGTTCGTGCCCGTCCGAATAATGAGTCTGCACACTGACCAGTCGGGAATCCATCGCGTGAATCCGTTCGATGGTCTCATGAAGCTCGGCCGTGACGTCCTCGAGATCGATTGAGTCGGGATCGATCTCGAAAGGAGACACGAAATGCGCATCGAGACGCTCGCCGGGGTCGATCGAAAACAGAGCATCCTGACGGGGCATCTGTTCCCAGAGCCGAACCATGTCGTTCGCTTTCGACCGGAGAAAATCCGGATCGAGACGGTCGGTTGCCCACTCCTGGAAGAAACGTCCGTTACACAGCGTAAAAACGATCCCGCGCTTCGGAACGGTTTCACTCATCGACTCCTGTTTCCGGTCCGATCGAAGCGCGAATCCGGATTCCTGGGTCACCAGTGCGGATACATACGGAATTTTTTCCTCGAGTCGCGCGATGATATCCGGCAGGAATTGTCTGAGATGCATGAGATCCGACGGCAAACTTCCGGTGTTCATGGTACCTCCTATCGATGATAAGACGGGATGGGGCTGTTGAGCGATTTCCAGACCGCGTCGATTTCCGCCATGACATCCGCAGTGAGACCGCCTTCCATCTGCGCGAAGTTGTACTGTAACTGCTCGAACGAACTCGCGCCGATCACCACGCCCGTGATATCCGGTCGATTCAGGAGCCAGCGAAACGCGAGCGAGACGAGGGGGCATCCTGCCTCCCGGGCGATCTGCTTCAGACGATCGACCGCATTGAAAAAAGGCTCATGCCAGTACCGATCCGCATAATACGGTAAAACAGCAAATCGACCGTCGTTTTTCGGAGACCTCAGATCGTGTTTTCCGGTCAGGATCCCTGCTGCGAGGGGATTATAGGCGAATACGGACAGATGGTAATTCCGGCAGCATGGAAGCAATTCGGATTCGGCATTCCGCACGAGCATATTGTACATCAACTGGTACACCCAGGGTCTCGATCGCATCATCGACGACGCCCGTTCGACGAATTGCGCCACCTGCCAGGCCGCAAAATTCGACAGACCCAGCAGATGCACTTTGCCGGTGCGGATGAGATCATCGCACGCAGCGAGCGTTTCGTCCGGATCGGCATGATCGTCCGGCTGGTGCAGATACAGCAGATCGATGCAATCGGTGTTGAGTCGTGCGAGGCTGTTTTCGACTTCACGCACGATCGTTCTTCGCGAAAGACCGACGGATAAATCGTTTGTCCCGACCTGGTAGCGCACTTTCGTCGAGACAACAACGCGATCCCGCTTGTCCCGGATCCACTTTCCGAGAATCGTTTCGGATTGACCGCCGTTGTAAGCATTCGCCGTGTCGAAAAAGAAGACGCCGCGATCGAGAGTCGCATCGAGCATCCTGAATGCCTCCGTGTCGCTGACCTGACTCCCGAAAGTCATGGTCCCCATGCAGACTCGTGATGCTTTCTGCCCGGAACGTCCAAGATAAACGCCGCCGAATGGCCCTGTCACCGCTTTCGGATCGTGAATCATGATCACCTCCCGTTTGAGGGGTTCGTACGCTGCCTGGATGGTGGAGATCAACCGGATTTATTGTAAGGCATCCGAGGATGGAGCGAAAGGGAAATGGAACTTTGAAAACTTGGATTGAAAGCGTTATCCAAACGCGATATAGGACAGCTGGCGACTGGAGGTCTCTGTGAAGAACTATCACATCGAGCATGACGACGACGCACAGCGGTCCATCAACTGGAAGGCGATCCGAGTTCAGTTGCCCCGGATCCGGCCCCACCTTCGAAGTCTCCTCCACTGCCTCGCGCTGCTCGCTGTCTTCTCACTGCTTTCACTTGCCGGCCCCCTCCTGGTGCGCCATGCCATCGATGTCAACTTCAAAAACCTCGACCTCAAAGGTCTCGGTATCACCACCTCCCTGTACTTTCTCGTTCTCCTGCTGTCCTTCGGCTTCAACTTCATCCAGCAGGTCAAACTCGAAACGGTTGGTCAGACCATCATACGCGGGCTCCGGATCGATGTGTTCTCACACATCATGCGGCTGCCTCAGTCGTTTTTCGATCGGAATCCGGTGGGGAAGCTGTTGTCGCGTGTCGAGAGTGACACGGAAGCGTTGCGCACACTGTTTACGCAATCCGTTGTCACGATCATCTCCGACCTGCTCATGATGATCGGCATGTTCTTCATCATGTTCGCCATCAGTCCCAGGCTCAGCATCATCATCTTCTCCGTCGCCCCGTTCGTCATTCTCATCGTTCGCTTTTTCAACCGACGCATCATACCGATTTTCCTTGAGGTGAGGAGGCGGACCGCCGAAATCTACGGATTCATCGAGGAATACATGATCGGCGTGAGGATCGTGCAGGTGTTCGATCAGGAGAAGCGGGTCACGCAGCATATGGACCGGATCAACAAGGCCAAGCTCGATGTCGAATATCCCGGCGAAGTCCTGTCGAACTATTTCGGCCATATGGTTTTCCTGATGAGCACATTCGCGACGGTCATGGTACTCGGATTCGGCGGATCATGGGTCATGCAGCCCGACAGTGGACTCACCATCGGCACTCTCGTGGCTTTCCTCGGATACATCCAGCGTTTCTTCGGTCCGATTTTTCATCTCTCGGAACAGATGAACGTGCTCCAGCGTGCTGCTGCCGGAGCGCGACATATCGAGGAAATACTCAGCATCCCGCTGCTGGCACATGCGACCTCATCCGACACGGATGTCCCGGAACGGGATCCGGAAACGCATCTCTGCGAAATCGAATTCGACCATGTCTGGTTCGCCTACTCCGGCGATGACTGGGTCCTCAGAGACGTCTCCTTCCGGATCATGAAGGGTCAGCGGATCGCGTTCGTCGGTCCGACGGGAGGCGGTAAAACGACACTGATCAGTTTGATGTTCCGATTCTACGATCCGCAGCGAGGTCGGATACGGATCGACGGGGTCGATATCCGCACAATCTCGCTCGATGCATTGCGCCAGCGCCTCGGGTTGGTCATGCAGGATATCGTCTTCTTTCCCGGCACCATCGCAGACAACCTCAGGCTCGATAACCCGGACATCCCGGAATCGAAAATCCGGGAAGCTCTGGAGGCGATGAATGCGGTGGATATCATCGATCGGTTGCCGGGAGGATTGCAGACCGAGCTGTCGGAACAGGGGGCGAATCTGTCTGTCGGTGAGCGCCAGATCATGAGTTTCGCGCGTGCCCTGGTGTACAACCCGGATATTCTCGTGCTCGATGAAGCGACATCGTCGGTCGATCCGCTCACCGAACACCGCGTCCAGGAAGCCCTCGGCACCCTGCTCCGCAACCGAACCGCACTGATCATCGCGCACCGCCTCCAGACCATTCTCGAAAGCGATCTCATTATGGTCATCCAGAGAGGCACACTGGTGGAACGCGGTACGCATGCGGAACTGATGCGGTTGAGGGGCGTCTACTGGAACCTGTATCAGATTCAGCAGAACGGGAAGAAGGAACCGGGATGAGCGATTTTCGCGATAACATGGCGTGGCTGGCCAAATTCTATCGTCCTGTGCGCTGGAGGCTGGCGCGGATCGCAGCGCTCTCGATGATCGTCGCGTCCATCTCGGCTTCCATTCCCTACATCTACATCCGCATCATCGATGGAATCCGCGAGTCCATCTCCTACGGATTCATTCTGAAATCGATCGGTGTCCTCCTCATTCTCGGAGTCGCCAACTTCTTCCTCTCCGCATTCAACGCCTCCCGACGCGCCGGAATGAATCTGTATCTGGAATGGCAGTTCCGCCAGGCAATTTTTAAGAAACTGATTCACATGGATCAGCGTTTCTTTGAAGTCTATTCCACCGGCGATATGGTTACACGCCTCACGGATGACGTTGGTCGCAAGTTGAGCTGGTTCGCCTGTTCGGGCATCTTCCGGGCTTGGGAATCGAGTCTGAGGACGATTTTCTGCCTGACGGCGATGTTTCTGATCAATCCATGGCTGTCGCTGATCGCGCTGCTCCCTTTCCCGATCCAGATCATCACCTACGTCAAATCCGTCAGGATTCTCGACTCCCGCTTCCTGAAACTCCAGCAGATCATCTCGAGAGTCAACGAGACCATTGAAGCCTGTTTTTCCGGTATCAAAGTTGTTCAGGCATATTGCATGGAAACCCGCGAAATGCAGCGATTCGCGGACATTGCGGCTCAACGGGCGGCGACTGAAGTCCGTGCGGAAAAAGCCAATATCTTCGTGCATTCGCTGTACGGGTATTTCTGGCAATCCACTCAGGTTCTGGTTCTGCTGGCCGGCGGTTGGATGGTGATCAAAGGCATTCTCACCATCGGTGAGTTCGTCGCGTTCGACTACTACATCGCGTTTCTCGTCTGGCCGATGTTCGATATCGGAGGTCTTCTGGTCGGATATCGCCGGGCAGCCGTTTCTATCCGCCGTCTGCGTGAAATCGACGCCAAACAGCCCGGAATCACATCTCCTGCATCACCTGCCATCCCTGCCGTGTCAACCGGTTGCATCGAATTCAGGGATGTCACGCTCAACCGGGGCGGCCGGGATGTGCTCCGTTCAGTCTCATTCAGGATCCATCATGAGAGGATGATCGCCGTCGTCGGAGGTATCGGCTCGGGAAAATCGTCGCTTCTGGATGTTCTCTGCCGCAGCCTCGACCCGGATTCCGGCACGGTGCTGATCGATGGTGTCGACCTGCGCGACTGGGATCTGCATGCGCTCCGCCGTACGATCGGGTATGTCTCGCAGGAACCCCTCCTGTTCACCGACACGATCCGGAACAACATTCGATTCGGGAGGGACGAAATCGAGGAAGAGGCGATCGTGCGGGGTGCGGAGATCGCACAGTTGAGTCACGAGATCCGGCATTTTGTCAAGGGCATCGATACACAGATCGGATTACGTGGATTCACGGTTTCCGGAGGTCAGAAGCAACGAATCAGCATCGCACGGGCTCTGGCGGGAAATCCCTCGATCCTGCTGCTCGACGATGCGACCTCACATCTGGATGCGGAAACCGAAAACGAGCTGTGGACGCAATTGTACGATGTCATGCCCGGCATCAAAACATTCCTTGTCTCCCATCGCACCTCGACTCTCGAAAAGGCCGACCGGATTCTGGTGTTGAAAAACGGTGCGTTGGTTGAATCCGGTTCACATGCAGAACTCATGGATCTGGATGGTGAATATGTCCGCATCTACAGCAGACGGAAAATGGAGGAGTACGTCGCGGGGCCTCCGAGATAGCGATCTTTGTTCGATCAGCGGAGTTGCAGGCGACCGTTCCTGAATTCATCCAGCCGGGCATCAATGGATTCCCATTCGGATTCTCCGGCTGTCTTCCGCCAGTTCTCCAGAAGCTCTCGAGCCGCTTCCCGCGCGCCTGATCGGTAGAGCACGACCGCGAGAGTATCATGATTCATGCTGTTCGGATCGAGTTTCACGGATCGGATTGCGAGTTTTTCAGCCTTCTGGAGCTGCCTGCCGGTCACGACGAGTTCCCACGCCGCGCCGTTCAATTCCTGAGCCAGTTCGGTACGGGCGGCAGCATGATCGGGGCGGACCTTGAGCACCTTCTCGAGTGCTCGGGAAAAGGCGTCGAGATCGTTTTGACCCTTCAGTTTTTTCGCTTCCTGATAGAGTTTATAGCCTTTCAGACATTTCCCGAATCGCCCGGAACGTTGTGTTTCGAGCCACCATGATTCGAGTTCTTTTCGGTCGGCGAAGGTCTTTCCACAGAATTCACTGAGAAACTCCAGGAGCCAGGTCTCTCTCAATATCCGGCTTTCCCAGTCCCAGAGATCGATGAGGATTTCGAAGGCTCCGGTGCGTTGCTTTTCGATGATGAGCGATCGTGCGGCGATGCAGCGCACCAGTTCGGATGGATCCTTCAATGCGTTTTCCCATTCGACGACCGACCCCGGATCATCGAACGCAGCTGCGCTCGAAAGAGCGTGAGCCCTGACCTGGAACGCTGGATCGTTCCGCATGCTTCCCCGAAGCCGCTCAAACGCACGGGGATTCTTCAGTCTGCCGAAAGCGATCGCGGCTCTTCGACGAACACGCCAGTCCGGATCATGAACGGCCGCCGAAAGGGTCTCCAGTGTCCGATCCGACTTCGGATCACACGCCGCAAGAGTTGCGCACGCCATGCCACGCACTTCGTGACACCCCATCGTGATGAGCTGAACCAGACGCGTTTCGAGATCCTGATCGAGAGCAGAGGGATGGTCGTGCAGATCGATCAGAATGCTGAGCAGGACATTGCGGTCACCGGAATCGAGCAGATCGCCCAGTCGCGCGGACAAGACATCCTTGAGCGCCGGGTCACTTCTCAGATAAGGCACCAGATCGATCAGCAGATCCCGGTCCTGCCAGTGTTCTGAATGGGCGATCGACTGCAGCATGTCCCCGGAATGCCGCACATCGTCCCGGATTCGTGCCATCTGATGATTCCGGATGAGCGAATGCGATCCGGAACTCTCATGAATCTCATCCACACCCCACCGCGGCGATGATGCCCCGATATCCGGCGATCTCGTCCGGTCTTCTCCGAAACCGAACTCGCCCTCAGCCCAGCACATATCATTTGCATAGGGGCCCCGGGAGTATATATCGGAGCCACTCCAGTCGAAGAAGAACCCGGTCGAGAATTGATCGTCCGCGTAGGGGACATCCGCCCGACCGTAGTTGTTCTCGGTTCCCGCGTACAGGTCATCTCCGGAGAGATCCAGAAAGATACCGGTTCCGCGCGGTTTATGTCCGAATCCCATGGCCCCTGTCGACCGGTAGATGTCGTCCCCGCCGAAATCGGCAAAGACACCCGATGATCGATCCAGACTGTAACCGTTCTGTCCATAAAGCCCGGTATGAATATCGTTCCCGGACAGATCCAGAGCGACCGCAGCGCTCAGATGAACACCCACTCCCCTGCAGTAGTTTTTACTCGTATACAGATCGTTTCCCGCGACATCGACCAGAATTCCAGTCGCGAAGAAGTAACTGCCGCCCTGGCCGACATTGTAGGCCGTATATTCATCATTGCCGGATTTATCGATCAGGACACCTGCGCCGCCATATACTGAAAACCGATCTGCGGGAGGCCAGGCACGCATGCCCGAACCGGCGCCCTGGGCCGTCGAGGAGTCCCATGGGAAATAGAAATCGTATTTCCCTCCGGATCGGTACACATCGTCCCCCTCTCGTTCCAGGAGGATTGAGACGCCGAGTGTCGAAGCGGCGGCCTGGCCCATCGCCGCGTTTCGGTATGTATCCCGCCCCGAATCCTCGATGAACAGGGATACGCCAAACATCGAGAATCCCTGAACACCGAAATCACCGCTGTACTGATCGTCGCCGGAAAAATCGGCAAACGCGGAAAAACCAACGAGAGCCGCACCTTGCGAATAGTGTCCCGCGAGATATCGATCGTCCCCGTCGACATCAATCAGCGCTGCATAGCCCGACATAGCCGACGCCTGAGCGGTCCCGTCCGATGCATACACATCATCGCCCTGCAGATCGATCAGAACCGCGGCACCCGGAAGATCGATGTCCGTGTGCGCAGCGTGATTGAGATACCGGTCGGAGCCGCCCAGGTCGATACTCAATACGGCATCTTCCGTATAGATATCGTTCGTTTCTCCTCCAAGGACGATCAGGCCGATCGCGGAATCGATCCGGAGCGGTTGATCGATTGCATGGGTCAGATCGTGAGTTCGTATCAATCGAATCGCATCATCGAGAGCAACCATGAAGAGGTGCGCGCCGTGAATCAACAGATCGAAATCGACCTTCTGCAGCAGTTCGATCAAGTCGATGCAATCGCCGACTTCCGTCGTGTATCCCCGGACGGCTTCCGAGGAATCCTGCTTTTTGATGAAGTAGCCCGGCACCAGCACTTTCAAGCGGTTCCGATCGGATTCGGTCAGATGCGTGCAGGCACGATCCCGATAACCCTGAGCAGCGCTGATTCCCCGGCACAGGATCGCGACCAACGAACGAAGGTCGTCCGGACAGGTTTGCATCGCGGCCATGATCCGATCGTCAAGCGGTTCGGAATCGAGTTCGTCTCTCAGAGATTCGATCTCGAGTGACACGCGACCCGGGTCGGCCTCGGACAGACGTTCCGACAGCACGAAAAGGTCTCTAAAACCGGCACCGGAACCGGTTTCCTGATCTGCCCACAAAGCGATTTCGGGGAGCACGAGCGGCCTTTTGAGAGTCAGATCGATCAGAGGCATCCGGCCCAGCATCTGATAGGGCGTTTCGTACCAGACGGGCGATTCGAGATCGATTTCGGAGCGCTCTTGCTTCGCGAGAATCTCCTCGATCCGGGTCTCAGCCCGTAACCAGACATCCCGGGGAGACAGATCAGTTGAATCTGCGGATGCACAGACGGTGAGTGAAAGAATGATCAGGCAGATCGGCAATCGGTCGAGCATCGGGGATCCTCCAGCGATAGATGTCAGTCAGGGAACGCAGACCACTCGCCATGATTCTCCTCAGTCATCGAGATGTCAATCGAAGTATCCGACGAAATCACGATCGCGACGTGTATCGCAGTTTGATTTCTCCGGTTGCCTTTGTTAGCGTGCCGGGCATGATCGCCCGGATCCGAATCACGATATGCCTCCTGATCCTGCTGATTCTTGGAGCGAGTCTGAGCATATTTCCGCTGCAGGATTTCGATGTCTGGTTTCATCTCGCAACCGGCCGGTACATTCTCGAACACACCACGATTCCCCATCACGATGTGTTTTCTCACACCGCCCATGGCTCTCGTTGGATCACACACGAGTGGTTGACGGAGGTGTTATTCGTCGTGCTGTACCGATCAGGAGGAATCACGGGACTCATCGGGTTCAAGGCATTGGTTGTGTGCCTGACCGCCCTGACGTTGTTCGTATTGGGGAGACGCGTCCGGCTCGCGCCTGAATGGATCCTCACCGTTCTGACACCCTGTCTGTTCATGATCTCCTTTCGCGCCTTCGTCCGACCGCATATCCTGACAGAACTGTGTCTCGCGGTTCTGCTTCTGATGCTGTACGGTTTTCCGGATGTGACGCGGAACCATGGACGCTGGCTGATTCCTCTCGGAATGCTTCTCTGGGCCAATCTCCACTCCGGCGCTCTTCTCGGGTACATCACCCTCGTAATCGTGCTCGGATCCGGTATCTGCATGCACGGCCGGTTCGCAAGGGTAACCGCTCCTCCACTCAAACACACGATTCAGATCCTGGTGGTCTCGTTCATCGCTCTCCTGTGCAACCCGAACTTTCTCGACGGCCTTCTCTACCCTCTCATGTTCATCCGGGATCCATTTTTCTTTGAGGTGATCAGCGAACTTCAACCCAGCTTCTCCTCTGAATATGCCGGCGCGGATTTTCAGATCGCAATGCTTGTTCTCAGCGGCATCTGGCTGGGTTCGTGGGTGTTCTCTCGTGCGAAATGGCGTATCGATGACCTTCTGCTTTTCGGCATTTGGTTCGCATGGGCGTTGCGAGCGAATCGGAATGTGCCTCTTCTGGCTATTTCCGCGGCACCAGCGGTGTTGTTTCGGCTTTCCGAAATCCAATCGCGGCTCCGACTCGAACGCTTCGTGCTCCTCAACCGCCTTCTGGGGATACTCGGTATTCTGATTCCGGTTGCGCTTGTGTTTCGCGTGCATGCGACCGGCGTCAACATGGCCTCGGACGGGTATCGCAAACCCGGACTCGGAACCGCCGACATGAAGTATCCCGTCGGCGCTGCGGATTTCCTCTCGAAACTGCCCTTCGATGGCACGTTGTTCAATGAGTTTTCATTCGGCGGTTATCTGATCTGGTCAGCACCGGATCATCCCGTGTTCATCGATGGGCGACTGGATGTTTTTCCTCCGGACGTTTTTCATGATTATGCCGGAGCATATCGGGGAGACGTTTCGATTACGGAGCTCGAATCACACTACGGAATCAATGTTTGCATGCTTGCGTATCCATCCCGCAAGACGACTGCGATTCCGGCAGTGTACACGGAGCTCTCCGCATCGACAAACTGGGGTCTGGTCTATTGGGACGACCATTCGTTGGTTTATGTCAGAAGAAATCCGGGAATCGCAGACTGGTTCGATCGGAATGTCTATCGGCATATCGATCCCCTCCAGAGTTCATGGGGAGCGATCGATTCACAGATCGGAGAATCCCCTGAAGAGACCCTTGCGGAAGCCCGCAGAGCTCAGGCGGCTTGCCCGCAATGCATCGGACCCCAAATCATTCTGGGACGCGCTCTTGAGCTTTCCCGTGATTTTTCGCAGGCGAAGGCGGCCTATCAGGCTGTTTTATCTATTAAACCGAATCACCCTGCGGTACACAATCAACTCGGCTTTGTTTACATTCAGTTGAAGGATTTCTTTGCCGCGGAGGCAGTTTTCAGGGAGCTGCTCGAATCCACACCGGATGATGCACTCCTCCACCTCAACCTGGGTGTTGCGCTGCACCATACCAATCGACGCAATGAAGCCATCGCAGAGTATCTCAGGGCCTTCAGCCTCAATCCGAATCACTACGACACAAACGTCAACCTGGGAATCGCATTCGCCGAAGCGGGCCAATTCGATCGAGCACGTTTTCACTGGGGCAAAGCACTTGAGATCAATCCGGGTGCCAATCAGATCCGCCAGAACCTGGAACGGATCCGCAATCGCTGACCAGTGAGGTCTGACAAACGGTTGCTTGCAGATTTTCCCGATCCATGATGAGATTGTAAAAAAGCTGTTCGAAAGGATCACACATGCGGGAAAAAACCGGTATCGTCTGCGTTGTATCGGATGCGTCGGCGTTTGTAAGGAGTCTGGCACAGCAGCATCACATCGAGTTCGATGCTCCACCTGACTCAGACGCCGAAGCATCTCAAGGTCAACTCCGCCTTGTTCTGATCGATGGTTCTCACGCGGCATGCGTCCCGTTGCAGGCCAGCTTCCTGCTGCGCCATGGATGGTATGAGGTCTTCCGAAACAAGCTCCCGTATCTGCTCGTTCTGCCCACTGGTTTTCATACGCCGATCGGTTTGCCGGTCGAACCATTCACCGATCACCTCATCGATCGACTCGATTTCGACCAGCTCAACCGGACACTCTGCCGGACTGCTGATTGGTATTTCGGAGACAGCGACGAGGACCAGGTGTTCATCGCCAGGAAGTGTCGCGCGCTGAAGAATCCTGGTCGGGACGAACGAGGGACACATCCGGCCCGGGACGAGCGGAACGGAGTTGCCGAAGACGTTCTCCGTGATGCCTCACAGTGCGAGGCGATACTGGCATCTGACGGCCCCATTCGACTCGCAGCTCCACCCGGCTCAGGGAAAACGAGAGTCATCATATCGAGGATCCGGATACTCCTGAACCGCGGTGTTTCTCCCCGGAGTATTCTCATCATGGCGTTCAATGAACGGGCGAGATCCGAGCTGATCGAGAGGCTTGCGGGCATGTCGATCGACGTCGCCCGGAAATTTACAGAACCTGGTGTCAGTGTGCATACGTTCAACTCCTTCGGGCATCAGATTCTCACACACGATCTCGGAATGCATTTCGAAGACCCCTCAAGTGCTCTCTGGGATCGAATCCTGGAAGAGATACTGGGACGAACGACAACACCGCAGGTTCGTTTTGCATATCGAGAGGGGTTATCTCGCGTTCGACGCGATCTGATCGATCCGGCAAAGGTTCACATCGAACCGACCGGCTTGCCGTCAGGAACTTCATTTGAGGAGTTCTTCCGCCTTCACCTGTACCAACAGCTCGATCGAGGGATTTTCGGATATGATGATCAGATATTCCTGTCTATCCGCTATCTGCTTTCTGATCGTGGATTACGGTGCCGAATTCAGGATCGGTTTACTCATGTTCTGATCGATGAATTGCAGGATCTGAATGCCGCTCAGTTACTGCTGACGGATATTGTCAGCCGTCCCCAGTGGAACGTGTTCGCCGTCGGCGATGATGATCAGATGATCTATGGTTGGCGAGGTGCCGATACAAGGGTAATGCTTGGATTTCCGGATCGTTTCCCCTCGACCCGATCCCTGACGCTCGGGACCAACTATCGCAGCGGGTTCAGGATTATTCGATGTGCCAATCGACTGATCGATCACAACAGTGTGCGCGTACCGAAATCGATTCGACCTCGACCGGCCGCTCCACCGGGGTCCGTCTCGATACTGCCGGGTATTACGGCATGGGATCAGGCAACTCGAATGATGGATCGGATTCTGACTGAATCTCAGGAAGCAGGTCGCAGCGGCCGGATCGCGATCCTGTCGCGATTCAATGCGCGGATACCCATGATCCAGACCGCATGTCTCAAGGCCGGAATCCACTTTTATCCGCTCCGATTCGGAGTCTTCCAGACCCTGTCCGCGCGTCGATTGCGCGATGACATCGAGAACAGCACGATGAAAAGCCAGTTCTCCTGGCCGAACGGCCTGCTGGCGCACTGGGATCCTCTCGCTTCAATCAATGGTACTTCAGGTGAGTCGACGGAGTTGATCGAACAGGATGACCCCAGAGAACCTGTCGATGCGCACCCGTCCATCATCGCCAATCTTGTCTTTGAACTCGCCGTGACATCCGACTCCCCGGAATCCTTCCTGGCACTCTTCGACACATTGGCGGCGCGTGAGCGCATCGCCCGAAGCGGCACAGAAGAAGCGCCGGTCAGAATCGCAACGATTCATTCGGTCAAAGGACGCGAGTTTCCGGATGTCTATCTTTTCAATGCCGCTGAAACATCGATCGATCCGGAACAACTGGAAGAGGAAAGACGGGTATTTTATGTGGGTGTCACCCGAGCGATTCACAGATTGATTATCAGTTACCCCATCGGGAATGCCTCACGCTTCCTGACCGAAATGCTGATCGCCAGGGATCGACTCGGCTGGACAATCGACAACTGGGCTGAGGAGTCCGGCAAAGTGAACCGGGAACGATCGAGATTGGAAACGCGGTTACAGGCGATGATACGATTGCGTTTAAAACTCGCGGCATCGCTCGATGGGAATGCGCGAATCAATGTCCGACATGATCTGCTGACCCGGATTCAGAGAGCGGAATCCAACCTGATCACCTGGCATGAGGAACTCGAACGCACCAGGCGATCCGATCGAGGCCGTCATGAAGAGACTGCGCGTCAATATGTGCGCTTGGAACAACACCTTTTCAAGCTGAGAAGGCGCTTCAGTCGCCTGGAGTCCGGTAATGAATTCTATCGATACATCGCCCGATTGATCGACCACCTGGAAGTCTCCTGCAGCGACATTGAATCGTTGATTGAACAACGAGCAGCAGAGCAACTCGATGTTGAGATCTGCCGATCCATCGCATGTTACCCGCCCTCGGGCGGGATTGAATGCGGCAAACCTCTCTTGTAGATTCGGGAAATTGATGCGATGTCTCGAACCAAGGAGGATATCATGCGGGCAGAATTATGGGCAGTATTGACGGCTGTGTGCTGGGCGGTCGGATCCTTTTTCGAAAAGAAAGGAGTCAAGCTTGGAGAGATGTCACCCGCCCTGGGAGCCACCTTGAGGACATGCATGAGTGTCGCGATTCTCGGGATGTTGAGCTTTCCCTGCTGGCGGCAGGTAAAAACGGCTGGCACAAGACCGCTTCTGATGGTCATTCTCGGAGGAGGCATCCTGTCCGGAGCGCTCGGTATTCTGTTTCTGTATCGAGCGATGAATGGTGGAAACCTGTCGGTGGTGCTGCCCATCGCATTCTGCCTCACACCTGTTCTCGGAGCAGTTCTCGGGATCCTGTTTCTGGACGAAAAAACGCACGTGCTGCAGATAGTCGGGATCGGACTGACGGTGATCGGAGCGTCGATGACGGCTTATTTCCGAATCCATTGATTGCGAAAGGTGCGGAATCCGCTTCGATAGCGCATGAATCCGAGAATCAGCAGGTATGCTGCTCCGAGCATGGCGATGATGATCGGCCCTCCGGGCATATCGAGGTAGTAACTCGCGCTGAGACCCGATACCGTAAACAATGCGCAAACCACGATCGACAACATCATCATATGCGACAGTTTCCCGGAGAACTGCCCGGCAATAGCTGCCGGGAGGGTCAGCATGGCGATGACGAGCACGATACCGACGACCGTCACGAGCAGGACGATGGTCAGAGCGACCAGGCAGAGCATCAGGAGATAGTATAACTCGACGCGGATTCCTCTGAGACGCGCGAATTCATCATCGAAACACACGGCAAGGATCCGGTTGTAGAAGATCGCGACCGTTGAAACGATGACGACATCAAGGAGAAACACAAGAATCAGATCATGCTGTGATATCAGGAGAATGTTCCCGAACAGATAACTCATCGGATCGACATACCCCGGGGTCTTCGCAAGAAAGAGCAGCCCGATGGCCATCCCGATCGACCAGATGGCACCGATCACCGTATCTTCTCTTTGTCTGGCATACAGACTGACCCAGCCGATGATCAAGGCGGATAACAATGCGGCGATCACGGCACCGAGAAGCGGATGAAACCACGAGATCCCGACTGCTCGCTGCACATAGAGCGCGATCCCAAGACCACCGAGAACACTGTGAGAAATCGATCCCGCGATGTAACTGATCCGTCGGGCGACCACCAGCGAGCCAATCACTCCGAACGCAACACTGGCCATCAATCCGATCAGGAATGCATAGCGCAGGAAAACGATATCCGGATCCAACAAGGCCACGAGGAGATCATTCATCAGCGGAAGCTCCAGAATTCACCACTCTTCGATCATGTCGGATCCGGCGATACGCATACGACTGGCCATGAAGCCCGGATGGTGCCGTCAGGATCTCGGTGGGATGGATCTGAACCGTCTGATTGACGCAGATGACCTCGTTGACTGCTGAAGCGACATACTCCAGATCATGCGATACGACGAGAATAGTCATGTCGCCCTTGAACCCGCAGAGAATTTCCATCAGTCGGGATTCAAATTGCGCATCGAGGCTCGCGGTCGGTTCATCGAGCAGCAGAACCCTGGGTTCACACGCCAGCGCTCGCGCGATCAGAACGCGCTGCCGCTGTCCACCGGACAACTCCGAAAATGGCTGCCCGACAGCATCGTCCATCTCCATGAGATGCAGACTCCTGCGCGCAATTGAATAATCAAGGGCTGAATAGCGTCCGGTGACAGAGCGATCGATGCGTCCCATCAGAACGATGTCGAGCACATTGATCGGAAACTGAGGGTCATACTGAATATGCTGAGGAACATATCCGATCTGGCGCTGTCGCAACCCGGGATTTTGTCCCATCACCGTGATCCTGCCGGTATCCGGTCGCATCAGTCCCAACATCAGGCGCAGCAACGTTGTTTTCCCTCCGCCATTCGGACCGACGATGTACATGAAAGCGCCATCCTCGATCTCAAGATTCACATCCTTCAGAATGCAAGTCTCGCCATAGTAAAACGAGACATCACTCATAGAAATGGCCGGAGAAATCATCGCACCCTCTCGTTCAACGTCCAGCTGCATCTGTTGCCATCGCTTCGAGCATGGCATCCCGAATCGACTCAAGTCCTTTCGGGATGTCATATGCGAGCGGATCGATTTCCAGCGATTTTCCGTTGATCGCGCGTGCAATCACGTCAGCGGTCTTCGAATCAAACTGCGGTTGAACGAGTATGATCCGAATATTCTCTGATTGGGCTTTCCGGATCAATTGATCCAGATACTTCGGTCCGGGTTGCTTGCCTTCAGATTCAACAAACACCTGCTTCAATCCGTATTCGGCGCAAAAATATCCGAACGCCGGATGAAAGACCAGAACCGAGCGTTCAGCAAAGGGCGCGAGCGACCGTCTGAGAGTGTGATCGAGCGTTTCGAGTTTCGTCGAAAGATCCCGATATCGTGTCTCCATCCCCGGTCGAGCTTCGAGGGAAACAAGCCCGCTCAGTGCCTCATACATCGTCGATGCGATAATCCGGGCATTTTCGGGACTTAACCAGATATGGGGGTCACTACCCGGCTCGTCATGCCCGTGTTCGTGATGAATATCGGGTGCCGGAATCATGGTGATCCCCTTTCTGCAGTCGACCACCGTGAGTTTCCCGTTGCCGCTCGTGATCTTCGGCAGGATCCGATCTTCGAACGGCAGACCGATCCGGAAATAGACCGAAGCCTGAGACAGCGCAATGATCTGTTGAGGTGTCGGTTCAAATGTGTGCGGATCCTGTCCCGGACGAACCAAGAGATGGGTGTCGATGGTCTCTGATCCGGCAAGCTGTTCGACAAGATAGGCCTGCGGCGGAATACTGACAAAAACCGTCACTTTGGCGTGGGTTGAATCGATCACGGCAGTGAACGCCATGATGAAAATCAGGATACGAAGGTTCATGATTCGGTCCTTTCGCCTGCGGGTGTGGAATCATCCGCGAGGCCATCGTGCGCGGCTTCGGTTGAAACGTGATCGGCACAGACGATGATCACCTCGTCGCATTGTTCACAACGATGGAGGAAATGGGATCGAGCCAGGTCGAGCCAGTGTTTCTGTTGGTTCTTTGACAGCACTCCGGATCCCTGGCACAGTGGGCAGGTTGCGTCGAGAGCGCGGAGGATGGCGGATCGGATGAACTCGGACCGGTTGGGGAGGTGTTGAAGAATGTGGGCCAGCGTTTCGTCTGCTTTGAATGAGATCACATCGTCTTTTTTCCGAGTCATAATGGCCGCCCCTCACTGGTATTACTTTGTATTATCAGCGGGATCTCTGTCAAGAGACAGTCGCTGCGAGTGAAAAAGGAGACGAACCAAAAAAAAGGAACCGCCGGTTGGCGGTTCCTTGTCGAAACTCAGTTCAGTTTCTAATTACTTCGTTGCGGCGGCCGGCTTGGCTTCTTCTTTTTTCGGTTCGGTCTTCGGCGCTTCTTCTTTCGGAGCTTCTTTTGCTTCGGTCTTCGGAGCGTCTTTCATTTCGGTCTTCGGAGCGTCTTTGGTTTCCGGAGCCTTTGCAGCCGCTTCAACCAGTTTGCCTTCTTTTACTTCGAAGGTTTTTGTTTCGGTGCCGAGAGTCAGCATGTATTTGCCGGCATCCATTTTGCTGGTCACTTTATCATTGGCTTTCACGCCTTTGAGGATGGTGCATTTGGCAGCGTCAACAACTGTGTACTTCAGTTCTTTTGCATCAGCGGCCTGGCCATCATCTTTCTTGAGACCGTACTGGGCGAGGATGTCGACTGCGGGGGCAGCAACTGCAGGAGCGGCGGCGGCGGGAGCGGCAGCGGCAGGAGCAGCGGCGGCGGGAGCGGCAACAGCCGGTTTCTCATCGGCAGCCATCACGAACATCACGGACAACATAAAAATTGCGCTAACAACAAAAAGCAGCTTCTTCATCTTCATTCCCTCCTAAAAAGGATTTGCTTTGCCTAACCCCTAGGCAAAATTGAGTTAAAACGTCGACTCGTTTGAATCAACGCTTGTTCCGAATTTTTCAATGAACCGGCGGGATCGGGAATCACTTCCACAGTCCTCGCTGAATACAGGCCGCGATCATAGTCTCGTGATTCCGCCGATGTCAAGCAGATTTTCTTCCTGTCGCGCATTCTCTCCCTTTGCCTCGCGCCCCCATTGCCACTGATCCATGCAAGCATACTCTCTTTATAATAAGGATATATTAATGCCGAGATTCCATTCTTATAAATCAGTCCCAAAAAGAGACGAATATTCGATATCTCATTATCAAACAAAGCATTATTCTGATCGATGCATTCGCGAATATTCATGAGGAGCGGATCACAGCATCACCAGTCAGGGGCATCCGCGAACACGAAAGCAAGGTATCGAATGAGCAGGGATCCCAGGGTTTCTACAATCATTCTCAAACGAGACCTCCTCCCCAGAATCGCCCAACATGACAGGATTGTCTGTAGCAGCAGCAGGCTGAAATTCTGCAATCCCTGTGCACCGGCGAGAACCAGCACGGTCAGCCAGATCGTCAGAATCGGCTTCCGGATTCGATCAGCAAACGTTAGAAACAGATACTCCCAAGCACCTCTCTCCCGGTCCATCCATTCCGCAATTAGTTGCGACAAGACCAGGAATGACCACCATATACTGATCGCAGCGGGCAGAGACATTGACGAGCATCCCTCATCGCTCCGCATCAGTAGACTCATTCCATATACCAGCAGGGCCCAAATCGTTTCGATGATGACGACCCTCGGCCCGATCCGGTTCCTGCGCGACTCCCTGGTCATTCCGTCCTTTGAATCCTCGGGTTAATGCACATTCGGCTTGAGCGCGATAACTTTGAAACCGAGCGTCGTCGTTTTTTGCGGATCCAGAAAATCCAATGATGAGAGAAGCGGCGGGAGAATGATGATGAAGACCAGAGCTGTCACGAATTGAAGTGGGAACAGCAGCATCTTCACGAGCAGTGATCGATCACCGGGGAACAAGGTGACATAGACCCACATGAGCATGACGGCCAGAAACGTGAAGTACCCTCCGCGCGGCGCGATCGATTCGACCTTGAAACCGCAGCGTTCGAGCAGATAAATCAGCCCGAACCGTGTGTATCTGAAGTAGTCATACGGTTGTTGATGCTCTCCGAACGCCAGCGGAGCGGTCAGAAACAATCGACCTCCCGGTTTCAGGACACGATGCATCCCGGCGAGCACCTCTCCGGGCTCCGGAACATGCTCGAGGACCTGTGTTGAGACCACACAATCGAACGTATCTTCTGTAAACGGGAGATACTGAAGGTCGCCGATCACATCCAGACTCCGATATGCCCACGATTCTTCGCCCCGAGTGAAGTCGATGGCGATATACTCGTGTCTTGAAAAAAAACCCGCGTATGGACTCTCCCCTGCCCCTGCATCCAACACGCGAGCACCATCAGGCACCGTCGACGCAACGCTCCTGATGAAGTCTCGGATGCTTGTGTTTTCGAGATCGATCCGGCGATACCACGCAGCCGGAAGCAACTTTCCACAGATTCGTCGAAGCCGTTCCATCGGCTCAGTGATCTCCATCGACACTGTGATCGGGCTTCAGCCTGTAAATTGCATGTAACACCAGGAGATTCGGCCAGGTGCCAGCCAGATGAAACTCGATTCTTCGCAGTACGGAGCCGATAACCGGCAATCGTCGCAGGCGTGCGCCCATCGGAATCCCAAAGTCATTCATGGCAACCATCTCCACCTGGTATCCCACCTCAGTCGTAAGCTTTTTGAATGAATCCACGGTAAAAAACCGAAGATGCGTTCTATCCAGGATCCCTGAATCGGTATAATCGAACTGACCGAGCAGGAGCCGCAGGCGCATTCTCCAGAAAGCAACATTCGGTATCGACACCAGGATCTCACCCCCTGGAGCCAGCATCGTTGCAAGCGTCCGCAGCGCGTCTCGTGGTTCTATCAGATGCTCCAGAACATCTCCGCATAGAATCACATCGAAATCGCCGCCAGCTGACTTCAACACGGACGGATCACCGGCATCTCCTTCGATGACGCTATCACATATTGTCCGGGCTTGCCGGACAGAAATCGGATCGAGTTCGATACCGATCACCCGGCATCCGTTTGCTTTGAGCAAAGCTGAGACATATCCTGTTGCACATCCGATCTCGAGCACCTTTCGATTCTTTCCGGTCAATTCCACCATCCGGTGGTGCGTCGGAGCCAACCCGTCCCGTGCGAGTTGGTCAAGCAGGCGATCCCGCGTTCCTCCGTCGTAATGAATGGCGCGCATCATGACCTCGACGTCAGGTAACCCAGTTTCTGGATCAATTCTTCGATCAACCCGTTGAAGCCTCTCATCTTATACAGCTTCAGGATGTACTGAGAAAGAACGGAAGGGTTGTGAAGGAGATGGAGGATTTTTCGCTTTTTTGCCGTCTCGATGCCCTGGATGATATCCTCCCGACTACATCCCGGGTATTCGATCACCGGGGATTCTCCGCCATCGAAGCGACTCCAGTCGGAGGTGATCAGCCATCCGTTATCTCGGGCTTGCCGGTAAAACTCGGTTCCGGGGAAGGGAGTCGCGACAGAGAACTGTGACGTGGTGCATTTCAACGAGAAAGCGAACTCGATGGTACGGGCGATGCTTTCCCGGGTTTCACCCGGTAATCCGAACATGAATGTTCCGTGAGTATGAATCCCGAGTTTGCGGCAATGTTTCATGAATTCGGATACATGTCCCACTTCGAGATTCTTGTTGATGCGCTGTATCCCGGCCGGATCGGCTGTCTCCACACCGAACTTCAATCCGGTACATCCGGCTTTTCGCATCAGCTGCAAAGTGTCGAAATCCACATTGGCGTCGGCCATGCACGACCAGGAAACCGCCACCTTTCGCCTGATAATTTCCTCCGAGACAGCCCTGGCATGCTCGTGCTGAGCGGTAAACGAGGAATCGTCGAAATACAGCTCGCGGAAATGGAAGCGATCCACGAGATACTGCATTTCCTGCACGACCGATTCCGGAGAACGGCGACGAAATGAGGGAGAGTGGAAGAAAACGGTGGATTCGAGACAGAACGTGCAGCGATGCGGACATCCCCGGCTGGAAATCAGACTCCCGTTGGGAAACTGTTTGCACGCCGGATCGGTATACCGATCGATGGGTAATGATTCTCGCTCAGGATACGGCAACTCATCCAGGTTCTGAATGAGCGGCCGGTTTTCGTTGTTCCGGATCACCGATCCATCCCGGAATGAGAGTCCGAGAATCGAATCGGGCGGTTTTCCGTCTAAAACGGAATGAACATACTCGAGAAGCGTGAGATCATACTCGCCCCGGACGACTGCATCGGCGGGAGACACCGAAAGCACCTCGTCTGGCAGTGCCGTCGCATGAGGTCCTGACAGCACGATTTTGATACTCGGCATGCTCACATGCATCCTTCGCGAAAAATCCAGATCCACCTCAATCGAAGGTGTGGATGTATCGATCACGACGACGTCGGGATTGAACTGACGGATTGCCTCGAGTGACTGATCGACGGTCAACCCGAGTGCAATCGCGTCGAGCAGTCGGGCTTCAATGGACTCGCGCTTGAGAAGAGCAGTGGCGTAGGCCATCGCGAACGGAAACGGGAAATAGGTGATTGTTTTCCGTCGAGGCCTGACATGTGCCCAACGAGCGCCACTCCGCACGCTGTAGTGCGTCGCGTCATTGATCCATGGTGCGTTGACGAGCATGACTTTCATACATGGAAAACCCGATGCTTCGCGAAGAAGCGGATCATGTTGAGGAAGTGAATCACGGTCATCCGATTCATGATATTGCGAGCGCTCTCCCGATCATATAAATGGATGATTTTGAAGTCGGGAACAAAACGAACTTTCCAACCCGCCTTCTGGATTCTGTAACACCAGTCAATGTCTTCGTAGTAAAGCGGATCGAACGCCGTGTCCAGTAAACCGATCTGTTCGATCACATCACGGCGCACCATCAGAAACGCTCCGATCAGCCAGTCGACGTCACGCGCATCGTTCCGATCCCAATCAGACATCAGATATCGGGCCATCAGCCGGGAATCGGGAAACAGCCGATCATACCCGATCCATCTCAGAAAAACCGCCGATAATGTGGGAAAGTTGCGCGCGCTGAATTGTGTCGAACCATCCGGGTTGACCAGTTTACACGCCGCCGCTCCGATATCCCGATGGGCATCCAGATAGGCCACCATTCCCGGGAGGGTATCGGGATCGACGATCGTATCCGGATTGAGCAACAGAACATATCGGCCACGCGATCGGGCCAGAGCCATGTTGTTGTTCGTCGAAAAACCCGTTTTACGCTCGTTCCGTATCAGGATGATTTCCGGGTACCGGGACACCACTTCAACGGTGTTATCCGATGAGGCGTTGTCGACGACAAAATACTCGATCTCGAGTCCTCCTTTGCCTTTCAGAACGGACTGGATCGAATCGACAATCTGGTGACCTTCATTTGTCGAGATGGTCACGATGGAGAGATCGATCTGCGACATACAATGCGCGATCATGCCTCCTGTACATTCATCAAGGGTTCTTCCAAAGCCGGAGGTAATCTGGAGATCGTCACGTTTTCATAACCGTCGTGCGTGCGACGATCACAGGCCAACCGGCGATTGGCGATGCAGAACGTGGCGGTTCCGGTTACAGTATACAGATCTCACCTCCGATGGTTAAGGATTAGTTTTTCCGGAGTATCGTGCAACATGCCTCGAAAACCTCTTCAACGGAAATCGATTGCATACATTCGAACACGTTTCGATGACGGCAGCTTGCCTCGTCACACCGCTCTTTCAGCCTGCAGGTGCCTTCGATCACGATCTGGGCAACTCCGACAGGACCGGTTTCGGCTGCGCAGGACGGCCCGAACAATGCCAGAACAGGACAGCCTGCGGCTGCGGCAATGTGCATCGGGGCAGAGTCGTGACAGATCAGGAATCGGGCAGTCGCGCATAAGCATGCGAATTCGCGGATCGACAGGGGCTGCGTGATCCCTCGAATCCCCGTCGCCGCTCCGCAGATCTCCTCAACAAGCGATTCTTCCCCCGGTCCCCCCACGACCCATACAGGCCCCATTCCAGCCTGATCGAGGCGCACGACGAGATCGCGGAATCGGTCGACCGGCCAACGCTTTGCAGGCAGGCGACTCCCGGGGTGAATCACGACAGGTGGACCGGCATGACTGGGAAAACGCGCGTGTATCCCGACTCGTTCCGCGTCATCAATCTGCAGACGTGGGATCGTCGATGCGGCAGGAATCCCGGCTGCGCGGAGAAGGTTGAGATGATACTCGATCTTGTGCGTCAGTCCTTTCCATTCCATACGATGCGTCAGCAAGCATCCCCCTCCACCGCTGTCGTAACTCAGTCTCCGGACAATGCCGGGCCTCCAGAGCAGGTGAAATATGTTTCTGATATCCCCTCTGAAATCGATCCCGAGATCATACGCCGCATCTCTGATTGCAGGAACGATTCGTCCTATCGAATCGCGCGAATCGGGATAGAACCAGGGCGCATCGAACGGCAAAACCTTCCGGATGATGGGATTGTTGTCGAAGAGCGACACTGCGGTGCGGGACGTGATGAAGTCGATCTGGGCGTGTGGAAAAGCGGTTCGCAGAGCAGGCAATACAGGAAGCGTCATCACGACATCGCCCAGGTATGCCAGGCGGATGCACAGAATCCTCCGGATCGACGTTGCATCCTGGCCGATCGGAGCAGTACGATCGGTCGGGAAGACGAGACACCGATGTATGGAGTTCAAGAAGATGTCGACCAGGCGCACCATTGTTCGTTTCCGATTATTGACAATCTTGTAGCGATCGCCCGGCCGGTATTTCATTCACTGTATCCATACGGATCGGACCGGTCCGCGTGTCGAGCCTCGTACACATCGAAACCCATTGAAAATCCTCGGATTTTACTGGGAAACTGCTCGCGGTCAACGCGCATGTAACTCTCGGCCAGATGCGCCCGGATTGACTCGATCTGATCCATAACCTGGGGATTCAACTGGTACACCAAAAACAATCGGTGGCCTTGCGGAAAAGCGGATTCGAGCACTTCGATAATGTCGTCGGCATTGTCACCGGTCAGATAGACAACATCGCCGCGACGCGAATAGTATCTGTATGCCAGAAGATCTCCGACAATCGGCGACGGGTTGGGTAAAAATGCCGGCAGCACCGCGACACGATCCGCGGCGCTCGATTCCGAGTCGATCCTCGCGGCAATTTCTTTAACCCTCGGCTTCACGTAGGTATCACCGAAATTCAGACGGAGGAGCACCATCAGATGGGCCACCAGGACGCCCAGCAGAAGGAGGCCGGAAAGAGGCATTCTGAATCGTCTTATCCCGATTGCGGTCAGAACGATAAACGAACTGTGAAACATAATGAATGGATGGGGTTTGTACATGTTGACCCCGCTCATGCACGCGACAAACACCAACCCGACGGGGATGAGGATTGATGACGGCAGCACCCACTGAACGTCTCTGAGTGAAATGACGGCTCTGAGTATGAGAATCATGAAGATCAAAGCAGCGGATGAAATCAGAACCGGGTGATGCTGAATAAAGGCCTCATTTCCGAAAGAGGAAAATTTCAAGAAGATAAAAATGAGACTTTTAATCGGATGGAAGTAACTCGGGAAGCCTCCGGAATGATTGGCCTGTGTGAAATCGAGCCACAGCGTCGGAATCCAGGGGCTGAAAACGATCAGAGGTAGTCCGACGATCAGAAACAGATCGAGTGGCTTTTTCCTCAGAGATGCATCGCGAACCAGCCAGACAGCAGTCAGTACCGCGAGGGAAGAGAGCAGCAGGAAACCATAATATTGGGTCATCAGCAGCGCTGAGAGCGACACGGATGAAATCCATGCATCACGTTGTTTCCTGTCCCGAAGATAGTCGACGAAGCCACACAATACGAATGCGCTCAGAGCGGATGCCATCGAGTACATCCTGATTTCCTGGGAATACCAGATTTGGAATGGATTGCAGGCCATGATCAAGCCAGCGAGGATGGCAGTATGCGAGTCTGAGATCCGCCTTGCAAGAATCATTGTTCCAATGACAGCCAGGACTCCCCAGATCACCGAGAATGCTCGGAAATCACTGACCGATGCACCCAGCGCGATCTGCCATGCGTGCAGCGACAAGAAGTACAGCGGGGGGGCCACATCCACATCCGGCCGATCGGCTGACATGAGCGCATCGAGGATCTGAACGGGCGACTGCCGGGTCAGATTCACCATGCATGCTTCGTCACCCCATATGGATGGTGCATCGAGCGAATAGAGGCGCAGGATGAGGGACAGCAGAATGACCAGTCCGGCCGGCACCCAGGTATATGGCTTCACGTACCGGACTCTGGATTGTGAAACTTGGCTCGAATTTTCAAAGATTCTTCCGAATACAGATAACTTCGCAGCAGGGCCCGATCCCGATCCTCCATCGATAGAAACTGTATCGCAAATCCACGCTCGTCATGGCGGATCACCCTGCAAAGAATTTCGATGTCGCGCGGCATCAGGCGGATCGAGACAGACATATTGAGTTCACGTCCGACCCCGAGTTTTCTGCGGGCAACGAGAAAAGCTCCGCTTTCACTGATGTCCTCGACATAGTAGATCGGAGTTGTATCCGGGGGGATAACCTTGAGATAGGCCAGGACATCCGTCCGGGGGGCCGAGCGTCTTTCAAGCATGCTTTGGTAACGGAAATTCGCGTCGTTCATGCCCAAACCCTACTAAACCGGAATAGACAATTCAAGAAATTATACGGCGTCCGGAGGATGGGATTCATTGCAGAAAATCTGGAAAACTGATACAAGAGACGGCGTTGGAGTGAACGATGAACAGCAACGTTATCGGCCAGTATCAGTTACTAGAGAAGATCGATCAGGGCGGGATGGCGGAGATCTATCGGGCTCGCCGCTCAGGCCCTCATGGTTTCGAAAAAATCGTTGCCATTAAAAAGATACTGCCCCATCTGGCGAACGATCAGGACTTCATCAACATGTTCTCATCGGAAGCCAAAGTCACCGCCCAACTCCAGCATCCCAATATCGTTCAGATTCACGACTACGGCAAAGAAGCAGGGATTTACTATCTCGCAATGGAGTATATCCATGGCCTGAATCTCAACGATCTGATGACCCTGTTGTCGGACTCTCACCAAACACTCTCGCTTCCTCAGATTTCCTACGTCATCAAACTTGTCTGCGCCGCTCTCGAATATGCACATTTTCTGACCGATTTCCGGGGTCGATCACTGGCAATCGTCCATCGCGATATCAACCCGAAAAACATCATGATTTCGTTTACAGGTGAAATCAAGCTGATGGATTTCGGAATCGCTCTCGCATCAACACGCAGCTTTCAAACTCTTGCTGACGGCATGATCAAAGGCAAAATCGCCTATATCTCGCCCGAACAGGTCAAATCCGAAGATCTCGATCACCGCTCCGACATTTTCTCTCTCGGGATCGTCATGTATGAACTGGTTACCGGCGTCCGCCCCTTCCAATCGAATACGGACTTCGGAATCTTGAAGAAGATCGAGCAGGCGGTATTCGTGCCGCCCGAGCAACTCGTTTCCAACCTCCCGCATGAATTCTCGAAAATCATCACCAAATGCCTCAGTCGTGACAAACGAAATCGATATTACTCTACCGGAGATATTCGATTGGCGCTGGAAAAAATCGAGAATTCGAGCGGAATGAGAACGGATCAGCCTTCATTCCGGAAGTTTCTCGAATCAGTTCTCGGGAAAGACGTCGTGCATAGTCCGCTCATCGGCCAGAATGCGTCCTTCCCTCCGGTTCCGGACGATACCGGAAAACCGGATGATGATCGTTGGGGAGATGAGTCCGCTCAGACTGTCATGATCGACCGATCGGAGCAGTCGCAATCCAGAACGAAATCGAAACTGCTTCATGAGCCGACCCGGATCATTCCATCATCGAATGTTTTAACCTATCCTCCACCCAAACCAAAGACCAGGCCCCCGACGGATCCTGGACAATCAGCCGCACCCCTCATCACGAATGCCCGGAAATCCTCTCATTCAGTTCCCCCTCCTCCAAGGATGGAACCCCGGCGAATGACTCAACCGAAACCTGAACCGGAGATACCGGAGGGGATCGTTTCGGATCTCGATGACGATACTCTATCGCAAGCGATGCGTCCTTCTGCGCGGGTTCTGCATGAGAAAACGCCCGGAACCGATCCCGGGAATGCAGAACTCTCATCGAAAGAACCCGGACTGGCCGCCAACGACGAAACTGCGTTCGAACCGGATATTACATCAGAGGAAGATGAGGAGTTTTTTGATATTCCGCCCACGCGAGAACGATCTCACTTCGGATTGATCATCGCACTGGTTCTGATCATGATGTCGCTCGGAGGCGTGTTCTTATTCGGCTGGGCAGGTATTCTCAAGATTCTGGGTCTGGCCGAGACGGAGTTTCACGGAGCGTTGACCGTAAAACTCATTCCTTCCGATGCGACGATGCAGATCGATTTCGTGGACCAAACCGAACTGACAAAACCGATCAATATCGCATGGCCCTTCAACTCCAGTCATGGCGTGCTGATATCACATCCCGATTACAAGGCTGTCTCGTTCAATCTGGTCGCTCCTCCGGATTCCACGGGTGACATTACAGTCAATCCGGCGGATACAACCGGTGTTTCAATTGTACAAACCGAGCGAAAAATCACCCTCGATGTCCATCTCAGTCCGCAATATCTTAAGATTTCAGTCAAGTCCACGCCCAAGGGTGCCAAGGTTTTTGTCAATGGCGTCGATACACAAAAAACGACTCCGTTTGAGTTCCCATTCGATGTGGACAGCGATTCCACCGTTCGATTCCTGAAAGAGGGATATGAACCGCTTGAAACCAGCTTCCGCCCCAATGCTTCCAAACCGGATGCAGGGTTATCGGTCGAGTTGAAGAAATCGTCGGGAACAGTGGTGGATAAAGGACCGAATGAACCCACACCTGCGCCTGCCACGGGCCGGGTCATCATCAAATCATCCTACCCCGTCACGATCGCCTCCGCAAAAGGAGTTCTGGCTTCATCGGTAAAGGAAAAAACCGTCGTCCTGCTCACCGGCAAACAGACGTTGAAAATTACCAACCCCGACGTTTTTCTCGATCTGTCGAAGACCGTTCAGGTGACAGACAGCAAACCCGTAACGATCAACATCGAACCCCTCGGGAAAATGATCGTCGAAGCTGACCCACCGGGATGCAAAGTGAGCATCAACGATCAAGTGCTGGGTACGGCGCCGGGGCAGTTTGAGTTGGCACCCGGGCTCTACAATGTCATGTTCAAGTGGGATCAATGCGAGGCGTCCGAAAGTCGTTGGGTGAAGGTAGTATCGGAACAGAACAAGAAAGTACCGAAAGTGATGGGATGTAAATAATGCTCAGGTTTTTTAAGGTTACGGGGATCCTGTTATCAGGTTTGGCTTGTTTCTGCGGGGAGGTGTCAGCCGATCGGACACCGCTCTCGGAAAAAGAACTCGCCCGGGGGAGCTATCTTCTCGAGCAGGGTAAGACTGACGAAGCCCTCAGGCATCTGAAGAACATTCCGCTTTCGTATCCGAAATCAAGCGAGGCGCCTGAAGCGTTGAGATTTCTTGCAGAAATCTATCTGGACCGGGGCCAGTACGACCAGGCAAAAACGGCGATCGATCGTGTTGTGACCGAATATGCGGAGCATGAAAACGCGGAATATCATACTGTGCTGAATCATTACATCTCGATGTTCACAGGCGACGTTCGGGATGCTATCAACAGGAGGGTCCAAATCGAAGCCATCGTGTCGAAAACCCCTTCCAGCCAATCCGCAACGCTCGCCCGCGCCATCATGGCCAAACTCGCCATCGCCGACCGTGATCTGCCTCGCGCGGAATTGCTCCTGACGCAGATCCTCGTCCGGATCCGAAGCGGTGTTGTTTATCGGTGCGCGCTGAGCGATCTCGCTGCTCTGCGATTGCTGCAAGACAATCCGACCGAGGCCATGCTGGCGATTCAGCAGATTCGCGAATCATCGGACGATGAAGTGATTCGAAATCGAGCCTCCATGGATCTGGATCGACTGAATCGACTCTATCTCGATCAAAACTCCAAACTGGTTCGAACGGCGGATTTTGAGTTCGCTGAGCATGGCTCGAAGGGCCCGGTCGACATACACGTCAGCGCATCCGGCACCCTGACTGTCCTCGATCGAAACCCCATCCAGATCACCTTCCAGACAGCGAAACCCGATGCAGGGATATCGAAGAGCGTTCCAGAAAAAAGCATGAGATTGAATCTCGGTTATGATGATGCTTTGTTGACAATCGCGGGCAATCAGATCGTGTCCAACGATACCGTTCTTTTCAGCAGCGCTTCCCATCCTGTCCGGAACCTGGTCGATGCGATCTGGACAACACCCGGAGAATACTGGCTTCTCGATCGCTCCGCAGACACCTTTTTTCGATTCGATCGGAGCCGACAATCGCTTGGTCCCGGTCCCAAATTTAATCTGAACGGCAAAGAACATCTCGTTCGAAATCCGATCGGTGGGACATGGATTGTGTTACCTTCCTCAGATACGGTGTATCTCGTCAACACACGGGGAACCAATATCCAGGAGATGAACCTGCAGATTCCGGATACGAAAAAAGTCGAGCCGATCGATATCGCCAGTGATTCACTCGGACATCTCTATGTTCTTGACCGGAATCAGCATCTCGTGGTCGTGTATTCGCCATCGTTCAAGCGAATCAAGTCATTCACTGTTGAGTCGTCGGAATTCAGACTGAGAAGCCCAATCGCACTCGCAGTCGATCCGCAGGGGAGAATTTACATTGCTGACCAGAAATTCAAAGTCATCTATCAGTTCAAATAGCGCCTTCGCCGTCTATCTGCTCCTATGTCTTGTTTTGGCACTATTGTCCTGCCCCGGCATCGCAGCCGATATTGTCGAAGAAGCCCTGCCTTCGGTCGTGACGATCGCTGAGATCGACCGGCAGATCACCCTGTTTGAAGGAAGGCTGGTCGAAAAAAAGACTGAGAACGCCGACCAGGATTTTACATCGATCCGGGGATTGATCGACCAGTTTGTGCAGGAGAACCCCGGAATGTCGGGTGACATCAGCAAGCAAGTGATTGCGCTTCAGGATCGGATAGATACGCTCGAAGGAGCATACTTTTATTATCAGAACAAAAATGACGCCGCCAAAACCGCATTCCGGAACCTGTTGAAACGATCGCCGCAGGCAACACTCGATGGAAATGTCGCGACCCCGGCTCTTGCCGAGTTTTTTGAAAACCTCAGGGAAAAACTGATCGGTTATGTCTCGATCAAATCGAACCCGGGCAATGCAGATGTTTACGCCGATGGGCAGTTTATCGGCAAGACCCCGCTGCTGGGAGCGTACATCGTCTCCGGAGATATTCTGTTTCGAGCAGAAAAAGAGGGCTATTTCCCTCAAGAGAAAAAAGCGACGATCAAGCCGGGCAAAGAAACCAGCCTCGAACTCAATCTCCCGCCAAACTCAGGATCTTGCACTGTTCTGACCGTCCCAACGGATGTCTCGGTGTATCTCGATGGGAAACTGGCCGGGAAAACAAGCGGCAATCTGCCTGCGGATATGATCGAGAAAGTTTCGCTGAGCGGGCTGAACCCCCTGGAAGCCTCAGCACCCCTCATCATCGATTCCATCGCTATCGGCCAGCATGTGATTGAATTCCAGAAATCCTGCTATAAATCCCTGAAGTTCAAGGTGGATATCGACATCGGGGAGTTCTTCATGCCACCGGTAAAACTCGAACCGAGCTACAGCAATTTCGAAATCTACTCCTCTCCCTCCGCTGCCAACGTGTCGATCGAAGGTGAATTCGTGGGCCAGACGCCGGTCAGGCAGGAACGCGGTTGCGCCGGCGTGCGTGAAGTCCGAATCGATCTCGGCACAACCTCGAACTGGTTTGAGCGCATCGATTTTTCGCCCGACAGGAAAACAACCATCCATGCCAGACCCCGTCCAACGGTTCTGGTTCTGGGATGCGCCAATGTCGATCCCGATGAACGCGCTGAGGCCGTGCAGAGAATCGAAGGTTGGATGAGTCAGTCCAGCCAGTTCAATGTGATTACCGGCGAAGAGGCTCAGAAGTATCAAAACCGTGCCGCTGTCACCAGTTTTGTCGAAAAACTCTCGGCCCCTTCCCTGTCTGCCATCCGTTCCTGGGAATCGATGACCAGTTCGCTGGGGTTCGCTTTGAAAGATTCCGGAGCTTCCCTGTATGCATTTGTGCGTCATTCCGATGTCAATTCGGAGACACCAGGCACTCTGTTCCTCCTCCACCCCGCTCTTTCCACTCCGGATCGATTTTCGATCCCACCCGGTCTTCCGGCAGAAAAAGCACCTGAAGAACTGATCCGATTCCTGAATCGTTTTCCCGTTGTGACTGAGTATTACACGGGACTACAGGTTGTCGACAGCTCCTCAGGAATCATGATCGTCTCGATCGATGCCGAAGGACCGGCCGCAATCACGAGCCTGCAAACGGGGACGATCGTCCGTGAGATCAACGGACAACCCGTCGATTCCGTACAGGCGATGAAGCGGATCATTGAATCACGAACCGGCAATGAAATCATGCTTGGATATACCGCTAGCGGAACGACAGCCACTTTACCGATCAAAGGCTATCTCCGCCCATTGATGATTCCTGCCGGTGATCCCGATTTTCCATACAATTACTGTCTGGCCAAACTGACCGAACAGGTTGTGTTCACCGAAATTCGCGATGCAGCCTATCTGAACATCGGTCTTTGTTACATTGCAAAAGGTTCTCCGAAATCCGGACTCGATCTCGGTCTATCTCAAGCGAACCTCGGAAGCGGTTCCGGTATCAACGCCCATAGCGCATCGTATCTCAAGGCATGGGCTGCTTATCAGACAGGATTGTATGAGATGTCCGAGGCATATCTGAAGGATATTCCTCAGGGAGCAAGCGGACGGTTGATCGATGGAAACGGCCCGACAATCGACCTGCTCATCAAGAATGGTTTTAAGGATTAATGCCGAAGGGGGGACTCGAACCCCCACAAGCTTGCGCTCACTAGACCCTGAACCTAGCGTGTCTGCCAATTCCACCACTTCGGCGCGAGCCACATGAATCATCATATCTGGAGGTATCATTGTCAAGAAAAAATCGTCAGGCAGACGCTGATGCGCTGCAACGTGACATACTTCGTTTCCTGAAGAGTCATCCGGACGGCGCATCCGCCCGGCAGATCCTTCGCGCACTGAAAATCCCGGGACACAAACAGAATCACTTCTGGAAAACACTCCAGCAACTGAAGCAGGATCGTCAGATCACCCAATCCTCCGGATCACGATACGCTCTTCGCTCAGTTTCGAAAAAACAAACCCTCAGGGGTATCTTTCACCGAAAAATTTCAGGATCAGGCGACGTCATCCGAGCCGACGATGCAGCTCGAATGACGGTATCGAAAAATGAGGCCTGCTTTCTGGTTGACGGCGATCTGGTCGAGGTTGTCTCCACAGACTCCACCGTGAAGGGCGTTCCTCGGGGAATCTTCCATGCGATCATCAAACGGCGGGAAACTCCCGTCGCGGGATATTATCGATTGATCCGTGATGAACCGGCTTTCGTCCCCCTCGATCCCAGAATCGCCCAGACCATGCGACTGGCATCGGCCCCCGACGCCAAACCGGATGATGTCATCTCGATTATCGTTCAGGATGATCACCAAGAACCTGGGTACCCGATCGCAGTCCCGCAGTCCGTGTTCGGCCCGCGCGAGGCATTCGGAGTCCAAACCTCCATTCTGACGATCAAGCATCAGATCCGAGAGCAATGGACGCAGACTGCACGCGATGAAGCCGCAGCATTTTCCGATACAATCACAATCCAGGAGTCTACCGATCGCGAAGATCTGCGCAATGAACTCGTGATCACGGTCGATCCCCGGGATGCACGGGATTATGACGATGGATTATCCTTGAAGGCGGACTCCAACGGCTTTCTTCTCGGTGTGCATATCGCGGATGTGAGTCATTTCGTGCAACCCGACTCGGCCATCGATGATGAGGCGTACCGGCGCGGAACGAGCGTTTATCTTCCCGAACGGGCGATTCACATGCTCCCTGAAAGGCTGGCCGCAGACCTATGCTCTCTGCGCCCCAACCTCGATCGTTTCGCCGTGACGGTCTGGATCCGATACTCGCCGGATGGTGATCGTCTGGAATCACGTTGCTGCGAATCAATCATCCGATCCAAAGCGCGTCTGACATATGCGGATTTTCAGCGTTTCATCACGCACACAGATGAGACTCCTGAACCGATATCCATTCTCTGCCGGAGTCTCAACCGGCTTTTTCTGATTCTGCAGAAGCAACGCATCTCCAGAGGCGTTCTCGATCTGGATATCCCCGAAACCCAATTCCAGTTCGATTCGAACGGAACGATATCCGCAATCACGCGCAAGGCACGGGGAACGGCCGAGCAGGCAATAGAAGAATTCATGATCGCGGCGAACATCGTCGTCGCGGAAAAACTCGATGCTCTGGAGCTGCCGCATATCAAACGCTACCACGAAGCACCCGACTTATCGACGATCCAGGAGTTGAAAACGAATCTGACACGCCTTGGCGTCATCCCTCCGTCGAATCCTCTCGATCCGGATCAAGTCCGTTCCATGCTCGCATCGATCAACTCCGACACTGTTCGCTCGGTCGCATCGTATCTTATCCTCAGATCCATGAAGCGGGCCATCTACACAACCAAGCACACCGGCCATTACGGATTGGCACTGGATCGGTATACTCAGTTCACCTCACCGATCCGACGATATCCCGATCTTCTCGTTCACCGATCGCTCAAGCGTGCCATGCACCCGGAGATCATTCGGGAAGCGGACGATACCGACTTGGAATCGATGTCGAAATGGCTCTGCGAGCGAGAGCGTAAGGCTCAGGAAGCGGAGTGGGAAGCCCAGAAACTGCAGAAAATCCGCTTCATCCAGCCGCGAATCGGTGAAAACTTCGAGGCTTCGATCACGCATATCGAGGAATTCGGCGTATTCATCGAACTCGATGACCCGTTCGTCGAGGGCTGCATTCCCTTGTTTAAAATGGATCGAAGCCTCCGAATCGATTATCGACGAGGTGTGATCGTCTCAAAAAGCGGACTGATTCTTCGCCCCGGGTCACGCCTGAAAGTCAAACTCGAAATGGCGGATCTGGACCGCACCTTACTCGACTTCAGTTTCGTGCTTCCCGGAATTGGAGCGTCCAAAGAGTTTCGCGCCGAGAATACTGATCTCGTACAGTAACATCATCGGCAATGCCATCAAAACCTGTGTGAGAACATCAGGTGGAGTCAGAATCGCGGCGATGACGAAGATGATGACGATGGCGTACTTTCGCTGTTTACTCAGGAATTCATGCCGGACGATGCCGAGTTTTGCGAGAAACGATAGCAGCACAGGCATCTCGAAGATCGCGCCAAAGATCAGAATCAGTGTCGTCGAAAACTTCAGATACTCGTTCATGGTGAGCATGGGTTGAATGGTATCGCTCGACAGGCTGATAAAGAACCGGAATCCCCAGGGAAACACCTGCCAGTAGCAGAATGCGGAGCCGATCAGAAAAAACAGAGTCGAAATCGCGACAAACGGAAGAGCACTCCGGCGTTCATGATCATAGAGCGCCGGTTCGATGAATCGCCATACCTGATAGAAAATGACCGGGCAGGCCAGAATGATCCCCGAAAAAATCGCAACCTTGAAGTACACAACGAAGACTTCCGGGAGACTCGTAAACACAAGTCTCCGATCAGTCTCCGGGAGCACGTCGATCAGGGGTTTGGCCAGAAAAGCAAATACACGGTCGGAGATGGACAATCCCACCATCATGCCGATCAGCACTGCGCCGATCACCTTGAGCATCCGGGATCTCAATTCGGTCAAATGCTGGATAATCGGCAGATCTGCCCCCGGAACATGACTCATGTCACATCGACCGATTCGGCTTCTCAGGTTCTGATTCTGATTCAAATGATGGAGGGGGCGACGAAACAGGATCCTGTGTTTGTTGCATCGGCTTGTTTTCCTGAGAGCGATACCGAGAGATTTCGTCGAGTTCCATCGTGCTGCGCACATCATTCACGGCTTTTCGGAACTCGGCAAGTCCGCGTCCGAGCAATCGAGCGAGCTCAGGGAGTTTTTTCGGTCCGAACAGGAGCAGTACAATGACCAGAACCAGAAGCATTTCCTGAAAACTGAGTCCAAACATGCTGTTATCATAGGTTAGTAGTTTCAGATTGTCCAGAAGCAGCAACGATGATAGGTTTTCAACATGTCCGCCGAAAAGCATCGCCGCCATATATTCGGTCCGGTCCATTCCAGACGCCTTGGGCGATCACTCGGCGTCGATCTCGTACCCCATAAAACATGCAATCTGGACTGCATTTACTGTGAATGCGGTCATACAACCAACCTTCAGGTCGATCGCTCCCGTTTTTTCCCCGTGGAGGAGCTGCATACTGAACTGGATGCCTTCTTCTCCTCCTCACACGAATCCCTGGATTTTGTCACATTCTCAGGCGCCGGCGAACCGACCCTGAGCCTGGATCTCGGGCCAGCAGTTTCGTTTATCCATGCCCTGACTCCGATGCCTGTCGCCCTGTTGACCAACGGAATACTGCTCGGGCGTCCCGATGTCCTCGCGGATGTGCAGGAAATTGACGTCATGATTCCATCACTGGATGCAGCGACGGAAAGTATGTTCAGAAGAATCAACCGTCCGGCCGAAGGGGTTGATTTTGAGGAATATCGCAGGGGTTTGAGGAGTTTGAGAAATCGAGTGCGTGCTCAGATCTGGCTCGAAATCCTTCTGATTCGTTCTGTCAACGACACCCGGGAGCACCTCGAGTTGCTGGCCGACGAAATCGGGAGGATCGCTCCCCACGGCATCCAGATCAATACGGTGTATCGACCTGGAACGGTCAGGACAGCGGAACCGCTCAACGACGAGGAACTTGCCGGTGCTGCAACGATTCTGAGCCGTCATTGTCCGATCGTGACGTCTCGGATTCGAATGGACACACATATAACCGGCCCCGATCCGACACCCGCAATCCGCTCGCGCATTCTCGAGACAGTTTCCCGGCGACCCTGTTCAATCGGCGATTTGGCTGTTGGTTTGGAATGCGATCCGGATCTGGTGCGGGGAATTGTCGAAACGTTGCTGTCAGATGGGTTGATTCGAAGAGTGAAACACGTGGACGGATTCTATTACCATCGTGTGGACACATGAAAGCAGTTCAGAAACTGCGCCGAATAGACCATTCATACACATAACCGCCCTGGAACTTCGTGAAGTCGGTCTGTTTCGCCCACTCGAAATGCCACTCGACACCGATCAGCCAGAAGTTGAACCCGAATCCCGCCGCACCATATAGATTCCCCTCACGAGCAATCGTTTCGGGATTGTCGAAATCCCATTCTTTGTCCTCTCCTTTCGACCAGATCGCCCCTACGTCCGCAAACAGTTTCCCCCGGAATCCGTAAAACCCGACTCCACCGGGGAATTCCAGGCGATCGATCAGAGGGAAGCGCAGTTCGAGATTCGTGATCGCAAAGTAGTTGCCGACAAGCGTCGCATAATCATACCCCCGAATCGTGTTGAATCCACCAAGGCCGTAGTATTCCGGGTTATCGCCGGAAGACAGGATTCCCCACTCGCGGAAAGCGACCAGTGAGCGTCTTGTCAACGGGATGTAAGCTCGATAATCGAAGTAAGTGTTGACGAACGTTTCAAAATCGGATGACAGAGCGATCGGGTAGCGCACCGAAATCTCGAAGCGTTGCCCGCTGAATGGTTCCGAGTAACCGGTCAGAGGTTTGTACCGCACGGTGTCTCCGATGAACGAAGGCTCCAGAAAACTCATTTTCTCATCATAATTGTCATATCCGGGCAGTGAACTGCTGTAGTTCTTGATGAACACACCGTAATCCAGTTCAAACCGGTAGAACGTTGTCAGGGGATACTCTGCATGCAGCATCCCACCATAATAATCCCATTCAACGCGATGGTACAGACCGGTGGTGAAATTGTAGCGATAATAGTAGTCCGAATCCTGGAGCGCCACGACACCGTAATCGATGCGATTCGGCAGGTAAATATAGGATCCGCGAATTCCGTTTCGATTGTCCCTGCGAATAGCAAGCAAGCTGAATTGATGGTTACCGAGGATGTCGGACATGATGAGTCCTCCTTCCACGGCAAGATCTCCGTCGGTTCCATAACTGATCTGTCCGATGGCGATATCGGGGACGAGACGGAATTTCACTTTTTGATTCTGAAGCATCGAGGGCGACTCCGGCAATCCCGTCACAATTTCGTGTTGCGGAGGTGTATACGTCAGCACCTCTCCTTCCGGTCCCAGGTGTTTCTCGTCTTTCGCAACGTCAGGCACAACGACTTCACGATCGACCGGAATCACGATAACTCGCTGTGTCGCCTCAACATAGTAAGCCACTGCGATCTCACTGCCATCTTCTGAAAAACTCGGGGTGAACATTCCGGTCACCGGCGCGGCGATCCGATGGATTTCACCGGATAGCAGGTTCATGATGTATGGGTCATTGATCCCATCGATTCGATCTGAGATGTATGCGATCGATTCTCCGTCCGGAGACCAGGAGGGCATGGTTTCGTTTCCGGGGCTCAATATCACCGGTTGCTCATTCGCATCGGATATCGCCACGCGAAACAGATCGAACTGACCGTCCCGCTCCGTTGAATACACCAGCCATTCACCATCGGGCGACCATGCCGGTGTTTCATCGATGAAAGCATCGTTCGTGATCCGGGATGTTTCTCCAGTGGACATATCGAGTATGAACAGGTCGGATTGTGCATCCTTGAAACCGCTGAAAGCAACATGCATTCCATCCGGAGACAAGGCCGGAGAAGCGGGCTGATCCTGAGGAATCGGATAGGAGGCAGCCAATCCCCCCACGGCTGGATCGATCAAGTGAATGTAATGCCGATTTTCCCAAACCGAGATGTACACGAGGCGATCGTCCCATGGATTGCCATTGAGAGGTCGTCCGTCCGTCACAACGTTTCGGTATTTTTCCCGATCGAGATCACATGTCAAACAGTCGAAAACAGGTTCTTTTTTTTCGGGGTCCGTCGTCCCCAGAAACACATTGAACCCTTCCGGACCATTCTCCATATACGCAATCAGCTCACTCCCGGGTGAAAAGACCGGCGCAAAGCGTCGGTAGTACTTCTTCTGGCCCTGAAGCGTTTTATCGAACGATGTGATGCCTTCTCTCCGCCGCTCGATCTCGATCACCCTGCGACGCAGATCCTCTTTCCACTGCTCTGACAGTTCATCCAGCGTGATCCCGAAGGTCTCCTTCACGGAACGCCTGAAGTAGTTCTCGGTCCGCAAGGTTTTCCTGAGTTCCCACATCAGTGCACGTAAGGAATGTATTCCATATCGGTTTCTGATGAAATCAACTGCGGACTGTGCCGCTTTGTAACCGAGATACGGGCTGGGGAGGTAATCGAAAGTATCCATCTGCTCGAGTGAAGGCAGAATGTTTGAAATGACCGCATCGCGAAGCACCATGCGACCGACCGCATCCCAATCCCCCGCAATATGCTCGGCAAAACCTTCCATGATCCAGATCGGCACGGGTGAGATCCGATTCAATCTGTTCTGAAACAGAATTTCAAACTCGAAGGTATGCACCAATTCGTGGATGATCAGAGATTCCAGGGCTTTTTTCGAGCCGTCGAGGGGGATGACAATACGGCGTTTGATCGGTTCAGAGAAACCAGCGACGCCCTGGGGAATGAATCCCTCAAGGATATTGGTCTGTTGGAAATCGGAGTGGCTTTTGTACAAAACAACCGGCGTTTTGTCCGACAATTCAGTGCCCAGATCGTCGGAAACCCGGAGATATGCGGTTTCGAAAAAACGAATCGTTTCCGGGAGCAGTGGCGAGCACTCCGGATAGTAGTAAAACTCGAAATGATCCGTTTCATGCTTCACCCAACCGAAATCGACATAGGTGATCTTGTTCTTGCCGAATGCGTCGGATGTTCCGACAGACACGGCAAACCAAAGAACTGCAGGCAGAATCGATACGATTGATCTGTACACCCGAGTGTTCTTCATGTTGGTTCTCCGCTGCTCATTCTCTCATTAAATACCGTGTCGCATTGACCTTTTTCCCGACAATGAAGTCAAGAAACGCTCGAATTTTGGTTTGCGAGAGTTCGAAAAACACACCGACCTCGTCCGCTGCCCCTTCTGTCGTCTCATCCGCATCATACGTTTTTTCCACAACAATGCGGTTGTTGACGGTATCAACCAGGTAAAGATTCATCTTGAATTTGTAACTCGTACGATCCTTCCAGACTTTTGAGGGGACACGGTACCCATACCGATTGACCTTCCACTCGCTGTCATACCCCGAGAAATCCGACGCCTCATAGAAGATGTCACCCAGAATGACGAGATCGATCTGATTCTGAGCATTCCAGGCCGGCCAATCGAAAGCGGTGATCTGGTCCTTCAGCGTTGGACTGGTCTCGCTCTGAATATCAAACCCAAGCGCGTTTCTGGGTACTGTGCGGATGTTTGTCAGCGACTTGAGATTTTTCACTTCTTTGAAAAATACCGACTCCAGGTCTCGAGATGTGTCGAATTCCGTGCTTTTCTGAATCACTCTCCAGAATCCAATTGACCCGTCCGTGATGTTCTCGATGACAGGAGCGCGCCGGTAATCGATCTTGACTTTGCGTGCATTGGGCAGACACGCAGTGAACAGCACGGCCAGAGTGATTGTCATGAGAAACTTATCTGGTCGAGGAATCATATGAAGAGTCCTTCCGTTTCTTGGGTTCATAGTCGCGATCGTTCTGAGGTCTCGTCGATTCATCCTCTTCGCGATGACTCAAGGCCCCGAGATTGAGTTGGATGATCCGGGAGTCCGGACGGAGTCTCAATGCCTGTTGGAAACCTTGTTCCGCTTTTTCAGGATAACCCTCCACTTCGGCGGCAACGGCCAGATTGTTCAAGGCAGCCACATTTCCCGGATCCGTCTCGAGCACCATCCGCCAATGGATGGCGGCTTCATGCCAGTACCCTTTCTGGGCCAGACGAATCCCGTAATCCACCATATCACGTGGAGTCCGTGGTCGATGTATGGCACACCCATGCAGACCTTCCAATATCAGCAGCAGGATCAAACTTCCGAAGCCAAATGTTCGAATCACGTGAGAAATCCTCCGTTTCGGATAGCGGATCCCAGCGAGATCGCGGTTGCTTGACAAGTTACCTGATGGTTCATAGTATCCGTTCTTCTGCTTGAATGTCTGTGAGGGTAGAAGTGATGTTGAAGCCTGATTTGGACATCCTGATTGTCGCATCGGAGGCTGCGCCGTTGGCCCGAACGGGTGGTCTTGGCGATGCAACCCACAATCTCGCAAAATATCTCCGCCAGATCGGGCATAATCCGCAATTGATCATACCATGCTATCGGGGAATTCAACAGCGGTTTCCCTGCGAATGCATCCGATCGAATATCATGGTACCGATCTCGAATCGGTTCGAACCCGTTTCGATCCATCGAACATTCATCGAGACGGATATCCCTGTTTTTCTGGTTGAAAAGGCGAATTACTTCGATCGATCGGAACTTTACGGAACGGAAGAGGGGAATTACAGAGATAACTCCGAGCGTTTCATCTTTTTTTCTCGTGCCGTTCCGGAATTGATCCGTCATATTGGTCTGACACCCGATATCGTGCACTGCCACGACTGGCAAACCGCACTCGTCCCTTTATATATACGGTTGAACCGGGAAACCGTTCAAGCATTTCAATCCATCCGCACGGTATTCACATTCCATGACCTCTCCTATCAGGGCATTTTCTGGTGTTATGACATGCAGTTCACAGGGTTGAGCTGGGATTACTTCAGACCGGATCGTCTCGAATTCTTCGGTGATCTGAATCTTCTGAAAGCCGGGATCATTTTTTCAGATGCCCTCACCACTGTCTCCGATGCCTATTGCCAGGCTGTTCAGACACAGCAGCACGGGCAAGGCCTGGATGGTCTCCTGCGCGCACGTCAGAATCGATTCTTCGGGATTTCCAACGGGATCGATTGCGATCGATGGGATCCTGAACGCGACGAGATGATTCAATCCAACTACTCAACGGAAGGTCGGGAGAATAAAAACCGATGCCGCGATCACCTCGCCGAAGTCTGCCGCTTTTCTGCGCATGATTCCCGCCTTATCGCGGGAGTCATCGGCCGCCTCAATCAACCCAAAGGCATGGATATTCTTGCCCGATCCATTCCCGACATTCTCGCCCGAGACCTGAATCTTTGCATCCTCGGGATCGGAGAGACCGGTATTGGAAGACTCATTGAGGAGAGCGCGAGTCGTTTCCCGGGTCGGGTTGCCTTTTTCAACACAATCGATGAAAGTCTCGCGCACCAGATTCTGGCCGGATCCGATCTGTTTCTCATGCCGTCACGCTTCGACCCGGGCGGGATGAGTCACTTACGGGCCATGCGCTATGGAAGTGTTCCCATCGCTCGATCGACATTCGGACTCCGCGATACGATCGAAGATTACGATGACCGAACCCGTCGCGGAACCGGAGTCCTTTTCGATGAAGCCACGCCGGATGCTTTTTTATCGGCAGTTGACCGTGCGATTCGTCTGTTCCGTGAACCTTCGCATCGCTCGGAATTGATACGGCAATGCATGACGCGGGACGTGTCCGGTCTTACCACTGCAAAACAGTATGAAGTGATCTACTCGAAACTCCTCTCCGGAGTCTTATGACAGAGAAATCCACGGAAGTCTCACGAGGGCGTCTGATCCGATCGGCGCGTCGTTTTTTCTTGTTCGCAGTCCTCCCCTACATCCTGCTTCAACTTGGTCTGAACTACTTTCATCCAGAGACCCGATTTATCGACCGGTTGTTTGAACGAATCCGGAATGAATCCGGTTTGAAAATTGAATACAATCACCTCCGATTCACTCGCACCTTCGGGATTGAATTCGAGAATCTGACGGTCACGCAGACCGGACAAGTCGGATTTGAAGTTCAAGGGCGTGAGATTCATCTGCCTGAGATGAGGATTCTGACAGCGGACACGCTGTTTGTCCGGACATGCTTCTCCTCGCTCCTGCGACTCCGGGCCGGTCTGTTTTTCAAAGCCGTCCTCTACAGCGGCTCGGCTGAAGGTATCTTCGAAGCACCTTTTTCCGGAAACGGTGAGTCGTCAGTCGATATGTCCTGGCAGGATGTCGACTTGACTGTTCTGGCGAGTGAGTATCCCGATCTCCCGATATCAAGCGGACGACTGAGTGGCGACATGGATCTCGACATGAAACCGGAGTTGGGGTTTTCCGGATTCAGGGGACCTGTCCATTTTTCATTGCGCGACGCGACCATCAGGATGCCGCAGAAAACCGGAGACATGCTGAATTTTCATGATATACATGCCATCGACGCGGGTATTCGTGCCGAACTGGATGTCATTCATGTCGAGTTTCTTACGGTGAGAGGTGCGAGTGGCACGATGCGTATCACGGGGCTGATTCAACCGAACCCACTTCCGGACAACACATATCTCGATCTGAATATCAAGATTTTCGCGCACAAAGCTGATGAGCAGCCGAATGAGAATCAATATCTTCCCGTCACGATCAAAGGACCTGTATCGCGGCCTTCCGTCGAGTTTCTTGGAATTTCGCTATACAGGGATGGCGAGCTGAAATCGCCTTTTTAAGATTCACGAACGGATTTCACAACGGGTTTGCAGCGATGTTTCTCCGGATGCAATCCGAAACTTGCTGACACAAATCAAGAGCCTTCAGCGCCTGTTCACCGGGGACAGGAGGATTTGTCTGATCACGAACGGATTGCGTAAAGGCGCGCAATTCCGAAACAAGCGGCTCGATCCGTTCGATCGTGAAAGGCACAGGCTGGATGGATGACATCGGATCCGAATCCAGCGTTCCTTCCAGCTTCCGATACCCGCTGACCTGCTGGTTGAGGCAATCGATCGAGAGATAAAGACTGGGTTGAAACACGCGAACTTTGCGCGTTGCCTGAAGACTGATTCGACTTGTGGTCAGATTGGCGACACATCCGGAGGCGAATTCGATCCGTGTGCTGGCGATATCGATTCGATTGGTCAGCACATTCACTCCGTTTGATCGAATATCCGTCACATCCGATCTGACCCAATGAAGGATCAGATCGACATCGTGAATCATGAGATCCAGAACGACATCGACGTCGGTCGCGCGGGAAGGGAACGGGCCGAGTCGGTGGACTTCGATGAATCGTGGATCAGAAATTAATGACGTTGCCGCAGCCACTGCCGGATTGAAGCGTTCGCTCTGGCCGACCATCAGCACGACCCCTCTTTGCCGGGCGCTCTCGATGAGTATTACCCCTTCTTCAATCGTCGCTGTGATTGGTTTTTCGACCAGCACATGAACACCTGCTTCGATGCATTGGCGTGCCACCTCGTAATGCGCAGTAGTGGGAACAGCCACTGATACCAGGTCGACATCCTGTAAAAAACTTCGGTAATCACGCTCGGCCCGGCAATGGTACTGTTGGGCAATCGTTTGGGCTGAACTTTCCGAAAGGTCGGAAACAGCCACAAGTTCAACGTTATCGAGTTGATGGTAGATGCGGGCATGATGGCGGCCGAGATGGCCAACGCCTATCACACCGGCGCGCAATTTGCCCGTTGTCATTTCAAGAGGATTCCTCTCTGAGAAGACCCGATGAACTCGAGCATCTGGTCGATTTCCGCAACCCCTCCGAACTCGTTTCTGATCTTGTCCACGGCTGTCGAAAGATTCAGTTCACTGCTCAGGAGATATCGGACGGCAGTATGGATGGCGTGGCGTTTATCCTGGTCAAAACCTCTCCGACGAAGCCCGATGGTGTTGATCCCATGCAGTGTACCTCGAGACCCGGCGACCAGGCCGAATGGAATGACATCCTGGGCGACCGCAGTGCCTCCGCCGATGAATGCAAAACGTCCGATGTGTACAAACTGATGGATTGCGCACATGCCGCCGATAATCGCATAGTCATCGATTTCGACATGTCCGGCCATATTGACGGCGTTTGCCAGGATGACTTCATTGCCGACACGGCAGTCATGCGCAATGTGTGCGTAGGCCATCACCATGTTTTTATTGCCCACTCGAGTCACCTGATGGCCCCCGATCGTTCCTCTGTGGATTGTCGCAAACTCGCGTATGATGTTTTCATCACCAATCTCGAGTTCGGTCGGTTCATCCTGATACTTCAGGTCCTGCGGTGCTGTTCCCATCACCACATGATGACTGATCCGGTTTCGTGTACCGATGCGTGTCGGCCCCTCAATGACCGTATGATGTCCGATCCGGGTATGATCGCCGACGACGACATTCGGACCGATCACTGCATAATGCCCGATTTCGACTCCTTCTCCGAGAATCGCTTTGCTGTCCACAATCGCTGTAGGAGAAATCATGAATTTCCTCTTTCGTTATTGAGTCGTTCGAGTTCTTCGAGACGTCGGGTCAAGTCTCTTATAGACTCGTACATCTCCTGAGCCCTGCCCAGGATGCTTTGCGTTTTGAGCCACTCCTTGTGAGGTGCGGGTGGAAATCCGGAGAGGACCGTGCCGGCTTTGACGGATTTCATCACACCGCATCGCGCCGTAATCGTGCAATCATCCGCGATCTCGATGTGGCCCGCAATTCCGACCTGCCCGGCGACAGTCACCCGGTTTCCGATTCGAGCACTGCCGGAAACTCCAGTCTGTGCCACGATGATGGTATCCTCACCGATCTGCACATTATGCGCGATCTGAATCAGATTATCGAGTTTGCTCCGCGTTCCGATCACGGTTGTGCCGAGACTCCCCCGATCGATGGTGCAACCGGCACCGATCTCCACATCATCATGGACAACGACACGTCCGATCTGGGGAATTTTTACGTAATGCGTCCCCTCGCGCGCAAACCCGAATCCATCCGATCCGATGACGGAGTTTGCATGGATGATGACCCGATGGCCGATCACAACACCGTGGTAAATCGATACATTGGGATACAGAATGGATCCAGAACCGATCTGGACTCCTTCTCCCAGGACCACACCAGGGAACAATGCGGTGCCCTTTCCGATCCGAACACCGTTCCCGATACTGACATTCGAGGCAATGCGAACGTCTTCATCGATGCAACAATCCGAACCGATGACGGCTGAAGAATGAATACCGACAGGCGGAAGGAGTGGTCGATCAAAGAGTGCGAGTGCGCGAGTCATCGCGAGATAGGGCTCGGGGGTCAGAAGAATGGCAAACGGCGCGTTGGGGATCACATCCGCCATGATGACGATGCCGGCGCGCGTTTTATCAAGGAGGTGACGATATTTGGGATTGGCGAGAAAGGAGACATCTTCCGGACCGGCCTGCTCGAGCGTTGCGAGATGGCCAATCCGGGGCAGTTCGCTGCGCACGCCGGACGGAATCAACTGAGCGCCGATCAGATCCGCCAGCTGCTGAGGAGTCAACGCGGTGCTGGGTTCGGCCATGGGTTCCGCTACTTGGCGGTTTTATCGTAGATTTCGATGATTTTATCTGTCACGTCCAGGGCATCATCGCTGTACAGAATCGCACTCCCCATTTTTCCGAGTATCAACGTGAACCCCTGATCCTTTCCATACTTCTGGATGATTTCCATGACGTCTTTATCGATCTTCTCCAGATAGGCTTTTTCTTTGGCACCAAGGTCGGCATCGGCATCTTCGAGCATGCGTTTGAATTCTTTCTTGGCCGCCGTCAACTCTTCTTCTTTGGCCCGTTTGGCATCTTCAGAGAGCGTCAGATACTGTTTTCTCAACTCTTCTTCGCTCTTATCGATCGCTGCCTTCTTGGCTTCCACTTCCTTTTTCTTCTCATCCTGAAGGTTCTTCAGTTTTGCATAGGCATCCTTGCCTGTTTTGGATTCTTCAATAATCCTCTGCGCATTGACAAAACCGATCTTGAGTGTATCGGCACACCGGGCGGCCGGAAGAATAACCAAGGCGGTGATGATCAAAATGCTCAGAGCCCAACCTGCTTTTTTCATGCTTGTCTCCTTGAATAGTCCATGATGCGTTCCTATAGAACGGTTCCCATAGTGAATTGAAAGTCATTTCGATCCTCGTCTTTGTATGGATCGAGATTGTAACCCCAGATGAATCTGAGCGGAATCCAGAATCCTGGGACAAAAAATCTCAATTCAACCCCAACGCTGGGTCGAAGCGACCGCAGTTCGTAGGAGTCCATTGAAGCGTATGCATCGCCCGCATCCGCGAACAAAACGGTTTTGAAGGGGCCGGCAATCGGAATCTGCAATTCGGAAGAGAACAGAAGGGATTTGTTCCCGCCCAGATTCGATCCATTGATATCCCAAGGACCGACAGACCGTTCCCGGAAGCCCCGCATCGATTGTGGACCGCCAAGAAAGAATCGTTCATAGAACGGCAGTTCCGCGCCCCCGAAACTATCGGCATAATGAATTTCGCCGCGGAGCGACCAGACGATGTTTCTCGGTAATTCATAATAGTACGACCATTCCAGCCCGGTCTTGTAAAATTTGTTGTCTCCCTGCAGTATGCCGCCGGCGTACTCGAAGTACAGTTGTGTATACGTCCCGCGACTCGGATCCCTCCTCGTGTTCAGCGTATCCCTGATCCAGGTTGATGTGATACTCGATGTGATCTGATTACCGGCGAGATCCTGAATTTCCTCGTCGGCATCATCGTCGATATCGAAGACGCGGTTGATTTCCCATTTGTACCCGAGTCTCGTCGAGATCGAATGTCCGAGGCTTTTCCCGGTTGTGATACTGCTACCGATCGTTTTTCTCTTGGAATATTCAAAATCCCGAATCGTATTCCAGATCGACGCTGCGCCATAATAGGGACGATCGAAAATCCAATCATCCGAGAATGACAGCTGAAAAGTCTGACGTCTCTTCCCGGACGTGAAACTGAAGCTGAAATCCTGACCACGCCCGAACAGGTTATGTTCCGACAGGCCGAGAGTGCCATAGAGGCCTTCATACCCGGAATAGCCTCCTGCCAGTTGAATTTCGGTTTGTTTGGTATCATTGAGGGAGATCGTCACATCGACCTTGGATGCATCGACCTGTGGTTGAACCTCGGGCTTCACATCTTCGATGTATCCGAGATACTGAATGCGGGAGATGGCTTGTTTGAGCAGAGCCGTGTTCAGGATTTCACCTTCGGCGAGCAGAACATTTCTGCGCAGAACGCGATCACGAGTCCTCAGGTTTCCTCTGAATTCGAGTCTGTGGAGGAACGCCTGCGTCCCTTCCGAAACAGTAAAACAAAGATCCACGGTATGTGTGTCTTCATGGATCGTTTTTACCGGGTCGATCATTGTATATATATAACCGCGCGCACCATACAGTTCGCTCAACTGCGTGATCGCTTCCTGTTCAATGGCATACGAATAAGTCTGGCCGGATTCAACGCGTGGTCCCGCTTTGAAGAAGGCGGATCCGCCCAGAAATTTCTGGTATTTTTCCAGACGGGTTGCCTTGACAACACTCAGGATTACTTCCGGTTTGAATATGCTTTCATCAGCCGCTTTTGCAGTGATTTCACCCAGGGTATAGACATCGCCTTCGACGATCGGGATCGTGATCGAAACGGTAATCCTGGGCTTTTTGCCGGAATCTGACAATGAGATATCGGGTTTATTGACAACAATTTTCGGTTCGCCGACAGAGATCCTTAAAAAGCCATGATTCTTGTAGTACTCCTCAACCTTTTTCAAATCATCGCGCAACAAGTCTTCCTTGAATTTGCCGCCGCTGGTCAGCCAGGACATCCACCAATGCTCTCGATTCTCCTTGAGTTGCGCTTTCAAACCGAACAATCTGTTCCCATCGTCGATTTTCGAGTTGCCGGTAAAATTGATCTGTTCGATGCGGACTTTCGTCCCCTCGTCGACAGCCAGGATCAGAGATGCGGATCCTGAGCCTGCTGGAGTGAGTCGTGGTGTTACAAAGGCGTAGTTATAGCCTTTTTCAAGGTATTTCGCGATGATCTTGTTACAGGATTCCTGAATCCTGGATGGATCGTACCGTTTGCCCTTTTCAACCGTGATTTCATCATTGAGCGTATTGACCTGGATTTTTTTCGCTCCGGTTATGAGGACTTCATTGATGATGAGACGTTCCTTGACTGTATAAATCAAGCGGATCCGATCTCTCGAAATCTCTCCGGTGACCCGAATATCGTCGAAGAACCCGGTCCGATACAACGCCTTGATATCACGACGGATCTGGCTCTGATCAACAGGCTCGCCGACTTGCGAACGGATCGAGTAGCGAATCGTGGATTCCTCGATCGTTTCATTCCCTGCGACATCGATGGACGAAACAACCGGCAAATACTCGGTTGCTCGCAGAGGCGTACGAATCAACGGCAGGAGCAGTGCGACAATAATCAGCAGTCGGTTCAGATGTCTATTTCGCGGAGTGATCACAAAGCTGACCCAGGGTTATGAAAGGGAACGTTCGACATACGAAGCCATCAGTCTAAGTTGTCGATTTGGAGGCGTCAAGTCTCAATTGCGAGTTTCTTGTCATAGGCATTACGACAGGCCATTCTCAGGCGCAGCCATCGCGGGTATCTCTTCCGAACATGGTTCAAATGCCAGCATTCCGTCTCTCACGAAGATACGCACTTTTCCCTTGCCCAGTTGGTACTTCTGCGAAATGAACTCATCGGCAAGCGGGTTTTCGATGTATTTTCGGATCGCCCGTTTTACGGGTCGGGCTCCGAATGAAGGCTGGTAACTCTTTTCAAGCAGCCAATCGCGCGCATCCGACTCCAGCCGCACCTCATATCCGGCCTGTGAGAGCTGTCGATTCAACAATCGTATGTTGATCTCGATGATCTCACCGATTTGATCACGGGTTAACTGGTGGAATACGATGAGTTCATCCACACGATTGATAAACTCGGGATTGAACACATGCTTCATTTCCTGAAGCACCATCTCCTTCATCCGCTCATAATTGCTGCGATCCTGAAGTTCCGGTGCGGAGAATCCCATCGAAATGCCATGCCGGATAAACCGTGCGCCGATGTTTGAAGTCATGATCAGAAGGGTATTTTTAAAGTCGACTTTTCGACCCATCGAATCTGTAAGATGGCCCTCTTCCATGACCTGTAACAGGAGATTGAAGACGTCCGGGCTTGCCTTTTCAATTTCGTCCAGCAGAACCACAGAGTAAGGTCGTCGTCTGACTTTTTCGGTCAATTGACCGCCTTCCCCATATCCCACATAACCCGGAGGAGATCCGACAAGGCGTGACACCGTGTGCTTTTCCATAAACTCGGACATATCGATCGAGATAATCGCTTTTTCGTCCCCGAACAGAAACTCGGCGAGAGTCCGAGCGAGTTCCGTCTTGCCAACGCCCGTCGGGCCCAGAAAAATAAACGATCCGATCGGTTTCTTCGGATCTTTCAAGCCGGCCCGTGAACGCCGGATCGCCTTGGACACCACGGAGATTGCCTCATCCTGTCCGATCACACGCTTGTGGAGCTCGTCCTCCATTCGTTTCAACCGTTCGAGTTCGGATTCCTCGAGCTTTTTAACCGGAATTCCAGTCCACTGTGAAACAATCATGGCGACATCGTCACCACTGATCGTAACGGGCTGCTCCGAGATCGATCGCATCCACTTTGAGCGAATGGTTTCGGCTTCTGTCCGAACCTGCTGCTGCTGATCCTTGAGTTCCGATATGCGTTCGAAGTTATGCGCATCCAGTGCTGCTTCGACCTCTTTTTCAATCTCGTCGATCTGTCGATCCAGAACCTTGAGCTGATCCGGAAGCCGGGACACCGCCAGACGCGCTCGTGAGCCGGCTTCGTCAATGACATCGATGGCTTTGTCCGGTAAATTGCGGTCGCTGATATACTGTTCGGACAAGCGGACTGCGTTCATTACCGCTTCCGATGTATAGGTTGCATGATGGTGGCTTTCATACTTATGCTTCAAGCCTTCAATGATCGCGATTGTTTCATCGATCGTCGGGGCAGAAACGAATATGGTCTGGAACCGTCTTTCGAGCGCTCCATCCTTTTCGATATGTTTGCGATACTCATCGATCGTCGTCGCGCCGATACACTGCAATTCGCCTCTGGAGAGCGCCGGTTTGAGCATGTTTGACGCATCGATGGACCCCTCAGCCGCTCCAGCTCCCACCAGCGTATGCAATTCATCGATGAAAATGATGACATCCTGTGCCTTCTGAAGCTCTTTGATCACAGCCTGAAGCCGTTCCTCGAATTGCCCGCGGTATTTCGTTCCTGCGACCAGTGCGGCCAGGTCGAGGCTGACGATACGTTTGTTGCCGAGAAGTTCCGGGATGTCGTTCCGAACGATTTTCTGCGCCAGTCCTTCAACGATCGCCGTTTTCCCGACACCGGGCTCACCGATCAGTACGGGGTTGTTCTTCTGACGTCTGCACAGGATCTGAATCACCCGTTCAATCTCGGGGATTCTCCCGATCACCGGGTCGAGCTGTCCTTCCTCGGCCATCTGGGTCAGATCGCGTCCGAATGCATCCAGAGCCGGTGTTTTTGATTTATCACGCGTCTTGCTCTTCCCGGGAGCCAGCAGCTCCAGGATCGATTCACGGAGCGTATCGAGCACGACGCCGGAATCCCGCAGCAGTTTGCCAGCCAATCCGTTTTTTTCGCGCACGAGTCCCAGAAGGAGGTGTTCGGTGCCAATGTAACTGTGCGATAACTCCTTGGCTTCATAAACCGCCATCTCGAGAACTTTTTTGGCGAGATCCGAAAAAGGTATCTCTCGCTGATAACTGCGCCTGTTTCCCAGCACGACACGACGCTCGATCTGCATCTGCATGGTCTGGGGATTGATGTTGAGTTTTCTGAGGGCGCGGACGCCGATACCTCCGCCTTCCTTGATCAAACCCAGCAACAAGTGCTCGGTATCGAGCTGATCGTGCTGCAACCGCTCGGCTTCGTTCTTCGCGAGCATGATCACGAGGCGCGCGCGGTCGGTAAACTTCTCGAACATCCTATCCCCTTTCTCAAGTCTCCAAAGACTCGATCGTCATGTCGTGAATGCGCCCGTCACTCAGATGAACCCAACGATGTGACGAGCGAGCGAGATCCAGGTTGTGCGTTGCGATGAGGAATGCCACATTGTAGCGCTCATTCAGGTCTCTCATGATCCGAAACACTTTCATCGCCGTCCCTTCATCCAGATTTCCAGTCGGTTCATCCGCCAGAATCAGGCTCGGGCTCGTGATCATCGCCCGGGCCAGCGCAACCCTCTGCTGTTCGCCGCCTGATAATTGACCAGGCTTATGGTTACTACGATCCGACAGACCGACCTGTTCCAAAAAACTGAATGCCTCCGACAACGCACGCTTTCGCTCGATCCTTCGGATCAACAGCGGCATCGCCACGTTCTCGACCGCCGAAAACTCCGGCAGCAGGTGATGAAACTGAAACACAAAACCGATCTCACGATTTCTGAACTCCGCAAGCTCCACATCCGTTTGATTCCGAAGCGACCGGTTGCGATACAGAATTTCTCCTCCGGTCGCGCGATCGAGACCCCCCAGAATATGCAACAGGGTGGATTTCCCGACTCCCGAGGCACCGGTCAGCGCTACGAATCTGCCGACAGGAACCTCAAAGGTGATTCCCTTGAGCACGTCCAGCGTCGAGGAACCGGAATGATATGATTTCGAGATATCGCGAGCGATTATCAGAGGTTCATTCATAACGGATCGCCTCAACCGGATCGAGCTTCGCGGCCTGCCGGGCCGGGTAGATGGTTGCCAGCAGGCTGATGATCAGAGATGCCGTGCAGATCGCGAACACATCGTTGAGATCGATCAGAAATGGAAGATGACTGATGTAATAGACTTCGCCTTCGAGTCTGATCCACTGGTATCGATCCGCCAGAAGACTCAATACCACACCCGCCACACAGCCGATCAATGTACCGACACTCCCGATAATCATGCCCTGCGTCAAAAAAATTCTCTGGATGCTCGCGTGCGTCGCGCCCATCGTCTTGAGGATCCCGATGTCCTTGTTCTTCTCCATCACCATCAATGTCAGAGAACTGATGATATTGAATGCGGCGACGAATACAATCAGTGTCAGGATGATGAACATGGCGATTTTTTCCAGTTTCAACGCTGAAAAGAACGCATGATTCATTTCCTTCCAGTCTCTGATCCAGAACCGATCACGGAACAGTCCTCTGAGTTTCTTTATGATTGATTCGGTTCGGAAGATGTCGGCCACGCGAATTTCGATCCCGTCGATCACATCGCGCCCACCGTTGATGTCTCGAGCAGAATCCATCGAAATGTAGCCCATCGTCCGATCGTATTCATACATCCCCGAGCTGACCAGGCCGACGACCTGGAAGGCGCGTGACTTCGGGACCATGCCCATCGGAGTCAGCGTCGTGGCAGTCGAGGTGACATTCACCACCTGATTCAGGGAGACTCCGATGGCGGCAGCCAACTCAACGCCAAGAACAATTGCATTCTGAGGAAGATCGGGATCCTGCTCGCGGAGCGCTGTGCGATTCGATGAACGGAGATTCTGCAGTGACCCCCGAATCACATTTTTCGCCAGATCCCCGAGTGCGGCACTATCCGGATCAATTGCCTTTATCAGAATTCCATCGGTATGTTCCTGTCTGGAAATCATCGCCTTGAGAAACAGAAATGGTTGCGCTCCGATCACACCGTCAACCGACGCGGCGGTCTGAACGATTTCAGAGATTCCGGAAATCGTTTCGGAGGTGTCCCTGGGAGACATGACGATATGCGAATTTGTCCCAAGGATTTTCGTTCGGAGATCTTCTTCGAAGCCGGTCATGACCGCCAGAACAATGATCAGTGCGGCAACACCCAGAGCCACTCCGAAGATCGAGATACCGGTAATGACAGAAATCATGGTCTGTTTTCTGCGCGCCCTCAGGTATCGAATTGCGATGAAAAGTTCGTATTTCACTTGGTCTCCGGTCGGAACCAGGCTCGCACCGCCTTATTTCATTCTCAGATACGCCTCAATGAATTCATCCAGATCGCCGTCCAGAAAATCGTCGACTTTGCCGGTTTCCATATCCGTCCGGTGATCCTTGATCAGTCGATAGGGATGCAAGGTATAGGATCGGATCTGACTGCCCCATGCGATATCCTTTTTTGCGGATTCCACCCGCTCACGTTCGGTCTCGAGTTCCTGCATCTTGATATCGTAGAGTCTTGCTTTGAGGATCTTCATGGCAATATCGCGATTTCGGTGCTGGGAGCGTTCGTTCTGGCATGTGACAACGATACCCGATGGGAAGTGAGTGATGCGCACCGCCGAGTCTGTCGTATTGACGCCTTGCCCGCCGGGGCCGCTGGATCGGAACACATCGATCCGAATGTCGCTCGGATTGACGTCGATCTCAATACTTTCCTGAATCTCCGGGTATACAAAGACCGATGCAAAGGAGGTGTGTCTGCGGCTGTTGGCATCGAAAGGCGAAATTCGCACGAGGCGATGCACGCCGACTTCGGCTTTGAGATAACCATATGCATAGTCGCCGACCACTTCGAATGTTGCACTTTTTATGCCTGCCTCATCGCCGGGCAACAGGTCAAGCAGTTGAAATTTGAAGCCTCTCCGTTCGACCCAGCGAGAGTACATTCGGAAGAGCATCTGAGCCCAGTCCTGGCTTTCGGTTCCACCCGCTCCCGGATGAATCGCCACGATGGCATCCGCCGAGTCACGCGGATCCGAGAGCATGGTCTGGAAATCGTAACGGTCAAAGCGGGCGGAAAACGCATCGAGTGCGGATTGAACGTCCGCAACCATCGTTTCATCCTCAACAGCCAGTTCCGTCAGCTCGACAAGCTCCTCAAACTCCTGCTGATGCGCATTCCACTCACCGACGACCTTGGCCAATCCGGACCGTTCACGCGTGATTCCCTGGGCCTGTTGCTGGTTATTCCAGAATGAAGGCTCATTCATGATCGCATCGAGGTCGACAATCCGCTTCCCCTTCGCCTCGATGTCAAAGACGCCTCCATGCATCCATGAGGCGATTCTGAATCGCATTCAGCTCTTTATTGAACAACCGAACAGAAATTTCCTTCATCGCCAAACCTCCGGATATAATGTTGCCGTTCGTCTGCGAACCGCCCGTATCGTAGCGGCGATCACGCAAAAAAGCACGCATGAAAGCGAAAAAACATCACCAAACCGGGTGTAAAAAGTCGTTTCCGCCGGAATTCCAACCGTCACGAGTTTCGCATCCGGTGTAAACAAATCGCTCTTTGTTATCGGACGCCCGCATGCATCGATCGCACCCGTGATGCCGGTATTGGCCGCACGGATAACCGGCCTCGCGTTTTCGACGGCCCGGTAACAGTAATTCGAAAAATGCTGCTCCGGCGCCCAGGATCGGCCGAACCAGGCATCGTTCGTGATGTTGCACAGCACATCGGCACCCTGCGCGACGCGTCGCCGAACCAGATCGGGAAAGACCCCCTCGTAACAGATTGTCATGCCGATTCGCGTCGTTCCGGCAATCAGGGGTGCAGCCGATTCACCTGTATCAAATGTGCCGATGGCCCCCTCCACCAGACGATTCACGAAAAAGAACATGGACGGAAGCGGTACATATTCTCCGAAGGGAACCAGATGCTCCTTGTAGTAATACATCTCCAGTCCTCCGGAGCGCGGCACCAATACCGCGGCGTTGTACGTTGCGGAATCGAGCTGATCGAGCGTTCCGGTCAGGAGAGGAGCGTCCATTGTCTGGATCAGGGAGTTGATCCGATCGGCATACGTCAGTCCCTCGGCCGTTCGATACCGGCCGGCAAAACGATACAGAAACGTGATGGATGATTCCGGCCAGACGATCAGTTCCGGACGCCCATCTCTCAGAGACTCGCTCAATTGAATCAGTTTCTCGAGAGTTTCTCCACGATAGGATTCCTGCCATTTCAAATCCTGGGGGATGTTGGGCTGGATCAAAGCCACCCGCAATTCAGCCGCATTCCGATCCGCATGGCTCAGAACGGAGAATCCATATCCGATCGCCAGTCCCATGACCAGAACCGTCGCAAGAAACTGCCGCATAACCTCCTTCTTTTTACCCTGTCGGATCATCAGAGCGATCACGGTGTTGACCATAATGATCATGAAGGAGATGCCGTAAAACGATCCCCATCGGGCATTCTGCAGGACCGGTAGGATGTTGTATTGCGACAACCCGAGAGCATTCCAGGGAAATCCGCTGAAAAGATATGTTCTGAGATACTCGAATGATACCCAGCACGCAGCCGGTATCAGGCACCATGTTTCCTTGAAAACCGGCCGGATTCTGAAAGCGCAGACGAGTGCCACAGCCTGGAACAGGGCGCAATAGGCAGCAAGCAGGCCGACGAACAGCACGGCGAGCGGCCATGCGATTCCGCCGTAATCGATCATGGTATGACGAACCCATGCCAGATTCATCGTGAAACCGATGAAAGACGCACTCCAAGTCAACCGAAACACTGAAACCGAGGTTGATTCGAGCATGATAAAGAGCGGAATCCACGCAACCCAGGCCAGATACGACAATGACGGATCCGGGAAGGACAGTCCCGTCGCAACTCCCGTCATGAGGACGGCGATCCATCTTTGAACGGATTCTCTATTCGGTCTCCGGATCGTCATGTTTCACCTTCGGATACTCGTTCGCAAATACAAACTCAGGATCGATCGACCGGGTATGGCATCGGATGCATTCGACGCGGATGTCGCACAGACGACATGCGGGTTGTTCGATATAATCCGGGTTCCTGGCATGGGTGGATTGAGGGCCATGACAGGATTCGCAGCCAACCGAGGCATCGGCCGATGAAGTGACATGACACCGCCCGCAGTCTCCGCCGTGAGGTGGCGTGACTGTTTGATCGAACGTACGGGCATGTGCCGAGCGACGCCACTGATCGTATTGCTTTGGATGGCATGGTTCGCACCGGCTGCTGCCTGCAAAAGCATCTCGTGCTTCCGTTGAAGTGGCGGGCAGAATAGAGATCGTCTGTCGATCCGGTACACGTTCGGACGGGGTGAGCGGTTCTTGGTTCGTCGGTGGGAAGCGGCAGGCGCTTGCCACGACAATCAGGAGAATGCAGACGACGAATCTCTCAATCGAACGAACGGCCTTCTCTCCGGAATCCCTCCACATCAATCTGTCGGGCGGTCGATTCGCATCTCCGCCCATTCTCGCGATTCACACCGCTTCGATGCCTTTGAGCTCCGGTACCTTTTCCTTGAGAACGCGTTCGACGCCCATTTTCAATGTCATTGCCGCTCCGGGGCAACCGGCGCATGCGCCGCGCAGCCGAACCTTTGCGATGCCATCGACGATATCAACAAGTTCAACGTCACCACCGTCCATTTTCAGATAAGGCCGTATGGTTTCGAGTGCTTCGAGTACTTTTTCCTTCATTCTTTCCTCCTGAGATGCCTGGTGCATCTGCGTTGGGAGGTTTACTAGCATATAATCGGGAAGAAAATCAATTCGCGTTTCGACGTGCGCGGGTGGAGCGGGGATACAGATACGGGGAACCGCGGAATTGACTGCGTTGTTCAAATCGAATATAAACGGCTCAGGAGGCCAAACATGAAGTTTTGCATGCTCGGGTTTCTCGCGATATTGATCCTACCCTCCCCCATCTTCGCCGACACGACACCGGCGTACGCGATCATCCTCTCCAACGGAGTCAAACTCAAGGTCAGCGAATACCAGATCAATATGGAACTCGATACCATCACCTACCGCAGTGATGCGTCGGGATTGACAGCCACATTCCCGCTCGAACGGGTCAAGCATGTTGTCCAGTTCGACGCAGCGCTTGCGGATGTTCCCGATACCGCTTTCGTGCTGTTCCGCAATGAATCGTCCATTCAGGATTTTCCGAACGACGGCGGCATTCCGGTGACCTTCAAGGTCAGGGCAACCTCGGTCGGCAGCAGTGATTCAGGCTACGGTGGAACCCAGTCATCCAACCGCGGTTTCTCACAGACGAAAGGTTCCTCATCCGGCTCAAATTCCTCTTCAGGCAGTTCGAGTGCGTCTTCGAACCGATTCGGCCAATCCACAAGTCGGACATCGAAACCAACCTCATCGACGACGAGTTCCAGTTCATCGAGCAGTTCAAGTTCATCTCAGAGCTCATCGAGTTCCAGTTTCGACGCTTTCATGAACGCATTGACCGGCGGGAAAAAGTAACCCGGTTTCTCCGGTATTCGTGTCTAAACCCTCTCCCATTCTTTCGTTCTTTGTTTCCCTTCTTCCAGCGCTTGTCGTGTTTTCGCTCCAGATCCCGCTCTTCGACCAGTTTTCGACGGATGACGCATTTATCTCTTACCGGTATGCTCAGAATCTGATTCGCGGACAGGGTCTGGTTTATAATCCGGGCGATCCTCCGGTTGAGGGGTATACAAACTTTCTCTGGACCGTACTCCTTGCCACAACGGCTTTGTCCGGGCTGAAACTCGAGTTTCTCGGGCCTGCCCTGAGCATCCTCTTCGGGATCGCCTCGATCATCGTCCTGCGATCGCTTTTACCGAAAGATTTGCGCCATTCGTCCGCCACACTGCTGACTGCCCTCCTTCCCGCATCAGCCGGTTTTGTTCTCTGGTCCATCTCCGGCATGGAAACAACCTTCTTTGTTTTTCTCCTGTTGCTGAGTATCCGGCGCAGTCACATCGAGAGCAACGGCCGGCTGACGGGATATCGATCCGGTTTTTTCTGGGGGTTGTGCGCCTTGACCCGACCCGAGGGAATCGCTCTCGGACCGGTTTTCTTTCTTCTGCATCTTCTGGAGCGGAAAGTGACTCGATCGGAGATCCGACTGGGTCTCGAGCGAGCGTCGGTGTTCGGCCTGTTGGTCGCATGTCATACAGGTTGGCGTTACAGTTACTACGGCGCCTGGCTTCCGAATACATTTTATGCCAAGACCGGCAGTGTCTCTCTGCTATTACCTCTCGGAATCGAATACACAGTCGGATTTGTCGGTACGGGCGCTCTGATCCCCCTGATCGCCGCAATCGCACTCCGTCCAACGTCGTTTGGATGGATCCGTCATTCGGTTACCTGGATCGGAATTATGCTTTTCCAGATCGGCTATGTCATTCTCGTGGGGGGAGATTGGATGCCGGGATATCGTTTCTATCAGGTCATTCTGCCCGTTATCCCCCTGTTGACCGCTGTCGTCCTGTCCACCAGGAGCGAAGGGGCGCTGCGGGAATTTGTGCTGTTGACAGCCCTGCCGATCGTGCTCGCCCTGAGTCTTTTCGCGATGAAGGAACAGATTCCAGGCTCGACCTTTCACCGGATCATGACGGGAAAACCGCCTCAACCGGATGTTCTGAAAGCGCTCGGACTTCATTTGTCCCGTGAATACCCCCCCGACACGCGTCTGGCTGTCGTCCCGGCAGGAAAGGTTCCATATTATTCCGGTTTCAGGGCCATCGACATGCGCGGTTTATGTGACAGGACGATCGCGAGATCCCGGATGGCGGCAACCGAGCATATGGTTGCAGGGCACATGAAGCGGGATCCGGCGTATGTTCTGAGTCTGGAGCCGGATATCATCGTCACGAGCGGAACGGTGCGAAAACCGGGGATTCCGCTTGAACCTTTCGTTTGGCGAAAGGGACATTTTATGGATCGATGGGAGATTCTGGATGAACCGGAATTCAAGCGGTGGTATCGGCCAGTCCGAGTCGAGATGTCCAGTGGTGACAAGGATCTGCAGTTTTTCGTGCGTCGCAGCGAAGGCAGCTAGACCGAACCCTCGTCTTTCCGGATCCGTCGTCGAAAACTTCCTCGAAACTCCCGTATCAGGACCCCCGCTCCTTCCCGTTTGTAGATATTACGGGCTGTCACGAGGTAGTAACGGAGGTTTTTTCTGATTCGTGCCGGCACTTCGAGTGAGAAGGACTGAGAAGAGGCATAGTCGTGACATCCATGAATCAGTTTTCCGATGCGCTCCGCATTCTCATCCCATGTAAACCGTGATGACATCTTGCGTGCACCGGAACCAAGGGTTTTCCTGAGCGACTCATCCGAAGCGATTTTCGTGACCGCTGCAATGAATTCCTGTCTGGACGATACCAGGATACCGGAGTTTCCGTTCATGACGATTTCTGGATGAGCACATACATTGTAGGCAACGACCGGTGTACCCTGGAACTGAGCTTCCGCAAGGGCCAGATTGAAGCCTTCCCAGCGTGATGTGTTGATGTAGACATCCGCCGCCGCATAACATGCCGCCATGGTTTCGTTGGGAAGGTTGAACACGGGGATCACTCCTGCCTTCTCCAGATAAGGCCTCGCGTCCTCTTCGGCCCGACCGACCGCCACCACGCGAATCCTGTCGTTCGATCGTGAGATAACGGGAGCAAACTCCAGAAACTCCCGGAGTCCCTTGTAGGGTTGACGGTCGTTGGCCGGTTCCATCCGACCGACCCAGAGAACCATGAGTTGCTCGGGTGACAGTCCCAGTGATGCGCGGAATGCCGCCGCGGCTTCCATCGATGCTCTCGGAAAATGATCTGCGCCATTGTGAATCGTCACACATTTCTGCGCCACATCGGTTGGAAGACACGACTTGATGTAATTGGAAATCGCCACAAGTCCGTCGCCGGGGCGAAACGCCCGATACACATTTTCAAAACGATCCCGGGTGTAGGCATCGAGGTGCTTCCCCTGACGCCGATCGAAAAATTTCCCGGGAGGCGTGCCGTGCTCGACCATGATGACGGGAGGTCGAAGGTGCGGCAACCAATAGTAGAACGGCGGAGTCTGGCAGATCCAGACGTCGATGTCTGTCCGGCTGAGATACCGGATGGCTTCGGTCATGAACTGCAACGAGAAGATATCTCGTGTATAGGCAACGTGATCCGACAGATTCACGAGCTTGTAGTCAGCCGCGTCAAACTCATCGCTGATCCGCGTCGTAAAAACGGTGACATCGAATCCCATCTTCACCAATCTCGCCGCAGTCTGATGCACCACCAGATCGACGCCGAATCCCAACAGCATCCGTTCGGTCAGAAACCCGATTCTCATGCGTTCATGCTCCGATCAATCAAACCCGCTCCTTCCAGCATCCGGATGAGTGGATCCAGTTCTTCGTTCTCGATACTGAAATGCGTGGTGACCGCATCGAGATCACCGGATTCGAGAGTTTCCAGCACTGCGAGGAAAGCGGGGTCGAGATAAAACTGGAATCCGTCGTCGCGTTCCACCAGCACATGTTCGACTCCCGAAATCAGCCTCCGACGTTCCAATATTCGATAACACTTCTTCATTGTTTCGGTCCGGGACGAAACAACCGGTACAGACGGTACGGGAAACTCCGGATCACCCGATCCCGGAAGGAAAGCAGTTCGGAGTGTGAAGCCGTCAGACGCTCGAGATCGCTGTTCAACCGCGCGTTTCGTTCGTCCAGAGTGCTCAGTTCGGCCCGCAACTCTCCGATCACTCGTTTCATCTCCTCCAGTTCACGGCTTTTCGCTCGGATTCCCTGGTCGAGATCCGTGATGACACGATCCTTGGCCTCGATCAGTTCGAATTGCCGCGAGATCATCCGATCTTTCTCCGTGATCAGTCCGAGGCGTTCCTGCGCGAGATCGCGGAGGGCGAACCAGGTCGGCTCCCCCAGGAACAGTTCCTCGATGCGCTGCAGCAGCTTGGAACAGTCCCGGGACAGAACCAGCGCCGCCATCTCCATCGAATACGATTTCCGGGATTCCATCGGTTCGGGAGCGGACATGAAGCGGGTGCGATCGAGACGAATGCCGGTGCCCCTTCTGACCGCAACGAAAACCTGTCGATATGCAGGCTCACGCCGATCGTCCAGTCCCTCCGTCGAATTATAAAACCGATCGAATTGCCGCTGCAGATCCTCCGGATTGTCCAGCGTCATGAGATGATGCTTGATGATCATCATAAAGAGCCAGTTCGGAAGATACCCGTCCGGAAAATCGATCGTGTCGACTCCGGATTCATCAAACCAGCCCTTGATTTCTTCAATCGACGGCAATCCGAATGTGAGGTGTTCGAGTAAAGCCGGATGAGGCGTTTTGAAGAGGCGGCGGATGGTCTGGTCGAGAATCTGTTCGCTGAGAATGGTCAGGGGGTGACGAACCGGCCCGGCGATGACGATCCCGCGCGAGGAAACCCGAACACATTCCGCGATGAACCGGCCTCGGCGATGGGCCGGGATGTGCTCGAGAGTATCCATGAGATCGGAAGAGCACACGTCTGAACTCCAGTCACGAGTGGATATCTCG
>CALFER010000046.1 GCA_937951895.1 uncultured bacterium
TCCCACCGCAGTAATCGCTTGTACCCGATTCCGTATCTCCGACAGAACCCCAGCAAACTCAGATCGGATGCTCTCCATATATCCAGTACCTGTTTCGCATGATGCTCACGCCAACACTTCACTCTCACCAATGATTGGATTTCTGTTACTTTCGTGGCCATCTCGCACCTCCTGACGGCTATCCTGCCAGGGATGCGCCGCAATCCTCAAGATGCGGTTTGTCGAACGCTTACCTCTCAACTTTGGCCAAGGTTTGCTCGAATTGGCAAACCGATCTTTTGCTTGCATTGAGAGCGAATACGCACCTCGCTTCGGGTTGCTGACAGGAATGGAGCTGTAGAATAGAGTATGATCCCCGGAATCCGATGGATTCTCTCCATCCCAGAAAAGCTTCATTCCCAACGGTGATTCCCCAATCATTAACTCGACACTCGTCACCCAATCATTGATGTCCTGATCGATCGCGACCGCCCCGATCCATAACTCGCCACCTTGTCCTGCTTCCAGATATGTCGTCAGATACCCGCTGAGCCACAACTGTGGATTCTGGGTGTCGAGCGTCATCACACTCGGGTTTCCAATTTGACAAATCAGCGTTTCGGGTTGATTGCGAATGAATCCGGGACCATTGAAGTCCATCCCTCTGTCAGACCATGTTCGCCCATAATCCACGCTTCGCCGATGATAGTAGGCACTTCCCGAATCAGGACTCCGACAGTATAGAATGGCTGAGTTACTTGGATCGATAACAATCTCAGAAAAATCTCGACTTTCCTTATAATCAATCACCATCTGCCATGTTGTCCCATAATCTTTGCTTCTAAGTAGATCTTCACCACCAATATACATCCAACCCGGATTATTGGGATCGAGCAACAATGTCGAATTATAATCGCCCGCTCCATAAGTATGGTACAGATTCTCTGCTGGTATCATCTCCCAACTCCGGGAAAAATCATGGCTGATATATAGGACCATTTCGACAGCGGTTGGAAGAGCGGCTATAACATATAGTGTATCAGGGTCTTCGTATTCATCCTTCACATCCCACATTGCCTGATGAGTCGGAACCGGGAGCTCCGTCCAGTTCGCACCAAAGTCATCGCTATACCACAGCGTTCTGATCTTAAACTCTGAGTCTTCGGTTATTTTAATGCCAAAAACTCGTCCTGGCACCGAGTTTGACGGGACAAGTCGGTTAAAATCAACAGATGACCTGAGCCAAGTCAGACCTCGATCATAACTCCTGAACGTATTTGCAGGCGAATTCACAAGCACACGATTGTAATCGAAGTTATCGAGTACCAAAGGAATGTCATGAACATTCACATAATTTTTGAACTCGTAGTCTGAAAGTCCAGTTGACGAAGGCAGCCAAGTCAAACCAGTATCAAACGATCGAAAGACACCTATTCCAGCAACACACAAAAGTAACTCATTCGGCGTATCAGGAAAGGCAATGACTGAAAATTTTTCCGTGCCAACCTCATAATCTGGGGTAATGCAGGGAGTCAACGCAATCCAAGTTGCTCCAGAGTCCGTCGACTTCATCATGCCCCCATTGTTGAGGTACACCTCATCGGGTCGATCAGCACGATACTTGAAGCGTTCGTTATACACGTCCCAGAGTCCATCCATAACGATGTCCCATGTTTCTCCTCCGTTGACCGTGCTGTAGATATGTCCATCCGGACTTACCCCAGTCATACCTTGTTTATAGATAATCCTTTTGCTATCACGAGGATCAACATGAATCGCAATACCACGATAAGAACTAAATGCTTCCCAAGTCTTTCCTCCATCTAAACTTTTCCTACCACCCGTGGTATAAATCAGGTTCGTATCTTGCTGACTGACATCCAAGTCGTTTGCCTGCCAAGAGTAACACGCGGGTAGCACAGTCCATGTTTCACCTTGGTCTTCACTTCGAATCGGTGTCATGACATCATCATAGTGACCTATTGTAAAAACGAAACCAGGGTTCGAACGGCTGAATGCAAATCGTCCAGGCGCAAATCCAGGGAATCCATTTTCCCAGTGAAATCCTCCATCCATACTTTGATATAGATTTAAACTCTGATCATCCCACACAAAAGCATATAGAAAACGGGAGTCGAATGGTGATACCGCGATCCTTTCAAACTTTACCCAACCCGTCGGACTTTCGAATACAAGCTCCCATGATTCGCTACGATCTTCGGATTTGTATACTCGGAACGTCTGATCGGGCGAATAAGCTCGGTACACTCCCGAACAATACATCACAAATGGTTCTCCCTGAGTTCCATCGATCGATTTCGGTGCAAACTCCGGGTCATCAGTCATTCGCGCTTCTGTCCAAGTCGTGCCGTCATCAGTGGTCCTGATAAAGCTTAAGGGATCATATCCATCAAGCGCATACATCCTGTTTGATAGTGTTGGATCTAATACAAATTGCTTGATCTCGTGCCACGGAGGAAGAACACTGGTCCATTCGTTGATTCCGGCATGAATCGTCGGGACCGCGCTCAACAGAAAAACAATCAATAGCCATACCGCCCCAGGCTGCGCGGAACTGCAACGAATTCCAATACGACATTGCATCTGCTTCATCATGATCGCTCCAGATCCAGATCCATATGAATATAGGTTGTTTCATCCGGTTCGAGATCGGTCGGTACGTTTGACAGACACATCACTCCCTTCGGTTCACTTATCGGAATAGCCCCATTCCTGCATGTCATACACGATCAACTCAGCCGTACCGGCGTTCAGAAAGGCACCCCAAAACTTCAATCCGGTTACTTCGCCTTCAACCGTCGGCCACTCGAACTGTAGAATCGCCTCTGTTCCGTTTCCCCCGGCCGGTATCGTCCAGGACGTGAAATCCAGTTCGGGTGTCCAGGCCGGCCAGAACCAATACGCTCCATAGATATCCAGAATGATATACTCGTCGACGGCGGCAGCCCCTCCCGGATTGAAGTATGTTCGATTCAGCAGAAAGAGATCTCCGTCGTCTAGATTCGTATCGTAGAGTTCCAGGTCATAGATGAAGGCGGATGGCGTCGGCGTGGGGGGAATCGTCCCGATATCACCATACAGATAGGCCGCACCCGACTCGATCCCGCCGTCCGAAGCACTCAGGGCTCCGGTGAGACATTCCTCGGCCTGCACGGTAGCCGCCACGCCAAATCGAGCGCCTTCCGTTTCATCCGAAGCCGTCAGTGCGAGATGCTGAGTCCAGACATCACCGTTCAGTCTGAAAATGTCCAATCGCCCCAGATCATCGGGAGAGTCTCCGAAAAAAGGCGCTCCAATGACGGCATATCCTGAATCGATGTCCACCGAATAGCCGAAACCGGCACCCGATTGCGGATCGATCGGGAGGAGTTTGGAATGAGCGACCCATGTTCCGGATTCGAGATGAAACATGTATCCCGCTCCGCAATCCGGATACTGCCCGTCCGCTCCACTCGCTCCGATCAGCAGCCACGGAACGCGGATCGCGACGGAGCGTCCGAACGATGCGTTCTGAGTTTCGTCCGTCGCGCTCAGCTTGTACTGCCTGATCCAATGAACACCGTCATGACGGTAAACATAGACTGCCCCCGTGCCGAGTTCACCGGCAGTATACCCGTGTGCGCCGACGACCAGTTCATTCCCTGAGATGGCACAGTCGCAACCGAAAAAAGACGACTGAATCAAGTCGTCTTCAACCAGCCGGGCATCCTGCACCCAGGTCGCGCCGTTTCGTTCAAAGACATACACCGCCCCGGTCATCTGGCCGAAATGCTCGGATCGATGAGCGCCGATCACGGCATAATTCCCGTCCGTGACGACGGAATTTCCGAACTCTGAGTTCATTTCCGGTGTCACCGGCTTCAGTTTCGTCACGAATGTCCAGGTCCCGCCGACGAGTCTGAACATGTATGCGGATCCAGCCTGGTTCCCATCCTCGTTATCACGGAACGCGCCGATCAGTGCGTAGTCGCCCGAGATCGAAACCGAGTATCCGAATTGATCTCCGCTTGTGCCGTCCGGTGCCACGAGTTTGGCATTTTGTGTCCATTCTCCTCCCTGACGTTTGAAAATGTATGCCGATCCGCTGCGCTCACCCATATCGTCGTCTTCATGTGCACCGACAATCAGGTAATCGCCGCTGATATCGACCGAGCTTCCGAATTGATCCCCATCGAACGGATCATCCGGAATGATTTTTGATTCTTCAAATGCTCGAGAAACTCCACCCGGAGAAAGCACGGAATACAGCAGCCATATGTAAAAGATTCGTTCCCGCCATTGAGTTTTCATTGGTATCTCCTTCAGAAGATATCGTTATGCGGACATCGCATGTGAGGGAATGGTAGAGCGAAATGTATGCGCGGTCAAGCATGGGGCAAGTGACATCATCATTCTATGCAGTGACGTTGCGCCAATCGCTGCATACGATTTTCTATCGAGCGCGGCAGAAGCGAATCATTTCAAGAACATTACTTTGTTTTGGGACTCGAACGGTTCAAAAACCAACTTGACGAACAAGCAACTTCAGAGTAGATTTTGAACAAATCATAAAATTGTCTTTGATGTCTGTTCCATGCCATCAACGTTGACATCTTCCATGGGAGGGGAGCATGATCAGTCGTACAACGGATAAACTGCAAAGTTCGTATCGCGTGTATGAGCTTGTTCTCGGATCCATCAATGGATCCAGATATGTTGATAAACATATCGGAGACCTGAAGAAAGCATCCGATCAGCTTAACAGGGATGAGCTGGCATTTTATTCAAATCTTTCCAGACGATTTTCAGAGAAAGTACCCGAGGTATTCAAGCAGATCCTGAGCAAACTGCATGGGTCTCTCACTGCGCGGTGTCGAGAACTGATTGAATTCACAGGATATCCTGCGACGGAAACAAGAGATCATTGTGTGATTGACCCGAGGGCATTACTTCAAGGTCCTGTTCAGAACGGCTGGATGAAGAAAGAGATGAGTTGCCCGGACTGGTACGAAAATCCCGATGCGATCATGCAGAATCTCCTCGTCATTTATGGACGTTTCGATGTGCTTCTCCCGATCGTGATGCCGCATGCCTATTGGTCCAATGTGTTCCGCAAGGAACTGGCGATCAATCATCCGGTCTTTGGGGATTTTATCAGCATCCCCACCAGTCGAATCAAGCACACATGGAACAACGAGAATAATCATAGCATGGATGTCGAGAACGTGGATTTTCATCCAGACACCTCAAGGCCTTTCGTGTTATGGACATTCATCAAGATGCCCATGCCGGATCATGATTGCGTCTCGGATCCTCAAGCGAAATGCGAACGAAACAGGAATCGTGACGACAGATGCAAAACGAAATCCCAGGTTTTACTCGAAGTGGTTAATCGGATTCTGGGTAACGGTGACAGTGGGGGTTCAATCCGAGAACGATTTGAAGGTTCACGACTGGAGGCATTTCTCAGCTTTTCAACGCATTATCAAGTGATTGTAAAGGGAGAATTTACCGATCATGAGGAGATCGAGCGATACCTGACAGAACTCCGTGCGCTGCGGGATGTTGACTCGACAGCATCGATTATCGGCATTAAAAACACCGTATTGATGGATGATTCTGCAAAAATCACACCGATCATCAAAAAAACTCATGGCAGCTGCGAGTGCGAAATCTTCAGGATCGGCCTGTTGCTCAAAACAACCGCTGGACAGGAATCATCCGTGCAGAAAGCTCTCTACGAGGATTTACTCGTCGTACTGCAGCCGGAAACGCCCGATGTGACTTTCTGTAACCGAGGCTATTACTGGGATATGCTTGTGATCATAAAAACGAACAAACAGAAAGAGATCACCCAGTATGTGATCGATGAACTGAGCGAACAGAAGCTTGGACAAATAGGTAAAGTGACTCTTCCGAAAGACGCGCTTCGCGGAATCATCACCATTCCCTTCTGGACAATTGACACGCCTGGTTGCCGATGTTGGACGTCTCAGGAAAATCCAAAGGAACACACAACTCCGGAGTGCGGCACCTCGCCATGCCCCTCTGCAACTCCATCCGGCATTCACGATCGAATGATTCGCAAAGCCAGGGATGTCGATCAGCTCTATTCCGCTTTTCAGATGAACTTCATCAAGCGACGCGATGGCTCCTGTCCGATTCCAATGTCCGACCTGCTTGTTCGAAGATACTATTATCTCAAATTTGACATCGAATGGCTCTATTCACTCGCACAGCAGACCTATCACGCCTGGAATTTCCATCTCAAACGAGGACATGAAACATTTTTCAGGATGAACCGATTGTTCGAGTTAATTTTCTCGGTGATGAAGGAAGCAGGGATGTCCATTCAGAGCCGCCTTCAGTCGGGAAAACATGATGCCAACACGGATATCTTTGAAAAGCTGAGTCAGGTCAATCTCTGCATGACCTGTATCAGACGATCCCTTTACTGCATGCGTTTCGAATACCACACCAAAATGGAAGGACTCAGAGCAGTAACCATGACCGATCCGCACATTGTCTTCGGAGAGCGGAGCGGGGTAACGGATATCTTTATGGACGCGATATCCGTTCTTCTGGAAAAGTATGCCAATCGATGGAAGAAGAATACTGAGGATGGAGATGAAGCGTTTGAGCGATTGTGGGATGGATTGACGGTCACCTCCAACGATCCTCAGGTCGACTACTGGATACACCCCGAAACTCAGATCATCGCTGTACCACTTGAATTCAAATCCCATATCCATCGTCGACTTCTGCCATTAGCGCATGAAGCCTCACACCAGATCATCAACGACATCTATTTCTCCCCGCGTTACAAGAAGGAGGATCCGATTCGATCGGAGTTTGAAAGTATTCTGGATACCATCAGAGAAAGATGTCTTCACATGGCGACAGAGATGCATTACACGCTGCGAGAAACTCTTGGCGCTATGGATACAATCATCCAACGATTGGTCAACCTGATTTCGGCATTGATGAACGAACATCGCGGCAACATCCTGATCGCTCAACAGGAGATGATGACCGACGCCCTGACATATCTCGGAGCAGGCCCAGCCTACATGAACAATCTCGGAGATCTCGAGTTTCGGTCTCCCGGTGTTTTTGGACTCAATCATCTGCCCGTTTTTCTGAGAATCTTCATTGGAAAATGCCTGATGCGAAGATGGGATGTCGAGTCTGATCCATGGTCAGATGCCGTTCCTTACGGAGACCAATCGAATCCGGCACCATCGATCTGGGAGGCGATGGAAGCGCTGGAGATGGAGGCAGGGCGGAAGATACAGCCGATCTGTCAGTTTCTTGAGTCAGCCCGGATACCGGATCCGTCTGCTGTTCTTGGTTTGCTGGCGTCATATCGAAATCAGCCCAACCCCTTATGCGATCTCCAGGTCTTTCTGGCTACCGCCCTGATCGATTCCAAAGGGTATCTGTTCCGCAGATTAGCGCTCTGGTGCAAAAAATACTCCAGTGATTTCCTCTTCTATCCGATCGATGATGTTGGTTTTGTCAGACATGAAGGAGTTGTTCAGGTTCATCGGATCTGCCAGGAGACAGCCGAGCGGATGCTATTCGGAGAAGAAATCATCATGGATCGCGATGTTCGACACATCGCAGCGGCCGCTCTCCTCCCGATCTTCAAACGGCCCGTCGTGCCCTGCGGTAGAATCATTCACTCGCTCTACTACGCCTCGTGAATCCCGATATCATGGTCACAGAGCTGCATAACAGGTTTTTTTTTATGACAAATTCGTTCTCACAAACGTTTATGTATGTGACATGTAATTTCATGCACATCAGACAAGGAGGTTGTCGTGGGACTTATGTGCAGGAGTATTGAAGAACCAAAACCAAGGCAGGACGATGCATGCGATGAACGTCGAGATGCGAATCCCATCCCTGTGATTATTGATGACGAGTTTGCGCGAAGGATCAAAGAGGGAGACGAAGAGCTGATCAAAACATTCTATGACGATTTCAGCCCACGGATCGTTTCATACATTCAGTACTTCATCCACTCCTTCACCTACAATCCGACGACACAACTCCCCATTGATCCCGAAGACATCCTCCATGAAATCTTCGCTCGCTTCCTGCAGAGACGACATCGTCTCCATTTCGATAATCCTCAAACACTGTTCAGGTGGATGATCGTATGTGCGCGGAATCTGATCATCGATCATCGCCGACACACCGCTTCAAAACCCGAAAATTATTCTGTTTTCTGGGAAAGCACCATTCACATTCCGGCAGCGGCACCATCCGACAGGCAGATAGACGTGCTTTCGTTCTTCCGAACACTCAGCCCAATGGATCAGAAGCTGTTTTTTTCCTACTACTATGAAGGCAACAAAAGTCGCGAGATTGCGGAGAACGTGGGGAAATCGGATGGATGGGTCAGAAATCGTCTGTATCTGATCCGTCTGAATCTGATCAAGTTTTTCACCGATGGCCGGGTAGCTTAGCGATCCAGGATAGAATTCACAAGGAGGAGTTTGTCATGAACAAGAAGCTGAGAGATGTGCGAGACATTGAAGGACTGTTGAAAATCGATGAAAATGATCACCTTCCCGATGCAGACTCCATACGTATCGCGTCTGAGCAACGCACCCGTATTTTTGAAGCGATCCACTATCATCTGGCCATCGAGAACGCTTTGAAGCTTTCAATCAAAGAGGCCTGTGCAGAAAAAGAACATCGGCTCAAGAAACTGGCGGATCTGCTTGTCGCTTCCAAAGCCATCTTGTGCAAAGCGATATCCGAAGACAGTTTTCGATCGATGATTCACTGGCTTGAAGATAACTTCCAGTACATCAGGGAATCGGAAAAAGTGACGACACTTCTTCCACTGTTCCAACTCGGGCAGATTCCCTTCAGTGCAATCCGTCAGTTGTTTTCTGAATTTCACCAGCCGTCGCTTCAGTCACATTCTATCGCTTTCAGTGTCATGTCTGAAAATAAACGGATTGCACCTGGATTCGATTCGGAAGCCTTCGATGAGCATTCCTGTGTTTCAGTATTAAAGTCCGAACTCATGATGGAAGAAGAAGATCAGCTTCTCGAGTAGACTTGAGGGATAATCAGATGTGCATCTATTCCGACTATCGGATTGCCTGGGAGAGACGGAATCTGGCTCCCTACGCAGTTCGCAGCGATAATCCATGGTACTGCAAACGTGAAATCGACAGCAAGGATCCTGACTTGGATGAATGCGGCAATAAGAGCCGGTATCGAACAGCGTTCGATATCGACAAAGATCGGATAACCAACAGCCAGGCTTTTCGGCGATTGGAGTATAAAACTCAGGTCTTTGTGACACATGAAGGCGATAACTTCCGCACGCGCTTGACCCATTCACTGGAAGTCGCCGAAATTGCCCGCCATATCGCCCGCGCACTCCGCCTCAACGAAATTTTAGTGGAAGCGATCGCTCTTGGCCACGATATCGGACACGCCCCTTATGGACATGCAGCGGAAGAAGTGATCAACCGATGGATTCGCGAGCATGAAGAACTGAAGGACCAGTTTTACTTCTGCCACAACAGACAATCGGTCGAAACTGTTGAAGAACTCGAACCAGGCTATGATTGGGATCGACGCGAACCCGACCAGCGTTTTGCACGGGGGTTGAATCTTACACGGGCCGTTCGAGAAGGGATACTCGTCCACACGCAACGTGGTTTCATCGGTCAAATCCATAACCATGTCGCCGGTCTGCACGGCGAGTATGAAATCCCGATCCGAAAACTTGCTGCGAATGCACGTGACAAAGGCCTCCTGTACCCGGGTTCACTGGAAGCTCAGGTCATTCGTGTTTCGGACGATCTGGCCCAGAGAATTCACGACATTGAAGACGGACTGCGATCGCGAATGCTGACGAAGGAGGATTTGCGAGAGTGTCTGGAAGGATTTTTCTTCCCTCAGCACCCGCTCAGGTCGCATTTGAATGACACCCGTGCTCCTTTCAGAATCGGCTGGGCAAAAGATCGGGAACACATTGTATTGAAGAGTAATGCCGGAGGTTCAGTTCAAAACTCGAGTCGGGTTTATGTCGGGCTTTTACTGGACGTGCTGTCCTTTCACAGCGAGTCGGGATCAAAGGAAAAACCAATCGATCAGGGCACTCTTCGCTGCGACAAGTCTCAACATGAAATCGCAGCAGCATTTCTGCGCTACACACAAAATAACAGCACGGATTTCAAACGGCGATTCGATCTGTTGGCACATGTTGCATTCCTTCTGCACATGTGGCGCGACCTTGATTTCCTCAGCAGACTAACGAAAGACGAATACACCTTGACCGTCAGTCGACTCCTGAAATACTTCAATCTGATCGTCCAGATCCTGGACCATTCCAACAACTCCATGCACGTGCCACCTGCGTATCATTTCGTCGCCTTTCTTCGAGGCATCATGCTGGCCAACATCATCGAGCATTCATTCTGGAACATTCACAAACGGTTGAATCCCCAATTCAGAAGGGCTGAACACGATTTCGTACAGGCGGTGAAACCGGTCAAAAACTCAGACAGGCAACTAATCATCTTCTGCATTGTGGACGGTCTTGTCAGTTTCAACCCTCAAGGCCAACCGGAGAAGTTCGAAGCCTTCCCGATCGGTAAGGAAAACAAACTGATCGGCTTCGAGTTCGCTCAACGGGATGGATCTGCCGAACAGTTCATTCTCTCAGACCTCAGTGCAATACTCAGATCAAACGGATCGATCCTTCTGGAGTATCTGTCTCAGAAGTCACCCCTGATCTACCCTGTCAAAAGCGTGACCTGGCTGAATAAATCGCAGGAAATAGAAAATACTCAATTCGTGAAAATTGTGAAACAGAGCAATGATGCGATCTTTGTCCGAATCGAAGACATTTCTGTCTACTTCACCGGGTACCGTGAGATTTGCGGAACTTCACATGAAGTCACCTGTCGATTCGCATCGAATCAGAAGCTATCTGGAGGAGCATGCGTCCGGAACTGTGTCTTTTTCTCCGGAGACACCGTACGCCCGGATATCAACCGACTCATCGAACTGCATCCCCACATGAGTGAACTGGATCTCCGACTGAAGCACCTCGTGATCG
>CALFER010000047.1 GCA_937951895.1 uncultured bacterium
CAAAAAAGTATTATTTTTTTCATTTCATTCGCTCCACCCGAAATCGAATACTCCAGCACCACCAACCAACTCTGTCATGTCTGGATTCATCAAAAACGCATACCAGACGATTCCCGTCGCAGATCCGACATTAAGAGGCCACGTAAACTCAGGAAGAACAGTCAACTCGGTCAGACCAGGAGGAAAGCTCCATTTAAAACAATCAAAGTCACTAAAGCTTGGAGCGAAGTAATAGCTTCCAAAAACATCAAGTATTGTGAATAGCGAGTAACCGTTTAGAGTAGATGTGCCCGCATTCCAAACAGATACTGAGCAGGATGCAGGATCGTCAGCCACGTACGCATGAGCAGGCATCTTGACGTAGGTGCGGGACATTGATGGCCAGCCTTGATATTCGTAAGCTCCCATATCGACAGCACCACCCTGGGGTCGTGGGTTGTCATCAAAATCCGAAGTGGGTGCGCCGTTATCAGTGCCAGCGTCAATGCAGGGAGAGTTGGGAGAGAGGTGGTAATCAAATGGATCACCGCCGATGAAGAGAGGATCAACGTCGATGTTGCCGATGCCTGGATAACCACCCTGAATATTGCTGAAAAATGCAGAAATCTTGACGTCATTCAACTGATCCAGGTTATTATTCCAAATAAGGGAATTTATAATGGTTGGAGAGCAACCTATACTGTCACAGTGTATACCACCACCAGAATATTTGACGGTGTTATCAACAATCGAGCAGTTTTTCAGAAAAGGCGATGAACAGACTTGAATCTGTATTCCGCCTCCATACCATTGCGCCTGATTTCCTGAGATAATGCAGTTGATCAACAAAGCCGATGACCACGCATTGCAGAGAATTCCTCCGCCACTCCCATCAGTGACATTATCAGAAATTGTGCAATCGATAATCTCTAGGGAGGAATGATAACAATCAACGCCACCACCTCCGCGGTAACCCAGTGATGTATTCCTAGAAAGGATACAATGCGTTAAAGATAGAACAGAATTTTCACCGCAACCTATTCCACCGCCAGATTGGTATGCTGAATTTTCGGTAATAATGCAGTCTGTGAACGATGCGACACTGTTTTGTTCACAATATATACCACCACCGTAGTAGGCTGTGTTCTCAGAAATGGTACAGTTGATTAGAGACGGCGATGCATTTGCACCTATATACAATCCACCGCCATGTGCGTCAATTTCCAAAGAGTTATTGTTAATGATCCTACAGTTTTTGAGTTGGGGAGATGAATTATAACTAAAATATATTCCGCTACCCCCACTTCCGTCGCTTTGATTCCCAGAGATAGTACAATTGAGCAAGAATGGAGAGGATTGATTAAAATCAATCCCACTGCCAGCCGCTTTAAAACCATTAATAATTGTTAATCCCTGTAAAAAAGAGCCTAATGTCTCGCCTGAATGAAAGTCAAATCCTCCATGCCGTTCCTCCTCACTCCCCTGACAATCAATAATGCATGTCTCTGCCCCATTCTCTGAAGTCACCGTAATCGCTTTTCCCTTGAAATCAATGTCTCTATTGCCGTCTCCAGTATAAGTGCCATCCGCTACTAAAACAGTGTCTCCATCTACAGCTGCATCAATTCCAGCTTGAATGGTGGGCTGATCAGCGGGAACCTGTATGATTGCGGCGGAAACAACGACAGGTGCAATTACGATAATGGTCGTCAGCATAATCGCTTTGAACATTTGGGAACTCCTCATTTGGACGGATCGCATGTCATTCGCTCCACCCAAAATCAAACACACCGATTTCACTCGCAAGTTCAGTCATCTCTGAATTTACTAGTGCTGCGTACCAGACTATCCCTGTTGCAGATCCGACATTATCAGGCCAGATGAACTCAGGCAGTACGATTAAATCTGTTCTACCAGGTTCAAAACTCCATTGATACGAATCGAGATCTGTAAAACTGGGTGCCATAAACATTTGGCCGAATACATCTAAAATGACAAAGAGGTTTTGATGTTCAAGCGTAAACTCATGAGAATTCCAGACGGTTACCAAACATCGAACAAAATCTCCTGGCACGATATTGTGAGAAGGCATTCTAACATAGGTGCGAGTCACCAATGGCCAACCGTCATATTCGTAAGCACCGATATCGACAGCTCCACCTTGCAGTCGAGGATTGCCATTCAAATCGGTAGCGGGAGCACCGTTGTCAGTGCCAGCATCAATGCAGGGAGAATTGGGAGAGAGGTGGTAATCGAAGGGATCTCCTCCAATGAAAAGTGGATCGACATCGATGTTTCCAATTCCTGGGTATCCTCCTTGAATGAGAGAATAGGTGATAGTCGGACTATACTCGTCAAAATAGAATTCACTAGGAGTGTTATTCCAAAGAACACAATTGGAGATTGACGCCGAAGAAGAGAAGTTAGAAAAGTGAATCCCGCCGCCATACACAGCTCTATTCCCAACAAAAGAGCAGTTGGAGATTATCGAGTTGGTGGAGTTATGAAAGGACATCCCACAACCGCTATACTCCGCTATATTCTCTATAAGAGCGCAATTAGAGACTGTCGCGTTGGGGGAGCTAGAAAATCCTATTCCACCCCCGTAATACGCCCCATTATTCTCTGTAAAAGTGCAATTGGAGATTAACGAGTCGGGGGATTCATCAAAGTAAATCCCACCACCATACACCTTAGCTGTATTCTCAATAAACGTGCAGTTGGCGACGACTGTCTGATTTGAGGAGCTAAAGCAAATCCCACCGCCCGAAGGCCGTATTCTTGGTAAAAGTGCAATTGGAGATTGTCGAATTGGAGGAGTAATGAAAGTTAATCCCTCCTCCGCTGTAACCAGCAGAATTGCGATAGATTATACATTTTGTGATTGTGGGGGAAGAAAAATCGCAGTTAACTCCACTACCATCTCCCGTTACTACATACCCATTCTGAACCGTAAAACCGCTGACTACCGATTCGTTTGTCTCACCCTGATGGAAGTTGAATCCCCTGTGATTCTCTGTCTCGCTTCCCTGACAATCGATAATGCATGTCTCCGCTCCGTTCTCTGAAGTCACCGTAATCGCTTTTCCCTTGAAATCAATATCTCTATTCCCATCTCCAGTGTAAGTTCCATCTGCTACAAGAACTGTGTCCCCGTCAACAGCGGCATCAATACCCGCTTGAATCGTCGGCTGATCAGCGGGAACATGTATGATTGCGGCGGAAACAACAAAAGGTGCAATTGCGACAATGGTCGTCAGGATCATCACTTTGAACATTTCCGAACTCCTCGTTTGGAATAGTCTCATGTCATTCACTCCAACTGAAATCGAAGACTCCGATGTTACTCATCAATTCAGTTTGCTCATGATTAGCCAGGAAAGCATACCAAACAGCGTAAGCCGATCCCGCATTCGCAGGCCACGCAAACTCTGGAAGAATCGTCAGTTTCGTCAACCCAAACGGAAATCGTCTCTCGAAATAGTCATAACTGCTGAAACTCGGCGCAAAGTAGTATGTCCCCATGATATCGAGAATCACGAACAGAGGAGACTCTTCGATTGCCTCATACTCGGAATTCCAAACAGATGCAGAACATGATGTCACGTCTCCAGGAAAGATTTCATGAGACGGCATTTTCACGTATGTTCGTACAGTTAATGGCCAGCTTTGATATTCGTAAGCCCCCATATCCACTCCACCACCTCTCGGTCTCTGCTTGCCGTCCAGATCTGTTGGTGATGCACTTACATCAGTTCCCGCATCAATGCACAGAGATTGGGACGAAAGGTGATAATCGAATGGATCACCCCCAATGAAGAGTGGATCAGCGTCGATGTTGCCAATGCCTGGGAAGCCACCTTGGATATTTGAAAAACTTGCTTTCGCCGATCCCCAAACAGTGAACATGAATTGATCGGGAAGGTTTCCCCATACGACCGAATTGAGCAACTCGGGTGCGGAATACTTGCACAGTAATCCTCCACCCTCAGCCGCTTCATTTCCGTAAATGGTGCAGTTCGTCAAAGTTGGTGATGAAACACCCGCACAAAAAATCCCTCCACCTAAACTACTACTATTTTGACCGATAATACAATTAGTCAGAATGGGTGATGAATAATAATCACAGTAGATTCCCCCTCCTTCAAGACCATTGTTTTCACGAATAATACAATTCGTCAATGTTGGGGACGAGGAGTCAATGCAACATATTGCACCGCCACACCCGCTTTGAGCAAAATTCAATTCGAATGTGCAATTCGTGAAAGAGGGAGTGGAATTATGACAGCAGACTCCACCACCCCACTTATAAGCACCGTTACTGCTTATAACACAGTTAATAAATGAAGGTGAACCTCTTAAACAACAGACACCTCCGCCTTCTGCGCCGAGTTGCATCACCCAATCGGCATAGTTATGGGTTATTTTGCAATCTACAATAGTAGGTGAAGAATTGACGATGACCATACCAGAGCCTTGCGTCGAATAAGCATGGGTAATCGTAAAGCCTTGAACGACTACATTAGCGCTATCGTGAGAAATCCAGAATCCCCTACGATCACTACTATGTGGGCCATGGCAATCAATTATGCATGTTTCAGAGCCATTCTCAGAAGTAACTTTAATAGCACGAGAAATACTAATATTTACATTCCCATCCCCAGTATAAGTCCCATCAGCGACCAAAACGGTATCTCCATCCACAGCAACATCGATACCAGCTTGAATAGTCGGTTGCTCAGACGGAACTCGAATCGTTGCAGCAAAAACACTGCTCGAAAGAATCATTCCAGCAATGCTCAGAATCATTACAGTAAGCTTCATATTTTTGACTCCCCTTAAAACTGCTTCACTTCAGACATTTTACAACGAGTTGCGTTCAATGTCGAAGGAAAGCGCGTTCTGAATCCCACATCTCTCCTAAAACTCGTGCCACGCTGCCACACCTCTCTTAAACACTTGTAAACATTGACTCAAAGCGTTGCATACTACAAAACAACAGTTGCAGCACTCGCTGACTTATAGACTATATTTGTTATATTATTCTCATTACAAGCGCTATGCTATGTTCATACGTTGTAGACCATCCTGAGCGCTTTTAGAGTGGTTTTAGAAGGGGATGTGCGCCCGCAATATACATTATATTTGACATTATAAAATACTGACAACAACTTCAGTTCAAACTTACTTGAGCCGTCGTGTGTGAGAATGTTTCTCATGCTTATCTTTCGGTTTTCGTGCCCATCATGCAATGAGCAATTTCTTTTGAGCGCCGAGACATATCACGGCAGCGGCGGTTACTGGGAACCAGAAAATCGTGAGTCTGTGCATTAAAACATCTTACCCTGCAGTCGAGAGGGACAGTCAACAAGTTGCGCTTGTGGGTTCCCTCCGCGCTTCGCGCTCCGGCTGCCCCTCACTTTTACATTGGGTGACATTATGAAGGAACTAATACAGATTGCGTTACTCATTGTGCCGGTGGTTTACTTCGCTTCCCACGACAATGAGCGAGAGATGAATAAGATCAGGGCAAGTTTCGGCTCACGACTTCCCAATCTGCTTCAAATTTGACGTAGGGCAATCTACTGCCCCCATAAAGTGTTCAATGGCGTATTAATGCCCCTGCCTAACTTCGTATTTCTGCTGCAATTCAGTCTTCTTAGATGAGCTGATCCACATTGTCAGAATCCGTGATTGGGCTAGTCTGCTTTATTTGAATTTTTAGCTTCTCGGTGAGACCCAGTTCCCAATCTGGAGACATCAGGAGTAGTGCTTCTTTTGTTCCGCCGCAGCCATAGATGGAATACTCTCTTCGCATCCTCGTGAGGTTTAAATAGGCTTGTGGCTCAGAAGGGAATTGAAGTCCCTGTCTCACGTAAACACCGTATCGAAGGCCGTCTGTCACAATAAGTCGCCTGCAACCCTCGCGTCCCTTTTTCACTGCGTAGTCCTGGGCTTGTGACCTCGAACTGAGACAAGCGGAGTTCTTCTGTTTTGCTTCGACTACAACTGCAAGATTCTCATCGTATCGTGGCAGGTGGGAGAAGAGTGCAATGTCAACCTTTTTCCACTCGATCGCCATCTTCTGAGGAGTCCAACCAAGAGCTCTGAGAAGAGGAATAGTCAAGTAAGCGATCGTCTCTGACTCCGAAGGATCAATCGCTCGCTGATACCACTTGGCTATCCGGATCAACTCGCCGATCTCATCCACGAGAGACAGAATAGAGTCACTTGCCATCCCGTTGTCGAACAAGTAGTCGGAAATCTCATCAATGGTAACTGTCCCCGGGTGGGGATCTTCGTTCGACGGAGGCAAGTTCTCAAGCTTGCGGTTGAATTCGGAGGGGCTGATCTCCAATTGGGTAATCCAGTCTAGGACTACTTGTGAGTCGAGGGATTGGACAGTATCTCCCAGCTTCATCGTGTATGTATCAAATCTCTTTGGGTACCTTGGATCTTGCGGAGCCTTCCATAACCAACGAACTCGTCTCACGTGGTGCAAATCCCAACCATCGACATCGCCGAACTCCGAAGACCACTCGTATCCACCAACCGTGATTCCAACTCCAAACACATCGGTAGTCCCGATCCTCAAAACCACAATGTCGCCTTCTTTGATTTCTTCACAGAAACGCTTGAGGTCAGTTACCTTGCGAGCTGAAGTTTTCCACTCGGCACTCAGAATCTTCGCGCAACTTGGCCACTTTCCAGCGGAGCCTGGACCATTGAGGATTACATCCCATTTTAGACAGAGATCCGCGTAGTTTCTATTGGTGTCGCCTGCCGCCACTTGCCAGATCCGCTTCCCTATAATGTCCATATTGTGTTCTCTCCCGACCTTCCAGTCTGCTCTTCTGCGTTACTACTCGACTAAATCATGTTCACTGATTATCACTAATCGGCAGTTCTTAAAAGCCGGAAACCCACTCCGGGGTAGCGTTCTTCCGGTACGATGCCGCCCGGATGCACCCGGGGAGAGCCTGATATCGACCAAGGGTAATCCGTCGCCGTATCCTGTTGGATACAACCCAAGCCAGTCCCAACACCATTCTGCAACATTCCCGGGCACATCCCCTTCATGGTCCACGGATTGGCGAGCAAAAATCTGGGACTGTCCCGATTGGGTTTCTATTCAACAAGCTGAGCAGGGGAGAGTACCAAAAAGCAGAATCCTGCTCGCAATCGAGTACAAAATGTTCCCAAGGTAGTCCCAAGGAATTTTATGGTTGACGTGAAAGTGACCTAAGTCATTGATTTCATTGAGCGGTCCCAACGGGATTCGAACCCGTGTTAGCGGATTGAGAGCCCGCCGTCCTGGGCCTCTAGACGATGGGACCGGGCAAAAAAAAAGCTGAGGAGGAAGGACTCGAACCTTCAGTTGCCTGATCCAGAGTCAGGAGCCTTACCAATTTGGCCACTCCTCAACGCAGTCATTTGATCTAGCAAATCCACTTCTCGAAATCAACATTTTTCACCGCACCACCCCGCGACATCCCCTCCCGAACACCCCAATCGCCCCTTATCAGCCATTCTCCGCTAAAAAATCAATGCCGATTCATCCGACACATCGCGAAGTTTCGCGCAGATGTTTTCCGCAGCTCCAGTCACCCGCTCAATCCTTCTTTTTTCGATAATCAAAGCTACTTGGAAATGTGGTACGACCCGTCGCTCGATCGACTCAACGCAACATTGCGCGTCAACAACCGCAGCGTATTGATCAACGCCTCATACACAAATTTGGGAATCGGATCCGGATAGATCCCTATCTCGACGGTCTCACCGCAATGAGGACACTTGGCGGCTTCCCACGCGATCCTCTTCTCCGGAACCTCATACCCCAACCGCATCCGCGTCGTCGAATCCTCGGCGAAAAAATGCATGATCTTCAAATCATGACAGACGGCGTTCAGCTGACTCAGCTCATCCCGCCCGATCTGGCCGTCTTTTACCACACAATCAAACGCAGCCCGAATGGCAGTCTGAATGGCGGCGAGATCCTTCTGGATCCGTTCGAGCGGCCAGGTCGCGATTCCGAGTTTGAAGGCTTTGACTTTCCGATCGTAGGTCACGCGTTCCCTGGGTTCGGTCTTTTTCAACATGTCGATCAGGGCCTTGGAATCTTCAACATGAAGATTCAGAAAAGCCATGACGGTCTCAAGAAATTGCTTGTAAGTCTCGATCGAACCCATAATTCCCTCCAATGACCGACAGAACATACCCTCTCTGCTCAAAGGCCCATTTATTATATTGATCCGTCAAAAGCAAACTCTTTTTTTCGTTCAATCCATAATCGGGGATGATTGGTGATAATCCGATCCACCCACTCGAACCTCGGATGATTCATCACATCCGGATCATCCATCGGCCAGGCCGCCAGTTGCCGTCGCCGCCCGATCCATCGCTCAGCCCCCGGCAACATAATCGCCTCCCATGCCGCATCGATCCCCGCAGGCCGGATCAACCCCTCAAACCGGGGCACCCGGAAAAACGGATTCGTCGCCCGATTCGTCACGATCAACGCTCTTGGAAACGCACCGGCCAAAACCCTCATCATGACCAATGCGGCATGAAAGAATGAACTGATCCAGATGGACGACGGATCGATCCGGCGCTCCCGAACCACCCTGCGAAGCAGCCTCGAAACCGCTCCACCAAGCTCAGCAGCATCTCGAATCGCCCCGCATTTCAATTCGATGTGGATCTCACCGCACCCGCCATATTTCTCCAGTACATCTCGCAGCGCCGGAGGAGATTGATGGTCGTGTCGCGAGTCGAATCGGTTGAGCAGTCGGATGGCGCGGATCTCTTCCCAGGAAAGAGCCGATACCGGCGCATCGATCGAGGCTGTGCGTGTCAGATTTGCATCATGAATGACGACCGGGATTCTGTCGCGGGATAACCGGACATCGAGCTCGATTCCGTCTGCACCTTGTTCAAACGCCAGATCGAACGCCGAAATCGTGTTTTCGGGCGCTTCCCCGGATGCACCGCGATGTGCGATGATCAACCTGCGTTTACTTTGAGTCTTCTTTGCACTATACATCGAAATGGCTCCATTGAGGCGTCAAGACAATCATCATGCACACCGCCCGGCACAACTTCAAGCTGTTCCACCCCATCGGGATTCTTTTCAGCTGCCTGTTGCTCTCCCTCAATATCACAGGCTCTCTCGACGCCATCCAAACCCCGATCACGCAATTCACCCTCGACGCTCGACATGCCGTGACCGATGTCGAGCCGGGAAGTCCGGAGTCAATCGCCGGAATGCGCACAGGCGACGAGATTCTCGAGGTGAACGGATCGCCACTCGCATCGTTTTCCCCGTTTGATGGCTCAAAAATGCGGATCGGGAGCAGCACACACTATCGAATTCGCCGATCCGATGGATCGATTTCGGACATCCACGTGACCTGGAACGAACTGACGCCGGCGAGAAAAATCCGAATCGTCATGAATGCAGTCTTCACATGCGTTGTCCTTGGAATCGCGCTGACCGTGCTGCTCATGACCCCCCCTTCCACAAATGCACTCCTCTTCTTTTTCCTGTCCATGTTCTACGTTTTTTTTAAAATGAATCACCCGCACTTCGATCACGAAATCATTGCGCGTCTGTATCAGGCCGTCTACCTGTTCGCCTTTTTCCTGATACCATCGTTTTTCGTCCATTTCTGCAGCCGATTTCCGAAGCTCAACCACCTGATCCACGGAAAACGAAGCCGGACACGCTGGATTTACATCCCACCCGTCATTCTCGCCATCCCCGCTGCACTATCGAACTGGATCCATGCCTCCGACATCGACGCACAATCGGTGGTGACACAAATCATCCTGCTGCAGGGTTTTCTGATCTGGCTGGTGTACCTCGTTCTGGGAAGCATGATGCTGATCCACGGATTTTTCCGAATTCGCTCACGCCACCTCTCCCGCCGCTGCGTTCTCGTGTTCTATTCCCTCATACTCGCGGTTTCTCCCTACCTGTTCACCGGTGTCCTCGATGTCCTCTTTCACAAAACCATCAGCGCGGATCTGGTCGGCATGTTGCTCTTCCTTCCATTCCCGATCGCACTGGGCTATGCCGTGCTCTACGGCGACGATCGTGAAGACGGAATCCCATGGTTGATCGATCAGTTTCTGAATCCTTCCAGTTGACCGTGAACGACGGTGTTGTTAGCATCGCTTTTCTTCTGGAGGACCCGGCGTGACAGAATCCCGACGTACTATCTGTCTCAATTGCGCCTGGCGGCATGACTGTAAACGGCGATTCTCGCAACAATCATCGCATTCCGCCCGGCTCTGCCCGGATTTCACGCGGGACGTGACGCTCCCGATCGATTCATCCGAAGCGACGGAAGGTGAGACTCCCCCTGCGAGAAAACGCATCATTGATCTGGACCGGGATTTCGATCCTGCGAATCGAGAGAAACTCGAAAAGGAGAGTGAAGATTGAACACGAACCGAATCGTTCCGATCAGCCGACACACCCATGATGAGTCACTCCGGGACTTGTTGAAAAAACTCAATATCGGCATGACACCGCCGGAGGCCCGCAAGATCGTCTCGATCCTCGGACGAGATCCCCATATTGTCGAACTGTTCATCTTCGACATCGAATGGAGTGAACATTGCAGCTATAAATCAAGCCGATCCACCCTCAAGAAATATCTCCCGACTGACGCCCCGAACGTGATTCTCGGCCCCGGAGAAGACTCCGGGATCATCCGATTCACAGACGCACTGGATGGAGAAACTTACTCGATCGTCATCGCGCACGAGAGCCACAATCACCCCTCACAGGTGCTGCCCGTCGAAGGAGCCGCAACCGGAATCGGCGGTATTGTCCGGGATGTGGATTGCATGGGTGCTCATGTCTGCGCAGTGGCCGACGGGCTGCGATTCGGCAACCCGGCCGGCGCTCAACCCGCGCGCACACGCTGGATCATCCGGGGCGTGGTCGACGGAATCTGGCAATATGGCAACGCGATGGGCGTCCCCAATCTGGCGGGCGATGTCTACTTCGATGACTCCTTCGACGATAACTGCCTCGTCAACGTCGTCAGCCTCGGCATCGTCAAAACCTCCCGGATCATCCGTTCACGCGTCCCGACCGAAGCCAGGAACGAACCGTACGACCTGATTCTTGCGGGCAAACCGACAGATTCGAGCGGTTTCGGCGGCGTGACCTTCGCCTCGGATATCCTCGATGCATCCCAGGACGACAAGCGCCGCGGAGCGGTTCAGGTGCACGATCCCTTCATCAAGAACATCCTGATCATGCGCAAGGCCAACCGCGCCGTGTTGGACCTGGCGTTCGAACGCGACATCCCGATCGGGATGAAGGATCTGGGCGGAGGAGGCCTCGCCTGTGCCAGTTCCGAAATATGCTCGGCTTCCGGATTCGGCGCTGAAATCGATCTGGATTGCGTCCACACCTCCATGGACGACCTTCCCCCGGAAGTCATCGCGTGCGGCGAAACCCAGGAACGTTTCATTTTCGCTGTTCCGAGATCATTCACCCGGGAGGTGCTCGACATCTATAACACGGTCTGGGAATTGCCGGCCGAAGCGAACGGCGCCGGCGCCCGCTGTATCGGCCGCGTCCTCGAAGAACCGATCTACCGCATCCGTCACCACGGTGAGGTGGTATGCGAAGCACCGATCGAGCAGATCACGTCCGGGATCCGATACGAACGGGCCGATTGCGAGTGCCGGCATGAAGGGATGGAACCCGAGGGGCTCCCTCCCGATAACCTCGCCGATGCGCTTCTGAGCATCCTTGGATCGCTCAACGGATGCTCCCGTCTGCCGATTTACCGCCACTACGACACGGAGGTACAGGGCGCGGCGGTGTTGCGCCCGGGGGAAGCGGACGCGGGTGTGATCGCTCCACTCGAGTTGACCGAGAATTGTCCGGCGGGCATTGCACTGAGCGTTGACGGGAATCCGAATGTCGGTGCGATCGACCCGTATTGGGGAGGCGCAACGGCTGTCGCGGAGGCGATGCGGAACGTCGTCGCAACCGGTGCCATTCCCCGAGCGCTTACGGATTGTCTGAATTATGGTAACCCGGAAAATCCCTCGGCTTTCCGGCAGTTTGTCGACGGCGTCCGTGGTATCGCCGATGCCGCACGCCAGCTCTCCCAACTCGATCTACCCGATGCACCGGTCGCGGTCGTGTCGGGAAATGTCAGCTTCTACAATGAATCCGCTCAGGGACTCGCCATCAAACCCTCCCCGATCGTAGCCTGCGTCGGAACTATGCCTGATTTTGCACGTGCCATGACGATCCATTTCAAAAATCCCGGCAACCGGATCATTCTGGTCGGCGAACGGCGTCCGGAACTGGGAGGAAGCGCTTACTACCGTATCGTCAGGGGCGTGGACGGAACAAAACCTCTGACGGTGAAATGGCGGGAAGAACGCGCAGCGATGGCGGCCGTGCACACCCTCATCTCGCACGGATATGCCTGCGCATGTCATGACATTTCCGACGGGGGTTTCGCAACAGCTCTCGCCGAAATGTGCCTCTCACACCGCCGAACCCGACTGCTCGGCGCACACGTCGTCTTCACACAGCCTCCCATTCCCGCGGATCAGTTTCTCTTTGCGGAAACAGGCGGATTCATTCTCGAAATTCCACCCGATCATCTGAAGGAGTGCACCGCGATTCTGAACGCATCGGGAGGTGTCTGGTACGACTGCGGATGCGTGACCGAAACACCGGAACTTCTGATCGAGATCGCTCAAACCGCCCGTATCCACCTTCCTGTTCAGGACATGCGTCTGGCCTGGTTGAGAGGCCTGGAGGAAATAGTATGAACCAATCCGACCCGATCACGATCGCCGTCATTCAATACCCCGGCACCAATTGCGAATATGAGACGGCTTCAGCTGTCGAAGCCGCAGGCATGTCGGCGGAAATATTCAGATGGAACCGTCATCCGGAAGAGTTGATCCGATTCGATGGATACGTGCTTGCCGGAGGGTTCAGTTATCAGGATCGGGTCAGAGCCGGAGCGATCGCGGCCAAGAAACAGATTATCGGAACGCTGATCCGGGAAGCGGCGATCGGAAAACCCGTGCTCGGTATCTGCAATGGCGCTCAGATCCTCATCGAATCCGGTCTCGTTCCGGGAAACCATCCGGGCCACGTGGAGATGTCATTGGCATCAAATGCAGCAGCCGGATGGCGTGGCTACTTCTGTGACTGGGTCTATCTGCGGTGCCAGGAAAAAGGAGCTTCAGGCGCATTCAATCTCGATTTCACTCCCGGCGAGATCATTCCGATGCCGGTCGCCCATGCCGAGGGACGGTTCGTATCGAGCGACCCGGCATTGCTCGACAGGATCACGCAATCCGATCAGATCGCATTCCGGTATTGCGACGCCGAAGGCCGGTATCAGCCATCATTCCCCATCAATCCCAACGGATCGTTCCTCAATGCCGCCGGTATCTACAATCCGGAAGGCAATGTGCTCGCATTCATGCCACACCCAGAACGCGCAGCCTGGATGCGTCAGATTCCACTCGACCTGGATGGATCGCTTCGAACGGCGACCCTGGAACACTGCCGGATGCCGGGTCCGGGCCTGCGATTTTTTACATCCATGAAACGCTTCATCTCGAACAGGAGGACCGGCCGATGACATCGAACATCACCATCATCACGGAGATGAAGACGCGAGACGCCATCGCTTCCTCCGCGTTTCACTGTCTGGTCCATGATCTCGCTTACAACAATCGGATCGTGAAACTGGAACGGCGGGAATGCTGGAGGATTGAACTGGATCTGCCTGATCTTGCAGCGCGCATGGAACTGGGGCGCCGACTCGCCGAGGAAACCAAACTGTTCGTCAATCCGAACAAGCACCTTTATACCGTTCGCACATCCCCGCCGGAGTCGATTATCCGGACTGGAGCGTCGGAATCATCCATCGTTCATGTGATCGTGACCGAGCGCGAAGACTCGGCGGGAAAAGGCGCATTGAACCAGCTGAGGAGTCTGTACCGGATCGATCGACACATCGATTCGATCTCGTTCGGGTTTCTCTATACCCTGATCTTCGCCCCCGGGGTTGCCGATCCGATGGGACTGGCCGCGGAAATCGCGCAATTGACCGATCGCGCACACGGGTTACTGTGTAATCCGCATTCTCAGATGTTCGAAGTTTTTTGACCGGGATTAAAACCCGAGCAGATCGGCGCGGCCGTCGGCGAGAATCTTGATCAGATTTTCCCGATAATAATTGGTATTGCGGGCAATTTCGGGCGGGACGCGCTTGACATACAGCTGCCGTCCCATCTCGACTTCGGCTCCAAGGGTCTTCATGATGTTGCCGATCCGGATGCCTTCAGCGAGTTTATCCGGGTTGTAGTTCCGGATGTCGTTGATGATGACCCGTGCGATCCGTCGCGCTTTCTCGTGCGCCTTTTCCTCCTCAGGATCCATTTCCGCTGCAGGTATAGCTGATTCGGACACGGTCACAGGCTGTTCGACGCGGTGTGCGATCGGTGCGGCGGTCTGGGTCTTGAGAGTCGCAGCGCGCTGATCGAGGATGGATTCGATGAGATCTTCACTGGGAATGTCCATTTTTTTCGGTTCGGGGGCAAGCGGTTCCGTCACCGGCGGAAGATCGACTTTCACGGACGGAGTCGCGATGGGCGCGTCATCCTCGATGTTGAAGATATCATCGGTTTCAATTGCGATTTCAGTGATGGTGCTGATCGGAGCTTCATTTTCGTCAAAGGAGAATACAATTTCCTCGGGCCTCACCGCCTTCGGTTTGTCCGCAGAGGCCGTTTTTTCCGTCTCGTATTCAAATCCCGCCGAGCTTCCATGCATCAGTTCGCCGAAGTCTTTCGAGCTTTCTTCGACCTCCGAGTCCGTTTTTTTCAATCCGGATGACGCAAGATCATATTCGATGCCGAACATGGAGTTCGGATCGGAGGCGGTGTCATCCTGAGTGACCGGAGGTTCTTCGGGCGAGGGGGCGGGAGCCGGTTTTTGGCTTTCGCGGGCACGGGAAGGCGCGGGTTGAGCGACCGGAGTTGTTTCGAGGGTAGCCGTGCGCGCACCGGATGGACGAACGACCTCGACCGTGTCCTCAACGGCGCTCTTCACCTCGATTTTAATGTCCTTCGTTTCGGTTCGGGGTGGTGTTCCGATATCGAGATCCTTTGTCCCGGATGAATGCTTCTTTGAGGACATGAAAAAAACCAGGAATGCGACGATTAAAATCCCGCCCAGAATGAACAGCATGATAAACGATCCGGACATCGCAGATTCCTCTCTTTGGGTCGCATGTCACCGAAAATCCGTGACAGCCCGCACAGTATCTTATTTCTTTAGATTATTATCGCCGAGATGTCAAGGGAATCGGGCTGTTACTACCCTGCGATACAGGTCCGTCCTTCCGGATGTACTTCCCATTTCCATGACAAATCGTATAATGTCGACATGCAGATACAAAAAGTAGGCATCATCGGGATCGGAAGAGTCGGGACGGCAATCGGACATCGGATCCGGGAATCCGGCATGACGCTCTCGTGCGTCATCGACCGCGATCCCGATGTTGTGTCGGAGTTTCTGTCATCTGTGGACTCGATGGAAGCCAGTGCATCCGACCCGAACAATCTGCGTGGAACGGATCTCATCCTGATCTGCGTCCAGGACAGACACATTCACGAAGTCTGCAGGGATCTCGGAGCCCGTTCCCTCCTGTCCGCACATCAGATCGTGCTCCACACGAGCGGAGTGACCGGAAAAGACTGTTTTGCTCCGCTCACCGGTCAAACCGATCGTGTGGGCGTCATGCATCCGTATTTTTCATTCACACAGACAACGAGTTCGGATAGCATCCGGAATATATGGTATGGCCTGGATGTTCCTCGGGATATCGCTGTGCCTGTCCAGTCCTTTGTCCTGTCGATCGGCGGAAAAGCGTTCGACATCTCCGGCATCGACCGCGCGCTGTATCATGCGTCGGCCGTCTTTGCATCCAATTATCTGACGGTGATCCATGCGATCGCCCGGCACCTGCTGGTCTGCTCCGGTGTCGACCCGGCATCGGTGCGTTCGATCATTGAACCCCTCATGCGAATCACCGTCGAGAACACGCTTGCACTCCCGTTCGGCGCAGCCCTCACGGGACCGCTCATCCGAGGGGACCTGAGCACCGTCGAAACGCATCTCGAAGCATTATCACGCTGGCCGCAGATCCACACCGCCTACCAGGCTCTCGCCGAAGCCGCTCTGCGTATTCTCGATTCAGGCTCGTCGAAGAATAGCGATGGGATTGAGACTGGACATGGACCGTTCGATACGGGTATATCTGAGAGGCCCGATCGTGATCCAATCTGAAGAAAGGGGAGACCGATGAGCAAACGAGCGCTGGTAACGATAGTGAAGACAACACCGGAACGCGTGATCGAGGATACGAAAACAATCATGAGACAAGCGGGGATTCTCGACGAACTCCCGATCGATAAACCCGTCATTCTCAAGGATAATATCTCCTGGCACTTCCCGTTTCTCTCGGCCAATACAACCCCCTGGCAACTCGATGCAACGATCAGTTTCCTGAAGGAGTCCGGATATGATCGGATCTCGGCCGTTCAGAACGAAACCGTTGTGACGGATGCGTTCAAGGGAGAGCGGCTGAACAAGTATGTTCCTATCTTCAAGAAGCACAACATCCCGGTCTTGTACAATTTTCGCCCTCAGGATATGAACTGGATCGAATACCACCCGAAAGGTGAAACGCTGGTTCTGCATAAAATCTTCCCGAACGGGATTCGAATACCGGAGTATTTTCCGGGAAAATCGATCATTCATCTCCCGACCGTAAAATGCCATATCTACACCAATATGACAGGGGCGATGAAGAATGCCTTCGGCGGGCTGCTCAACACCCGGCGCCATTACACGCACAGTGTCATTCATGAAACGCTTGTCGATCTTCTCATGATTCAGAAAGAGATCCACAGCGGCATATTTACAGTGATGGACGGCACACTCTGCGGGAATGGGCCCGGCCCCAGAACGATGATCCCGGTGGAAAAGGACTACATGCTGGCGTCCTCCGATTCCGTCGCGATTGATGCCATCAGCGCGAAGTTGATGGGATTCGACCCGATGAAGGATGTCAAATGCATTCGCCTGGCGCATGAAAAAGGCCTGGGAGTGGGTGACCCCTCCGAGATCGAAGTAATTGGAGACGATATTTCGCGGGTCAACTTCGGGTTCAAGGTCGGCGACAACATGGCGAGTCGCGTGGGGGATCTGATGTGGTTCGGCCCGCTGCGTTCATTTCAGAGACTGTTCTTCCACACGCCTCTCGTGTACTTCTTCGTTTTCGGGTCATTCTTTTTCCATGATTACATCTGGTGGCCGATGAAGGGCAGGAAAATCATGGAAGAAATATACCGTACAAACAAATGGGGCCGACTGTTTTCACAGTACCCGGAATAAAATCCGGATCGGGCCCCATTCAATCGATCAGTTCAACTGCAGCGGTTTTGCGTTCCTGTTATCCTCGTCCTTGTCCTTCTTCTGTTCATCGACCGTCGCCGGCTTCTCTTTCCCGTTTTTCTTCACTGGCTGCGGTTTCCCCTTGACGTTTTTGTCGTCTTGGGATTGCGGAGCGGGTTGACCCTGAGGTTGACCTTTGGGCCTTACGTTCGGACGCTCTTGCGGTTCTACCGGGTTGGATCGCACCGGTTCCCGGTCATTCCGGTTCTCGATCGATTGCGGTCGGGACGATTCGGGACGAACATCCCGGCGGTCGCGATCGGAAGGCCGATTCAGGTTCTGTTGCGGCTTCTGGATCGGTTCGCGATCCGAACGCGGGTTCAGCGGTTGAGGATCACGGGAGTCCGGTCGATTGAGAGACTGATTTGGTTGCGAGTCCCTCTTCAAGTTGCGTTCGCGCTTCTGAATGTCACGCTTCGGCTGCATAACCTCGTTTTCTTTGCCCAATTCGCGGAACTTCCGATTCACCTTCTCGACGTTCGACTTCCGGGTTTCGAGCACGCCGACCGGTTGCACCACTTTGATTTTTTCGCCGGTCGGAAGACGTTTTGTCACCTCATCCACCTTGATGCGCTCGACTCGACGCCCCGTCGTGGACTCAATTTTCGATACTTCAGGAGCTCGCGGCGCTGCGCGAAAATCACCGGATTGGATGATCGCCGAAGCGCGTTCGGCAGGGATACTGACCGCACCGTAGTCTTCCGCCAGGAAGTCGTTTTCACGCACGACATTCCAGGCTTCGTTCGGAATCCATCGTTCAGAAGACCGATCGAACTCGTTTGAGCGGCCATACCAATGCGCGGATCGGTCGTAGTAGCGATCCGAATGCCGCCGATCGCGACGGTTGTAATGGTTGTAATAATTGTAATCGCGCTGGTCGTAATAGTTGAAGGTGTAATTGACGTAAAATCGGCAGTGATCGGGAGGCATCGGCGCCCAGGCATAGTAACCGTTGGTGTATCCCCATCTCACATGAGCCGGCGCCCAGGTGTAACCCGGTATCCAGATCCATCCGACATATGGATGCATGAACCACCGTCCGTAATGATGCGGAATCCAACCCCATGGTTCATAGGCGACCCACGTCCATCCATATGATGAGTAAACCCAGGTTCCATTCGAATAGGGACGCCAGGAATAGTCCACATATGGAATCCAGACATAGGAATCGAAATCATCCATGTATTCCCAGTTTCCATACGGACTCAGAGCCGCCCGGAAATCAATTTCGGAGTAATCATAGAATCCGGGGGAGTATCGATCATAGTAATCGTAATTGCCGAATTCCATGCCCATCCCGAATCCACCGTTCCGAAAGTAGAACCCGAAGGAGTCCGCATGAATCACCGGCGTGAACACCACCAAACCGATCAACGGAATCATCCATACTGTTTTCATCGTACCCTCCTTTGCCTCGCGACCTGTCGCCGCATGACTGCACGCCATATATGCAATCTCTTTGCCAGATCAACCCATTCAGTCGCCATGCACCTCTTTGCGCCTTCCATGCCGCCTTCCCGGCAAACAACCCCGTAAAGTGTCCCCAACCGGGGACAGTCTCAGCCCTGAACGCGATGGACCCCGTCGCCGATCCGAATCGAAACACACCGGTTCCCTTCCACCGAGAGCTGTTCCGCCAACGCTCGGCTGTTTGCGGCTGCATACACGAGCACGCATCCGCCGCCACCCGATCCGATCACTTTCGCACCGGATGCGCCGAGTCCAAGTGCCGCTGTGCAGAGCCGATCGATCCGTTCGGACGACGATCCGAGCATGGTCGACAGAATGCGATGGTGAGTGTTGATCATGGCACCGAGTCGATCATTCCGGCCCGTCGTCAACATGCGATCTCGACAGGTTCTCACGAGATTCCTGTTGATGAGAGTCGCGATCAGCCGCCGGTTGAGGGGATCTCGCCGGATCGCCCGAGGGATCCGAGACAGTTCGAGCCGGGCGGGATGCGATACGTGCTCCGTCAAGGCCAAACGTTCCAGTGCGCTCTCGACGTCACTTCGGATACACTGAAGCATCCCCAGGGTTTCCTTGATACTGCCACTGTCCACCAGTATCCATTCTCCGGCAGGAATCGGCAGCTCGGTCAGAACCGGTCGATCGCGACCGTTCCGGAAGTCCATATGAACAAGACCGCCGAATGCGGAGGCAACATGATCCTGCATCCCACCCGGCTCCCGGAACGCAACAACCTCGGTCTCAAATGCCATCCGAGCGTTCGTCAGAGGATCCAGCTCCACCGGCTGATCGGCGATAAGCGACAGAAGTCGGATCCAGCCGACACACATCGCCGAGGAACTCGAAACCCCTTTCCCGATCGGCAGGTTCCCGCGGATCTCGATCCGATACCCCCGGCTGAACCGATAGCCGGCCTCGATCATGAGCCGGAGTCCGCTGGCCAGATAATCCCTGGGTTCCGAGTGATCGGGATTCTGATCGAGTAAAAAGGTGCGATTCCGGGAAACCGATTTCAGATGCAGGTCGAACCGCCGCGCCTCGATCGGCGTCGCGATCAGCTCGACATACAGACTCAGAGCGCCCGAGATGACTTCCAGGCCGAGATAATCCTGGTGTTCGCCCAGCAGACAGATCCGTCCCGGAGCGCGAACCATGACGGATCCGGACGATGTGATCGGTTCCATCGGCTTGACCCCTGTTCGCCATAGGCCTATTGTGCTCGATATCCGAAATCGGATACGCCATGACTCTACACGATCATGCGCGGAAATTCACGGAATATCGTCCTTTTTTCGTCCATGAAGACACCCGGGAGGAGCATGCGTCAGCCTTCGGAAAACCCGATAAAAGCAACAATCTTGAAACTGATTCACGACCTGCCGGCTTCATCGGAGCGATCGCTGATCGAATTGAACCTGATCTGGCAGCAGGTCGTCGGCCCCGGAATCGCATCGCGCACCCTGCTGACCGGCATCGGCCAGAACCATCTGCTCATCCGGACCGATTCGATCGAACTCATGAACGGTCTGCTCGGCGCCCATGCCTACCTTCTGCAGCGTCTCCGAAACCTGACCGTTCACGCGCGCTCGATTCAAGCGCTTCGCTTTCAGGTCGATCCGACTCTGCGTGCCCCGGCAAGCGAGCCTCCGGTCGGCAACGCTGAACCGGCTCCGGTAGAGGAGCTGTCGGATCCGACGATCGAATCCATCGCTCAGATTGAAGACGAGGCTCTCAGGGAATCCATCCTCCGCGCGTATCGCTCGTACCCCAAAAAACGATCCAGCCGGATCAGCTGACCTCCGGATCGGTCTGAAGCGAATAGAAGTTCCTGTAAGCGCCGTCGAGTTTGAGTAATTCTTCGTGTGAGCCGCTTTCAATGATGCGCCCATGATCGATCACCAGGATCCTGTTGACCCGGCGTATGGTCGACAATCGGTGGGCGATAACCAGTGTGGTTCGGTTGGTCATGAGCGAATCGAGGGCTTCCTGGATGAGTTTTTCGGATTCTGAATCGAGTGAGGAAGTGGCTTCATCCAGAATCAGGATCGGGGGATTCTTGAGGATGGCACGGGCGATAGCGAGCCGTTGTCTCTGGCCGCCGGACAAGGTGTGACCGCGTTCACCGATCACCGTCCGATACCCCTCCGGCAGAGCCATGATGAAGTCATGCGCAAAGGCGGCTCGCGCAGCGGCCACGACCTGTTCCTCGGTGAAATCGGAGCGTCCGTAGCACAGATTCGTCCAGACCGTGTCATTGAACAGCACGGTATCCTGCGTCACGATTCCGATCTGCTCGCGCAGTGAGTGCAGGGTCAGGTTCCGGATGTCGATCCCATCGAGACTGATCGAACCGGACTGCGGATCATAAAAGCGTGGAATCATGCTGATCAGGGTGGATTTACCGCCTCCGGACTGGCCGACAATCGCAACCGTTTCTCCGGCTTCCACCCTGAAAGTGATGGTATTCAATACCGGGGTTTCCGAATCGTAGTTGAATGACACATCACGGAATTCGATTGCACCCGTGGCGCGCGGGATGGCGAGGGCCGATTCGGAATCGACGATCGAACTCTTCATGTCCAGAATCTCGAAGATCCGCTCGGCTCCGGCGATGGCGCGCTGGATATCGTGATTGAGTGTCGATACCTTCTTGATCGGGTCATACATCACAAACAGGGAGGCCAGAAACGCCATCAACTCTCCCTTGGTCATGACCCCCTGCATGATCAGGTTCAGCCCCAGTCCGAAAATGATGGCTGTCGCAATGGCACCGATGGTCTCGAGCAGGGGAGACGAGACAGCCGAAACCTGAGCGCCTTTCATCATGGCCCGATTGTAGAGGTGATTGGAGCGCCCGAATCGCTCTGACTCGAACGCCTCCATATTGAACGCCTTGACGATATTCATCCCGTAAAAACTCTCGGACATGATCGATGTCAGATTGCCGATCTCTTTCTGGGCTTTCGTCGAGACCTTCTTGAGTTTTCGGGCAAAACGAATAATGGGATAGAGCGTGACGGGCAGAACGACGAATGCGATGAGTGATAATTTCCATGAGATATAAAACACGATGATGAGTGGGGGGAAAAAGGAAAAGAAGCTGAGTATCAAGCGACCCAGCACACGTGAGACGGCCATTTCCATCAGACTGATATCGCTGATGATCCGAGCGATCAGTTCCCCGACCCGATTGCTTTTGTAATAACCGATGGGCATGGTCAGCAGGTGCTGAAAGGTCACGGTCCGGAGATCGAAGATCATCTGCTGGCCGACCCACGCCATCGTGTAGGTCTGAAGATAGCTCGAAACGCCTTTCAGGATATAAAATACGACGACCGCAGCTGAAAACAGATAGGCATAGACCATCTTGTTGCTGTCGATCACGGTGTCGAACAGGTATTTCAACAGCGCGATTGGACTCGATCCGAACGCGCCCGACGCGATACTCGCGATAATGCCGATCATGATTCGCCGGGAATACGGTCTGACGTATCCGAGAATTCGGCCGAGAACAGCGAGTTGGGACTGGATATCCGGAGGAATGAGCGATTTCATCCGCCCGCACGCTAACAAATGCGGCATTCCTTGTCAAACCTTGCCCGAAGCGCCCCTTTGCGATAAATAGAATTCTCGGAGGGGAGCCGACATCGCCTCATCAGGCCAGGAGCGCTCCCTGATTGGACACGATCAGGAGGAAAAACGGATGTTCGATGTATCGGTTCTCGATGAGTTTTCCGCTGCACATCGTCTCGTGGAATACAACGGTGACTGCGAGAGACTCCATGGCCATAACTGGAAGGTCCGTGCGATCTTCCGCAGTCAAACGCTGAACAATCAAGGGCTTGCGATCGACTTCAGGATCGCGCGCTCGATGCTCAGGGAAATCCTGAAATCATTCGACCACGCATTTCTCAATGATGTCCCCCTGCTCCAGGCCCTGAACCCCTCCTGTGAGCATCTCGCACGCCGCATCTTTGAATCCCTCCGGGATCGGTTGTCGACCACTGCCGATCTGCAACACGTCATCGTGCATGAAGTGACGGTCTGGGAGTCCGATCGGACCAGCGTGACCTATCGAGAGGTTCTTCAATGATCGATCCGCAAAGTGAAATTCTCGAAAATGGAATGAAAATCGACAAGGTCGGTGTGAAAAACCTGCGCTATCCCATCGTCGTCAAGGACAAACTGCTCAAATCTCAGTCCACCGTCGCAACGGTCAACATGTTCGTCGAACTGCCGGATCATTTCCGTGGCACGCACATGAGTCGTTTTCTGGAGGTCATGGAAAAAGTCGGACGCGAAAAGATCAATCCCGGAATCATCCGGTCGCTTCTGGTCATGCTCAAGGAAAAACTGAATGCCAGAACGGCTCACATCGAGCTTTTCTTTCCATACTTCATCGAGAAAAAAGCGCCGGCTAGCGGAGTTCCCAGTCTGATGGAGTACAGCTGTGGTCTTTTTGGAAAGCACAACGACCGGGACGAGTTCGACCTGCTCCTGGAAGTCAGGGCGATGGTCATGAATCTCTGCCCCTGCAGCCGGGAACTCTCACCCAACGGCAGCGCGCACAATCAACGCAGCGAGGTAACGGTTAAAATCCGCTCCACCGCGATGATCTGGATCGAGGATCTCATCGCGATCATCGAACAGGCCTCCTCATCACCGATCTACTCACTCCTGAAACGTTCGGATGAAAAATGCGTGATGGATCACGCGCACAATAATCCGCGTTTCGTCGAGGACATCGTCCGCGAAATCGCAACTCGGATCGAACAAGAATCCGGAATCCAGTGGTTCAGCGTGGAGTCAGAAAACTTCGAATCGATTCACAAGCATAATGTCTATGCCTGCATTCAAAAGCAGATCACGCAGGGATGACCGGATGACCGCAAACAGATCCGGGATTCGTATCGGCTCGTGTGCGATTTCGATCCTGCTCGCATCCCTGGGAATCTGCCGAGCCGTTTTGCTGGATCGCTTTGTCGCGACGGTGAACGGAGCGGTGATTCTTGAGAGCGAAATTGTGATCGAACGCGCATTCCTGGAGAGTGACCTGGTCCCGGAAAATCGTCGCGTGCCCGGGTTGAGTCGACGTGAAATCATCGACCGGCTCATCACACGCCGCCTGATGCTCAATGAGAGCGCTCGATTCAGGGAGATTCTCATTCAACCGGAGCGGATCGACGAGGCAGTCGAGTCGATCACGCAACGAGCGGGCGGGAACGACCATCTCGAAGCGCAACTCCGGACGATCGGACTTTCTCCGAACGAATTCCGTCGCCGAGTTCAGGATCAACTCACGTTGGAGACATATGTGGATCAACGGATTCGTGCCTTCATTCAGATCCAGTCGTCGGATGTGGCGGAGTATCTGATGACGCACAGGGAATCCCTGCATCTGAAGGGATCGACATCCGTTGAGTTACTGACGGAAGCCCGGGAGGAACTGATCAGTCGGATCACGAATCTGCTGCGCGAGGAGAAAGTGAACGAACGCCTGGATCTGCAGGTGCGATCGCTCGTGGATGCCGCGGACATCCGGATCATTCAGGCGGATGACTGACGATGCAGCGAAAAAGGGCACTCCGGGACGGTGAACAGACGGGGCGAGACCGCCTCAGACTGATCCGGGATATTGTATCCAGGGCGCACACGCTCGATCCGAAGGCGATCGCGGAGATTATCGAGAGCCCGATTGTGCCGCCTGAGATCATTGCCTTTCTCCTGCGCAGAAAACGCCTCACCCAGGACCAGATTCGAGTGGTTGCGTCCACAAAACGCCTGATGAAGGATTACCATGTCAAGGTCGAACTGGTGATCTGTCCCCTGACTCCGAAGCATATCGCCCTGACCTACGTGAAGGATCTCTATTATCAGGACCTGGCGATGGTTGCCAGAAACACCGGGATCCCGCTGCCGGTTCGCGAAGTGGCCGAAAATTTTCTCATGGTACGGCTGGAATCATTGCGAATCGGTGAGAAGATATCGCTGGCGAGGATTGCGATCGGCGCAGCGCTCGGGTTTCTGCTCAGGGACTCCGACCATCGAATTCTCGAAGCAGCGCTCAATAATCCGCGCTTAACCGAGATGGACCTGATAAAATTCATCTCGGATGCCCGGACCGTATCGGAAAAACTCGATCGGATCTGTTCGTCTGAACGATGGAGTTCTGTTCCGGCCATTCTGCATGCGTTGTCATTGAACCCGAGACTTGGGTATGCCTCCCGGAGGCGAGTCTACGAAAAGCTGCCGCTCAACCATCTCGTCCGGCTGATCCGTTCGCCCCAGTTCACACAGAACGATCATCGTCTCGCACGATTTGTGTTCCGGCAACGCGTACAGGCTCTGTCGGAAGCCCATCAGACGGCGATGGCTCAGACGCATTCACGAATGCTGATTGAGGAGCTTGTTGAGATCCTGAACACGCCCCGGGCCGTCGAAACACTGATCGCCAATCCGAAACTTCTTCCGGATGATCTGACCCGCATGCGGCAGCGGAATCGCTCGGAAGTGTGTCAGCGGATCCTGCAGAAGCGATCCGATCAGCTCCCGGAGACGCATGATGGGCCGAGTTAACCATCGATTGAGGCAGGAGCGCGAACTGCGGGGGATTACGATCGAGCAGATGATGCTCCGGACGCGGATCTCCATCCAGCATCTCAAGGCAATCGAAGCCGGTGAATTCAACCGGTTGCCTCAGGGCAAACTGCTGCGGAGTCTGCTCGTTTCCTACATCCGATGCCTCGGATTGGATCCCGACGAGGTTCTGATCGATCTGGACCTCTCCCATCTCATCACTCCGAGCACGCCGGTCCGGAGCGCTCCCGCCTGGAGTGCCCGGATTCCGTTCATCCTGGGTTTTTTCGGGTTGTTCGCGTTCCTCCTCATCTGGATTGCCATGGGCGGAGAATCGGATGGAGAACGGTTCGGCAGTGGGGGACACACTTCCGCCAGACCCTACCGTCAACCCGGGACACCGGACCTGATCGATGATCTCAACCGGATCGCCGGAGCCAATGTGATATTGGGTTCGGTGGACAATTCGCATATTCCCGAATTTCAGCTCGGGAATCAGGGCCGGGGGGTTCACGTGGAGGCGATCGAGGCGACATGGATCAAGGTATTTTCGATTTCTGAAGGGCGATCGATGCTTGAGATGCTCGAGCGGGGAACCATCAGACAATTTACTCCGGAGGGTGAGATGGTGCTTGAAATCGGAGATGCGCGCGCAGTCCGGATCCAGGCGGATGACACGGTGATTCGACTCGATGAGAGCCCGCAACCGGTGCAAATTCGTTTCAGGAAAAAAACAGATTCGACTATAATGGAGTCAGCTGAGGAAGAAGGCATGGGAGGATCATGACATGGCGGAACCTGGACCACTGGAACGATTGAGAACCGGATCGGCGCCACGCGGTCTTCGCATGGCGATAGCGGAAGGGATGCTGCCGCTTGATGATGCGGACCTGATCGAAGCGATCTCGATCCTGTGTTCAGACCCGGACTCCGGAATCATCACGGCCCTGGAGGAAAACCTCCCGTCGCTGCCGCGGGCTGTGCTCATCCAGGCAAGCCGAGACCACAAGTCTTCTGCGGCATTACTCGGATTCATCGCACGCCTCCACCATACAGATGATGAAATCCTGACGGGCATCATCCTGAATAAAGCGGTCGCCGACCAAACCCTTGTTTCGATTGCCGGATCAGCGCCGGTTCCCGTTCTGACGCTTCTGAGTGAGAACAAACATCGGATGCAGAGTTGTCCGGAGATCCTCGATACGCTGCTCGACAATCCCGATCTTCCCCGCGCAATTCAGTATTCGCTGATCGAATTCAAGGAGACCTGGGCGAAGTTTACAGTGAAGCCTGCGTCTGTCGAAGCCACGCCGACACCCGCGGCGGAGTCAGTTATCGAGGCACCACCGGAGAAGGCGGTGGTCGAACCGGTTCTGGATTCGGCGATGGCTGAGATCGAGCTGACGGATGCGGAGATCGAGTTACTCGAGAAGCGGATGGCTGAGGAAGTCCCGGTGAACGCACCGGCTGCTCCAACCGCTCCCAAAACGGTCAAACCCCAACCGACGACTCCTCGTGAGGAGAAAGAACCGGGGACATCCAGTCTGGCGGGGTGGGACATTGAGGAAATGACCGAGGGAATTGCTCCCGATGTCGATGCGACAGGACTCGATGCATCATCCGACGATTTTTACGGCATGGAACTGATCGATGTGGACGCCGAGGAAAAGGCGGCTAAAAAGGATTCGCATCTCGCAGGCTGGGATGATCTTGAAATATCGGACGAGTTCGATGATGTGATCACGGAAGACCTGGATGATGATGATGTCGATGACCGTCCGGACGAGACGACTGACGAAGATAAAATTGAGGACACGAGAATTCGGCTGAGCAAGATGTCGGCTGCGGATAAGCTGGTGATGGCGACCATGGGGACGAAGCAGGAACGGATGATTCTGGTCCGGGATCCGAACAAGAAGGTGGCGGTCGCCGTTGTGACGGGTCCGAAGATGTCCGAGTTCGAGGTGCAGTTGATTGCGCAGAATCGTTCGGTTTGCGAGGATGTCTTGCGGGAGATATACAACAGCCGGGTGTGGGGCGGTCTTCCGACAATCCGAAAGGATCTCGCACTCAATCCCAAAACTCCTTTGGCGATTTCTCTGCGGATCATCAATTCGCTGAACGATAACGATCTGAAGGAAGTGATGAAATCGAAAGAGCTGCCGTATGGATTGACCTCGAGCGCAAAGAGGTTGTTTGAGATGCGTGAGATGCGGAGGCAGCGTCGATCGAAGTAAGACGCGAATCAGTCGGTCTTGACAACCCCTGCACATTTTCTTAATGTCGCGTTTCGCGTGCGTGTCTTTTTGAGGGTTAAGTCACATGTTCGAGAATTTATCCGACCGGCTCCAGGCGGTTTTCAAGAAACTCAAGGGCCAGGCGAAACTGACGGAAAGCAACATCCAGGACGCGATGCGGGAAGTCCGCATGGCGCTGCTCGAAGCGGATGTCAACTTCCGCGTCGTCAAAAAATTCATCAACCAGGTCCAGGCGCGGGCAATCGGTCAGGATGTCATGCGGAGTCTGACTCCGGGGCAGATGGTCATCAAGATCGTTCACGATGAACTGATTCAGCTCATGGGCAGTCAGTACTCTGCCCTGAACCGTGCGCCGTCGCCACCGACCGCTTATATGCTCGTGGGTCTTCAGGGTTCCGGCAAGACAACCTCCTGTGCGAAACTCGCGAAGACGATCCGAAAGGACAATCGCAAAACGCTGCTGGTCGCCGCGGATATTTACCGGCCGGCCGCCATCGACCAGCTCAAGACCCTGGGACAACAGATCCAGGTCGAAGTATTCGCGCCAGGACCGGATTATGATCCGGTTGACATCTGCACCCAGGGGATTGCGCATGCCGGAATGAACAATTTCGACACGGTCATTCTGGACACAGCCGGACGGCTGCATATCGATCAGGCTCTGATGGAGGAACTCCAGCAGATCAAATCGAGCGTCAAGCCGGCGGAAATTCTGCTCGTGGCGGACGCCATGACCGGTCAGGATGCGGTCAATATCGCGGAATCATTCAACCGTGATCTGGACATCACAGGCGTGATCCTGACGAAGATGGACGGTGACGCGCGCGGCGGAGCTGCACTGTCGATCCGATCGGTGACCGGCAAACCGATCAAGTTGATCGGAATGGGTGAAAAACTCGATCCGCTGGAACCGTTTCATCCCTCACGGATGGCATCCCGGATTCTGGGCATGGGAGATGTTCTGACCTTGATCGAGAAGGCGGAATCCGCCTTTTCGGATGAGCAGCGCCGCGCCATGCAGGACAAGCTTCTCGACAACTCGTTCACGTTGAACGACTTCAAAGAGCAGCTTCTGCAGATCCGTAAACTCGGCTCCCTTGAAAGCCTCCTCCAGATGATCCCGGGCATGGGTAATCTGACAAAAATGGAGGGCGCGGTCCCCTCCGAAAAAGAGCTCAAGCGAGTGGAGGCGATCATCAATTCCATGACTCCGGATGAGCGTGAGAATTATCGGATCATCAGCACGAGCCGGAGGAGACGGATTGCTGCCGGGAGCGGCACGACACTGGTGGATGTCAATCGTCTGCTGAAGGAATTCGAGCAGACCCGGCATATGATGAAGAATTTCAAAAAGGCCGGAAAACTCGGAAAAATGTTCGGACGCACTAGACCAACTGGACGATAAAGATTGGATCGATGGAACTCATATAATCAAGGAGGAACGAATGGCTCTGAAGATCAAACTGAAAAGAATGGGATCAAAAAAGAATGCATATTATCGCGTGATCGTGGCTGAATCACGGTCGGCGCGTGACGGCAATGTCATTGACCTGCTCGGCACCTACGACCCGCATGAAAATCCCCCGAAAGTCACGGTCGACACGGCAAAGCTGGAATCATGGCTGAAAAAAGGCGCGAGACCGACTGAAAAGGTCGAATCGATCGTTAAAAAAGCGCTGAAATCAACGCCCGCATCATAACGCTCCAACCGTCGACCCCACGATCAGGTTCTGCCGATGAAAGATCTCGTGTATTATATCGCACAGGAACTGCTGGAGTATCCCGAAGAGATTCAGATCAACGAGATTGCCGGACATCAAACGACGATCCTCGAACTGAAGGTCCATCCCGAGGATCTGGGGAAGATTATCGGTCGCCAGGGACGGACGGCGAAGGCATTGCGCACGATCATCAATGCCGCCGCGATGAAGAAGGAGAAACGGGTGTTGCTTGAGATCATCGAGACCGGTACCGGTGAGAATGTCTGAATTGCGGATTCCGGATTCCCTGATTGAAATTGCCCGATTGCACAAGCCCTTCGGGATTGCGGGCTGGATCCGTGTCTCGATGACCAGCGATGACCCGGATCGCTTGAAGGATATCGAGTCCGTGACCATTGTGCGCGCCAATCGTATTCTCGGAACGTACCGGATCGCGCAGAAGCGTGTTTCGGGGGAATCGATGTATATACGATTTGAGACCATCGAGTCCCGCGAGACCGCAGCAGCTCTGACAGGCGGATATCTGTGCATACCGGAGTCATCCGCCCGGAAACTCGATCCCGACGAGTATTTTCAGCATGAGATCGTCGGGATGGAGGTGTTGACGGTTGCGGGAAATCGTGTCGGTCTGATCGAATCGATCTGGGACATCGGGCCGCACGATGTCTTCTGTGTGCGCCGTGATGACGGCAGCGAAGCGCTGATCCCGGCTGTTCGTGATACAGTCAGAAAAGTCGATCTGAAGCAGAAACAACTCCTCATCGATCCGCCTGAGGGATTGCTCGACAGCGATACGCGCGATGCAGTTTGATATCATCACGATCTTTCCCGAGGTTTTTCCGGGACCGCTTGCAGTCGGAGTGGTCGGTAAGGCGATCCAATCCGGTCTGATCCGGGTTCTGAGTCATAACCTGCGCGACCACGCGCACGACAGGCATCGGACCGTCGATGATTCGGCGTATGGCGGAGGTCCCGGGATGGTCATGAAACCCGAGCCGGTTTTTGAGTGCATCGAAGCACTCAACCCCTCGAACGCCATGCGAATCCTTCTGAGCCCGCAGGGGGTACGATTCACGCAGCAACTCGCCGTCGACCTGCTGGGGCAACACCAGCGATTCATCCTGATATGCGGGCGTTATGAAGGGGTGGATGAGCGGATACGCACACATGCCAGTGATCTGGACGTGTCCATCGGTGATTACGTTCTGGCGGGTGGAGAGTTGGCGGCCATGGTGATGATCGAGACCATGGCGCGGTTAGTACCGGGAGTTGTCGGTGATCAGGAGTCCGTCGAGACGGATTCGCTGGCGGAAAACTTACTGAAGTATCCTCAGTACACGAGACCCAGCGTTTACCGCGGCCATGAAGTTCCATCCATCCTGTTGTCGGGCAATCATGAAGAAATCCGCGCATGGAGGCGTAGCGAGGCAATCCGAAGGACCAGAACGCAGCGACCTGATTTATTTGCTTGCAAAGACCCCCCCGATAATGATACATAGGCCGTTCGTGTCCGTTTTGTAATCCATGCGGTGCGGACACCCCGATGGTTGAATTTCAGTGAGAGGACTTTATGAACCCATTAGTTGAGTTGAATTCGAAGAAAATGGCGCGGAAAGATGTGACCGAAGTGGAAGTCGGCGATCATTTGAAGGTCTGGACGATCATTTCGGAAGGCGACAAGGAACGCTTGCAACCATTTGAAGGGGATGTGATCCGCATCCATCGCAACGGAATCTCGACGACCTTCACACTGCGCAAGATATCGTACGGAGTCGGCGTCGAACGCATCGTTCCCCTTTACTCGCCTTACCTCGCGCGCGTGGAAGTGCTTCGAAAAGGCCGTATCCGCAGGGCTCGCCTGTACTACCTCAGAAGTCTGGCCGGCAAGAACGCGAAAATCCAAGAAAAGCGCTTCAACTGATCGGTCCGCCCGGCAGTCAGATCTTTGTCTGCCCATTTTCAATACGAGCAGTTTCATTGGGACAGGGGCATCCGCTTTATTGCCGGAATCGATGAAGTCGGACGAGGGGCCTTGTGCGGCCCTGTTCTTGCGGCAGCCGTCATCCTGTCTCCGGATCTGGAACTTCCCGGAGTCGAAGATTCGAAGAAGTTGACCGCTTCGACTCGAGATGCATTGTTCATCGACATCATGTCATGCGCGGTTTCCGTAGGGATCGGATGTGCCTCGGCCAAAGAAATCGACACGATCAACATCCTCAACGCCACGCGCCTTGCCATGCTCCGGGCCATCCGACGCCTGCGTGTCCGACCGGAGTTTCTCCTGATCGACGCCGTCCGGCTGGGAGAGTCCGGAATCCCCTTCCAGTCCATCATTCGCGGTGATGAACAATCCAGGTCGATTGCAGCAGCCAGTATTGTCGCCAAGGTGCTCCGTGACCGGGTTATGACTTGCTTCGCCCGGCATTACCCGGAGTACGATCTCGAACAGAACAAAGGGTATGGAACGCAGAAGCACCGCGATGCGTTGCAGAAAATCGGTCCGTGCAGGATCCATCGAATCACATTCCGACCTGCTCGGCCGGTTCCCGGATTGTTCGATGATCCGTTTGTTCATTCCAACTGAGTTTCCTGAACATTTTTTTTGATTTTTCACGTCGATTTGTGTTTAATGTGGAAAATTGGTTGAAATTCCACTTCAGAAGCACATTGTGTTTCAATAGGTGTTGATGTGGGGCTGGATGAGAAGCATTTCGGGAATCTGGGGGAATCTTTCGCTCGTGGATATCTCCAGAGGGAAGGATTCAACATCCATTTCGCTCCGTTTCGTTGCAGATCCGGTGAGATCGATATCATTGCTTCGGAAGGCGAAACACTCGTTTTCATCGAAGTAAAAACGCGGCGGTCCCTGCACTTCGGTTCACCCATCGAGGCAGTCAATGATGCGAAACAGCGTCAGATTCTGAAGGTTGCCCGTTTTTTCATCGCGCGAATCCAATCCGTATCTTTCCGTTTTTGTCGTTTTGACGTCCTGGGAATCGTGCAGGGGCCAGCAGGCACTGAACCGGTCGTGACGCATATCCGGGACGCATTTCGGGACGAGTGCGGATTCTGAATGGAAGGAGGTGGGGATGGGATGAGATGACACAGGTGTGAAGGGGTATGACAGGGTGCCCGGAATGGATCATTTTCCGGATGGCGCTCGCAAATGAACACAACAGAATCTGTATTGAAACGGCTCAAGTGAGGAACCTGGTCATGTTGAAGAAATGTGCTTTGGTTATTGGCCACAAACGGACCTCTCCCGGAAATCGCAATCATCTCTGGTCGGTCTCCGAGTTCAATTTCAATGATGAACTTGCCCGACGCGTCGCGACGATTCCCAAGCTGACGTTGGTTCAGAGGGTTTATCGGCGGACGTTCGAAATGCTGCCGCGGGATGTGAACCGACTGAGACCGGATTTTGTCGTCAGTCTGCACTGCAACGCGTTCGATCAGAACGAATCAGGAACGGAGGTGTTGTACTACCACAAATCCAGGATGGGGCGGAGGATCGCCGAGATCATGCAGCATTACATCGTGGAGTGTCTGAATCTTCCGAATCGGGGACTGCGACCGACGGATGCGGAGGACCGGTGCGGGTATCTGCTGCGGTATTCGGAAGCGCCGGCTATCGTGGTGGAACCTTTTTTCATCGACAATGATGATGACTGCCGGATTGCCATTGAAATGAAAGACGGGTTGGTACGAGCGTACAGCCGGGCGCTCGATGACATCACCCAGATGCTCTACGATTTGGACCGTCAATGATCCGCAGATAATTTCCGCTTGACATCGATAGGCAGAGTTGTTAGATTCCGCCTGTGTCCGGCGGGAATAGCTCAGCTGGTAGAGCTCTACCTTGCCAAGGTAGCTGTCGCGGGTTCGAATCCCGTTTCCCGCTTATTCTTTTTTTGGGCGGCGTAGCCAAGTGGTAAGGCAGAGGTCTGCAAAACCTTTATTCACCGGTTCAAGTCCGGTCGCCGCCTTTTTTTTATCCCCTCAGGCCGGAATGGCGGAATTGGCAGACGCAAGGGACTTAAAATCCCTCGGTCCACACGGACTGTCCGGGTTCGATTCCCGGTTCCGGCATCTTCTTCGAAGTAACCACAATCCCCTCAGGAGGATCTCATGCATAGACTGGTCGAGTGTGTCCCGAACTTCAGTGAAGGTCGAGATAAAAGGATTCTGGATTCCATTGCGGATGCAATTCGGACTGTCGACGGCGTCGAATTGCTGAACATCGATCCGGGAGCGGATACGCATCGCACCGTTTTCACGTTCGTCGGAGCCCCCGAGAGCATTCTCGAAGCAGCCTTCCAGGCCATTGCGACCGCCACTCGGCTGATCGACATGACCCGTCACACAGGCGCACACCCCCGCCTCGGCGCTACCGATGTCTGTCCTTTCGTGCCGGTCTCCGGGGTGACGATGGATGAGTGTGTCGAGCTGTCGCGAAAATTGGGGGAACGCGTTGGATCCGAACTGGGTATTCCGGTTTTTCTGTATGAATATGCGGCATCCTCTCCTGAACGAAAAAACCTGGCAACGATCCGTGAGGGGGAGTATGAGGGATTGGCCGCAAAGATCGTGTCACCGGAATGGAAACCCGATTTCGGTCCCGCAGTCTTCAATCCCAGAAGCGGCGCAACCGTGATCGGCGCTCGGAAATTCCTCATCGCCTACAACATCAATCTCAATACCCGTAACCGAAAACTCGCACACCAGATCGCTCTCGATATTCGGGAACGCGGTCGATTCATCCGGGATGCCGACGGGAAATTCGTCCTGGATGAGACCGGCCAGAAGGTCTCCAAACCGGGATTACTCAAGGAATGCAAAGCCGTGGGATGGTTCATCGAAACGTATGACAAGGCTCAGGTGTCCATCAATCTGACCGATTTCGAGAAGACGCCGCCTCATGAGGCTTTCGATACCTGTGTCGAAGTTGCGCAGGGATATGGGGTGCGAGTTACAGGAAGCGAGATCGTGGGGCTTATTCCGCTGGAAGCGCTTCGGATGGCGGGACACCATTATCTGAAACAACAGGGCCAATCCTCGGGCGTTCCCGAACGGATGCTCGTTGCAACCGCCATCCAATCACTCGGACTCGCAGAGTTATCACCATTCATCCCCGAAGAACGGATTATTGAATACCGGGTCGCAGGCAAACAGAAAAAACTCGTGGACCTGACCTGTAAATCATTTGCGGATGAGTTATCGACGGATTCTCCTGCTCCGGGAGGAGGATCGGTTGCGGCGTTGTGCGGAGCTCTGGCATCCGCCCTGGCTGCCATGGTCGGAAACCTGACGATCGGAAAAAAAGGATATCTGGATGTCACAGATCGGATGATGCGGGTCGCGGAGCACGGTCAATCGCTCAAAGATTCATTTATCGCGGATGTCGACCGGGACACCGATGCGTTCAACAATCTCATGTCATGCTTTTCGATGCCCAAAAAGACCCCGGAACAGAAGGAATCGCGTCAGAATGCCATTCAGGAGGCAACCAAACAGGCAACGTTGATTCCTCTCGGCGTTCTGGAACGCTCCATCCCCGTCCTCGATCTCGCTATGGAAGTTGCCCGTCACGGTAACCAGAATTCGCTTTCGGACTCAGGCGTGTCAATTCTCGCGGCAAGCACTGCGGGCGAAGGCGCATTCCTGAACGTCCGTATCAATCTCAGATCCATCACCGACTCCGAATTCACGAAAACCGTGACCGAGCGCTCTGAATGGCTGCTGAAAACGTTGCGAGCAAAGGTTGCCGAAGGACTGAGTGAAGTCCACGATCGCCTCGGAATCCACCTGGTATCCTGATACTGTCCCGGAGACTGTCCTGAACCGATGACACGCGATGCACCCATCGATGTCATGAAATCGCAGCCCGAAAACTATAATATCTTGTAAATACAGTGTTTTATACATATGGCACGACGATTGCTATCTGTGTTTGCAGTCAGTCGAAACGACTGGAAGGAGGCACCATGAAAACACAGATCAGTCTGACAGTCACTTTGATAACCGGCCTGATGATCGTCGCGCCGGCCCTGGCCTGGGAACGCGGCCGCGTGGAAATCTCACCGTATGTCGCATATGCGCTGGGTGGGTCATTCGATGATTTTTACAGCTACAATGGAAACGAGTACTACGGCAACGTCGATCTCGATGACGGCACTCAACTCGGAGTCCGCATGGGGATCGGTGTCGCACGCGGAATCGGGATCGAATTCCAGGCGGCCTATATGCCGACTGCGTTTTATGCGGACCGTGACGAGAGTTTCTTCGGGGGGAGCAGCCGCAAAATCACAGATGTGGATCTGACGATTTTCCAGGGCAGCCTGATGATCGACATGGCCCGGGGACCGGTGATTCCGTATATGGGAATGGGAATCGGATCCACGACATTCAACATGGATCACGGCGATGACTCGACACGGTTCACCGCAAGTCTGGCCGGAGGATTCAAGTTCCGAATCAACAGCCACCTGTCGTTCAGAACGGAAATCCGGGGATATGGAATCTGGATCGACGAGGGTAACAATTGCTACGATGATTACGACTGCGACGACGATCAATATCTGCGAATTCTCGAATCATCGTTCGGATTGTCCGTGAAAATCTGACGCCGTCCATTCCCTGTTGACCGTTCTTTCTGATACAGTCGGGAGATATCCGCAACGGATATCTCCCGTTGTTTACAGGCTCAATATGGAACTCTTTCCGGAAATGAAAGCACCCTCACTGCCCACCGGTTCGGTGCCTCTGGCGGATCGGATGCGTCCGCGCTCCTTGTCGGAATATGTCGGACAGGAGCATCTTCTCGGAGAGGGGCAGCCCTTACGTAAAGTCTACGAAAGCGGCTTGATGATCTCGATGATTCTCTGGGGACCTCCGGGCAGCGGCAAAACGACACTCGCCCGTCTCGTCGCTCGAGCCTCGGATGCGGAGTTTGTCGAGTACTCGGCTGTTGTCTCGGGAATCCAGCAGATCAAGGAAGTGGTGCGCGCGGCTGAGATCCAGCTTCGGGCAAATGGCCGGAAGACGATTCTGTTCGTCGATGAGATTCACCGTTTCAACAAGGCGCAACAGGATGCCTTTCTGCCTCATATCGAAAAAGGCGCGATCGTTCTGATCGGTGCTACGACCGAAAATCCCTCCTTCGAGGTGATCCCCGCACTCCAATCCCGCACCCGGGTGTTCGTTCTCGAGCCGCTCGGTCGCGATCATATTGTCACGATCATCCGTCGGGCCATCGATGATGCGGAGAGGGGGCTGGGTCGAACGGCGATCGCAATATCCGACGAAACGGTCGGTCTGCTGGCCGACAACTCCAATGGAGATGCTCGAGTTGCATTGAATGTGCTGGAGTTTGCGAGCGATTTATGTTCATCCGGTGCAGACAATCGTCGGGTGATCACCGACGAGATCATTCTGGCGGCATTGCAGCGCCGGGTGTGTTTGTATGACAAATCGGGCGAACAGCATTTCAACTTCATCTCGGCGCTTCACAAGAGTCTGAGAGGTTCGGATGCGGATGCGGCGTTGTATTGGATGACGCGGATGCTGGAGGCGGGAGAGGATCCTCTGTATCTGATCCGGCGCATGGTGCGATTCGCCGTCGAGGATATTGGTCTGGCGGATCCGAGAGCGTTGAACATCGCGATTTCGGTGAAGGATGCCTACGAGTTCCTCGGCTCACCTGAAGGCGATCTGGCTTTGGCATATTGTACCGTTTACCTCGCAACCTGTCCGAAATCGAATCGTATCTACAAGGCATTCGGCGAGGCACGGCAAGCGGCGCAGGAAACTTCGGATGCACCGGTTCCGATCCATCTGAGAAACGCGCCGACGCGACTGATGAAGACGCTGGGGTATGGTGCTGCGTATCGGTATGATCATGAGTATGACGATGCTGTTTCGGGACAGGTATTTTTCCCGGATTCATTGCCGGAGAGGGTTTTTTACGAGCCAACGGAGAAGGGGATGGAAGGGGAGATCCGGCGACGGATCGAGGCCTTTCGGGTGCGCCGGGCAGAACGACGCAGATCCGGAGAATCTGGTTCTTGACATTGAGCATGTCAGTTTGTATTCTAATTATCATCATATCAAGATAACTTGATATGATAATCTCCCGAACTGGACAAACGAATGCTCACAACTCTCAAAGCACTGGCAGAAGAGACTCGAGTCAGAATCCTGGTCATCCTGGATCACGGGGAGTTTTCGGTCATGGAGATCATGCAGATTCTCCGGATGGGGCAGAGCAGGATTTCGCGACATCTGAAAATTCTCCAATCCGCCGGGGTCGCCGGTAACCGTCGCGACGGTGCCTGTGTGTTTTATCATTTATCTCACGCCGATCCGCATCGTGAGATTCTCTTCAGAGAAATACTCGAATGGGCCCGAACGACAGCCTGGTATGCAGCGCTTACCGCTGAAACATCGCGAGTCCTGGCGGAACGTCATCGACGGAGCGCAGATTCATTCAATCGAATCGCGCCGAACTGGACCAGCCTTCGGGATCGATACATCGATTTCGGTCGGTTCGAAGCATCGATCCTGGAGTCTTTCGCACACTCACATCTCATCGCGGATCTCGGGTGCGGCGCCGGAGATATCAGCACGAGACTCATTGCGGGGGGGCACGATGTCATTGGTGTTGACAGCAATTCCGAGATGCTCGGAAACGCCAGAGAATTACTGGCGGATGCCCTGAAAACCCACCGTGTGGATCTCAGACTGGGCGCAATTGAGCATTTACCGATTCGGAACGGCGAAGTCGAGGGAATTCTGTGCAGTATGGTTCTGCATCATCTGGCTGAACCTGGGAAGGCGTTTCAAGAATTCAACCGGATACTCGGACGACGAGGTGTTCTCATCGTCATCGACTTTCTGCAGCATGACAATGAGCAACTCCGGGCTGAAATGGGTGATCTGTGGCGAGGCTTCACGTCGGTGGACATGACCCGTTGGCTGGCTCAATCCGGTTTCAGATTGAACCGGATCGAGACGATTCCGGCGCGACACGAATCTATTCAGTTGCTGATGGCAATTGCATATAAACAATCCTCAATCAGGGAGAAATCGAATGACTGAAACGTACAAAGTCTCCAACATCAAACTCGCGGAGCAGGGACGCATGAAGATCGAGTGGGCGGAATCCCGGATGCCCGTTCTCATGACCATGCGGAAACGATTCGCGGAAACACAACCCTTGAAAGGCCAGCGTATCGCGGGATGTCTGCATGTGACCAAGGAAACCGCGGTGCTGGTTGAAACGCTCCGGATCGCAGGAGCGGAGGTTTCCTGGAGCGGCTGCAATCCGCTTTCCACACAAGATGACATCGCGGCTGCTCTTGCCTCGAATGGAATCTCCATTTTCGCATGGCACGGAATGAGCGTTCCTGAGTTTTACTGGGCCATCGAAAAGACCCTCGAGTTCAAACCCACGCTGACACTGGACGACGGAGCGGATCTCATTTTTACAATCCATAGCAAACACCCCGAGTATGCCAACCATGTTATCGGGGGAACAGAAGAAACGACGACGGGTGTCCATCGGATACGAGCGATGGCAGCCGACAAGAAATTGCTTTATCCGATCTATGCGGTCAACGATGCCGAAACGAAGTGGGATTTTGACAATGTCTACGGTACCGGCCAGAGTTCACTCGACGGCATTCTGCGAGCGACTTCGGTTCTGATAGCGGGGAAGACCTTTGTTGTTGCCGGATATGGACATTGCGGCAAGGGATGTGCGATGCGAGCTGCCGGACTTGGAGCGAATGTGGTGGTCACCGAAGTCAAGGCGACTGCAGCACTTAAAGCGATACTTGATGGTCATCGTGTCATGCCGATGGATCAAGCGGCCCGTATCGGAGACATCTTCATCACGGCGACCGGGATGAAGGATGTCATCGTGAAAAAGCACTTCGAATCGATGAAGGATGGTGCGATCGTCTGCAACACCGGGCATTACGATTGCGAGATCAGAATTCCCGATCTGACATCGATCGCGCGATCATGCCGGGAAATCCGTCCGAACAATGAAGAATTCACATTGCCGGACGGACGAAGAATCTATCTGCTCGCAAAAGGGCGCCTGGTCAACCTGGCGGCAGCCGAGGGGCATCCGAGCGAAGTCATGGATATGAGTTTTGCGAACCAGTTGATGGCATTGATTGAGATGTCGCGACGTGGCTCGACCATGGAAAAGATCGTGTACGATCTTCCGGAATCCCTGGATCAGGAAATCGCGATGATCAAACTCGATACCATGAAATGCGGCATCGATACGTTGTCGGAGGATCAGGTTCGTTATCTGACGGATTACAGCTCAGGGACTTGAGAATTCGACTGACAGATCGAGTACCGACAGGCCGATACGGAAGCAGTGTTCCGGATCGGCCTGTTTCATTTTGGGGATTAGTTATGCACAAACACACGCATGGAGTTATGAACAGGTTATGAACAATGAGGCAACCTACTGAAATATATAGATAAAAACGACATCAGTCCGTATCGGCAACTTAACATAATATAACTTATCGGACATTATGACTGGCCATAAAAAAAGCACGGTTCCCTCAAAAACCGTGCTTATACTTCCCACATCAAATTATCGTAGTCCTCTGTCGGTACCCGAAACTCAATCCCATACAGGTCCGGAATCCTCCCCAGATAACGCTCACCAACACGCAACTCCACAAACATATCCACTCTCTGATCGCGTTTCGCCCCCAGATACTCAAACGGAATTCCGATCTCAAACACATCCTCGAAAGCTGCGTGAATCTTCCCGTGGAGATGATCCTCGCCCAAAACGACCGCTGATCTTCTGGCACAATCCCCTTCTCGCTCTGAACGCAACTCTATAACTGTCTCGGTTCCCGGAACCGGTATCACGGATCGGATGCCGATTTTCAACCCTTTCTCGCAGGCCGGGTCAATCCCCTCTCCCGGATTCAATCGCAGATAGACCTTCTGCAGATCGAACCCGAACTCCAACGATTCGACCACTTTTTCCGATTCTGCTGCATGCATGGTTCCGAACGTTTGACGAAAATTGATTTTGCCGGCGCCAAACCATTCAAAGTAACTGTCTCGTCTTCCATCAATCTTGGGTGACAAGAGAGTCTTCGGGTGGATCAACTTAAAACATCGCGACTTCTGCCGTAAAATAGATTGATGCAATTCCGACGGAACGGTTTCTCCGAGATCCTGATAGGTTTGCTGAAGCAGGGTTCTGAACAGGAAATCAAATTCCTCTTTTTCATCGGAGGTGTGATCATCGCCGTACCACCAGAACCAATCACTCGCCTGAGCCTTCCGAATCCTGTTCCGAGCTGTCGCGATCTGGCTTGTTGTGCAATCCTTTCGGCGATCGATCGTATCCGAGGCTTGTCTGAGATACTCCCAGGCAGTGTTTTCTTCTTCATGTCCGATCCAGATCCCGAAGTTACCGTTGATCCAGGAACCGGAAGCGATTGACGGGATCGGTGAGATCTGATGATCGCAGCTCTTGAGATACTCGCTGATACACCGTGTCTGGAAACGGGCATTCGTCGAGATTCTGGTGAACAGTTTTTCCAGAAAGGTCCAGCCCCCGCCTCGATAATGTTCCCAGGCATTCTCACCATCAAGTATGATCGTGACGCACGGAGCAAACGGGAGATTCTCGGTTCGTTCGTGAATCATCACCAGACGCTGCTCGAAGTCCATCACCGCGAGATCTTCGTCCCAATTCTGATAATCGAATCCTATCAGATCCGACATCAGGTGATCACGGAACAGAACCGTGACTTTTCCCTTGTCTGTCTCAACTTTCCAGGGTCTGTAGAGCAATTCGGGAACATTCGTCTGCCCGCTTTTATCCCGAACAAATGGGATTCCTGCGGATTTCGCCAGGATATCTTCATCCGAGGCAATCCAACTGATCTTGTTTTCTGCGAACAACCGTACGGTTTTGGATGAAACCGATCCCTCCGCAGGCCACATTCCCTTCGGATACTGGCCAAAGATCGATTTGTGTTTTTCGCGTGCCGATCGAATATGCCAGGCTGCATCGGCCTGGAAATCGAAGTGAGTCGGCATCGTGATCCGAGGGAGTGCTTCGCGTGCGGAATCGGGATCGATCAGGATCGGGAGGATGGGGTGATAGTACGGTGTTGCTGAGATTTCCGCCTTGCCTGCCACGGATAAGTCTCGATAGAGGGCGGGTATCCGAGCGATCCAGCTGAGGCTGGTATCAATAATCTGAAGCTTCTCCTCTTCCGTAAACCCGTGCTCTTTCTCGACGGCTTTTCGAAAAATCTCATCACGCTCTCGGATCTCGGGGTAGATCCATGCCAGAATTCGCCATACCATCAGGTCGCGAAGTTCGGAGGTGTCCAGGTTCGAGCCTTCTTCACGGCCGGAGATCGAGGATTTCGAGCCAAATCGGATGAACAGATCGTGATACCTTTTAAAAGGTTGTATCAGCGTTCGTTCCTGACCTGAAAACGCTTTCCTGAGAAATCGGTTTTTCTGATCGATGGACAACGTGTCGGTGGGATACCTGCAGACCTCGAGTTCCTGATCGATGTGGCCTGCAGCATAGCCTTCGAGTTGTTCCCACAGCACACCCGAGAAATTGAAATTGAGTCTGAGATTGGGAATTCGTGAAGCCAGGGTAACCATTCCGAGATAATCCTTGGTGGCATGCAGGCGTGTCCAGGGCAGCAGATGCGGTTCCTGATCGATGCAGTATGACGGTTGATGCATATGCCATAACAGAATGAGATTGAGTTTCTGGGCCACGGTTCGCGGACTCCTCTGAGGGGGAAAAAAACAGGTGAGCCACGGGAAGTGCTCACCTGTCGAGTTTAAACGCAAATGGTCGTTGAATCGAGGAAAAACTTAGAGTTTCAGGAAGTCCTGGATTTCCTTGATTTTATCGGTATTTTCCCAGCTGAATGTCGATTCCGTGCGTCCGAAATGACCATATGCGGCTGTTGCCTGGTAGATCGGCCGACGCAGCTGCAGATGATCGATCATTCCTTTTGGAGTCAACGGGAAGAGAGCCCGGATCGCCTTGACGATTTCGGAATTCGAAATCTTCGATCGGTTGTAGGTGTTGACCATGACGGAGACCGGTTCGGCGACACCGATCGCATAAGCGAGCTGCACTTCGATTTCATCGGCTGCGCCAGAGGCAACGATGTTTTTCGCCACATATCGGGCCATGTAGGATCCGGAACGATCGACTTTCGTGGGATCTTTTCCGGAAAATGCGCCGCCGCCATGCGACCCGACACCACCGTATGTATCGACGATGATTTTTCGACCGGTAAGGCCTGTGTCACCCTGCGGTCCCCCGATAACGAAACGACCGGTTGCGTTGATGTAATATTTGGTGTTCTTGGTGAGCATCTCACGGGGGATCACAGCCTGGATCACTTTTTCGACGATATCTTCCCGTAATTCGTTCTGAGGAACCGTCGGTGAGTGTTGTGTAGCGATGACCACCGAGTCCACGGCGACCGGTTTTCCTTTTTCATAGACCACCGACACCTGGGATTTACCGTCGGGTCGGAGATAGTCAACGATTCCCTTTTTCCGAATTTCAGCGAGTCTGCGGGTCAGTTTGTGTGCGAGATTGATCGGCATGGGCATGAATTCCGGAGTTTCGGTGCATGCATAGCCGAACATCAGACCCTGGTCGCCGGCGCCGCCGATGTCGACGCCCTGGGCGATATCCGGAGATTGCTCATCGATGGCGTTGATGACGGCGCATGTATGGCAGTCAAAGCCGAACTTGGCGCGCGTATAACCGATTTCCTCGATTGTCTTCCGCACGATTTTCGGTACATCGACATACGTCGTCGTGGTGATCTCGCCGGCAACAAACGCCACGCCTGTCGTGACGAGTGTCTCGCAAGCAACCCGTCCCATGGGATCATGGCTCATGATTCCATCGAGGATGGCGTCCGAGATCTGGTCTGCGATTTTGTCGGGATGGCCTTCAGTAACGGATTCCGACGTAAACAAAAAGTCCTGATCATTACCTTTCATGCCTGTCTCCTTGATTGAGATAAGGTGTAAGAATGCGGGAAAACCCGCGCTTAGGCTATACAACAGACCCTATTGGTTGTCAAAGGCAGAGCGTCGATCGCGATGTACGGAGAAGCGAACCGAGGATCAGCGTGCGCTGATCAATCCGAGTTTTCCGTCGGAGCGGCGGTACAGAACCTTGAACTGGTCCATCGCATGGGCGTCCCGGAAAACAAAGAGCTGTTCTTTCTGGAGTTCAAACTGCATCAACGCTTCCACGACGGACATCGGTTTGATCTCCATCTCCTCCATCTCGACGATCGTATTGTCGATCTCCTGCCGAACAATCTCGGATGCTTCAATCGCCTCCGGTTTTTCATCTTCCGGAGTGCCGATGGGTGTGGCGGACTCCGACTTTGTGCTTCGTCGGGCAATGCGTCGGTCTTTGCTGCGGCGGAGTTGTTTTTCGAGTTTATCGAGGACTTTATCGATGGACATGTACATATCGTCCGAGACTTCGACACCGGAGACGGTGTTCTTTTTCCCTTTGAGAGTGATTTCCGCACGATGTCGGTACTTCTCCACGCTCAGCGTCACATGAGCTTCTACGATCATGTCCATGTATCGTTTGAGTTTGTCGATCTTGCTTTCGGTGTATTTTTTGAGCGCATCAGTGAGTTCCATGTGTCGTGCCGTGAATTGTACTTGCATTCAGTACCTCTTTCTTGGGATACAACACCCCATCTGGTTAAAAGGTTCAACTCGCAAGGATGGCCCTGTCAAAACGACCGCCTCCGATTGGAAGGCGGGACTTTGAGTTCTTCGCGATACTTCGCGATGGTTCTTCGGGCGATATTGATCCCCTGATCCTGTATCTTCTTCATGATCTCGCGATCCGACAACGGTGTACGTGGATTCTCGTTCAGAATCAGGTTCTTGATCATTTCCTTCACCCGGATTGAGGAGACATCTTCTCCATCGAGAGAGCTCAACCCGCTGTGGAAAAAGAATTTTATTTCGAAAATGCCCTGAGGCGTAAACATGTATTTATTGGTGGAAACCCGGCTGACAGTGGATTCATGCATCGAAATATCCTCAGCCACATCCCTCAACACCAACGGCTTCAGTGCCGTGATACCGGAATCGAAAAATGCCCGCTGAAACTTCAAAATACTCTCGGCGACCTTGTATATCGTCCGCTGGCGCTGCTCGACGCTTTTAATCAACCATAATGCATTACGAAACTTCTGTTCGACATATTGCCGAGTCGCCGAATCTGTCCCCTCATCCTTGTACTTCTGGTACAATTTGTTGATCTTCAATCGCGGCAATCCCTGTTCATTCAAGACGATCTTGTAATCATCATCGACTTTATAGATATAGACATCCGGCTGAATGTACTGAACAGTCGAGTCTCCGAATGCGCGGCCGGGCTTGGGTTCGAGAGTCCGGATGAAGTCAGCGGCCAGCTGAACTTCTTCAACCGGCACTTGAAGTTCCTTGGCTATCTCTTTGAAAGCATTACGTTCGAGGCGGGACAGGTACTTCGAGATAATGACTTCAGCGAGCGGATGATGAGCGAACTCGGCGTTTTTCACCTGAATCAGGAGGCATTCCTCGAGAGATCGGGCGGCCACTCCAAGGGGGTCGAAGCCCTGGATGATTGTCAGAACCATCTCGACTTCTTCTTTGATCGTGTTAGATTTGTCCGCAATCTCATCGACGGCGATCTTCAGATATCCGTCATCTTCGATGTTGCCGATGATGAGCACGCCGATCTGCTGTTGCCGTTTATTGAGATGCGTCAGGCTGAGCTGCCACAAGAGATGCTCTGTAAGTGTCAAACTGCGATGAATGATGTTCTCATAGGCAAACGGAGTCTTCTCCTCGGTCGGGTTGTACCCGTAATCCACTCCGTTGTCGAAGTAGCTTTCCCAGTCCATCTCGCCGAGTGCGTGCTTGGGATCGATCGGTTCCGCTTCCATCGAAACGGCGTTCTCTTCTCCCCCGTCCGACGGTGTGGCAGGAGCGGATTCCTGCATCGAAACGACCGGATCTGACGCGCTGGCCTCGAGATCGAACGCGGGATTTTCCTGCAACTCCGTATTGATGGCCTCGATCAGTTCCATCTTATTGAGTTGGAGCAATCGGATGGCCAGCTGGAGATTGGGTGTCATGACCAGCTTCTGCGTCAATTTCAGGTTGAGGCGTTGCTCCATTCCAATCATGTCGGCATCGTCCTTTCCATGGCCTGAACCGAATGGGCATGCGGAGAATCCGGGGAGGCGGATGCGGAGCGCAGCAACTGAAACTTTTCCCCCAGATAGAGCCTGCGTACATCGGGTGACGAAGCGATCTGATCGGATGTGCCGCTCGCCAGAATACTCCCATCCGTGATGATGTAAGCCCGGTCTGTTATCTCGAGTGTATCACGGACATTGTGATCGGTGATCAGAATGCCAATACCCTTGTCGCGAAGGTGGTTGACGATGGATTTGATATCTTCCACGGCGAGAGGATCAATGCCTGCAAATGGTTCGTCCAGAAGAATGTAAGATGGCGAACAGACCAGCGTGCGCGCAATCTCGACCCTCCGGCGCTCACCACCGGATAACACAAACGCCTTCTGCCGAGCCACGCGAAGGATTCCGAGTTCCGTGAGAACGGATTCCAGGCGCAGCTGGTACTCCTGGGAAGAAATCGGCAGTGTTTCAAGAATTGCCTTGATGTTTTCCTCAACGGTCATCTTGCGAAAAATCGAGGGTTCCTGAGTCAGATAACCGATGCCTCTGCGCGCCCTCTGATACATCGGCAATGTTCCGATATCCTCGCCGTTGAGCATCACACGGCCGGCATCGGGTCTGGCCAATCCGACGATCATGTAGAAAGTCGTGGTTTTCCCTGCTCCATTGGGTCCGAGAAGCCCGACGACCTCACCCCGTTTGACATGCAAAGAAACGCCATCAACGACGCGTCGTCTGCGATATTCTTTGACCAATGATTCGATGCGAAGTTCGGTCATCGGATCGCGCCACCCAGTTCCGAGGGCATGATCACAGAAAGTCCTTTTTCAATCGTGAATCGGTTCTCATCGACGAACACCTTGATTTCTTCGGCTTCGGCTCCCCGTTCCCCCTGCCAGATCCGGCACTTTTCTGCGTCAGAGCCCTTCAATACGATTATAGAATTTCCGGCTGAATAGGTCAATGAACTCCCGGTCGCATGAAAGGCATCCTGACGAAGTTCCACTTTCCCCTGGGCTTCGGCATTCTGAACCGTCTGCGATACCGGGTCGATGAACACCGATACCGTTTCCGCCTTCAATTCATACAGACCTTGACGGATCAGCACCTGATCCCTGAAAACGGCCAGGTTTTGACGCTGATCGAAGGATGCATACTGCGATGCGACATGGGTTTCCTTTCGATCGCTCACGGGTGTTTTCTCCGATCCCGGCTTCACCGGCTCCCCCGATGTCAGAACACCCGCGACATTTCCAAATGCCTCGATGATCTCACGATCCGTGACATATTCAAACCGATCTGCCCTCAAACTGTTTTTTGTCTCCCAGAACGTCGCATTCCCGGACAGGATGGCGCGCCGGTCCGCATTCGTGTAAGTCAGCTTGTCTCCGGTCAGAATTCGACCCGATTCGGAGAGTTGGACCTTGCCATCCGCTTCGAGTCTCTGGAACTCCCGCGTTACCGGCTCGAACTGGATGCTCAGATTTTCGGAAGAAAACGAGTTGTCTCCCTGTACACCCCGGACATCCCCATTGGCCACGACGTGACCGCGCTGTTCATCCAGCACAGCCTGGTTGCAGAAGACCTGGGTTTCCGCCTGAGGCTGTTTCGACTGGGTCATGCTGAACAGTCCCAACCCCTTCGCCGGGCGGTCCGAGTCTGTCCCGGGAATCACCAGTTTCACCTGCTCCTCCGCCTGATACACCCGGATGCCATACTTGATCTGGATCATCATGGCTTCAACAGAGGAACCATCCGCGCGGTGGATCGACGCATCCCCGGATAACTGCGCCGTCTGTTCCGCCAGATTCACTGCGAGTGCACCACACGAGGCATTCAGATCCGTATGCTGGATCTCAACCCCCCCAGCCGCCTTCACCGTGCTGATCTGATGAGTCGATTCATCATAGAAACAGGTGAAAGAATCCGAAAACAGATGCTGCGTACCCTGTCGAATGGCCACATTGTCACGCAGGTCGAGACGCCGGGCGACCAGATCGACGGTCAGGTTGGATGCCGTGACGTGAATGACCGGTTCAGGACCTGCGGTCGATGGTCCCGGGGCGAAATCCACTGTCACACCATTTAAACCGGAAAATCGCTGCTGCGTAAACTCGAAGTGAAGCTGTCCTGCCTTCAAACAGTCCGATCCCCAGAACACTTCCGGGTTCCCCAGGTAATCCAGCACCTGATCCTTGATATGGTAGATGGCCTTTCGTGCCTTCGCGATGACCGGGATTCCCGGGTTGATTTCCTCGGATCGTATCACCCCAGGTCCGATCTGGGTGATGATGTTATCTTCAAGAGTGACAAGGTTCAGGTTCAGGTTGACGGTAAGTTTCTCACCGGTTGTCTGATACTGACTGTAATTGGCCCGGACAGCCCCATAGCCTTCCATGGTTTTGAGATTGATATCATAACTGAGGTACTGGCATGTGAGTTCAAGCAGATCCGGATTCCCCGCTTCAATCACTTTGCAGATAACATCTCCCTCGACGATGACCATCTGCTTGGACTCATCCCAGTGTCCAGTCTGAGCTGTCAGTTCATATCGACGGTCATCCTTCCCATAAAACACGGCTTTCTGAATCTTTTTCAGAAGAAATGCTTTGTTTTTCTGATATTTTTCAGCTCGTTCAGCGTATATCTCAAACTTCAACACTCCCTGATCCGTGATGGTGTGCGTAAAAGGTTGAATCACGATTTCAGGAGAATCGACGCCTGGAGACGGTGTTTCCGGCAGGCCTGTGGGAGCTGCGGGTTCGCTCCTGTCTTCAAACATGAGCGGGAGGAGGTAAGTAACACCTAAAAGCACGACGATGCCGGCCAGTGTGAGAAGGACAGTCGTGAAAGAGCGCCTGGCGGACATGATAATCCGACGTTCAGTCTTTGCGGAGTCTGGTGAAGAGATCCGTGAGTTTCCGCCAGGTCTGGTCGAGTGTTTGCGGAATAACACGAACATCACCACATGTTGTCATGAAATTGGTATCGCCGCTCCATCTTGGAATCATGTGGACATGCAGATGATCCTTCAAACCGGCACCGGCTGCCTCGCCGAGATTGACGCCGATGTTGAATCCATCCGGAGAGTATGCGATCCGGAGCGCATGTTCGGTTAACTGGACCCATTGAGCGAGTTCAGTCAATTCATCGGTCGGCACCAGAGAGAATGAGGCGACATGGGAAGCCGGAACGATCATGAGGTGTCCGCTGACATATGGATACCGGTTCAACATCACCGCGATGCGCGCTCCTCGGGCAACGACCAGATTGGTCTCGTCATCGTGCTCATGGAATGCCTTGCAGATGAAGCAATCCGTCACTTTAGGCCCCTCCAGATACGTCATGCGCCAAGGCGCCATCAGTATTTTCCGGTTCATGTCACCTCCTCACACAACCTCAATTCATTATACCGGATGATACGCCGCAGTGTTCCAAAAAAAAAGAGGCTCACGCAGAACGTAAGCCTCTTGATCGGGTTTCAGAATTATTCCTGATTGTCGGAAGCCGGAGCGTCTGTTTCAGGTGTTTCGGATTCCGCCTTGTCCTTCTTCTTGCTGATCGATTTCAGATCCGATGGTTTCAACCCGATATTCCTGAGGAGCTCTTCGGTATTGATGATATCGGCCATGGTCGAGCGTCCCACGTTGACTTCATGCTGCTCCACCACTCCCTCTTCTGCTTCGATTCGTTCCATCTCCTCGCGGAAGGCGCGAACAGACAGGCCGATCCGACGTTCTTCGACATCCACCTTGATCACCTTCATCGTCAGTTCGTCGTTAACCTGGCAGACATCCTCGGGTCTGTTGATCCGGTCGGCACTCAATTCGGAGATATGGACAAGGCCCTCGATTCCGCCCTCCAATTCGACGAAAGCTCCGAATTCGGTCAACCGAACCACTTTGCCCTTCACGTTGTTCCCGATGAAGAACCGGTTCTCGACATCATCCCACGGATTCTCGCTCATCTGCTTCAGTCCGAGCGAGAGTCGTTCATTTTCGACATCGATATCAAGCACCACGGTTTCGACAGAGTCACCCTTTTTCAGGATTTCGCTGGGGTGATTGATCCGGCGCGTCCATGACATATCCGAGATATGGATCAGGCCATCGATTCCCTCTTCCAGTTCGATAAATGCGCCGAAATTCGTCAGATTGCGCACTTTACCACTCACACGGGAATTGATCGGATACGAATCTTTCACCTTATCCCACGGATTCTGCTCACACTGTTTCATTCCCAGGCTGATGCGCTTGTTTGTGCGATCGACATCGAGCACTTCCGCCTCGACTTCCGCTCCGATCGATACGATCTTGGACGGATGCTTCACGCGGCGTGACCATGTCATTTCGGAAACATGCACCAGACCCTCGACACCCTCTTCCAATTCGACGAAGGCACCGTAATCTGTCAGGCTGATGATCTTGCCCGCAACCTTCTTGCCGATCGGATACTTCTCTTCGACGGATTCCCAGGGATCCGAATTTTTCTGTTTCAATCCGAGCGATACACGTTCATTCTCCTGATCGAATTTCAGGACCATGACTTCGATTTTATCGCCGATTCTCAGCATCTCACTCGGGTGATTGATGCGACCCCATGACATATCGGTGATATGAAGGAGTCCGTCGATGCCCCCGAGATCGATGAACGCACCGTATTCCGTAATATTCTTGACGGTGCCTTCAACCAGAGCGCCTTCCTTGAGAGCCGCCAGAGTCTGTTCTTTCATCTTCCGGCGTTCTTCCTCGAGGATAACCCGTCGAGACAGCACGATGTTTCCACGCCGCTTGTTCAGTTTGATAACCTTCATTCTCAGGTTCTGACCGATCAGTTTTTCCGGGTCACGAACCGGACGCAAATCAATCTGAGATCCGGGCAGGAAAGCTCGAACGCCGATATCGACGGTCAGACCGCCCTTGATCCGCTCGATGACGCGCCCCTCGATCACTTCCTCGTTTTCAAATACCCGACTGATTTCATCCCATATCTTGATCTTGTCGGCTTTTTCTTTGGAGAGAACGACGAGACCATCGGAATCTTCGGATTTTTCGAGGTAAACATCGATCAGGTCGCCGACCTTGATCGCTTCCGCTTCGAGCATGTTCCGGAACTCTTCGATCGGAATGATGCCCTCGGATTTGTATCCGACATCAACGAGCACTTCGTTTTCGTTGATTTGCAGAATCTTTCCCTTGACAACCTGTCCTTCGGTGATGTTCTGAAATGACTGGCTGTACAACTGTTCCATGAAGTTCGGGTCGACTTCATTGTTCCAATCCTGATCGAGAACGGAGTCGGATGGGAACTGTGACACTCCGGATGTGGGGGGTCCTCCAATAATCTTGGGTTTGTCGGTCATGGTTAAAACATATCCTCCTTAGAATACTCGATTCCCGGGTGAAATTGATCGCATCGCGATCTCCGGGAATCTCAGATTTCCAGCACTTTCTTCGCTGGATCGACGGGGCGACACTATACCATCGGCCGGGATGAATTCAATAGAATATCAGCGATTTTTTCGCACGTGCCCGACAACGAGATCGACCACCTCGAGAATCGTCATCTCGGAACTGTCGACCACGATCGCATCGTCGGCCTGCACAAGCGGCGCAATCGCCCGCGACATATCCTGTTGATCACGCTGTCGGATGCCTTCGAATATCTGCTCATAGTCGACGTCGCCGTGTCGGGTTTTTTCCTCGAGATATCTACGTTTGGCCCGAGCTTCATCTGAAGCAGTCAGGAAAAACTTCCATTTCGCATCCGGGAACACCACCGTTCCCATATCGCGCCCCTCTGCAACGATCCTCCCGCATTCTCCGATCCGTCTCTGCAACCCTGAACAAAACCGCCTCACGTCAGGATTTTTCGATGCCGCGGAAGCCATGGCCCCCATTTCAGGACGCCGGATCTCCTCCGTGACATCCCTCGAATCCAGAGATACGCGCATGACGGCCCCCGAGATACCCACCTCCAGCTTCAGGCTGCTGAGAAAGAGGGTGACTGCCGTCTGGTCATTCAGATCGATACCGGAGGAAAACAGGCCCAGGGCGACTGCACGATACATCGCTCCAGTATCGAGAAACGCATAACCCAGACGGTTTGCAGTCAAACGAGCAATCGTGCTCTTCCCTGCTCCGGCAGGTCCGTCAATCGTTACGATATTCAGTCGTGTACCCGATTCCATTGGCCTCCGATCAATCATGCTTATGTTTCATCACCAGCCGTACCGGACATCCTTCGAAATCGAACTCCTCTCGGATGCGGTTGATCAGATAACGCTCATACGAAAAATGAATCTTCTTGTGTGTATTGGTGAAGATCAGGAATGTGGGAGGACGTTTCGAAACCTGCGCACCATAGTAAAACTTCAAGAGCCGACTGTGATCCCTGCGAGGCGGAGTATGGTATTTCTGAGCATCCTGGATGATCCGATTGAGCGATGAAGTCGGCGTATCGCGTTCCATGTTGCCGAACACATGATCGATGATGGAAAAGATCTTGAAGACACGATCCTTCGTCATCGCAGAAAAAGTGATGACTGGCGCCCAACTCAGAAATGGCAATTTGAACTGGATGTTTTCACGTAATTGTTGATAGTACTCCTGTGTTTTCTGCGTCAGATCCCATTTGTTGGCCGCGATGATACACCCCTTGCCTGCCTTGAGAATATATCCGGCGACATGTGCATCCTGCTGCGTGATCTCCTGCGAAGCGTCAATCAGCAAAATGGCGATATCGCATCGTTCGATACTCTTCATCGCCATGATGGACGCGATTTTATCCAGTTTTTCACGGGTTTTCCCGATGCGTCTCAAACCCGCCGTGTCGATGAAGGTGTAGGAGCGATCATTGTACCGATACGTACTATCGACCGAATCCCGAGTCGTACCCGGAATGTCCGTGACAATATGCCGCTCCTCTCCCAGAATCGCATTGATGAAGGATGACTTTCCGACGTTCGGCCGCCCGACCACCGCGATCCTCGGACCAGTCGGACCGAGGTTCTCAGACTCTTCTTCCATCGCCTGGACACCCAGTCGCCTGAGGATTTCGTCGTTCAGAGTTTCGATGCCCAGGTTGTGTTCAGCGGATACCGGGATCGGATCACCAAGACCCATAGCGTGAAACTCGTGCACCAGATCCAACACCGCGGGGATATCCACCTTGTTGGCAACAAGAATGATCGGTTTGCCCGATTTTCTGAGCAGGTCGGCAATCTGGATGTCCTCGGCCAGCATCCCGGCTCTCACATCGACGACGAACAGCACGAGATCGGCGAAATCGAGTGTCAGTCGGGCTTGTCTTTGAGCGAGCACCGCGGGACTGTCTTTCAGATCAGGATCCAGTCCCCCGGTATCGCACAGCACGAATCGATGTCCTCTCCAAGAATACCGGCCGTCCTTCCTGTCACGCGTTACGCCAGGCGTATCTTCAACGATCGCAGCGCGATTCCTGCACAGACGGTTGAACAATGTCGATTTCCCGACATTGACGCGACCCATGATGCTCAACGTGAAACTCGCCATACTCCATCCGGTCCTCAAGCGTCCGACGCTTGCTGGAAAATGTGTCCACGATCCCGAAGACACGATCGGAGGACTTTATACAGAGAATCGATGCCGGGCTCAATGATGAAAACGGACGCGTTCGTCGCATGGGTAACCGTATCGACCGTCACGTCATCGATAAACCGTTCCTGATCGGATTGAAGCATGACGGACGGGATAAACACCCGGTCATTTCGGGCCTCGTGACCGATCTGGCGAATCAGATCGCGCCCGGAAACCAGTCCCGCAACCGTAACGGTTTCGCCGAAATGATCGTTCCGGATCGCGATGAGCTTGATGTACGAAGGAATCCGTCCCCGGAACCATCGCTCGATCAGCGATCGCAACACGGGGTAGGCCGCAGTGCCGGTCACAAACCAGTATCGTTCCCCCGTCTCACCCTCGGCTCGTTCCTGCCATCCTTCGAATTTCCGCCTTCGTAAACCTCCATCCATCATGGCTCTGAGCATGCCGACACCATTTTCCAACTGCGCATAGTCTCCATAATACCGCGATGAAGGAACCGGTATACCGGCTTTCAGAAACAACTCATCGGAACATGCCAGCCAGCCGGGGGGGATGGAAGGCACCTGAGTATCGATATCCCGAATCACCCCGGCGGCCCATTCCGATGACACCGGTTCGATCGGGATCAGGCCATCACGATGCCGGGTCAACCCGACCGGGATCACCGCCAGCGATTGCAGGTTCGGTTGGTATCCCATCAACTCGCGCACACTCCGGATGAGGTGTTCACCATCGTTCCATCCGGGAACCAGTACGATCTGTCCATGGAACCTGAGATCGAGTTCGACGAGGCGATCGAGCAGCCGACGAATCGGAACCGATCGTTTGATCCCCATCAGGCGTCTCCTGAGATCATCCTCCACGGTATGGATCGACAGGTAGAGCGGATGCAGCCGCAGACGCCCGATTCGCTCGAGCTCACGTTCCGTGATATGGGACAGCGTCACGTAATGTCCGAACAGAAAACTGAACCGATAATCTTCATCCTTGAATCGCAACGCTGCTCGAGATCCCGGAGCATTCTGATCGGCGAAACAGAATATACAGGCGTTTCCGCAGGGTTTGCATCGAATCGGTTCGGTAGTTATTCCGAGATCTGTTTCTTCGCGTTTCCTGATCCGAATCGAAAGATGGCCCGGTTCGTTCAAAACATCCAGAGAAATCTCGGTTTGATGATTTACGAACAGCAGATCGAGTTCATCGAGGGTTTCATGCCCGTCCAGTCTCAGAATGCGCATACCCGGCCGGATTCCGGCCCGTGCTGCGGGAGATGCCGCCCGCACAGCCAGAACCGGGATTCCCGTGTGTTTCATTCGGATGGGTTGAACAGGTCGAGCTTCCCGTCAGCAGGTGCTCTCGAATTCACGATTTCCCGGGTGATCTCAACGATCCCATCATGAATCAGACCATCGATGGAACGCGGAGTGGTGGGATATGGATGACGATGCAAACCGAACACCTTGACCCTTGGAACAAATTGCTTCGCCGTCCGTTCGTGCAGGGTAATCAGGTTTCCGGTTCCAGCGTCGTAGAGCCCGACGCGGATCGTCACAACAACCGGAATCTCACAAACACCCAACACTCTCGCACCGCGGATCCCCTCTTTGTGATCCACCCCGAGTTCAGTGACGGAACCGGCCAGGAGCAGATTGACTCCCTTGAGATCTCCCAGTGAGGAAAGGTTCAGTTGAGGTGGCAAGGCGGACGATGTCATATCTGAGGAATCTGAACCGGCTGACAGTGTCGACTTGATCCGACCGATTTCGAATTTCCTCTGAAAGAGCCAGGCTGCTTCGCGCGCGATTTCAGGCAGATGGCGTGAAGGTCCGTACGAGAAGGGGAGTATCCGGATCGCATCGGCGGCGGAGCAGGCGATCGGAGCCAGAAGGCACAGAATCATCACAGCGATGATATGCGTGGAAAATCGTGTGGTTTTAATCATGATGTCCGTTGAAAAAGCACGAGGGCCTGTCAGCAAGCCCCCGTGCCGGATTGTCTGCTACTCCAAAGCGGCTTCGATTTTCTTGGCCATATCCTGGCAGGCCTCGCGCAGAATCTTCTGAGCAGCCTGCTCATCATAGTTTTCACCACCACCCGCACCCATCACGAAAATGCGCGGGCTTTTCTTTTCACCGGATGCGGTTTCAGAGAAAACGATCTCGCCGGTCGCCGCATCCACGATACGCACATCGATTACAACCTTGTAGAACACGAGATTGACGGCTGCACCGAATCCGGAACCGCCGACTTCCTTCTCGCCGAATGAGGAGATCGCTCCCGTCACGATATACTTCACCCCCAGCATACCGCCCATTTTCACATAGGTGTCCGGTGTTGTCAGACCGGAGGCCGAGAGATTCTTCTCTTTCAGGATCGCATCGAGCTTTTCACGCTCCATGCACCGCAAACTGGTGCCCTTGACGAGTTCCGTCGTGAGCACATCGGCGGCGGCCCGTCCGAGACGCCAGCCCCCCCATTCCGATTTGTTTTCGAAATCAACCACTGCAGACAGAGGGCCGTCTTTCTGATTGCGTTTGAAGTCCTTGCCGAGCGCAGGCATTGCCATCACGGCAGCCAACAGAACAACCATCACCATCACTGACCACGTTTTCCTCATACCGCACTCCTTTCGATGTCCATGCGTCGCCTCGAATGTTCCGTTCATTAGTAATGAATCATCCCAGGTGTTGTCAAGGACTCGAGACCAGAGTCCGAAGCCTGGAAATCGCGTCGACCACAGCCGCACCACCCGGCTGCCTGCCTCCTTGAAACGAACCGTCATCCATCAGCGTCATCAATCCCAGCCGAACCGACATTGCGATCGCACGCGCCGCGAAATGCCCCGGCGGAACATCCCATGGCAGTCCATCCACTGACTCCACTGCAGAATATCGCTTCACCTGAATGATTTCATAACACACGATTGCCAGATCGTTTCTCTGTATGCGGGTCAGAGGCCGGAACCGGTGGTCTCGCCCAACGCTCAACAGCCCCAGTTCCACACAAGCCTGGATGGCTGCTCTCGCAGGCGATTCCTGAATATCGATCATCACGACACTGGAATGGTCGGGGACATCGAGATCGAACTGCCAGGCGACGAACGCCGCGAGATCCTCCCGGGTCACCCATACTTTCTGATTCAAGTCCCGGACCTGTTCCGGTCGATTGGCCTCGTGACGCAATTCAAGCAGACGCGTATACCGTTCCTGAACGATCATCCGCTTCTCTGACTGCGCCAGCGGCCTGATCCATTCAATCGCTTCATCATAGCGCGTCAGTTTTTCCAGAGCGGCGGCAGCGGCGATCCGGATATCGAGATCCCGCAAGGAAGCCGGCAGACGATTGCACAGCCGCACAATCATCTCATCGTTGCCGTTCTCCGCTTCCATTTCAATCTGGCGCAGGGTCAACCGGCGATCCGGTTCGAACAGCAGGTTGCGCCATCGGATCGCCTCCAGCGCCGATTCGGTATCGCCGTCGGCCTGTGCCTGATCGATGGTGATGAGCAGCGCCGGCTCGAGTTGCGCATCGATGGATTGCCGCCAGATGTCCAATCGAGATTGATCCGAAGCGACACGAATCGCCATATCGAGATACGCAGCTGCCTCGATCGACTCGGATTCATGCAACGCCAGTTCACACATGAACTGATACAGAAGAACACAACCGGCCTCCGACTCCAGTTCCTTGCGCAGTCTGCTGAACATCGTGCCGGAATCCGAGGTTGCGGTTTCCTCACAAAGAGCTTTGAGGCGCCCGGCACAATCCACCATGGACGAGTCGCGATCCGCCACGTCGCCATTCCGGCAGACCATGGGATCAAATCCCGGGGCGTTCCTTTCCGGAATTGCCGGCGGACGGCAGTCAGTCAGAAGAGCCACCAGCGCAAGAAATACGATTCGGTCCGCAAAGGATCGTCTCATTTCAGAAACTCCCGGAACTGATCCGCAAGCCGTTTGGGAACAACTGCGTGAAAGAGAATGGCGTGGTCGGCATAATCGATGGGGCCCACACTCCCGCAACGCTGAATCTCCGAGATAATATCACCACGCGAGTAGGGAATCACGAAATCGGTTTCGACCAGATTCAGACGATCGAACCGTGAGATGATATCGAGCAGTTCCGGGATCCCCGCACCGGTTTTAGCGCTGACGGCCACTGCAGGGCTCTCATCCATCATACCGATCGATCCCGGAGCCTGATCGGGTGTTTTATCGATTTTATTGAAGATCAGGACCATCGGTTTGTCACTCGCATGAAGTTCTTTCAGCGTCCGGACGACCTCGGTGATCTGCCGGTCCCTGCAATCGGAGGAGTTGTCGATGACGTGCAGCAGCAGATCGGCTTCAACGACTTCCTCCAGAGTCGCACGGAAAGCGGCGACCAGTTCGTGTGGAAGTTTCGAGATGAATCCAACCGTATCGGAGAGGATCACGCGTTGATTGTTGGGGAGTTCGAGCAGGCGCAGGGTGGGATCCAACGTGGCGAAAAGCTGATCGCGCACCTTGACGGAAGCTCCCGTAAGGAGGTTCATCAGGGTCGATTTGCCGGCATTGGTATACCCGACGAGAGCCAGATTGAGATAGCCCGCTTTTTTCCGGCCGGAACGCTGCAACCCGCGCCGTTTTCTCACTTTTTCAAGCTCGTCTTCGAGCCGGTCGATGCGGGAACGGATGCGGCGCCGATCGTACTCCAATTGGGTTTCACCCGGCCCCCGCGTGCCGATGCCACCGCCGAGTCGGCTGAGGTGCGAGTGCAGATGGGTCAGGCGTGGCAGCATGTACTTCGCCTGCGCCAGTTCGACCTGGATGATCCCCTCACGTGTCTGAGCGCGATGTGCGAAGATGTCCAGAATGATTCCGGTTCGATCGAGAACAGTGGTATTGAGCTGCTGCTCCAGATTCCGTTGCTGCGCCGGCGACAGAGCGTCGTCCAGAATGATCATGTCCGCACCGGTTTCTTCGATCCGCTGCCCGATTTCATGAATCTTGCCCTTGCCGATAAACGTTCCGGGATGGATCGAATCCAGATCGCAGAACACACGGCCGACGACCGCTGCGCCTGCTGATTCAGAAAGCAGTTTCAGTTCCTGGAGCGATTCATCCGCCTGCGCACGCGTATCATGATCACGTCTGATTCCAACAATAATGACCAGTTCCGCCATAGACTCCACCGATCAGCATGATTGCCGGGTCGCATGCCCCGTCTCGTTGCGATCCCCCAGAAAAAGATTGATTGATTGCGAAATACGATCCATCGACGAACACGGGGCATCCGGATCGTGTTCGATCCAGATCGCGTGTGATTCCTTCCGAAACCATGTCAGCTGTCGCTTCGCATAGCGCCTCGTTCCCTGCTTGATCAACCGGACCGCCTCGTCCCGATCCAGATCACCAAGCAGACAATCCCGGATCTCGCGGTATCCGATCGCATCGAACCCGATCGCATCCCGGCCGTATCGCTCGATGAGGTGGCGAACTTCGTCGATCCAACCGTTCCGAATCATCTCATCCACGCGCCTGTCAATTCTACTATAGAGTTTTTCACGAGGAACGCTCAGTACAAACATCAGCGGTTCATAACGCAACTGCTCGAAACGGTGATTCCGGTAAATTTCCGAGACGGTCTTCCCGGAAGTGCGGATGATCTCGAGCGCTCGGATGATTCTCCGCTCATCATTGGGCTGAATCCGGGCTGCCCGTTCCGGGTCGAGCTGTTCCAGGCACCGATACACCGTCGACAGTCCCGTCGAGCGGATTTCCTCGCGAAGACGATCTCTGAAATCGGCATCATCCGCGGGAGCGGGTGCCAGCCCTCCGATCAGAGAGCGGATGTACAATCCGGTTCCTCCCACGATCACGGGCAGAGCGCCGTGCGCGGCAATCGAACGGATGGCAAGGTCCGCGCGCATGAGATACTCGCCGGCGGAAAACGGTTGATCGGGGGGTACGATATCCAGCAGATGATGCGGAATCAGGGCTTGCTGAGCCGCTGTCGGCTTGTCCGTTCCGATTGACATCCCGCTGTAGATCTGCCGCGAATCCGCAATCACAATCTCGAAAGCCGGGATTCGTCTCTCCAGATGCAATCGTTCAACAATGGCACTTTTTCCGGAACCGGTGGGTCCGGTGATGATTGCAATTCGTATCTTCGGGTGATCTGTTTCGATCATCGTTTGAAACGCGTCTCGATCTCCCGCCGCGGCACGGCGATAACAATGGGACGTCCATGCGGACACGTCGACGGGATATCGCCTCGCAGCAACCGTTCGACGATGCGATGCATCTCTGAAAGATCCAAACGGTCCCCGGCCTTCACGGCTCTGCGGCATGAGAGAGTGATCAGCAGTTTACGTTCGGCATGTCGGAGTCGATCGGATGTGCCGGTATCGAGCAACTCTGAAGCGATGTCGCGCAGAAGTTCCTCCACCCGTTCATCCGACAAATGCCTCGGTAAAGCCCTCACCAGAATGCTGTTGCGGCCGAAGTCGTCGATCACGACACCCATATGCCCGAGCAGATCAGAAAACTCAATCAGGATACCGAACAGATTGGGTTCCAACTCGATGGGAACCGGAAAAATCAATCCCTGTGAGGGGATCTTTCCATCCGAGTAATCCCGTTTCAATTGCTCGAAAAGAATCCGCTCATGCGCTGTGTGCTGGTCCACAATCAGCAGATGTTCACCCGCATCCACGAGGATGAACGTGCTCATCAGTTGTCCGATCACCTCCCAATGGTCGGCTCGAACCTGATTGGCATCGAACAGCCCCTCCCGTGAAGACGGAGCAAAGGTGATGACGCTGCGATCGAATGGCAGGGGCTGACATGCCGGAGGCGGAGTGAGTTGCCCTTCCGCTGAACCTGCTCGAACGACGTTCTCGAAAGACTCGCCCATCGATTCACGTCCGATCGGGGATGAATCTGACGGAAGCGGGTTCGTGACCGGTTCTGCGGGTTTCGAAAATGCGTGTGAGATGGATCCGCCGAGTGCTTTCCGGATCGAAGCGATCACCACGCTGAACATCGCGCCGGAGTCCTGAAAACGGACTTCCGATTTGGCCGGATGAACATTGATGTCGATGCGATCGGCCGGCATCCTGATATCGATGATGAACATCGGGTGTCCATGTGCGGTGATGAATTCCTGGTATGCCTTGTAAAGCGCCTGCACAATCATGCGGTCGCGGATTCGCCTTTGATTGACGAATAGCCGCTGCGATCGTGCGGTTGCCTGCAACGAGCCGGGATCCGAGATAAAGCCGCGGATCGAGATCTCCCCGACGACATCCTCGAAGTAGATCATCTTCTCGACAAATGTCTTCCCGAACAGATCCTGGATCCGAGCGCTCCAGCGACTCACCGCTCCCACGTCGATCACCGTTCGATCTTCACATTGATACGAGAAGTGCACGTCGGGGAAAGCGACGGCATGATCGATCACCGATTCAGCGACATGCCCGAGTTCGGTGTTGAGGGATTTGAGGAATTTTTTTCTGGCCGGCACGTTGCGGAACAGGTCGAGCACCTGGATGCGGGTGCCGGGGTCGCAGAGAATCTCCATGTGTTCGATGACGGTTCCGGAGTCGATGATCACGCGCGCACCTGTCGGGGCCTCACGTACGAAGGAATCGGCGATCAACCGCGAGACCGAAGCAATGCTCGGGAGCGCTTCTCCTCGAAAACCGAGAGTCGCAATCGTATCGAGATCATCGGCGGAGCGGATTTTACTCGTGGCGTGCCGTTCGAAGGCGAGCAGCAGGTCGTCCGGGAAAATGCCGCAACCGTCATCACGCACTTCAATGCATCCGAGTCCTCCACCGCGAACGGAGATCTCGATCCGCCGCGCAGCCGCGTCGATTGCATTGTCGAGAAGTTCCCGGACAACGGAAGCCGGACGCTCGATGATCTCCCCTGCCGCGATCCGGTTCGACACATGATCCGGCAACAGATGGATGCGTCCGTGACTCACATCGGTCCCTGCCCGGACCTGAAAGGGATTTCGACGAACTGGCGGTTATCCAACATCCCCGATTGCTCCATCGTCCGATTCATGCCTTCATGCCATACCACGGAATACTCACCGGAGTCCAATCCGGTGAATGCAAAGCGTCCGAATGGATCGATCGCCGACCTTTCACGTTTTCCATTCATGCTCAATTCAACAATCGCCTCCCCGTTGAGCGGCAAGGGCACGCACCCGGCAATGACGCCGGAAAACCGTCCGGGCTCCAGCTTTCGCCGCTGAATCCGCTTCTCGGGCATGAATTCGGAATGGCGAAAATCGAACACAACCACATCACGCGTCTCTGTCAGGATTTCAATCTCAACGCCAAGTTCCTTCAGCGAACCAGGCTCAATCTGCGCGGATGCAGAGGGATACAGCACCAGATGCATCGGGTCGACAAAGTCCTGACTTCGTCCCGGATCAGAAGGAAGAGCGCCGATCCCCGGATATTCGGTTTCGATCCAGCGGTGAAACACGGCATCCCCGTTTTCAAACAAGCATCCCAATACGGATCGTGATGAAATACCGAGTTTCGCGAGCATCTCGACGGCGAGATTCACCCGGCCTTCACAGTTTCCGGTTCCTCTGCGCATCACTTCCTGCCAGGATTGGTCCTGCTCATCCGCCGAATAGACCGCCGTCATGTCGACAAAATCCATGACAAGACGCACGATGTCGGTTATGGATGAACATTTCTTGAGCATATCCGAGAGCGTTTCCGGAAGAGCGGGCGCTTCATCGGGATCAGGACGATGCCGGGCCGGAAATCCGGAGATGGGATCGAGCACTGATGTGACGGTAATTTGATACCCTCTGTGAATGGGTAGACTGGTCTGAATGAAGCCCGAGGTTTTTACAGCAGGAACGATCAACACTCTCTGCGGATCCCGGACGAGGTAGGTGATCGACCATACGCCCTTGATGAACTCGTCGGAGGCGGCATCCGCCACGGATCGGGTCAGCATACAAAGAACGAGAAGCGCCGAGGCAGGAAAAATTGTCCGCATCTTCGATCCGCTCATCGACCCATTTCAAGTCTCTCGATCAGATACTCCGGCAAGCGGGCATCCCGCATTTTCTGCTGAGTCAGGGAGATGTCGTATTTCGCCCGACGGAGTTCGATCGTCTGGGTGTCGCGATCATAGACCGCGAATGAGGACTGGGGGTTGCCGTCCCGGGGTTGGCCGACACTGCCGACATTGATGATGTATTTCCATCCGTCGCGGAAACTGAGCACGGGATGGGGGTGGACCCAGCAATCGTGCGTTTCCTTCTGGATGATGAAGGCCGGATAATGCGAATGACCCACGAAGCATGCCTGAGAACCGAAACATTCGAAATTGTGCTGCGCATCGTACAGCGTGAAGAGGTAGTTCCAGTTCTCCGAATCACACGGGGTCGCATGCACAAACGTCATCTCGTCGAAGATGAGTTGCAGTTCAAGTTTCATGAGGAAGTCCATGTCATCCGGAGTCAGGATGTTCTTTGTCCAGAGCACGGCGTCTTTTGCATAGGGATTGAAATATGAGATGTCCATCCGGCCTGTGGCAGCATAATCATGATTGCCGGCGATCGCACGGATGTTTCGACGTCGGATTTCGGCAATGCATTCCCTGGGATTCGGGCCATATCCGACGATATCACCCAGGCAGATCGGGGTGCATTCCGAGTATTCGGATTCGCGATCGAGTTCGACCATGACGGCTTGAAGCGCTTCGAGATTTCCGTGTATATCACTGAAAATGAAGTATTTCACGATTCCTCCGCCCCGGTATCCTGCGGAATCCGCAATGAACCGCTATGAGCACTGGAAATTCGATCCAGAACGCCGTTGACGAATTTACCGGACTGTTCAGATCCATATCGTTTAGCAATGTCGATCGCCTCGTTCAGAACGACTTTGGGCGGCACGTCCGGCACATAGAGTATCTCGAAGACAGCCAGCCTCAAAACGTTCCGGTCAATAACGGAGAGCCTGCCTAGCGTCCAGTTTTCCGCCGTCTTTTCGATCCAGTCATCGATGATGTCGAGATGATCGATCACGTTGCGGGTCAGCAGGAACGCGAGATCCCGTCCGGCATTGGTTCTCCCGATCATCTTGATCTCACGGAGAATCATTTCATCGGTCGCTGACAGGGGTTGATCGGACTGAGATGATTCCAGATCGAATTTGTACAGCAGCTGGAGCGCGAGTTCGCGCCCTTGACGTCTTTTACCCAGCACTCAAATGCCCCTCCGAATCAGCGATAACACCCGATCCTGATCCTATTGTTTTCCGGTCTGGATCTTGCGATACAGATCGATCAATTCAATAGCGGTGCATGCGGCATCCCATCCTTTGTTGCCCGACTTCGTTCCGGCACGCTCGATCGCCTGATCCGTCGAATCCGTGGTCAACACGCCAAAGGTCACCGGGATGGTCGCATCGAGGCCGACCATGGCGATCCCTTTGGTTGTTTCCGCCGAGATATACTCAAAATGAGGTGTATCTCCACGAATGACCGCTCCGAGGCAGATTACCGCATCGAACTGCTTCGATTCGACGACGCGTTTCGCTGCCGCGGGCAACTCGAACGCTCCCGGGACACGGATGACGGTCACCAAAGCCTCGTCGGCTCCATGCCGGATCAGGGCATCCAATGCGCCTTCCAGTAATCGGCCCGTGATGAAATCATTGAAACGGCTGACGATGAGTCCGAATTTGCAACCTTTTGCTGAGAGATGACCTTCGATCTGTTTCATGCGCCTGAGTCCTCCGTGAGCGGTTTGGATGGGACGAAGTCCGGATCGAGCATGTGTCCCATTTTGTCACGTTTTGTATTTAAATAAAATCTATTTTCGCTGTTAGGCTGAACTTCGATCGGAACGCGCTCGACGATTTCGAGACCGTACCCGCGCAAAGCCACGAATTTTCTGGGATTGTTTGAGATCAGACGGAGTTTTTTCACACCGAGATCACGCAGGATTTGCGCACCGATCCCATAGTCACGCTCATCGTCTCTGAATCCCAGGCAAAGGTTGGCTTCGACGGTGTCCATCCCCTGATCCTGAAGATGATAGGCTTTCAGTTTATTGGCCAGACCGATGCCCCGACCTTCCTGATGCATGTAGAGGAGTAACCCGCGACCTTCCTGACCGATCATGGAGAGCGAGCGTTCGAGTTGCTGTCCGCAATCGCATCGGAGAGAATGAAAAACGTCGCCGGTCAGGCATTCCGAATGCACCCGGATCAGGACCGGTTCAGGGGAGGAGATATCACCGAGAACCAAGGCGGTGTGATAATCATCGTGAATCATGTCCCGGAAAAGGTTCGCCGTGAAAACCCCGTACGGGGTGGGTAACCGGGTCTGCGTAACATGTTCGATCAAGCGCTCGTTTCGAGTTCGAAACTCGATCAGGTCAGCCACCGTCACCATCTTCAATCCGTGTTTGCGTTTGAACTCATAAAGCTGAGGAACCCGCATCATGGTCCCATCCTCATCCATGATCTCACAGATCACCCCGAACGGATTGAGTCCTGCGAGGCGTGCGAGATCGACGGCGGCTTCGGTTTGTCCGGCGCGCTTCAGCACGCCGCCTTCGCGGGCGCGAAGCGGAAAGACATGACCGGGTTTGACCAGATCCTGCGCTTTGGCGTCAGGTCGAGTCGCCGTGAGGATGGTATGGGACCGATCATGCGCAGAGATTCCGGTGGTGATCCCATCCCGGGCATCGATAGAGACCGTGAATGCGGTCTGAAATCGGGAACTGTTGTCATGTACCATGTCACCCAGACCGAGACGATCGAGTTGATCCGAGTTCATGGGTAAACAGATCAGGCCCCGTCCAAATTTTGCCATGAAGTTGATCGCATCCGGCGTGACTTTCTCGGCGGCCATCGTCAAGTCACCCTCATTTTCACGGTCTTCATCATCGACCACAATCAACATCCTGCCCGCCGCGAAATCACGGATGCTGTCCTCGATGGAGTCGAAGAATCGCTTGTTTCGCCTGCCATTCTCTGTTTCAGTGATCTCGGTTCGATTCATGGAATAACTCCTCAAAAAATACTCATATATCAGAAGTGTTTCGAGCGAACCACGTATTTCCCGATGATATCATATTCGATATTGACATGATGTCCGGGTCTGAGATGACGAAAGGTGGTGGTCTCGATGGTCAGAGGGATGAGCGCCATCGTCACATCACGATCCCTCTCGATCCGCGCGATCGTCAGACTGACCCCGTCGATCGCGATCGATCCTTTTTCGACGATCAGCGCTCCGGGAGGATGACGGGGTGTGATCGTGAGTTCACGCGAGGTATCCCCGGTGAAACGCACCACCTGACCGACGTCGTCGACGTGCCCCTGAACGATGTGCCCATCGAGTGTGCCTCCGAGACGCATTGCGGGTTCGAGATTGACCGGATCGCCGACTTTCAGATTTCGGAAGGTGGTCCTCTCCAGTGTCTCCGCAGACAGATCGAACCAAAACCCGTCAGACTCCCGATCGACGACGGTAACACAGACGCCCGAGACTGCGACGGAAGCGCCGGGTTTGAGATCCCGGGCCGTTGCGGGTGCGTCCACGCAGACCGTCCAGTGCCGGCTCCGCCGGATCGCGCGGATACGACCTGTTTCGACCACGATCCCGGTAAACATCTTCTCAACCATCCTTCTCCGGACCTGCGACAGGATAATCAGGATATCCGGTCACGAGCAGGTCCGGGCCGAGACGCCGGACTCGGATGTGATGCAGCCGAGGCACCTGATCGAGTCTGCCCAAACCATCGCCCTCGATCGCAGACCGCGCATCACGACCTCCGATCAGCATCGGTGCCAGATACAGCATCACTGTATCGACGAGACGGAGGCGAAGCAAGGCGTGGTTCAGCTCGGCCCCCCCCTCGACAAGCACGCGTTCGATTCCCCGACGGGCCAATTCTTCAAGCAACACATTAAGATTCGTTTTCCCTCCGTCATCGCCCGCCTCGAAAATCTCGACATTCAACCCATCGAATGCGCGTCGGCGCTCCTCCCCCGCCCGATTCCGGACTGCAATCATCGAATGTCCCGGGTGGTCGGGTTGAAACATGCGGGCCGTCGGAGGTGACTGCAGCCTGGAGTCGGCGATGACTCGCAAAGGCGCGGCCACGATGCGGCCACCGTTTCGCGCAGTGAGACTCGGGTCGTCGGACATCAGTGTGCCGCGGCCGATGAGAATCGCATCGACCGTCCGGCGTATCCGATGGGCATGGCTCCGGGATTTCTCCGAGGAAATCCAGCGCGACTCCCCCTTTGCCGTGGCGATTTTTCCGTCGAGACTCGAAGCGATCTTGAGAATGACGAAGGGTAATCCGGTTGTCACGCGTTTTATCCACGATTCATTCAGTTTTCGAGCGTCTGCTTCGAGCAGACCGCAATCGACCTCGATGCCGGCTTCCATGAGTCGCGCCAGGCCTCCGCCGCAAACGGATGGGTTCGGATCGCGCATGGCCACGATCACGCGGCGAATCCCGGCTTCGATCAGAGCTTCCGAACACGGAGGGGTTCGACCCGTATGATTGCACGGTTCAAGCGTCACATAACAATCTGCTCCGCGAATCCGCCGGGATCCGGCACTGCGGAGCGCTTCGATTTCCGCATGAGGCTGACCGGCACGGTGATGATATCCCGTGCCCAGCAGGCGTCCATTTCGAACGATCACGGCTCCGACAACCGGATTCGGTCGTGTTTTTCCCCTGGCTTTTCTGGCCAGTGCGAGCGCGAGGCGCATCCATTTTGCATCGATCGATGTCCGGTTCATGTCATTCTTCAAATAACGCCGCCGAGAATGCTTTGGGGTCGAAATCCTTCAGATCATCCATCCGCTCGCCGATACCGATCAGTTTGACCGGCAGTTTCATCGCTTCCACGATGCCGACGATGATGCCGCCTTTGGCGGTGCCATCGAGTTTGGTCAGGACGATTCCGGTCACCCCCGCCGCCTCGCAGAACTGTTTCGCCTGAATCACTGCATTCTGGCCGGTTGTTGCATCCAGCACCAGGAGAGTTTCATGAGGAGCACCGGTCATGTTTTTATCGATGACACGGGTCACTTTCCGGAGTTCCTCCATGAGGTTGGTTTTGGTATGCAGCCGACCGGCAGTATCGACGATCAGGATGTCGGCATTTCGCGTTTTCGCTGCCGCAACGGCGTCCCAGGCCACGGCGGAGGGATCGGATCCCTCTTTCTGAGCGATGACCTCCACGTCGAGTCTCCGGCCCCACTCCTGCAACTGCTCAATAGCGCCCGCGCGGAATGTATCGCCGGCAGCCAGCATGACATGCCTCCCCTGGTCCTTGAAGCGCTTGGCAATCTTGGCGATGGTCGTTGTTTTCCCGACACCGTTGACCCCCACCACCATGATGATATACGGGCGATCCGGTATCGAAGGATCGATCGAACCGGCCGAGACATTCAGGATCGCTTCGATCT